>CAWHMO010000008.1:0-62123 GCA_963830565.1 uncultured Pseudomonadota bacterium
GCGGGTGGCATTAGTTCCCGCCCCCTCGCGGGCATGACGGCAAGTCGAGGACAACGGGCCGGTCGGCATGACCTTGATCAGCAAGGTCGTGGTCGCGCCCGCGCCGAAGGTATGAGCATGACCACCCGCCTCTCCTCAACCCCGCCCGGTCAGGCCGTGCGCCGGCCTGGTCCGCGACCCCTTGCATTCAACCCGCGTAATCAGCTCATGAAGCCGCTCTCGCGTCGGACTCGGCCACTGTCAAGGCGCCCGCGCCACCAGGCAACCGTACGCGTCAGACCCTCTCTCAGATCGACAGTGGGGCGCCAACCGGCCTCCTCGGTCAGGCGGGTGGCGTCCGCCAGCAGGGCCATCACTTCGGAATTGGCCGGGCGCAGACGCTCCGTCTCCTGGTGGATCGGCTTGTCGCATCCGGTAATTTCGGCGACGAGATCGATCATCTCGCCGACCGATACGGCCTTCCCGGTGCCGGCATTATAGGGGCGCCCGAACTCGATTGTCGCGCTGAGACCGATTGCCAGGAATGCCGCAACGGTGTCCTTCACGAAGGTGAAATCGCGGACCGTGGAGATGTCACCGACCTTGAGCGCGTCACAGGCGGGATCAAGCATCTGGCGCACCACGGTGGGGATGATCGCACGTTCGCTCTGGCGCGGCCCGAACGTGTTGAAGGGCCGCAGAATCGCCACCGGAATGTCGAACGAGCGCGCGAACGACTCGGCGATCATGTCGGCGCCGATCTTGCTGGCCGAGTAGGGCGATTGCCCTTGCAACGGATGGCTTTCGCTGATCGGCAGGGTGAGCGCGGTCCCGTAGACCTCGCTGGTCGAGGTGTGAATCACGCGTCGCGGACGGCTCTCGCGCGATGCCTCCAGGACGTTGAGCGTCCCCAGCACGTTCGTCTCGACGTATGACTGGGCGGCCACGTAGGAATGCGGGATCGCGATCAATGCGGCGAGATGGAAGACGACCTCCTGCCCCTGCACCAGGCGACGCATGAAGGCGGCATCGCGGACATCGCCCCGAACGCGCTTCATCCTGGCCTGGACGCCATCCGGCAGATCATCGAGCCAGCCATGAGAGTCGAACGAATTGTATAGGCAAAGCGCGGTCACATCGGCGCCAAGGCCGACCAGGGTCTCGGTCAGGTGTGATCCGATGAAGCCGTCGGCACCGGTGACGAGAACCTTGACCCCACGATAGCTCAACTTCAACCTCCTGCGTTGCCAGCCGTCTCTCGGTCGTCATCCCATCCGTACGGTGACGGATGCCTTCTCGCCAGCAGTGGAGCGCAGCCAATCCTCCACCTGCCCGAGAATCGTCAGATCCGCATCCGGAAGGGGCGCCCGGCCGGCGACGGCGAGGACGCCGCGACCGATCCAGGCGATATCGCGCAGCGCGTTCCGAGAGGGGTAGTACGCCAGATCCAGCCGCGCCTTCACCGGGAACAGCACCTCCCGATAGAACTGCTCGGGATCGGAGTCCGCCTGATAGAGCGAGCTCTCGTCGCGGAAGATTGCCTGGCTCGGGCCGAAGATGCCCGGCCGGTAGTCCAGCACCGGTCGATAAGCCTCGCCGAAGCAGTCAGCGAAGCGGAGCGATTCGGGCGCGGTCCGACCAGCGACATATCACCTTTCAAGACGTTCCAGAGCTGCGGCAGTTCGTCCAGCTTGGTGCGCTCCAGGATGCGACCGACGCACGTCAGGCGCGGGTCGTCGCGCAAGGTGACGCCACATCCGTTCACCGATTCCGTGGGTCGGAATTTCCGGAACTTATACAGCTTGAAGTGCCGCCCGCGCCGACCAAGCCGGGTTTGCGAGAAGAAGATCGGGCGGCCGGTTTCGGCCCCGATGAACAGCGCAATCACCAGAACAATCGGGATCAGGCAGATCAATGCGCCTGCCGCGACCAGGATGTCGAACGGCGACGGCGGTGCAAAACCGGTCCACCGCAATCCGGTGCGGCGAACCACCGAGGTCGGCGCGCTGCCTGACATGACTGAGCTCCCTAACTACTGCGCCAGGGCTTCGGCGAGCGAGCCGACGACGAACTCGACTTGCCACATCTCCATCTTCGGATGCAGCGGCAGAGTGAGCTCGCGCGCTGCGAATTCCTCCGTGTGCGGAAGGCGGACATCGGGAGATCTGTCTTGATAGTAGGACAGTCGATGGACCGGCGGATAATGGAACGACGTCTGGACGCCCCGCTCCCGCAGGCTGTTCACGACCGCTTGGCGATCGGCGCCCCGGGGCAGCAGCACGGGCAGGATATGGTGAGACGAGATCCGCGACTGTGCGAACGGCATAGCGACCTGCGGGCAGAGCCTTTCAATCATCACCCTGTACTCGTCCGCCAGCGCCTTGCGCTTGCTGTTCCACCCGGCGAGCTTGCCGAGCTGAACCAGCCCGATCGCGGCGCACAGCTCGTCCATCCGATAGTTGAAGCCCAGCATCGGCACGTCGTACGTCACCACCTGGCCGGAGAGGCGCTGCACCGTCGTGCTCGTCATGCCATGACTGCGCGCCTGCTTCACCCGGCTCAGCACCTCGGGGTCGTGGGCGATCACCATCCCGCCCTCGGCGGTGGTCATGTTCTTGTTGCCGAAAAAGCTGAACACCGCGGCATCGCCGAAAACCTCGCCGCGGGCAGAGCCGACCGCATGCGCCGAGTCCTCGATCAGCAGCAGACCGCGCGATTTCGCGAACTCGTGCCACGGGTCGGGGTCCATCACGTGGCCGGCGTAGTGCATGACCATCACGGCCTTGGTCTTGTCGGTGCATTTGGCCGCTGCGTCGGCGAGCGACATCAACGGCACTTCCAGCGATTCGACATCCACGAAGACCGGCTTGGCACCAGCATAGATCACGCTGTTGGCGGTGGCGACGAAGGTCAGCGACGGTACCAGCACTTCATCGCCCGGTCCGATGCCGAGCGCGTAGAGGGCGAGGTGGAGCCCCGAAGTGCAGTTGTTGACGGCAACCGCGCCAGCGGCGCCGTGCTGCTGGGCGAAGGCCTGCTCGAACGCCTGGACCCGGCCGCCCATGGTGATCCAGTTGCCGTCGATGACGTCGACAAGCGCCGCCTTCTCGTCCTCGCCCAGGCTCGGTTCCGAAACCAGGAGCATGCTGCTCCGTGCTGCAATCTGGTCCATGAGCTGCTCTCTGCTTGTGAAGGGCTGTCAGGCCGTCTGGACAGTTTCGAAACTGGCGGGAGCCATGTCGAATGCCGGCGTGGAGTTGTCCAGCCCAAGCTCCTGCGCCTTCTGGAAGTCCTCGATTCGCCCGATATCGAGCCAGAACCCATCATGCAGGAACGTGTGGACGGGCAGTTCCATCTCCAGCATGTGGAACATGAGGTCGTCGAACCCGAACGGAATCCCGTTCGGGATGTAATCGAGCATCTCGGGTTCCATGCAGTAGATCCCCATGCTCACCTGCTGGCAGAAGGTGGGCTTCTCGCGGAACCGCGTCACTCGTGAGTTGCGTTCCTCGATGACGCCGAAATCGACCCTGACCGTCTTGCGGGCGGTCGCGATCGAGAGGGCGCAACCGTGCTTGCGGTGGGAGGCCACGAACTGATTGAGGTTGAGATCGGTGAGGACGTCGCCGTTCAACACCAGGAACCGCGAATCCAGTTCGTCGCGCAACAGGCTGAGCGCGCCGATCGTTCCAAGCGGCTCCGACTCCTCGGTGTAGATGAGCCGCATGTCCCATTGCCGGCCATCGCCGCAGAAACTGCGGATCAGGTGCCCAAGATAGCCGGTTGTGATGTAAACCTCGCGCGCGCCGTTGCGACGCAGCCACTTGAGGAGCAGCTCCAGAACCGGCTTGGATCCGACCGGCATCAGCGGCTTGGGCAGGATTGTCGTGTATGGCCGGAGGCGCGTCCCCTTGCCGCCGGATTGGATCACCGCCTTCATAGCAATCTCCCGAGCGAGCCTTCGTTGTGTTAAGCCGTTACCGTTGCAGCGCCGACAGTGCAGCGAGGCCCCGCGCTGACGGTGCAGCATGTTTCGTGGCCGCTCGCGGGTCAAACCGGCCAAGTGATATAGGTTAAAATTCGCTTAAGCCGCCCGCCGCGCCCAGGGCGTTAGTAATGACATCAGTGCGCGCCCAAATTGTTAGTAAGGGCGTCAGTAACTAAGTGGCTGGCTTCGGCCGACCCTGACCGTCCCATGGACCTGCCGAGCGCAACGGAAAATTAGCCCAAATGGCCGATATATCGCCGTGATCTTCTGGCTAGGTGTTCAGGAACCGCCAAATGCCTTGTCATTGGGCGCATGCATTTCGACCCGCAACAGGCATGATTCCCAACCATGCTTAGCTCTCACATACAGAGGAGGGTCGGCCGCGCCTCCTGGCGGTTTGCTCGGGCGGCGCGAGCGCATGGAACCGACCGTGCCCGCGGCGGAAGGAGATTCGCGTGAGCCCGCATCTGCTCTGCGTCGGCGGAGAGGATCATCACCTTCGCATCCCTTTCCTGCTGGCACTGTGCGAGCGTGGCTTCCGGATCACGGCCGCCGGAACCGGCGATGCCGCGCCCTTCGCGCGGGCCGGCCTCGCCTACCAGAGGTTCCACTTCGAACGGTTCCTCGGCCCCGCCGCCGATCGGGCCAGCGTCAACGCGCTGAGCACCTTGGTCAGCGATCTGCGGCCCGACCTGGTGCAGAGCTTTGACACCAAGCCAAACGTGCTTGTCCCGCTCGCGGCCCGGCGATGCGAGGGCGTGCGGGTCGTCCGGACCATCAATGGGATGGGCTGGGTGTATTCGTCGCGTTCTCCCCTCGCGTTGGCGCTGCGTCCGGTCCAGCGCGCCCTGCACCGGCTGGCGGCGCGATCGGCCACGGCCACCGTGTTCCAGAACCGTGAGGACCAGGCCTTCTTCGCCCGACACCGCCTGGCGGGGCAGGGGTGCAGCCGACTGATCCCCGGCTCCGGTGTGGACGTGGACCGGTTCGACCGCGACATGGCGGGCGCGGCGCGGTCGGCTGATCTTCGCGACGCGCTTGGACTGGGCGCGGCGGAGGTTGTGATCACGGTCGCCCGCCTGACCCGCCAGAAGGGAATCCCGACGCTACTGAAGGCGGCGGCCCTCGTGCATCGCGTCCGGCCCGGCGTGCGGTTCCTGCTGGTGGGGCCGCGAGAGACTGAAGGATCGCTGGCCATCGCGCGGACCGCGATCGAGAAGCACGCCCCTTATGTCCTGGCGCTCGGGCAGCGATCCGACGTACCTGCGCTGCTCCGCCTCGCCGACCTCTTCGTTTTCCCGACCGAGTATCGCGAGGGCGTCCCCCGCGTGCTCCTCGAGGCCGGGCTCGCCGGACTGCCAATTGTGACGACGGACATGCCGGGCTGCAACGACGTGGTCCAGGAGGGTCGGACGGGGCTTCTGGTTCGGCCGCGTGCCCCCCGGCTGCTGGCCGGCAAAATCCTTGAACTGCTCGACGGTCGGGAGGCGGCGCGAGCGATGGGTCAGCGCGCGGCACAGCTTGTGCGCCGGGAGTTCAGCCTCACGCTCACCGTCGACCGATACTGCGCACTGTATTCCGAGCTGCTGGATTCTCGGCCCGCGCGGGTCGCGCCGCGGCCCCGCCGGGCCGAAGCACGGGCCCTGTTCTCATGAGTTGCGCCGCGGAACGGAGACGCTGAGATGTGTGGCATCGCTGGGATCCTGCTCGCACCGCGCGCGGCCGATCCGCGCGCACTCGCCTCAGTCGGCGCGATGGCAGCCTCCCTGCACCATCGCGGGCCTGATGGCGGCGGCGTCTGGCTGGACCGGGAGGCCGGGATCGCCCTTGGCCATCGTCGGCTGGCGATCGTCGATTTGTCGGAGGCCGGCCGCCAGCCGATGCTGTCCCACGAGGGCGCACTGGTGGCGACGTACAACGGCGAGATCTACAACTTCGCCACACTCCGACCGGAGCTAGAGGCGCTCGGCCACCGCTTCCGCGGCCACAGCGATACCGAGGTGATGCTCGCGGCGTTCGAGAGCTTCGGGATCGAGGCGGCGCTGCGGCGCTTTGCCGGCATGTTCGCGATCGGGCTTTGGGATCGCGGCAGCCGCATGCTGCACCTTATCCGCGACCGGCTCGGCAAGAAGCCGCTCTATGTCGCCGCGATAGATGGCGGGCTGATCTTCGCCTCCGAACTGAAGGCGCTGCTTGCTTTTCCCGGATTCAAGCCGGAGATCGACCAGACCGCGCTCGCCATGGTCCTGCGTTACGGCTACGTGCCGGAACGCCATTGCATCTGGAAAGGCGTGCTGAAGGTGCCGCCGGGTGCGATGCTCTCCGTGTCCGCCGATGACCTGCATGCGGCTGGCGCCGAGCGCCTGCGGGAATGCGTCCGACCCTGGTGGTCGCTCGCCGAGGCGGCGCTGGCGGGGCAGCGTGACCTGCTCGATGCCACCCAGGCCGAAAGCGAAGACGCGCTCGACCAGCTGCTGCGGCTCGCGGTGCGGGAGCGCATGGTGGCCGATGTGCCGCTTGGCGCGTTCCTTTCTGGCGGGATCGACAGTGCGACGGTGGTCGCACTGATGCAGGCGCAGTCGGCGCGGCCAGTCCGCACCTTCACCATCGGATTCGAGGATGCGCGCTGGGACGAGGCCGACGCGGCTTCGCGCATTGCACAGCATCTCGGAACCGAGCATACCGAATTCCGGCTGACCCCGTCCGAAGCCCGCGCCGTGATTCCGGATCTGCCGCGGATCTGGGATGAGCCGTTCGCTGACGAATCCCAGATCCCGACCTTCCTGGTCTCCCGCCTGGCTCGCCAGCACGTCACCGTCGCGCTGTCCGGCGATGGTGGCGACGAAGCATTCGGCGGCTACACGCGACATTTCACGGCCGCACGCATCGGGCGCCTGCTTGGCCTTCCGGCATCGCTGCGTCGGATCGCGGCCTCGGGGTTGCGGCTGCTCAGCCCGGAGGCCCTGGAAGGACTGCACTGGGCCATGCCGCTGCCGGCCGGCCTGCGCAAGACGCTGAGCGGTGCGAATCTCCAGAAACTCGCGCGCGTGCTAGACGCGCGCGACGAGCGCGAGCTCTACGACCGGCTTACGACCGTCAACGCGGCCAGCCCGATGCCTGACCCGGTCGCCGGCGAGGCGGATGCGGTCCCGGCGCTGTCCGATATAGCGAGCCGGGTGATGTTCCGCGACATGGCGGGCTATCTGCCGAGCGATATCCTGGTCAAGCTCGACCGCGCGAGCATGGCGGTCAGCCTCGAAACGCGGTGTCCGCTGCTCGATCACCGCGTGATCGAACTCGCCTGGCGCCTGCCGCTGGCGGCGAAGATCCATGACGGCACGGGCAAGTGGCTCCTGCGGCGAGTGCTGGGCCGCTACGTCCCCGACGCCCTGTTCGATCGGCCGAAGCACGGCTTCAACGTGCCGATTGGTGCATGGCTCCGCGGGCCGTTGCGTCCCTGGGCGGAGGAACTGCTGGCCGAGCCTCGGCTGCGCTGCGAGGGTTTCCTAGACGCGACGCGCGTGCAAGCGCGCTGGCGGGAGCATCTGAGCGGGGCGCGCGACCGTGCCTACGAGCTGTGGGCGGTCCTGATGGTGCAGGCCTGGCTCGACGCGTCATCGGAGTGGCGCCGCCCGCTTGACGACGCCGCGGCGATCGCGGCCGCCCGGCCTCCGGCGTCGCTGGTCGAATGAGGCACAGGAGCATGCTGGTCAGAGCCATCCTTGCGATCCCGAGGCCGCCCGATCGCCCGCGCGTGCGGGTCGGGCGTTCGCGTTCCCATGCTTCCCCCGCCGCGCCGCCGAGAGCGGCCGGCATCCAGAGAGCTGACAATGACGACTGAAGTCTATCAACGCGATCTTGGCAGCGTCCTGCGCCGGCGCAGCCGGTTGATCGCGGGGATCACCGTTCTCGGGACCACGCTCATCTTCGCCGGCGGGCTGCTCATTCCGGCCCATTACACCGCGAAGGCGCAGCTTGTGGTCGACCCTCAGGAGGTCGGCCTAGTAGCCCGCCAGGCGGCGGTGATCGAGCAGTCGCCCGACGAGCCCGCCGTACTGACCGAGATGACCGCGCTGTCCTCGCACGATCATCTCCAGCGCGTGCTCACCAGCCTGAGCAAGGACCCGGAGTTCCGGGCAGTGATGGATGGGGCGCCAGCCGCGGCCGGCAAGAAAACCGAAGGCGATTGGTGGCGCACGCTGCGCGCCTGGTTCGCGCAGCCCTGGCTGACACTGACCGGTGAGGCCGGCGTCCCCAACATGCGCCAGCTCGAGCGCCATCTGAAAGTGTATCAGGAGGCCGGCTCCCACGTCATCGCCGTCGCCTATACCTCGACCAGCCCAGAGGCGGCGGCGCTCATCGCCAATCGGATGGTCCAGCTCTACGTGCAGAGCCAGACCGATCAGATGCGCGCCTCGACGGATCACTCCCTGGCGTGGCTCGCGCAGCGGATCCCGCAGCTTGACAGCGATGTTCATCGGCTGGAATCGGCCCTGCAAGGATACCAGGTCGCCCATAACCTGGCCGACACGACCCGCACCGGGGTCACCGACCAGCAACTCGGTGATCTGAGCCGGCAGCTCGCCACCGCGGAGGCCGACCTCGCGGCGCGCAAGACGCGGGTGAACGAAATCCACAAACTTCGGCAGCGCGGCGCCGACACGGACACGCTTGCCGCAACTCTCGGCTCCCCGACGCTCATTGAGCTGCGCCGCCAGGAGCTGGCCCTGCTTCAGTCCCACGCGGACTACGCGGTCGGCTACTCCGAGGCGAACCCGAGGATGCAGCAGGTCCGCAGCCAGTTGGCGGAAGTCCGGCGCGAGATCAGCCGCGAGCTCGACCGAGCCATGGGCAATCTCGAGGCCGAGGCGCAGGTAGCGGCGGCCCAGGTGCAGTCGGTCCAGCAACGCCTTACCGCCGTGCAGGGCGCCAGCACGGACGCGCATCTGCGCGAGATGGAGCGCGAGGCAGGCGTCCGACGGCGGCTGTACGAGGGTCTTCTGCAGCGCAAGGAGGAGCTTCAGGAACAGCGCGAGACGCTCGCGCCAACCGTGCACGTGCTTTCGCTCGCGGCGGCTCCCGAGCACCCAAGCTCTCCGAATCCGGTGCTGTTCCTCGCTCCAGGGCTGATCATCTCGGCAATTCTTGGATGCATGCTCGCGGTCATGTTGGAGCGGCTGGACAGCACGCTGCGCAGCGAGCGCGACATCACCGATGCGCTCGGCATACCTTGCATCGGCTTCGTGCCGCAGCTTCGCCGGATCGGGCGGACGCGGCCGCACCAGCATCTTCTGGATAAGCCGTTCTCTGCCTATAGCGAGGCGATCCGGTCGGTGCTGGCCGCGCTGCAAATGGCGGCCCCCGACCAGGAACGGGCGCCCAAGGTCATCCTGATCAGTTCGAGCGTGCCGGGGGAAGGCAAGACGACCCTCGCGGTGAGCTTCGCGACCTATACCGCCCGCCTGGGGCGCCGCGTGCTCCTGGTCGATCTCGATTTCCGGCATCCAGCCATCCTGCGCGAGCTTGGCGGGGTTGCCGGCAAGGGTGTCCTCGACCTGCTGCTGCATAATCGCCCGTCGGCCGAGGTGATCCAGCGCATTCCAAGCCTGCAGCTCGACTATCTTCCGGTCCGCCGCGGCCGGGTCGATCCGCTGACCCTGCTCTCGGGCGAACACTTGTCGCGGGTCATTCAGGAACTGCGTGGCCGCTATGATTGCGTGGTCATCGATAGCGCGCCCCTGCTCGCGGTGGCCGAAGCACGCCTGCTCGCATCCCTGGTCGACAAGGTGCTGTTCGTGGTGCAGTGGGCGAGCACGCCGCGCATCGTGGCCCAGAACGCGCTCAGCCTGCTGCGGCGTCCCGGCATGGTGGATGCGGACCGCCCCGATCTCGCCAGCGCCGTGGTCACTCAGGTGGACCTCAAGAAGTACGCTCGATACGGCTACGGGGATGGTGGCGGATTGTTCATGAAGTACAGCCAATACTACGGGCAGCAGGGTCAGACATAGGCCCGCCTCCATGCCGAAGCCTCCAAAGCGCTCGTTGCAGGGATTGTCGAGATGAGAGATGGCGCCATTGGTCCGTCGAGCGCGGAAACTCCCGTGCTGGACCTGCTCCTGGACCTGCTGACCGCCTTCCACGAGCACAGGATCGCCTATTGCTACTGGAAGAGCAGCCGGCGTATCGCCGAAGTGCTGGCCGGCGACGCGGATCTCGATCTGCTGATCGCGCACCCCGACCAGCACCGCGCCCAGCAGGTCCTGCTGCAATCGGGCTTCAAGTTCTTTCCCTCGGTGCCCGCGCGCGAGCATCCGGCGGTGTCGAGCTTTCTCGGCCATGACGAGGCCAGCGGCCGGATCGTTCATGTCCACATGCATCTGCGCCTGGTCGCCGGCGAGCGTCTGTTCAAGAATTATCGCCTGCCCTGGGAGGCGACGGTCCTGGCCCAAGCCGTGGCGCATCCGCGGCTGCCGATCCGGATGCTCGATCCGGCCACCGAAGCGGTCCTGCTCGCGGTGCGGGCCTGCCTGGAGTTGCGGCGCTCGGACCCGGTGACGCTGCGGAACTGGGACGCCACGCGACGCAAGTTCGAGCTTGACCGGGCCGCGCTCGCTGCACGCGTGGATCGCCCGACGCTGCGCACGCGCGCGGCCGAGCTGATGGGCGACGACTTGGGCGATGTGCTGGCCGATGCCGTTCATGGCGGCCAGCCACTCGAGACCCAGCGCCGCCTGCGCCGGCGCGTGCGGCGGGCCTTGGCCCCGCACCGCCTCTATAACGCGGTCGAGGGTCGGCTGCGGAGCGCATGGCGCACCGTGCGATGGGCGGCCGGCGGCCTGAACAAACGCTCGCTGCACCTGCCCCGGCCGTGGAGCCGGCGCGCGCCCGGGGGCGGAAGCGTGGTGGCCGTGCTCGGCGTGGACGGCAGCGGGAAGTCCACCGTGGTGGCGACGCTCCGGTCCTGGCTCGGGGCCGAAATCGACGTCATGCCGATCTATTTCGGCACCGGCGATGGCCGGCCCTCGGTGGTGCTCCTGCCGTTGAAGCTGCTGGTGCCTCTGATCTCCCGGCTGATCAGGTCCAAGCCCAAGGGATCGTCGCACGGCAACGTCTCGAGCCGTCCTCCGGGCGCGGTGTACAGCCTGCTTCTGATGCTGTGGGCAAGCGTCCTCGCGGTCGAGAAGCGGCTGAAGCTGCTCAGGGCCCGTCGCGCCGCGGAGCGTGGGATGATCGTCGTCGCCGACCGCTACCCGCAGGATCAAATTCTGGATTTCAACGACGGGCCGCTGCTGCCGCGTCTGTCCAAGGCGCCGCGCTGGCTGCGTCGATTTGAGGCGAACTCCTATGCCCTCGCTAGCCGGCTGCCCCCGGACCTCGTGATCAAGTTGGACGTGACCAAGGAGGTCGTCGCGCGACGCGAGCCGGACATGGATGCCGGGGTTGTGGAGCAGCGCATCGCTTCCGTGCGTCAGCTCAGTTTCCCCGGTATTCCCGTGGTGCGAGTGGATGCCATGCAGCCGCTTGCTGGCGTGATCGCCACGGTCAAGCGCGAAGTCTGGCGGGTGCTATGATCGCCGGCACCGAGAGGACAGCGTGATCATCGAGCTTTTCGGCCCTCCAGGGGTCGGCAAGACGACCTTCGCCAAGGCGCTGGCGGCGAAGCTGCGCGAGAGCGGCCGAACGGTCGAGCTGATCCTGAGCGACCGCCCGGCGGAGGCCGAGACCATGCGTCCCGCCCGGCATAAGGCGACGGCCATGGCGAAGCGCCTCGTCCGGCCGGGCGCCGGCATGGTCGCGGCGGCTGGCCAACTATTGGCGGCCACACCACGCGAGGACGGCACCGCCGGGGAGCTCATGCGCATGCTCCCGCCAAGGAGCATTGCCTGGTCGATCCGGCTGCGGCAATACCTCGTCCGCCTGGTACGCTCCTGGGAGCGCGCCGCGCTGGCGAGCCATGTCGTCCTGTTCGACCAGGCGTTCGTCCAGGCGCTGGGCTCGCTGGCCCTGCTGGGCCGGGCGGCGGACCGGCATCTGATCGCCGGCGCCTTGGACATCATACCCACGCCTGACCTGTTGATCCGGCTCGAAGCGCCGAAGCAGGTGCTAACGGCACGATTGGGGCAACGGCAGGATGCGCAGGGCAGGCTCGAGCGGCTTTTCGAACTCGATCTGAACGCCAATCTGGGCTTCGTGCCGATTCTGGACGACCTCTCCGATTTGCTCCGCGGCCGGGGCAGGGACCTCGTGTGCGCCGCGTGTGCCGACCCATCGTCGCTGCGTGACACGCTGGACCGGATCGAGCGCGCAGTCGTCGCAAGGCTTGGTCCCGAGCACGCTTTTTCCTCGGCGGTCTGAATGCAAACCCAGAAAGTGAATGCCGCGACCCATTCGGTCAGCGGCGCGGCGTCCGGGCGGCTGGCCCGCAGCAGTATCGCCGCCTTCGGCATTTACGCCGCCGGGGCCGGGCTGACCTACTGCTCGCAGCTCGCCATCGCTCGATCGATTGGCGCGAACGCCTACGGCATCTATGCCACTGTGTTCGCCTGCATGACGGTCCTGGCATATCTCTCGGCGCTCGGCTTCGACGTCTCCCTGCTGCGTCTGATCCCGGCCTACCGCGCGCGAGGGGCCTGGAAGCTGCTGCGCGGAGTGGTGCAGTACGCGCAGCGCCGCGCGGTCGCGATGGGCCTCCTCGTTGCCATACTCGGCATCGCCATCGTCGAAGCCAATTCCGGGCGGCTCTCGCCCGAGTTCAGGCAAACCTTCCTGGTCGGGTTCATTCTCGTGCCGATCTGGGCGCTGCTCTGGGTGCGCTCCTCGGTCGTGCGCGCGTTCGGTGGCGTCATCTCGGCGCTGGCGCCCGACCGTCTGGTGCGCGACGGCCTGCTGGTCGGCTTCATCGGCATCGCCATCGTGACTCGCAGGCACGGCATCGACGCGCCCTTCGCCATGCTGGCGACCGTGCTCAGCTCCGCGATCGGACTGGGACTCGTGAGCCTGGCCGCGCATCAGCGCCAACCGCGCAACCTGCGGACCGTCCTCCCTGAGCAGGAGGCGAGCCTCTGGCGAAGAACAGCACTGCCGCTGGTCATGATCGCCGTGGCCGAGGCGGGAATGAATCGGACCGGCGTGTTCCTGCTCGGCTGGGCCGGATACACGAAGGAGGCGGGCATCTATGCCCTGGTCTTCAACATCACCGTCCTGGTCGCCCTGCCACGCACGGCGGTGAACGCGCTGTTCGCGCCGATGGTGTCGGATCTGTTCGTACACAATGACCGGGTCGGGTTGCAGCACCTGGTCACCAAGGCGGCGATCTGGACATTGCTCGGTGCCATCTGCATCGCCCTGCCGCTCTGGCTTTTCCCGGAGCACCTCCTGGCCTGGTTCGGACGCGACTTTGCGGCCGGCGTTCCGACCATGCGCATCCTGCTTCTAGGCCAAGTGGCCGCTGCCGCCGCGGGCTCGCAGTTGTTCCTGATGACCATGACCGGCAACGAGCGCGCGGCTTCCGTGCTTTTCGTCTCGACCGCCGTGCTCAACGCCGTCGCCAGCGCGGTGCTGATCGGCCTCTTCGGGCCGAATGGCGCGGCCGTCGCCGCCAGCGCCGCGCTGATCCTGTGGAACGCCGCCATGGCACTGTTCATATGGAAGAAGCTGCGGCTGATTCCGGGCGTGCTCGCCATGGCGCAAGCGTCGGCCAGGGGCGAGGCGAACCGTCCGGCGTGGCGCGGTCTGCGCACCGCCGGCCTGGTGCGCCGGCT
Source organism: uncultured Pseudomonadota bacterium (assembly GCA_963830565.1). Taxonomy (GTDB): domain Bacteria; phylum Pseudomonadota; class Alphaproteobacteria; order Acetobacterales; family Acetobacteraceae; genus DATFDN01. The sequence goes on from CAWHMO010000008.1 coordinate 13,729, forward strand.
GTCGGCCAAGTAGGACACCCATGTCGAGCATCGCGCGTGCCTGGATTGCGCTCGCCCGCATCCTGCTTCTGCTGACCGCGTCGCTTGCGTGTGCCGGGGGCGCCTGGCCCCAGGACCGCCTCGCCGACGCCCAGATCCTCGCCGCGCCGGCGACACTGCGGCCAAGCTATCTCGAGCCGGTCAAGGATCCGGTGTTCGGCACGCAGTTCACCCGGATCATCGATCCGGGCTGGACTACGCTGCCCGGCGCCCGGTGCAGCCCGGACTACTGCACCCATCGCTATTCGACTTCCCAGGCCTGGAACGCGGACCAGACCCTGCTGGTCATCGTCAATGGCTGCCGCGGGGGCTGTTTCCTGTTCCTGGACGGCCAGACCTACAAGCCGCTGTTCCTGCGCATCGTGCCCAACGAATGCGAGTGGCACCCCACCAACCCGGCATTGATGATCTGCGTGAACGGCAATGAGATCTACGCCTGGGCTCCCCGGACCGATGCCAAGACGACAATCTACACGGACCCCGCGTACCGCCATTTCCAGTTCGGGCCCTACAAAGGCAATCCATCCTACGACGGCAATCGCCTCGTCGTGCGCGCCAGGGACAGCAAGGGCGCGCTTGTAGCGTTCGCTTACGACATCTCCACCCGAACAAAGTTCCCCGCAATCGAACTGGCTGAACTGACAGGGGTGAACGGCTATTGCACCATTTCGCCGTCGGGCAAGTACATCTTCTGCTCGCAGACAATGCCGGACCAGACGAACCAGGAATATGTCTTTACCGTGTCCGGCGAGCAGGTCCAGCACTGGACCGAGAACCATCGTCCGGGCCATGGCGACATGACGATCGATGCCGACGGCAGCGACGTCTATGTGGGCATCAGCAAGGCCCCTCCTGACGAGTACCACGTCATTAAGCGACGCCTTTCCGATGGCGTGGTAACGGATCTGGCCCCCTACGGCGAGGGCCAGCACGCCTCGATGCGCAGCATCAGACGGCCCGGCTGGGTGTTTCTGACATATAGCGGCACCTACGCCGAGATTGCCCGCCACTCGAAATGGGCACCCTTCTATCTCGAGGTGATCGCGCTGCGCATCGACGGCAGTGGCGAGATCCGTCGGATCGCGCAGACCCACCTCGCGAAGAGCGACTATTGGAGCGAGCCGCACGCCTCGCCGTCGCCGGACGGCTCGCAGGTGATCTGGTCCAGCAACTGGGGCAATAAAGGAGGCCCGGTTGCCGATTACGTGACGCGAGTGCAATGGCCGGAGCCTGCTACCGGCAAGGCGTCGGCCTCGGTCGCCGAGCCGGGTCCAAAATCCGCAAACACGCCTGGATGACGCAAGGCGGGATCAAGCTCCCAGATACCGCGACAGCATCTCGGTATCGGCTCGCAGCACCGATAGCGGGCCGCGCCACGCGAGCGTTCCCCTCTCCATGACCATCGCCTGCTGCGCGAGCCGAGCGGCGAAGCGCAGATCCTGCTCGGCCAGAAGCAGCGTGAGACCCTGATCGCGCAGCGTGGCCAGGGACGTCGTCAGTGCATCCAGCAGCGTCGGCGCCAGCCCCTCGCTAGGCTCGTCCAGCAGCAGCAGCTTCGGATTTCCCATCAGCGTGCGCGCGATCGTCAGCATCTGCTGCTCGCCGCCGCTCATGCGGCCGGCCGGCCGGTCCCGCAGGTCCGAGAGCGCCGGGAACAGGGTGAACAGGCGCTCCGGCGTCCAGGGCGGCAGGCCCGGCACGGGCGGACGCCGGCCGACCTCCAGGTTCTCCGCCACGGTCAGCTCGGAGAACACCCGACGCTCCTCGGGCACATAGCCGATGCCGAGGCGCGCGATCCGATAGGGTGGCTCGCCCGCGATGGCCTGTCCGGCGAAGCGGATCGTCCCGGCACTGGGGCGCACCAGTCCGATGAGCGTCTTCAAAAGCGTGCTCTTGCCGGCGCCGTTGCGCCCGAGAAGCACCCAGCTTTCGCCGGTTCCGACCTCGAAGCTCACGTCGTTCAGCACAAGCGCGCGGCCATACCGGGCCTCGATGCCGCGCGCGCTCAGCACGTAGCGGCTCCAAGATAGGCGGTTCGCACGCGCGGGTCGGCGCGCACGATTGCCGGCAGTCCCTCGGCGATCAGCTCGCCTCGGTGCAGCACCAGGATGCGGTCGGCGGTGCCGAAGACCACATCCATGTCATGCTCGGTAAACAGGACCGAGATGCCCTGCTCGGCCACGATCCGGCGCACGAGCTGCATCATGGCCCGCCGCTCTCCGCCCGCCATTCCCGCGGTGGGCTCGTCCATCAGCAGCAGGCGCGGGCGGCTCGCCAGCGCCATCGCGAGATCGAGGCGCTTCACGTCGCCATAGGCTAGCACGCCGGCGGCGCGCTCGGCTTGGTCGCCCAATCCCACCTCACGCAGCAATGTTTCGGCTTCGGACGCAAAGTGGCGGCCCGCCGGCGCCCAGAAGCGCCAGACAAGGCGCGCCTGGGCGAGCAGCGCCGTCTGCACGTTCTCGCGCGCGGTCATCGAGGCGAAGGTCTCCGTGACCTGGAAGGTGCGTCCGACGCCACGGCGCCACATCGTGGCAGGGCGCGCGCCGGTGGCGTCGCGACCCAACAGGGTGATGCGTCCGCCATCCGGCCTGACCTGGCCGCCCAGCATCGCGAAACAGGTCGATTTGCCGGCCCCGTTCGGGCCGATCATCGCCACCACCTCGCCGGCCGCGACAGTGAATGAAACCCCGCGCACGGCGGCCACCGCGCCAAAGGATTTGCGCAAATCGCTCACCGCCAGCACGGGGGCGGGCGCGATCATCCCCGGTCGCGTGCCGCCAGCCGGCCAGCGGCGCCTGCGAGACCGTCGGGAAGGGCGAGGACGACGACCAGGATCATGCCGCCCAGCGCCAGCCGCCAAAGATCGGTGGCTTGCAGCAGCAGGTCATAGATCCCGGTATAGGCCAGCGCGCCGATGATCGGCCCTGCCATCGCGTGCAGCCCCCCCAACAGCACCATCACCAGCGCGTCCACCGACCGAGGAATCCCGGCGTAGCCCGGGAACACGCTGCCCTTTGCGTAGGCGAACACGGCGCCGGAAAGGCCAGCCGCCGCGCCGGCCAGCCCGAACGCGGCGAGCCGAAACGGCACCGGGCCGAGCCCGATCGCCTCCGCCCGGCGTTCGGAATCGCGCGCGGCGCGCAACGCATAGCCGAAGGGCGCGTAAGCGGTGCGGCGCAGCAGCAGCGTGGCCGATAGGCACACCGCCAGCGCCAGCCAGTAGAACCGGGCCGGCCCGGACGCCCAAGGGGCGGGCCAGACGTTAAGGATGCCGTCATCGCCGCCGGTCAGCCCGCTCCACTGCACGCTCACCGCCCAGACGATCTGCGCAAAGGCGAGGGTGAGCATAGCGAAATAGACGCCCGCGAGGCGCATCAGTACGCAGCCGAGCAGCAGCGCAGCCAGCCCGGCCGTGACCGGGGCCGCTGCGATGGCCAGCAGCATCGCCGCATGTCGCGTCGCGAGCAGGCCGGCGGCATAGGCGCCGATGCCGAAGAAGGCGGCTTGGCCGAAGCTCGCCATGCCGCCTGGCCCCATGATGAAGTGCAGGCTCGCCGCGAACAGCACGGCGATCGCCGCCTCGGTCAGCACCGAGAGTCCGTATGCGCCGACATAGATCGGCGCGGCGATTGCCGCCACCAGCGCGAGCGCGCCCAGCCAGCGCGCCGCGTGCGGCGCGGGCCGGATCAACGGGGCATTGGCGGCGTCGGCGCGGGAGTCGGTCAGCGGACGCCCGAGCAGCCCGTTGGGGCGCACCGCCAGGACCACCGCCATCGCCACGAAGGCGAGCGCAAGCGAGGCCTGCGGCAGCACCATCAGCCCGAATGACTGCACCTCCCCGATCAGCACCGCCGCAAGGTAGGCGCCTGGCAGGCTGCCCAACCCGCCCAGCACGACCACGACGAAGGCGTCGGTCACGGTGCTGAGGTCCATCCCCAAATTCGCGGACTGGTCGCCCAGGGAGAGCGCGCCGCCAAGGCCGGCGAGCGCCGCCCCGAGGGCTAAGACGGTGGTGAACAGCCTCCGCTGGTCCACCCCCAGCGCGCCCACCATCTCCCGATCCTGGGTTGCCGCCCGCACCAGCGTGCCCCAGCGCGTGCGGGTGAACAGCAACCACAAAGCCAGCAGCACGAGAGGGCCGACACCGATGAGCGCCGCATCGTAGGCGGGAAACCGGCTGCCGGCGATGAGGATGAACCCTCGCAGCCAGGGCGGGCGTGGCAGGGCGAGGTCGTCCGGTCCCCAGATGAACAGCGTCAAATCCTGCACGATCAGCGCGACCGCGAACGTTGCCACCAATTGCAGGATCGGCGGCGCCTGATAGACCCGGCGCAGGATCGCGGCCTCCATCACAATTCCCGCCAGGCCGAGCGCGATGGCGGCGCCGAACGCGCCCAGCGCGAAGCCGAACGGCGTCGGCGGCAACCGGCCGATCAAGGACCAGCCGACATAGGCGCCCAGCATGAACAGGCTACCATGAGCGAAGTTGACGATCCGCGTGACCCCGAAGATCACTGTCAGCCCGACGGCGACGAGGAACAGCGCCGAGGCCGAAGCCAGCCCAGTGAGCGCCTGGATCGCGAGCAGGGCCACCGTCAGGCGGCGGCGGGCCGCAGCTTCCGCACCTCGGCATCCGGCGGCATGACCGAGGCGCCATCGACGTAGCGCCAATCGGCCATTACGCCGCGTCCGTCTCGCAAGGCGAGCCGGCCGACGAACGTGCCCATGGTACTCTGATGATCGATCGCCCGGAACGCGGCCTCGCCGAACGGCGTCGGAAACCGGGCGCCCGCCAATCCGGACGCAAGCTCGGCCGTCGCGGTGCCGCCGGCGCGCGCGATACCGGAAGCGATGGCGTGGATCAGCGCATAGCCGACGACCGAGCCCATGCGCGGCTTCTCCTTGAACCGGGCTTGGTAGCTCTGCACGAAGGTTGCGTTCGCGGGCGCCTTGTCCTCGGCCCAAGGATAGCCGGTGATGATCCAGCCCTGCGGGGTGTCGGGGCCGAGCGTGTCGAGATATTCCGGCTCCCCGGTCAGCAGTGACACGACCGGGCGGTTCTCGAACAGGCCGCGCGTGTCGCCTTGGCGGACGAGGTTCGTCAGGTCCGGACCGAAGGTGGCGTTGAAGATGGCGTCGGGCCTGGATTGCTCCAGCGCGACCACGGTCGCGCCCGCGTCGATATGCCCGAGCGCCGGCCATTGCTCGCCCACGAAGCGCACATCGGGCCGGCGCGCGCTGAGCAATTGCTTGAACCACTTCACCGCCGACTGCCCGTATTCGTAGTTCGGCGCGACGGTCGCCCAGGTCCTGGCGGGGAGTTTCGCCGCCTCGTCCAGCAGCATGGCGACCTGCATGTAGGTGTCGGGGCGCAGGCGGAAGCAGACGCGATTGCCGTCCTGCCAGACCAGCGCGTCCGACAGCGGCTCGCCGGCGACGTAGATCTTGTCGGCGTGCAGCGCATAGTCCGACAGCGCGAGGCCGACATTGGAGAGATAGCCGCCGGCCAGCAGATCGACCTTCTGCTGGTTCACCAGCTCGTTTGCCAGCCGCACTGCATCGGCGGGCTTGCCCGCGTCATCGCGCGATATCACCTCCAGCTTCCGGCCGAGCACGCCGCCCTTCGCGTTCACCTCGTCGGCCGCCATCTGCCAGCCCTTGCGATAGGGCAGGGTGAAGGCCGGGATCGCGGTGTAGCTGTTGATCTCGCCGATGCGGATGGGCGTGTTCTGCGCGCGGCCGATCGCCGGCGCGGCGAGCAGCCCGGCCGCGCCGCCCAGCGCCGCCCGCCGGGTGATCCTGGTCATTGGGTTCCCCGCTACATCATGGTCTGCATGTCGGCGTCTACGCTGATCGCCTGACCGCTGATCGTGGCGCCAAACGGGCTCGCGAGATAGAGCGCCATGTTGGCGATGTCCTGCTGGGTGACGAAGCAGCGCAGGCTGGTCGCGGCCACGGTGCGCTCGGCCATCTCGTTGTCCGAGATGCCGGCCGCCTCGGCCTTGGCCTTGATGACGGCGCGGATGCGCGGCCCGTCCACCGGGCCGGGGAGGATGGCGTTGACGCGGGTGCCGTCCGGGCCAAGCTCGATCGACAGCGACTTGGTGAAGCCGATCACGCCCCATTTGGCGGCGGAATAGGGCGCGCGCAGCGGAAAGCCGAACCGGCCGGCGGCCGAGCTGAGATTGACGATCGCGCCGCCGCCCGAAGCGCGCAGGGCTGGGATCGCGCGCCGGGCGCAGTGGAACATGCTGGCCAGGTCGATGCGCAGCGTGGCGTCCAGCGCGTCGGGCGCCACGTCCTCGACGCGCGCGGTCGGCCCGGCGATGCCGGCGTTGTTCACCAGCACATCCAGCCCGCCCAGTTCCGCCGCCGCCCTGTCCACGAACGCCTCGCAGTCGGCGACCGACCCCGCATCGGCGCGCATCCCCTTGTATCCGCAAGCGGCGAGCGCCGCCTCGTCCACGTCGGAGACGAACACGGCCGCGCCGCACGCGGCGAAACTGTCCGCCATCACCTTCCCGATGCCGTTGGCTCCGGCGCTGATGGCGACCCGAAGCCCGCTCAAATCAACCGTCAACGGGGTGCGCGCGCCTGCGACCACGGTATTCTCCTCAGTCCAGCAGCCACGGCGCCGCGCTTGCCTGGGCGATCTGGCGCACCTGGGACAGCAGACCGGGTCCGACCGGGATGCCGTCCTTCATGCGCTGCGCGGCCAGACGGCGCTGGGGGTCGCCCGCCACCATCACCGGCTGCGCCGGATCCATCGGCGTGGTCGCCCGCAGGTCGCCGAGGAAGCGGGCGACTTCGGACTGGAACTCGGCGGGATCGCGGAACAGGCCGGGGTCGATCGCCATGAAGAAGTGCCCGATGTCCTGGCCCCTCGGCTTCTTCGTGTGCATCGGGTCGGTGATGAGCGTCGCGCCCGACAGGCAGGAGGACAGGATGTTCACCATCACCGCGAGCCCGTAGCCCTTGTAGCTGCTGTTCTCCGGCGAGCCGCCGAGCGAGGTCAGGAACCCGCCCTTCTGCGCCGCCTCCAGCGGGTCCGTGCTGGGCGTCCCGTCTTTCGTCAGCACCCAGCCGGGCGGGCATGGCTGGTCCTCGTTGGCCTTGTTGCGGATGCGCCCGGCGGCGACCGTGGTGGTTGCCATGTCCAGCAGGAACGGCGTGCCATCGGCGCTGGGCGCGGCGAAGGACCAGGGATCGGTGCCCAATCGCGCCTGCCGGCCGAAGGTCGGGGCGACCTGGATGCCAGAGGCGGAGGTGGCCGCCATGCCGATCAGCCCGGCCTCGGCGGCCATCAGCGTGTAGAAGCCGCAGGCGCCGAAATGCGCGGAATTGCGCACCGCCAAGGCAGCCATGCCCACCCGCTTCGCCTTGTCGATGGCGGTCTGCATCGCAAAGCGCGCCGGCACGTGGCCGAGACCGCCGCCGCCGTCCACCAGGGCCGAGACCGGCGTCTCGCGGATGATCTCGGCGCGCGCGTCCATCCGGGCGCGGCCGTTGCGGCGGAGCCGGTCGTAGCCGGGCAGCATCGAGATGCCGTGGCTGTCCACGCCGTGCAGGTCGGCCCAGGCCAGGATCTCGCTGGTCGGTTCCGCGTTGTCCTCGGGCATTCCCCAGGCGCTCAGAATGGCCTTGATCTGCGCGCGGTGGGCAGCATACGGGGCCGGCATTCGCAGTCTCCTCGACTGCGGCTCAGCCTTGCGCGATCGCGGCGTTCCGGCAAGGGTTGCCTGGAACAACGGAGGATCGCATGGCCGGGGAGGATGGCGCGGCGCTGATGCGTGCCCGGTTCGGGCTGGACGCATCGGCGCCAGAGCTGCCGGAGGTGGTGCGGGCATTGCTCGACCGCCGCGTGACCCGCCGCTACCGCGATCAGGACGTGCCGGACACGCTGCTCGACGCGTTGCTCGCCGCGGCGCAGTCGGCGCCGAGCAAGTCCGACTTGCAGCAATACTCGGTTGTCGTCATGCGCGACCGGGCCCGGATCAAGCGCATCGCCGACTGGATCGGCACGATGGACTGGATCGCGACCGCGCCGGTGTTCCTCGTATGGTGCGGCGACATGCGACGCGGCCAGCGCCTGTGCGAGGCGCACGGAATGCCGCACGCCAACAACAACCTCGACACGTTCCTGAACACGGCGGTTGATTGCGCGCTGGCAATGGGCGCGTTCATGACCGCGGCGGACGCCGCGGGATTGGGCACCTGCCCGATCAGCTATGTGCGCAGCCATATCGAGCGTGTGGCGCCACTGCTGGGTCTGCCGCACGGCGTCTATCCGGTCGCGGGGCTCAGCGTCGGCTGGCCGGAGTTCCGCCGCCCGGTCTCGATGCGGCTGGCGCCGCGCGTGGTCGTGCATCGCGAGCGCTACGACAACTCCGTGTTGGCCGACGAGGTCGGCGCCTATGACGAGCGACGGCGCGCGCGCGAGCCGCTGGCGCCGAACAGCCTCAAAAATCTTGATGTGTACGGACCGAAGGAGGGCGCGGGATGGAGCGAGAACCTGGCCCGCCAGCTCTCTGTGCCGGAACGGTTCGGATTCGCAGCTTGGCTGCGCACGCGTGGGTTCGACCTTGCCTGATTCGCTGATGCCGGTCGCGGCGCGGGTCCGCGCGGTGCGCGCCGCGCCACGCCGCCAGCCTGATCGTGTGGCGCCCAGCGGCGGGCGGGCCGGAGATGCTGATGGGGGTGCGCGGGGCGCGGCATCGGTTCATGCCGAACCGCTTGGTGTTTCCCGGCGGCGCGGTCGATCGCGCCGACCTGACCGCGCCCAGCGCGACCCCGCTCGCGCCGCACACGCAAAGGCGCCTGGAGCGGTCGGCCAAGCCCGCGCTGGCGCATGGGCTTGGCATCGCCGCGGCGCGCGAGCTGGAGGAGGAGACGGGCCTTTCCCTCGGCACCCCGCCCGCGCTCGACGGGATCGACTATATCTGCCGGCTGATCACGCCGACCGACAGCCCGGTGCGGTTCAACGCCCGCTTCCTGGTCGTCGATGCGGCGCGCGCGACGGGCCGGCTCGCCGGGTCGGGCGAGTTGGAGGGACTGCGATTCTATCCGGTGGCGGAGGCGCTGGCCCTCGATCTCGCGCAGCCGACGCGGAAGGTGATCGGGCGGCTTCTCGAATGGCTGGCGATGGGCGCAGAGGAACGGGCGTCGAACGAGCGCATCCCGGTGTTCCGCAAGGATTGGCGCTGGGAGTGACCCTCACCGCCGCGCCAAGGCGCGGCGGTGAGGGGGCTCGCCTCAGACGTACGGCCCGAGCTTGCAGCCGAATGCGCCGGGCGCCTGCATCAGGCCCTCGCCGGGCACGATCTCCACGGTGTCCCAGTAATCGTCGGCCGATTTCATGTCGGACGGCTTCTTGCCGCGCTGGACGATGACCGGTCGGACAAGCTGATGGTCCTCGGGGCGGAACCACACCTCCCCCACGAGCGAATCGAAGTGCTCGCCCTTCTCATACGTCTTGATGACCTCGACGGGATTGAAGGTGCCGGCCTCGGAGACCATGCGCGCCCAGCAGGCGAGCTGCATGTAGCCGGCCTCGGCGGTCCAGTCCGGCGTGTAGTTGAACTTCTTACGGAACGCATCCGTGAACAGCTTGGAGAGCGGATACTTGTCGCCGATCGTCCACCACCAATCGGTGGCGGTGTACACGCCCTGCGTCAGCTCCGGGCCGATGTCGCGCGCCAGGAAGGGCACTGAATAGGCCACCACGAGCGGCATCTTCTTGAGGATCCCGAACCCGTTCGCCTGCTTGATCGACTGGACGGCGTCGTTGCCCCAGTTGATGTTGATGAAGACGTCGGCGCCGCTGTTCGCGATATTCAGCAGGTAGCTGCTGTAGTCGGGCGCGCCGAGCGGGCAGACCTGGTTGGTGGCGACCGTCCATCCGCCCTTCGCGAGGTATTCCTGCATCGAGGCGCGGACCGTGTGCCCATAGGTGTAGTCGGGCGTGAGGAACGCGATTTTCTTGTTCTGCCCGAAATGCTTGAGCAGCACCGGGGAGAGCGCCGCCGAGGAGGTCTGGCCGTAGAAGCAGGTGCGGAAGGAGTAGCGCACGCAGTCCTTCCCAGTGGTGTCGTTGGAGCCGCTGACGCCCGGCAGGTAGATGACCTTCTCGCGCTGGCCGAACTTGTTGTCGGCCACCGCCTCGGCGCTGGAGCAGGAGCCGGTCAGCAGGATCGCCTTGTCATCGGCAACGAACTTGGAGAGGTTCTGCACCGCCACGTTCGGCTTCGCCTCGGAATCGGCGACCCCGTAAATCACCTGCTTGCCCAGCAGCCCTTTCGTGACCTTGGGGGCCATCTTGCGGATCAGTTCGTCGCCGCCATTGATGTGCTCGATGGCGAGAAGGTAGCCCTTCAGCTCGTCCTCTCCGGGGACCCCATAGGTTCCCGTGCGCGGCACGCTGATGCCGATGAAGGCAGTGGAGCCGGAGACGCCGGCCGGCCAGGTTCCGACCGCCTGCTCGGCCGCCGCGGCGTACCGGAGAGGCATCACGCCGAGCGCCGCGGCACCCGCGAGGCCCGCCCCGGCTTTCAGCAACGTGCGGCGCCCAAGCGCCTGGTCCGTCTCTCGTCCCATTAATTTTACTCCGTCGAGATTTTTACGCATTATGAAGGCTCACGGCCGTTTGGCAAGGCGGCTTCGCGGCTTGAGCGGGCGGCCCGCGTGCTCTACCCGTCACGATCTTATCAGATAATCCGCAACCGGAAGGTCGGAGATGCCCAGTGCGCCACTGCTGCTGTCACAGGCCTTCAACGGCCTGGCCCTTGGAACCTTGCTGGCGCTGGTCAGCAGCGGCCTGACGATCATCCTCGGCACGCTCGGCGTGCTGAACTTCGCCCACGGCGCCCTGTTCATGGTGGGCGCCTACGTCCTCTACGTCGTGGCGGCCCATACCGGCTCCTTCCTCGCCGGCCTGTTCGCCGGCGCGGCGTTCATGCTGCTGGGCGGCGCGCTGCTGGAGCGGGGGCTGATCCGCTGGTTCTATGCCCGCCCGCCGGAGGACCAGATCCTGGTCACGTTCGGCGCCGCCATCGTGATCGTGGAGGCGGTGCGCGCGATCTTCGGACCCGAGAGCCAGCATGTGGACGTGCCGGGGTGGGGGCAGGGCGCCACCCAGATCGGCTTCCTCACCTATCCGACCTATCGGCTGGAACTGATCGGCATCGTCGCCGCGCTGCTGGCGGGCCTCTATCTCATCCTCTACCGCACCTCGGTCGGCCTCGTGGTCCGGGCCGGCATCGAGGACGCCCGCATGGTCGGCATCCTCGGCATCAACGTCCGGCGCGCCTTCCTGCTGGTGTTCGCGATCGGCGTCGTGGCCGCTGGCCTCTCGGGGATGCTGTACGCCCCGATCGTCGCGGTCACGCCCGACATGGGGCAGACCTTTCTGGTCGAGTCCTTCGTGGTGATCGTAATCGGCGGTCTCGGTTCGTATCCCGGCGCGGTGGTGGGCGGGATCATCGCCGGCGAGATCATCAGCATCACCAGCGCGTTCAACTCGGCCTATTCGGAGGTGATGCTCTACGCGGTGATGGCGCTGCTGCTGGTGCTGCGGCCGCAAGGCCTGTTCGGGTCCGAGGGCCGGGTATGAGCCGCGCGCGGTCCTCGCTGGCGCCGCTCGCGGCGCTGGCAATCGTGCTGGCGGTCGCGCCCTTCGTGCTGCCGCACATTGGTGCCTCGTTCGACCTGATGCAGCGCGTCCTGGTGATCGGCATTCTTGGACTCGGCTTCGATCTCCTGTTCGGCGCGGCCGGATTGCTGTCGTTCGGCCAGGCGGCGTTCTTCGGCACCGGCGGCATGATCAGCGCCTACCTGCTGGTCAACAACGTCATCGGCAGCGTCTGGCTGGCGCTGGTGATCGGCACCGTTTTCGCCGGCCTGTTCGGATTGGTGGTCGGCTGGCTGGCGGTGCGGCGCATCGGCATCTACTTCGCCATGATCACGCTGGCCTTCGGGCAGATGGCCTACTTTCTCTCGTTCTCTCCGCTGTCCAACTACAGCGGCGGCGAGAACGGGTTGCCCGGCGTGCCGTTCCCCCGCGTCGGCGACTACCGCATCGTTGCCGGGCTGCCGATGTACTGTCTGCTGGCGGCGTTGTTCTTCCTGGGCTTCGTGCTGGCGCGGCGCATCCTGCATTCCCCGTTCGGCACCGTGCTGCGCGCCATCAAGGACAATACGGCCCGCGCCGCGATGGTCGGTCACTCGGTTCCCGCCTACAAGCTCGCAGTGTTCGTGATCGCGGCTTTGTATGCGGGCCTGGCGGGCGGGCTGCTCGGGGTGTTCCAGAGCTACATGCCGCCCGACGCCTTCTCGCTCGACACGTCGGGCGATCTGGTGGTGCAGACCGTCATCGGCGGGGTCGGCACGCTGATCGGGCCGCTGGTGGGCGCCACCATCTGGCTCTATCTCCGCGACAACCTCCAGCTCATCCCCGGCGTCGGCCCGTTGTGGAAACTGATCCTGGGCCTGATCTTCGTGGTGCTGGTGGTAGCGCTCAAGCGCGGCATCGTGGGCGAGATCCGCTTCCTGTTCGTGCGCCGCCAATTGGCGGCGGTCGGGGCGGAGGTGCCGGAGGAAGGCGGCGCGGCAGCCGAAGCACCGCCGCCGGCGCTTGAGCTGCCGATGATCGCCCCGTCGCGCGCCATGCAGGATGCGCCGGCTCTGCGGGCAACCGGTCTGTCCAAGCATTACGGCGGCCTGCGGGCGGTTGACGGCGTGTCTTTCGCCGTGCGCACCGGCTCGATCCACGCCGTCATCGGCCCCAACGGCGCCGGCAAGAGCACGCTGTTCAAGATGCTGCTGGATGAGGTTGCGCCGACCGCGGGCGAGGTGCGGCTATTCGGTCGGCGGGTGACCGGGGTCGGCGCGACCCGCGCGGCCCAGCTCGGCATCGGCAAGAGCAACCAGCTCAACCAGCTCTTCCTCGGCATGACGGTGGAGGACAATCTGCGGGTCGCCGCGTTGGCGCGTCGCCGCGGTCCGTTCCGAGCCGACGTGCTGCGCGGAGCTAGCTCCGTGGCGGTCGTCGAGCGCCAGGTCGCGGCGGCGATGCAGACGGTCGGGCTGACGCATCGCGCCGACGTGCCGGTACATGTCCTGCCGTACGGCGAGAAGCGCCGGCTCGAGATCGGCATCGCGCTCGCCACCGGCCCGAACGTGCTGCTGCTGGACGAGCCGCTCGCCGGCATGAGCCCGGCCGAACGCGTCGCCACGCGCGCCCTGATCCACGAAATCGGCCAGAGCCGCACCTTGCTGATCGTCGAGCACGACATGGACGCGATCTTCGAGCTCGCCGAGCGGATCACCGTGATCCAGGAAGGGCGGCTGCTGGCCGAGGGCACGCCCGAGGAGATCCAGGCCAATGACGCGGTGCAGACCGCCTACCTGGGAGGGGTGCACGCGCATGAGCCTGCTTGAGATCGAGCGGATCAACAGCTTCTACGGCGACAGCCATATCCTGTTCGACGTCTCGCTCGAGGTCGGCAGGAACGAGGTGGTGGCGCTGCTCGGACGCAACGGCGCCGGCAAGACCACGACGTTGCGCACCATCATGGGCGTGCTGGCGCCGAAGCGCGGGCGCATCCGGCTGGGCGGGCGCGACATCCAGGGACTTCCGCCCTATGCGATCGCGCGCATGGGGCTGCAGCTCGTCCCCGAGGAGCGGGCGATCTTCGGCCAGCTCACGGTCGAGGAGAACCTCCGCCTCGCGGCGCTGACCGCGGAGAAGCCGTGGAGCCTCGATCGCGTCTACGAGTTCTTCCCTCGGCTGAAGGAGCGCCGCCGCTCCGGCGGCCGCCAGCTCTCGGGTGGGGAGCAGCAGATGCTGGCGATCGCCCGCGCGCTGATCCGCGACGCGCAGGTGATCCTGCTCGATGAGCCGTTCGAGGGCTTGGCGCCGCTGATCGTGCGCGACCTGGTGCGCATCTCGCGGGAACTCGCGGCCCAGGGGCGGACGATCCTGGTGGTCGAGCAGAACGTGGTCGCGGCGCTGAGCTTCTCCGATCGGGTGTACGTGCTGAACAACGGGCACGTCGCCTGGCAGGGCACGCCGGTCGCGCTGGAAGCGGACCCGGCGGTGATGAAGACGCATCTGGGTGTGTGAGGGCGGGCGCTATCGGTCCGCCTTGGCGGGGAATACCCGCTGGACCAGCTCCTGCAGCATGTTGAACACTCCCTCCACTCCGAAGCCCGCGAGGAACGCCAGCCCGGACGCCGATAATGTCAGCGAGGAGATGAGGTCCGAGCCGGCGGCCGCGCTCGCCGCATGGGTCTCGATCGGGCCATAGGCAGTGAAGAACAGGCCGATGCAGGTGCCCACCACGAGGCCGAGGACGAGCCTGATCCAACCGAGCCAACTGTCCCGCGGCTCCAATTGGCTGCCCTTCGCCTTGCTCCAGAATTCCAGGAGCACGTAGATCAGCGAGCCGAGCATCCCGAAGCACACCGGCAGCAGGTAATTGCCGAGGGCGAGAATCCTCGGCGCGACGTGCAGTTCCGTGTTGTCATTCCTCGGCAGATCAGGAATTCCAGAGCCGGAGATCCGAAACCAGCTTTGCAGGTATTCGGGAACCAGGAACACGCCCCCGACAATGGAAGGCCAGTCCGTCAGCCATCGATTTATGTCGTCATGGGCTATCTCGAAATCGTGTTTCAGAACGTTGTCCTGGCCGCAGAGAAAGCGCGCCGAGGGAGACCCGTCCAGCCGCACCTCGCCGATGCTCCCGCCGTCGCCGACCTGGCCTCCGACCGCGTTGCCGATGTCGATGCCGTTCGCATGCGCGTACTCAGCGTAGGCGCGCCACCGCTCGCATATCCCGAGAGCAGCGGGGTTGATGGTCTGAGTCGTCCTGTCGATCACGCTCGTGAGTGGGATCATTGCGTCCGTCGGCTTATCGAGCGTGGCCTCAAGTTGCTTTTCCTCCGCCGCGACGCTCGCCTGACGGATGCGAAGCGCGTCCATGTTCTGCAGCAGGTGCTTGCCCACCGCCACCTCGGTGGACAGCCAGACCGTGGCGACCGTCAGGAGCAGGGCGAGGGTGACGAACACATTGCGGGACCAGCGATGGATGAAGGCCCGGCCAGGAAGCTGCGGGTAGGCATTCCTGGCCAGATTGACCGTGCCCTTCCGATAGAGCAGCGACGTTTCCGTCACCATCACTGTGTAGGCCACCGTCAATCCCGTCGCGGGAGCAACGATTTCGCTTAGCTTGTCGCGCGCGAGTTGCAGGAGCACAAGCTCCTGCGAAACCAGCGTGGCTGGCGGCGTTGAGGTCAGCTTGGCCTCGATCGCATCGAGGCTGACGATGATGTCGCCGGCGGACATCCTGGGACGCGGCAGGTTCGCGTCTTCGATCACCAGACGCGACAGCGAGAGCTGCGGCTTGGCCGATGCCGCTATATACCGCAGCAGAACCCGGATTTGATAGAGAAGCTGGGTCGAATAGGCGGCGTTCGACATGGAACGGCCTCCCCTTCCCGCGTGATTTTAGGCCATCATGCGACGATATTCCTGTCTGGCAAGCGGCTCGCGCGTTTGCGTCCCATCCCGGAGACGTGCTGACCTACCGATAAGCGTCAGGTTCTTCGGCGCGGGCGTCCGATGCGGGGGAGGGGAGCGGCATGAACGCACGCAACGCAAGCGTCGCGGTGATCGGCGCGGGGGACTTCATCGGCGCGGCGATCGCGCGCCGCTTTGCCGCCGAGGGCTACCTCGTCGTCGCGGGCCGCCGCCAGGGCGAGAAACTCGCCGGTCTGGTGGCCGAGATCGAGGCGGCCGGGGGGCGATGCATCGCGTGCAGCCTGGACGCCCGCCAAGAGCAGCAGATCGCCGACTTCATCGCGAAGGCCGAGGCGGCGGCGCCACTGGAGGCCTGCATCTTCAATGTCGGCGCCAACGTGAACTTCCCGATCCTGGAGACCACCGAGCGCGTCTTCCGCAAGGTTTGGGAGATGGCGTGCTTCGCGGGCTTCCTGACCGGACGGGAGGCCGCGCGCGCGATGCTGGCGCGCGGGCAGGGGTCGATCTTCTTCACCGGCGCGACCGCCAGCCTGCGCGGCGGATCGGGATACGCCGCCTTTGCCGCCGCCAAGGCGGGGTTGCGCGCGCTGGCGCAATCCATGGCGCGCGAGCTTGGATCCCAGGGCATCCATGTCGCGCATCTGGTGATCGATTCCGGGGTGGACACCGCCTGGGTGCGTGCGCGCATCGTCGCCCGCGAGGGCGCCGATGCCGGAAGGCTGAACGATCCCGACCGGCTGATGCGCCCGGAGTTGATCGCCGAGGCGTACTGGCGCATGCACATGCAGACGCGCGATGCCTGGACCTTCGAGGCCGATCTACGGCCTTTCGCAGAGCAGTGGTGAGCGCCATGCCCCCGATCGAGTTCCATTTCGACTTCGGCAGCCCGAATGCCTATTTGAGCCACGTCGTCATTCCCGCAATCGAGCAACGGACCGGCACCCGGTTCGCGTATGTGCCGGTGCTGCTCGGGGGCGTCTTCAAGCTCACCAACAACCGGTCTCCGGGGGAGAGCATGCAGGGCATCCGCAACAAGCCAGAGTACCAGCAGCTTGAGACCGGGCGTTTCATCACCCGTCACGGTATCGAAAACTTCCGCGCCAACCCGCATTTCCCGGTCAATACTCTGCTGATCATGCGCGGTGCCATCGCGGCCGATCTGGAGGGCGTGTTCCAGCCCTATGTCGATGCGGTGTTCCGCGCGATGTGGGAGGACGGATGCAAGATGGACGACCCGGAGGTGGCGCGCGCGGTGCTGGACGCCGCCGGCCTGGACGGGGCGCGCCTGCTCGCGCGCACAAGCGAGCAGGACGTCAAGGATCGACTGATCGCCAACACGGAGCGCTCGGTCGCGCGCGGCACCTTCGGCTCGCCGACCTTCTTCGTTGGCGATGAGATGTTCTTCGGCAAGGATCGGCTGCGCGAGGTCGAGGAGGAGATCGTTCGCGCGGGTTGAGGCGCGGCGCTACGCCAACGGCCGGTGCGCGGCCGCGCAGGCGCGGTAATTGGCGTCGAGGTCGGGAGCCATCAGGCGGAGTGCCGCGAGGCGGCGGGCGACGTCGCGGACATAGCGGATCTCGCCGACATTATCCGGCACTCCTGTGACGCTGAATCCGCTGCTCACGCGCGGTACGGTGGCGAAAGAGGGCTGGAGAGCGGCGGCGAAATGGGGTTGTCAGTCAGTCGAGAAGATTCTGGAGCGCATACCAACCCAGCGCCTGAAAAAGCTGGTCAGAATTAAGAACCCAACAAGGGAATTTGCGTGCCGGCGTCACAAGGGGGCATGATTTGCCGCATTTTCCTGCTCACTGTAATACCTGCGGGCTCACGTTTTTGTCAGGAATTAATGTAGAAAGTAGCTCGAACGTCTCCCTCAGAAATATTTCCGCACGATGCCACCGATGCGGCGGTTTAGCCAAGATTGTCGAAGGTACTTTTGACGTTGGCTCCGGTCCTGATGCGGCTTTTACGCAGACAGCCGGAAAGCCAGTAGACGCTGAATTATTTACTCGTCTTGGCCTAATTCTTGTAACAGCTCAATTAGAGGGCCTGTCGCCTCATGACATAGTAGAAAAGATTGGGCCCCATTCGCCCAATCTGGCAAGGCGGCTACGTCAGGTAGCTGATGACCCTAAAGCCTTCGCTACGGTGCTCGCCGCACTGATAGCTGCCTTCGCAGCGATCGCGGTTGCCGTGATAACGAGCCACCATCCTCCTGCCAACACGATAGTTAATAATAATCTGGAATTCCGGGTTAAGCCATCCGATGGAGAGATGAACCAAACCCGTCGCCATTTGTGGGAGCTACGCATGATAAATACACCACTACCCTCATGGGTACGAAACTATACTGAGCCACAAGAAAGCTGATGGCGTTGCGCAAGCACCATGCATGCACCCCAAAGGCATTGCGCGTCGCGCGCATACGACGCGAGGAAGAACGCCACGTCCTCCGGCCGGCCCAGCGGCGCCTGGTGCAGCAGGACACGCTCCAGGAACTCGGCGAAGCGCGTCGCAAGGCCGACGGGACGCTTCGTCGAGCGGGCGAGGGCGAGGAAGGCAGTGGCGTCCGTGCAGCCGAAGCTGAAGCGCTCGCGCGTCTCGGCGTTGCCGTGCGCGTCGCGCCCGAGCAGCACGAAGTCGCGGTAGTTGGTGACGAGCACGAGGCCGTACTCGGCGAGATAGCGGGCGACCTGCTTGCTGTTCCGCTTCACGGCGATGTCGGCCGGGATGTCGTCGATCTCGACGACGCCACGCTCGGGCGGCTGGCCCTCGGGCCAGTCCGCCGGCGCCTTGCCGCGCGCCAGCGGGAACAGGCCCATATCGGGGAAGCCCGCGCCGCGATCGCGCAGGTTCGGCACGCAGAAGACGCGGGGCTTGAGCTGTTCGCCGACCGTGTTGAGCGCGGCGGCTAGCGCGCCGTAATAGCTGATCTCTCCGGTCCCGGCGCCGGTGGCGTGGATGCGGGCGATGTGGTCGAGGTAGTCGGCGAGGACGGTTCGGTTCATATGCTGGAGTTCTCGTCGTTCGCCGTTCCGCTTTGCAACCCGCCCGCGACCGCTATCCTAAAGCCCATGACGCGATTCGCCCCTCGACAGGCCGACCTTTTCGCCGCTCCGCCGGCCGAGCCGGAACCATCCGCGCCCGAAGACCCGTTGGCCGAGATCCTGGACCTGCTTGCGCAAGTGCGCGACGCCGAGAGGCTGCCTTGGCCGGACGCGGCGGCGGCGATGGCCGCGGAGCATCGTGTGCTGGGTCTCGGCCGCCGCGCCGGCCCCGAAGGCGAGGCGCTGGCCGCGGCCTTCCTGGCCGAGACCGAGCGGCTGCTGGCGCTCACCGACTGATGCCGCCGGCCGGGATCGGAGGGAACAAGATGCGGCTCGCCGGCCAGATCGCGCTCGTCACCGGCGGCTCGCGCGGGATCGGGCGCGCGACCGCGCTGGCCTTCGCGGCCGAAGGCGCGGACATCGCCTTCTGCCATCTTGATGACGGGGCGGAGGCCGACGCGGCGGCCGCGGATATCGCGGCGCTCGGGCGACGCGCGGTGCATCGGTCGATTGACGTGGCCGACATCCCGGCCGCGCGCGGCTTCGCCGCCTGGGCGGCGCAGACGCTCGGGCCGATCGACATCCTGTTCAACAATGCCGGGATGAATATCCGCAAGCGGTTCGAGGACTACGCCGAGGCCGAATTCGACCGGCTGATCGCGGTCCACCTCAAGGCCATGTTCTTCATGGCGCAGGCGGTCTATCCGGCCATGGCGGCGCGCGGGCGCGGTGTCATCATCAACGTCGCCTCGCAACTCGGGCTCAAGGGCGGGGCAGGGGCGGTGCCCTACTGCGCGGCGAAGGCCGGCATCATCGGCCTCACCCGCGCCCTGGCGCTGGAGGCCGCGCCGCGAGGGGTGCGCGTCAATGCCATCGCGCCGGGGCCGATCGACACCGACCTGGTGCGCCAGAACAGCCAGGCATGGCAGGACGAGTTCAAGGCACGCCTCCCGGCCGGACGCTTCGGCAGGCCCGAGGAGATCGCCGCCACCGCGCTGCTTCTGGCTGGACCCGAAGGCGGATTCTATGTCGGAGCATGCCTCTCGCCCAATGGTGGGGACGTGATGCACTGAAAGCGGCTCGGCCCTCATCCGACCCTCTCCCGTAGGCGGGAGAGAGCGTGGTGGCGGACTTCCACGCGAACCCGGCGGCGATGCGTTCGAGGAGCGCCGCTACGCTGAGCCTACGGATATTTAACACCGCGCTCTCGATCCCGCCATGACGCCGGCTCACGCTCTGGACTAAGGGCTGCGTCATGGCGAGAACCAAGCGGGACGAAGGACGGAGCGCGGCGCGTCTTTGGCTCCGGCAACAGACGCGCCTTGGCGGCAGGGCGGGCCGACCGCTGGTGGCGCTCGGGCTGGTCGGGACGGCGGCGGCGATCGGGCAGGCATTCTGTGCCGCTCGGGTCCTGGCGATCGCACTGGCCGGCGGCGGGCTGGCCTTGGTGCCCCTTGCCGTGTTCGGCGCCCTCGCGGTGCTGCGCGCCGGCCTTGGCTTCCTCTCGGAGATCACGGCCTTCGCCGCCGGCGCGACTGCGCGTCGCCGGCTGCGCAGCGAGGTCCTGGCCGGGCTGCTGCACACCGGCCCGGCGCTGCTGCGGGCGCGCCACTCGGGCGACCTCGCCGCAATCGTCGTGGACCGGATCGAGGCGCTGGACGGGCTGTTCGCGCGCTGGCTGCCCGCTTCGACCCTCGCCATCGCGGCCCCGGCGCTGGTGGCGCTCGCGGCGCTGTGGGTTGATCCGCCGGCGGGCGGTCTGCTTGTTCTATGTGGGCTGCTGGTCCCGGTGGCCATGGCGGTCGCCGGCATCGGGGCCGCGGCGGCATCGCAGAGTCAGTTCCTCGCGCTAACCCGGCTGCAGGCGCGCTTCCTCGACCGTGTTCGCGGCATCGCCACCATCGTCCTGTATGGGCGCGCGGAGGACGAGGCGCGGGCGCTGAGCCAGGCGGCGGGGGAACTGAGCCGGCGGACCATGCGGGTGCTGCGGGTCGCCTTCCTCTCCTCGGCGGCGCTCGACCTCGCTGCGGCCGCGGCGCTGGTGGTGCTCGCGCTCCGCTACGGACTGGCGCTCGCGGCACACCGTTTGGCCGACCCGGCCGGTGCGCTGTTCGTGCTGCTGCTGGTGCCGGAGTTCTTCGCTCCGCTGCGCGCCTTCTCCGCCGCCTACCAGGACAGGCTGCACGCGACCGGCGCGGCGGATGCCCTGATCGCGCTGCCGACGCCGCCTGCCGCCACGCCGTCCCTGCCGCAGGTGCGCAACGTCGCCGCCCAGGGAGTGATGGTCGCCTTTGAGGACGTCCGCCTCACCTGGGACCCGGCGCGCGGGCCGGCACTCGACGGTCTGAGCTTCCGCGTGCCGGCCGGCGAGACGCTGATCCTCGCCGGGCCGTCGGGGGCCGGCAAATCGACCGTCATCGAGATCCTGCTCGGATTCGTCCGGCCGGATTCGGGACGGGTGACGATCAACGGCGCCGACATCGCCGAGTTGGTGCCGCACGCGCTGTCGCGCCTGACCGCCTGGATCGGCCAGCGCCCGATGCTGTTCGCCGGCACTATCCGCGAGAACATCCTGTTTGCCCGTCCGGAGGCGACGGATGAGGCGGTGATGGAAGCGGCCCGCGCCGCCCGTGTGACCGATTTCGCGCGGGACTTGCCGGACGGCCTCGATACGAAGGTGGGGGAGGGGGGATACGGGCTGTCGGGCGGGCAGGCGCAGCGCGTCGCCATCGCGCGCGCGTTCCTGAGGAACGCGCCGCTGCTGCTGCTCGACGAGCCGACCGCGCATCTCGATCCCGCCACCGAGGCCGATGTGCTCGACAGCCTGCGCAAGCTCGCGCTTGGCCGCACGGTGATCCTGGCCAGCCACTCCTCGGCCGCGCATGCCTTCGCGGGACGGCGGCTCGATCTGCGCGACGGCCGCGCGCTGCCCGCACGGAAGACCGCATGAACGAGCTTCTCCGCATCTTGTGGCTCTGGCGCGGCCGGATCGGCTGGCTCGGCCTCGGCCTGCTGCTCGCGCTCGGCTCCGTGGCTGCCGGGGTCGGGTTGATGGTGCTGGCCGGCGGCGTGATCGGGGTGGCGCTACTCCGCGGCGTGCTGGTCGCGCCGATGGCGCTGCGCGGCCTTGGTGTCGCGCGCGTCGTGCTGCGCTACCTGGAGCGCCTGACGACGCATGCCGCCACCTTCCGGGCATTGACCGATCTGCGCGTGTGGTTCTTCCGCGGCCTGGCACGCGGCTCGGCCGGCGGGCTCGGGTTCCGCCAGGCGGGGGACGTGCTGGCCCGGCTGGTGGGGGACGTGGAGGCCCTGGATGGGCTTTACCTTCGCATCCTGGTGCCGCTGGCCGGCGCGTGTCTGCTCCTGCCGGCGCTGGCCGTTCTGCTCGGGATACGCGCGCCCGCCCTCGCCGCCGTTGTTGCGGTGCTATTCGCTGCCGCCGCGTTCCTGCTGCCCTGGACGGCGGCGCGCGCCACGGCCGCTGC
The DNA here is from genome assembly GCA_963830565.1 of uncultured Pseudomonadota bacterium. Lineage (GTDB taxonomy): Bacteria > Pseudomonadota > Alphaproteobacteria > Acetobacterales > Acetobacteraceae > DATFDN01. The sequence continues at coordinate 35,838 of CAWHMO010000008.1, forward strand.
CGGAGCCCGGCTGGCGGACACGGCAGGCAGCCTGCGCATCGTCGCGCTGGATGCGCTGAGCGGGCTGCGCGAGGTGCGCGCCTTCGGCGCCGAGGGGCGGATGCTGGCCGCCGTGCAGGCGCGCGAGGCGGCCTTGCTCGGCGCGCAGCGGGAGGTCTCCCGGCGCACCGCGCTGGCCGGCGCCGGGGCGCTGCTCTGCGCCCAGGCTGCTGTGCTGGCGGTGCTGGCCTCGGCCGGTGCCAAGCCGGCGGGAGCGGTCGCCGCCGTGTTCCTGAGCATCGCGGCGTTCGAGGCCGTCGGCGGCCTGCCGCGCGCGGGGGCTCTGGCCGGGCACGCCGCCGCCGCCGCCCGGCGCGTGCTGGAAGCGGCCGAGACCCCCGCCCCGGTGCCGGACCCGGCCCACCCGGAGCCTCCACCTTCCGGCACGGCGCTGCGGTTCGAGGCGGTGCGGTTCCGCTGGCGCGAGGATCACAAGCTGGTCTTCGACGGGCTGAGCCTGGAGGTGCCGCCGGGCGCCCGCGTCGGGCTGCTCGGCCCGTCGGGCGCCGGCAAGTCCACCATCGCCGCGCTTGCCCTCAAGCTCGCGGCTCCGCAGGCCGGACGCGTGCTGCTGGGCGGAGTGGACCTCGCGACCCTGGCGGCGGCGGACGTGCGCGCCCGCATCGGCTGGCTGGGCCAGGCGACGCACCTGTTCGACGACACTATTCGCGCCAACCTGCTGCTCGCTCGGCCCGCTGCCGACGAGGCGGCGCTGTGGGCCGCGCTGGACGCCGCGCGCATCGGCGAGGTGGTGCGCGGGCTGCCGGATGGGTTGGATACGTGGGTCGGCGAGGGCGGGGCGCGGTTCTCGGGCGGGCAGGGACGCCGGCTGGCGCTGGCCCGGGTTCTGCTCTCACCCGCGCCGATCCTGATCCTCGACGAGCCATGCGCCGGCCTCGATGCGGAGGTTGAGCGTGCCTTCCTCGCCACACTCAACGAAGTGGCGCAGGGCCGTAGCATCATCCTGATCGCGCACCGGCTGACCGGGGTGGAGCGGCTGGATCGGATTTACCGCCTGTCCGGCGGTCATGCGGTGGCGGCCGCGGCATAGTTCAGATCAAGATTCTCGCCTGCTCGGCGCCGCGCGGCGGTTGCAGCCGAACCGTTCCGCTCGTGCTGGCATTGACACGCGTGCCGCTATCTCGGAAGGATCGGCGCAACATCCTAAAATGGTGGGGGAATCGCAAAATGTTGTCCTTGCGTAGCGCTTTGCTGTGGAGCACCGCTCTTGTCTTCGCCTGCGGCGTCGGCGCCGGGGTCACGAGCATGCCCGCTCATGCCCAGAATCAGGCCACCCAAAACCCGGCCAGCCAGAACCAGACCAGCCAGAACGCCGGTCAGGACCAGTCTTCCGTCACGTCGGAGCGGCTGCTTAACGCGGACCAGGAGCAGGGCAACTGGCTGCTGCATCACAAGGACTATTCGGCGCATCGGTTCTCGCCGCTGAACCAGATCAACCGCGACACGGTGAAGAACCTCCATGTGGCCTGGACCATGCCGCTCGGCGGCATCGAGGGCGGCGGCATCTGGACGCATGGGGGGCTGGAGGGCACGCCAATCGCCGAGAACGGCTTCCTCTACGTCACCGATGGCTGGGGCTCAGTCTACAAGATCGACGCGCATGGCGGGCAGGGCAAGCTCGTCTGGAAGATGGACCCCAAGACCGACCATGACTGGGCGGGCGCCATCGCCTGCTGCGGCGTGGACAATCGGGGTGTGGGGCTGTGGGACAACATGGTCATCTCCCACACGCTGGATGGACGGCTGATCGCGACCAACAAGGACACCGGGCAGGTCGCCTGGCAACGTCAGGTTGCCAATCCCGACAAGGGCGAGGTCATCACCGGCGCTCCGCTAATCGTGAAAGGCATGGCGATCTCCGGCGTCGCGGGCGCCGAGTACGGCATACGCGGCTGGATCGCGGCGACCGACCTGAAGACGCAAAAGGAAGTCTGGCGCACCTACACCATCCCGGCGAAGGGCGAGCCCGGTTCCGAGACCTGGAAGGACAATTACGACGCGGCGGCGCATGGCGGCGGCTCAACCTGGGTGACGGGCAGCTACGACCCCTCCACAAACACCCTTGTCTGGGGCGTGGGCAATCCAGGGCCTGACTGGGACAACCAGTATCGGCCCGGCGATAATCTCTACACCGACAGCTCGCTCGGCCTGGACCCCGACACCGGCAAGATCAAGTGGCACTTCCAGCACACGCCGAACGACCCGTACGACTATGACAGCGTGGCGGAAAACGTGCTGGTCGATACGCAGGTCAACGGCAAGCCCGAGAAACTGGCGCTGGAGGCCGACCGCAACGGTATCGGCTACGCAGTCGATCGCAATACCGGCGAGTTCGTCTGGGGCGTGCCCTTCGTCAAGAAGCTCACCTGGACGAAGGGGGTGGATGCTGAGACGGGCAAGCCGGTCGAGTACGACCCGAAGAAGGACGTGCAGACCTACAATCCGGACGCCACGCCCTCGCGCGAGAAGAAGGTGACGGATATCTGCCCGGGTAACATGGGCGGCAAGAACTGGCCGCCCACCGCGTACAACCCGAACCTGCATCTCTGGTACATCCCGGTGATCGAGAGCTGCAACCGGATCACCGAGCAGGACACAATTCCCGGCTCGTGGAAGGCACGTGAGAACTTCACCGGCGGCGGGCCGAGCCAGCCATTCAGGATCACCGGCAGCATCACCGCGGTCGATGTCACGACCGGCAAGATCGCGGGCAAGGCGGAAACGCACTTCCCGATGCTCGGCGGCATCCTGACAACGCCCGACCTCGTGTTCGCGGGCGATCCCTCGGGTCCGGTCATGGCGCTCGACGCGAAGTCGTTGCAGAAATTGTGGGAGTTCAACACCGGCGGTGGGGTCAACGCGCCGCCGATGACCTTTACCGTCGACGGCAAGCAGTACATTGCCGTCCTGGTCGGTATGGGCGGCGCCTGGGACAAGTGGTTCGTCGACTCGACGCCCGAGCTGAAGAAGATACAGCCGAGCTCAACTCTTTACGTGTTCGCCCTCTCGTAGACGGGCTCGGTCCAAGGGTCCCGTCCGGCAGGGCGGGACCCGTCCCGTTTCAGGGATGATCCATAGCGATGCCAGCACGATCTCTCGTTCTCGGCGCCTTCCTCCTCGCCTGTCTTGTGGGCGCGGGGACCATCCGTGTCGCCCATGGCCAGACCGAAGCGGCGCCGGACGCGACCGACGGGGGCAAGCGCGTGTTCAGGACGACATGCGCGGGCTGCCACAAGTGGCACGGCAACGGCGGCGGAGGCTACGGCGGCGACGCGCTCTCGCTGCGGAAGACGCAGCTCACGCGGGAGCAGATCATCGAGACCGTGAGCTGCGGCCGCCCGGGAACGGGTATGCCTTATTTCCTGCGCGGCGCCTATGACGAGAAGCACTGCTACGGGCTGACGAAGCAGGATGTTGGCACCATGATGCCCCCGGAGGCGCCTACCACGTTCTTGCGGCCCCAGGAGATCGACCTAGTTGCCGACTACGTGATCGCCCACCTCAAGGGGAAGGGAGAGCCGAACTATGCGGACTGCACCGCTTTCTTCGGCGAAAACTCGCGGGTGTGCGACGTCTACAAGACAGGTGGCTGAGCATGCGCCGACCCGCCATCCGTTCCCGGGCCGCCTTCCCGCTGTTGGGCGCGGCGCTCGCGGCCTGCCTCCTTGCTCTGCCAGCGCATGCCGCCGCGCCGAACGACCTGCGTGAGTTCCGCGTGGGGATGAAGGTGGAGGACCTGCCACGCTCGGGTTACACCGACCTCTCCTGCGCGGCCGCTCCGGGCCAGGGGCTCGCGGGCTGGCGGGACTACGGGCAGTGCCCGCCCGATGCGTCCGGCCGGCGCGAGGTCCGGTTCCGCTACGACAACAGCACGGACCCGATGTCGCGCGTCAACGAAAGCCACGAGGGCACAAGGGTCGGCGGCCATCCGGCGCTGATCTCGCTGCTAATCGGCAGTGACGGGCAGGTGGACGGATTGCGGATTGTGACCGATCCGAAAGCCCCGCTCTACATGCACAAGAAGGCCTTCCTGCTCGGCTTGCAGGCCAGGGCCCGCTACGGCGAGAACGGCTGGTCCTGCACGGAAGGCCAGCCGACCACGGACGAGGAGCCGATCGGCGGCGTGTTCATCAAGGAGCATTGCGAGAAGACGACGCCAACGCGTCATGTCATCATCGATCGCGACCTGTTCCGCAATCCCGGCCAGGAGGATCCGAAGGCGTTCGTGAACGATACGAAGATCGCGATCCTGCCGTCGGGCTGAGCTTATTTCCAGAGGAGGAAACATGATCCGCCGCACTCTGCTAGTCGCAGCCGCCTGCGCGATGTCGTTCGGCTTCCTGCCGAGCGTGCTCGCCGATGAGATGCCTATCGAGCTCCATGCCACCATGGACGGGACCCAGGAAGTTCCAGCGAACCAGACCCAGGGCAGCGGCAAGATGGGCGGCACGCTGAACCGGAGCACCAAGGAGCTGACCTACACCGTCACCTACCAGGGCCTGACTGGCCCGGCGACGGCGGCGCATTTTCACGGCCCGGCACAGCCGGGCGCCAATGCCCCGGTAGTGGTGCCGCTGCAGCAGCCGCTGACCAGCCCGATCAAGGGCAAGGCCACGCTGACCGATCAGCAGATGAATGATCTGTTGGCGAACAAGTGGTACGTGAACGTGCATACGAAGGAGCACCCCGGCGGCGAGATCCGCGGCCAGGTCGCGCATAGCGGTCCCTGAGAAGCGGAATTGTTGATGCTCGCATTCGCCTCGGAAATGCCCTCATCCCGCGAAGGTCAACATGCCGCCGGTTGCGTCGAGCGGCATGCTGACGCGCAGGTCGAGCCCGATCTGCGAAATGGAGATGGGCGTCTGGTCGTGCGTCGAGTGCAGGAAGCGGAATGTCATCCCGACCGCTCCGGGTAGGAAATAGGAACGGTCAGATCTGCCCGGCGTCGGTGAGGCGATCGAGATAGGCGCCGATATCGGCCCAGGCGTCGCGCCCGGCGGCAATGGCGACATAGCCGTCCGGCCGGACCAGCCAGATGCCGCCGTCACCGAACGGGGCTCGGGCTTCCGGCTCGAGAAGGTCGGGGTAACCGGCGATCAGCCGAGCCGATGCTGCGCCCGCGGGCGCGAACAGCGCGAAACGCGGCGTGTTCCCGGCGCCCACCGGATGGTCCGCGTCCCGCACCGGCGCGCGCTCTCCGGCTGCGGGGCCAGAGTGGCTGTGTCGGCCGCGCTGGGTGAGCGGACTTTCGGGGTAATCGATCGCAAGCTCCGTCAGCGTGTTCGCCAGGGTCCTGCGGAATGGCGACAGGCCGAATACCAGCGAGGCGAGGTGATTGCGCACCGCCTGCAACACGCCGCCCCTCAGCACCGCAAGCGTGGTCAGGCGACCGGCGTTGGCCAGCACCTGACGGCCAACGGCGCTGCGCTCGATGCTGTAGCTGTCGAGCAGCGGTTCCGGGCCGGCCAGGCCACGACAGACCAGCGCCAGCTTCCAGGCCAGGTTGCAGGCATCCTGGATACCCGGTGTTCATGCCCTGCCCGCCGGCAGGGCTGTGGATGTGGGTGGCGTCGCCTGCGAGGAACACGCGGCCGGCGCGATAATCGGCCACCTTGCGCTCGTTGATGCGGAACGAGGCCAGCCATATCGGCGAGGATGCCTTGATCCCGCCCGGTCCCCGTCGGTCGAGCAGCGCCTGGACCTCCTCCAAGCGTTGGGTCCGCGCGGTGCGTATCGCCATGCGCGTCACCGACATCGGCGAGCACCCGGTAACGTCCGGGAGAGATCGGGAACAGCGCCAGCGCGCCGTCCGAATGCCAGAACATGTCCAGCTCGTCGGGCTTCGAGCGCACGCCAGCAAGATGAACGTCCGCGAGAATCCAGTCGCTCGGCAGCGTATCGCCCTCGAACTGCATCCCGAGGCCATGACGGACAGTGCTGTGGGCGCCGTCGCAGCCGATCAGCCATGCGGCCTCCAACGTCTCCTCGCGACCGTCGGCGCGACGCAGAGTGGCGATCACCTTGTCGGCATCGGGGACGAAACGCGCCAGCTCGACCTGCCGCTCCACCTGCACGCCGCATGCGTTCAGATGCTGCTCCATCAGGCGCTCGGTCTCGCTCTGGGGGAGCATGAGCGCGTAAGGGTGCGGCGTCTCGACCGTATCCAGGCGGACATGGGCGACTTGGCGGCTGCCGGCAATGATGTTGGCGGCGGTCGCCTTCAGGCCGGCCGTCACGAACGACGCGCCGCAGCCCATGCGGTCGATCAGCTCCAGGCTGCGGCTCCAGAGCACGAGAGCCTTCGACTTGTCGGTGCGCTGGGCGGCCTTGTCGACGATCCGGACCGACACGCCGTAGCGCGCCAGCTCGGCGGCCATCGTGAGGCCGACGGGGCCGGCGCCGACCACGAGGACATCTGGGTTCATCGGCCATCTCCAGGATTGGCACAAACAGACGGAAAGGAACCGTCACCTCAGAGGGAGGCTGTGATCCGGATCGGCACGGCCTACATTGCGTGTGCGCTGCTGCCAGCCATGGTCAGGCCTCCCTGTCCAGCGGCCGGTATTCCGGCCGGTAGACCAGCCCTCCGAGCCAATCCACCAGATCATCCGGCTGCGGCACCTGCGCGAGCCCAGCCTCGAAGATCATCCGGGCGACCTTCACGGCCGTGTTGATCTCGATCCGCAGCACATCCCGCTGTGGCGGGAACAGCAAGCCGCGGGCCCGCTGGTGGTCCGTGACCTGCGCTGCCGTGGCCTGGGCCGCGGCGATGAATACCGCATCGGTGATACGCTTCGCCCGCGTGGCGTAGACGGCGAGCGCCACTGCCGGAAAGACGTAGAAGTTGTTGGCCTGGCCCGGCGTGAACGTCTTGCCGCCAAGCGTCACATCACCGAACTGCACGCCCGCGGCATACAGCACCTTTCCGTCAGTCCAGCGATAGGCCTGCTCGGCCGTGCATTCCGCCTTCTCTGTCGGATTGGACAATGCGAAAATGATGGGCCGCTCGTTCAGCTTCGCCATGGCCTTGACCACGGGCTCGGTGAACGTGCCGCCGACGGTGCTGACGCCGATCAATATCGTGGGCTTCAGCGACTCCACTGCGGCCAGGAGGTCGTCGGACGGTGGGTGTGGGTGCGCGTACACCTTCTGGGACGGAGACAGGTCGGTGCGCGACGGTTCCAGCAGGCCGCCGGCATCGAACATCGATACACGCTCCTGAGCCGCCCTTTTAGAAAGACCCTCAAGTACCATCGCCGAGACGATCATGTTGCCGATGCCGATCCCGGCCGACCCGGCGCCAAGGAACAGCACGCGCTGATCCTTCAAGGCCTCGCCCTTGATGGACAGCGCGGTAGACAGCCCGGAAATGGTGATCGCCGCCGTGCCCTGGATGTCGTCGTTGTAGCAGAGGATCTTGTCGGCGTACTTCGCAAGCAGCCGGATCGCATCCGTGCCCTTCCAATCCTCGAAATGGATGCAGCAATGCGGGAACAGCTCCTGGACCGCCTGCACGAACTCGTCCACGAACGCGTCCAGCACCTCGGGCTCGGGCGGCGCCTGGCGCGTACCGAGATAGAGGGGATCGTCAAGCAGGGCCTTGTTGGTCGTGCCGATGTCCAGAAGTATCGGCAGAAGCACGTCGGGTGGAATCGCCGCACAGGCGGTATAGAGCTGGAGCTTGCCGATCGGGATGCCCATGCCATTGGTGCCCAAGTCGCCCAGTCCCAGAATGCGTCCGCCGGTGCTGACGCAGATGAAGCGCACGTCGTTCACAGGCCAGTTGGCCAGGATCTCCTTCACCTTCCCCTTGTGCCGGATGGAGATGTACATGCCCCGCGCGCGCCGGTACAAGTGACCGAACTTCACGCACGCCTCCCCTACGGTCGGGTCGTAGACGATCGGCAGGAACCGCGCCGGGTCGGACATCAGGACCTTGTAGAACAGCGTCTCGTTCCGGTCGCAGAGGCCGACCAAGTAGACATACCGCTCCAGGTCGCTGGTCTTGCTATCGAGGTGGAGCATTACTCGCTCCACCTGTCGCTCGATCGTCTCGACCGCTTCGGGCAACAGGCCGACAAGGCCGTGCTTCTCGCGTTCCTCCGCGGTGAAGGCGGTCCCCTTGTTTCGAACGCCGTCCGCGAGCAGCTCCAGAGCTGAAGGACGGGTCGCTTCCTTGTTTGCGATCATGGCCGATTTCCTTGCGGGCTGGACGGCGTCGAAATCACGGGCGCCGTCTGGGTCGATGATCCGCGCACAGACGCCGTAGCGCGCCAGCTCGGCTGCGATCGCCAGTCCGAGACAGCACCGGCCGCTACGACGAGCAAATCCGAAACGATCGGACTCTCCGTCGGTTCATAAAGAGAACAAGGACTGTCTTTACACTCCGGCACCGAGCTTATCAAGAGGGAGCGTTCTCTTTAGAAGGCACCATGCCCCGTATCACTGATGCCCGGCGCGCTGCGCGCCACTCGGAGATTCTTCACGCTGCCTGGACCTGCTTTGATCGCGAGGGCCTGCACGCCACCACGATGGACGACATCATCCGCGCCTCGGGTCTGTCGGCGGGCGCCGTCTATGGTTATTTCTCGAGCAAGGAGGCGCTGATCGAGGCCGCGGTCACGACATCCCTGTCGGCGCTCCGTGGCATCCTGGACGACATCTGCGACCGTGATCCCCCGTCCGACCCGCCCGAACTGGTCCGCGAGATGACCGACATCATCGCCAGCCACACGCAAAGGGAAGGATTCAGCCTGGCTCGTATCGCCATCCACGGCTGGAGCGAGGCGCAGCGCAACGAGCGCCTGCGCGAGACGGTAGGAGGGTTCTACCGTGCTTTTCGCGACCGCCTCGCGCGCCTGGCCGAGCGATGGCGCGCGGCGGGGATGATCCAGGCCGACGCCGACCCGGACGCGGTCAGCAAGGCGCTGCTGTCGCTCTTGCTGGGGTTCGTCGTGCAGGGTGCGATCCTGGGCGATGCATCACCCGCTGCGCTTGGCGCGGGGTTATCGTCGCTGCGGGCGCCCGATGCGGTGAGACGGTCCGGGCACTCCCGGAGAAGCCGTCCGAGGCCGGGCGTGTCTGCCTCTGAATAGCTCAGCCGTCCCGCTGACCGGGCGAGGCTTGGTGCCGTTCGTCTTCGTTACCGCGCCAGCGGGCCTAGCGCCGCCGTTACCCCATGCTCGCCCGGCAGGCCCCCCTTGGGGAACAGCCGCGTCACATGGCCCATCTTCCGGCGCGGCCGGGCCTCGGCCTTGCCGTACAGGTGCGGGATCAGGCCGGGCGTGGACAGGATCTCCGGCCAGAGCGCGAGATCCTCGGGCCCGACCAGATTGCGCATCACCGCATCGGCGTGCCGCGCCGCCGGTGGCAGGGGCAGGCCGGCGATGGCGCGGATGTGCATCTCGAACTGGCTCGCGGGACAGGCCTCGATCGACCAGTGGCCGGAATTGTGCGGGCGCGGCGCGATCTCGTTGGCCAGCACGCGACCGCGCGCATCGACGAACATCTCCACCGCGAGCAGCCCCACGACCTCCAGCGCATCGGCGACGCGCCGGCCGATCGCCTGCGCCTCCGCCGCGACCGAGGTCGGCACCCGCGCCGGGGCGAAGGTGAGGTCGAGGATGTGGTCGCGATGACGGTTCTCCACCGTGTCGAACGCGGCTATCGCGCTATCGGCGCCACGCGCGACGATAACACTGATCTCCGCGGCGAAATCGATGAAACCTTCCAGGATCAGCGGCTTGGGATCGAGGTTTTCAAACGCCGATGCAAGATCGTTCGGCCCGGTCAACCGCGCCTGGCCCTTGCCGTCATAGCCGTAGCGGGTGGTCTTCAGGATAGCCGGCAGCCCGATCCGCGCCACCGCTTGCCGCAGCTCCTCAAGGCTGGAGACCGCGGCCCAGGGCGCAGTGGGCACGCCGGCCTGGTTCAGGAACCGCTTTTCGACCGCCCGATCCTGGCTGACGCGCAGCACGGAGGGCGCCGGGCGCACCGGCTTGAGCGAGGCGAGCAACTCCAGCCCTTCGGCGCTGACGTTCTCGAACTCGAAGCTGATGACATCCACCGCCGCGGCGAAGGCCCGCAAGCTGACCGGATCCGCATAGTCGCTGATCGTGACGCCGTGCGAGACTTGCGCCGCGGGGCTGTCCGGCTCGCGCGTCAGGATGTGGCAGCGATACCCGAGCCGGGCGGCGGCCAGCGCCGACATGCGGCCGAGTTGGCCCCCGCCGATCAGTCCGATCACGGCGTTGGGCGGCAGCGGAAAGGTCATGGCACCTCGGTCGGTTCGTCGCTCGGGATCTCGGCAACCGACGCGCTTTGCGCGGCCCGCCAGGCATCCAGGCGCTCGGCAAGGCCGGGATCGCCGAGCCCGAGGATGGCGGCGGTGAGCAGGGCGGCGTTGACCGCCCCGGCGCGGCCGATCGCCAGCGTGCCGACCGGGATTCCGGCCGGCATCTGAACGATCGATAGCAGGCTGTCCATGCCCTTCAGGCTGTGGCTCTCGATCGGCACGCCCAGCACAGGGATCGAGGTCCACGCCGCGCACATGCCCGGCAGGTGCGCCGCCCCGCCGGCGCCGGCGATGATGACGCGCAAGCCCCGCGCGCGCGCTGTCGCGGCATAATCGCGCAGCCGGTCCGGCGTGCGGTGGGCGGAGACGATGCGCGCCTCCGTCGCCACGTCCAGCCGCGCCAGTGTGTCCGCCGCGTGCCGCAGCGTCACCCAGTCAGACTGGCTGCCCATGATGATGCCGACCACGGGAGCAGGGCCCGCGGAAATAGGGCTTGGCGCGACCATCGCGTCTGTCATGTCAGGCAATGTCATCCGGGATGAGCCGGTTCTCCAGCCAGGCGATCTCGTCCTTGAGCATCAGCTTCCGCTTCTTCAGCCGTTGCACCTGGATCTGGTCCAGCGAGCCTTGCTCGGCGAGCCGCGCGATCACGGTGTCGAGGTCGCGGTGCTCGCTGCGGAGTTCGTGCAGTCGGCGGAGCAGGGAGTCGCGGTCGGTCAGCATGATTCGTGAAATAATCTGGCGTGAATGTGCTCACCACAGCACGGCATCTTGCGCGGCTTGCCCGCCAGGGTTGAGCTTTGAGATGCACGCCACATGTCAGGTTGGCTACAGTGATCCGGTACGCGAGCCGCATTCCCTGCTCGCCGTGCCCGAGCCACAGGAGGGGAAATGAGCTTGCAGACCCGCCTCGACGCCCTCAAGGAGCGCCACGCCGCGCTGGAGATCCGGATATCGGACGAGGACCAGCGTCCACGTCCAGATACCGAGACCCTCACCCGGCTCAAGATCGAGAAGCTGCGGGTAAAGGAAGAGATCGAGCGCCTCCGCGAACACGGGGCCGTGGTCTAGGCCGCCTCGTCGGCCTCGGGCGGCGGGGGGGGAGGCGGGACCACCTGGCCCTCCCGCTCCAGCCGTTCGTTGGCGGCCGCAACTGCGGCGTTCAGGTCGGTCTGGCTGCACAGGCCCAGGATCACCGGGTCGCGCGGCTTGATGTTCGCGCTGTTCCAGTGCGACCGTTCGCGCACCTTCTGGATCGTCTCCTTGGTGGTGCCCAGGAGCTTCGCGACCTGCATTTCCGTGAGCTGCGGGTAGGTGCGCAGCAAGAAGGCAATGGCATCCGGCCGGTCGTTTCGCTTTGCGACCGGCGTGTAGCGTCCACCCCGCGACCGCTTCGGCTGCGGCAGGTTGCTCGGAAGCATCTGCAGGCGCGCGTTCGGGTCCGCCTCGCAGCGCTTCACCTCCTGCGGCGAGAGCTGCCCGTTGGCTACCGGGTCGTAGCCGACGATGCCCTGAGCTACCTCGCCATCGGCGATGGCCTGGACCTCGAGCGGATGCATCCCGCAGAATTCCGCGATCTGCGTGAACGTGAGCGCGGTCTTTTCGATCAGCCACACGGCGGTGGCCTTCGGCATGAGGGGCAGGGCCATGATATATCACCTTCAGGCCCGCGCGCCGTCAGCCGTTCGATCCGGGGCGCCTCGCGCGAGGATGAAGGGAACGCGCCGCGACAGCGGGGCAGTGGTTGCATATGACCGTCGACCCACGGCAGGTCAAGGGCGCTTCGGCGCGGATTGGAGGCGGATGTGAACGAAGACGAAGCGGCGGAACCGCGCAGGCCGGCCAGGTTGACGCGGCTTGTCCTGGACAGCCTCAGCATCGAGGAATTGCACGCCTACATCGGAGAATTGCGGGAGGAGATTGCCCGGGTGGAGGCCGACATTGCCCGCAAGCAGAGTCATCGGAGTGCCGCCGACGCCTTCTTCCGCAGTCCATAAAGCCTTCATGTTACTCGCAAACTTCTGAGGCGGCGGGAGCAAACTCGGCTTGTCCCCTGATCCTTAACGCGATCAGACGCCCAGCGCCCCTGCGGGCGCGGCGGCCCGGCATGAGCCCGCCGTCACGCGCGGAGCGGGGCCGTGTTGCGCGCTCTTCGGAGGAGGCAAATCATGGCAGACATAACCGAGTTCAGGGATTTCCGGCTCGTTGAGCAGCATCAATCCTGGACCTCGGCGGGGCCGGTCGTCTCGCGCCTGCCGGACCCGGAAATCGAGGCTCTGGAAGGGCGGACATCAGCGACGATGGCCGAGCCGGCGACGCTCGCGCTCTTCGGCTTTGCTACCGGGACCTGGATGGCCGGCGCCGTGTTCGGCGGTTTCGTGGCGCCCACGGCGGAAATCACACTTGCGCCTGTCCTGATCTTCTTCGCCGGGATCGCTCAGTTCATCGCCGGCCTGTATGCGTTCCGGCGCGCCAACACGCTGTCAGCGAGCACGTTCTGCTGCTACGGAGCCTTCAACACCATGATCGGCTTCACGCTCCTGTTCGAAGCCTCCGGCCTGATTCCAGAGGGGCCGGAAACCTACGCGATGCTGGGTTGGCTGAACTGCTCCTTCGGCTTCATCTCGCTCGCCCTGATGCTGGCCGCGCTGCGCCGCAATGCACTCATGGTGGCCACCTTGGGGGCCCTCGTCGGCAGCTACACGCTGGTCGGGATCACACAGTTCAACATCGGTCCGACCGGCGTCACCACGGTCGGCCCCATCGCCACCGCCGGCGGCGCGCTGCTCTTCGCGGCGGCGTTCTGCGCCTATTACATGGGAACGGCGATGGTCGTGAACAGCACCTGGAAGCGGACCGTGCTGCCGTTCTTCGGTGAAGCCTGATCGCCCGGTCGCCCGTGCGGAGATGTCCCACTCTCCCGCCCCCTAGTACTCCCTATCGGTGAACGATGAGTTGCTGAAACCGTCATCGCGAGGCGCGCAGCGCCGTGGCGATCCAGGCCCGTCGCACCGTGTCGCCCATCTGGGTCGCCCGCCTGGATCGCCACGCCGCCCAGAGGCGGCTCGCGATGACAGCCTCGGCGATGCGTTTCACCGTTCGACGATTCCGGGTACTAGCGGGCGGGAGGGTGAAGTACCTCTCAGGCGACCAGCGGCGCGCGCTCCATCGCGGCCCGCGCCCACGCCTCGCCGGCATCCTCGTCGAACAGCTCGGTCAGTTTCTTCATCATCGTGCCGCCCAGTTCCTCCGCGTCCACGATGGTGACGGCGCGGTGGTAATAGCGGGTGACGTCGTGGCCGATGCCGATGGCGATCAGCTCGACCTGATCGCGCGTCTCGATTTCGCGGATTACTTCGCGCAGATGCTTTTCCAGGTAGTTGCCGGGATTGACCGACAGGGTGGAATCATCGACCGGCGCGCCGTCGCTGATGACCATGAGGATGCGCCGGTGCTCGGGTCGGACCACCAGGCGTCGATACGCCCAGAGAAGAGCCTCGCCGTCGATGTTCTCCTTGAGCAGCCCTTCGCGCAGCATCAGGCCGAGATTCTTGCGCGCGCGCCGCCAAGGCGAGTCGGCGGCCTTGTAGATGATGTGGCGCAGGTCATTCAGACGGCCGGGGTTGCGCGGCTTGCCGTCTTGCACCCATTTCTCCCGGCTCTGCCCGCCCTTCCAGGCCCGCGTGGTGAAGCCCAGCACCTCGACCTTGACGGCGCACCGCTCCAGGGTGCGCGCCAGGATGTCGCCGCACATCGCCGCCACCGTGATCGGGCGCCCGCGCATGGAACCCGAGTTGTCGATCAGCAGCGTCACCACGGTATCGCGGAATTCGGTCTCCCGCTCATGCTTGAAGGACAGCGCGTGCAGCGGGTTCGTGACCACCCGCGATAGCCGCCCAGCATCGAGCAGTCCTTCGTCGAGGTCGAACTCCCAGGATCGCTGCTGCTGCGCCATCAGGCGCCGCTGCAGACGATTGGCGAGCTTGGAGATCACGCCCTGCAGGTGCTGGAGCTGCTGGTCGAGCTGCTGGCGCAGCCGCGTGAGCTCGTCGGCGTCGCACAGATCCTCGGCCGCGACCTCCTCGTCGTGCAGGCGCGTATAGGCGCGATAGATCGCGTCGTGATCGGGGTTGGGGCGCTCGCGCCGCGGCTGCGGGCCACCAGGGCGGTCGTCGCCCTCGGCGATGGCCGCGTCCTCCTCGCTATCCTCGCCCTCGTCATCGGCCGCCTCGCCCTGCATCTCGTCGGGCTGGGCGCCGACCATGCTCTCGGTATCGGATTCGGACTGACCTTCGCCCTCGGGCTGATTGTCCTGCTGGCTGGAGTCGCCGCCTTCCTCTCCCTCCTCGGTCTGCTCCTCGGGCTCGGCGTCGGCCTCCGCCTCCGCCAATTCGAGCGCCGCGAGCAGCTTGCGGGCCGCGCGGGTGAAGGCGCGCTGATCCGCCTGGGTGCGGCCGAGTTCGGCCAGCGCCTCCTCGGCGCCTTCGCCCAGCGTTCCGCGCCAGAGGTCGAGCACGCGCCGCGCCGGCTCGGGCACCTTCTCGCCCGACATCCGCTCGCGCGCGAGCAGCGCGAGCGCGGCGGAGATCGGAAGCTGGTCCTTCCGGGTCATCCGGTCGTAGCCCTCGGCCTCGCATTCCTCCGCGAGCTTGGACCGCAGGTTGGCGGCGATGCCGGACATGTGGCGCGAGCCGATCACCTCGACCCGCGCCTGTTCCAGCGCGTCGTACGCATCCTTGGCCTCGCGCCGGGAGGGCATCCGCGCGGTGTGGACCGCATCGTCATGGTGGCGCAGCCGCAGCGCGATGGCATCGGAGGCGCCGCGCAGCTTCGCCATCTCGGGCGCGGGGAGTGTGCGCGTTGGCAGGGGCAGGCGGGCGCGCTTGCCCGAGACGCCCGAAGGGCCGGGCTGGAAATTCACCTGCACATCGGGCTGCTCGGCGATCGCGCGCAGTGCGCCGGCAGTGGCGCGCTTGAACTCCTCGGCGCGGGTGTTGTCCTTGCTGGAACCGCTCACCGGAATGCGCCTGAAGGTTTCTGGTCTCCGTCACTCCCGCGAAGGCGGAACTCCAGGCGTGAGGCACGATCTGGGAAGGCCGCCTGGACCCCTGCTTTCGCGGAGGTGACGTCAGCCGCTGATGGCAAAAGTCCTTTGAGATGCGCCTGGATGGTACTCAAACTTTCCGTCCCATCAATCCCGTCGGAATCTCCTCGTTGAAGCAGCGCTGGTAGTACTCGGCCACGGTCGCCCGCTCGGCCTCGTCGCATTTGTTCAGGAAGGTCATGCGGAAGGCGAAGCCCACTTCGCCAAAGATGCGCGCGTTCTCGGCCCAGGTGATGACGGTGCGCGGCGACATCACCGTGGAGATGTCGCCGTTGATGAAGCCGGCGCGGGTCAGGTCGGCCAGCGCCACCATCGCCTCCACCCGCTTCTTCATGCCGGGCGCGTTTCCTTCCTCGCCCATCTTCGCCAGCACGATCCCGGTCTCCAACGCGTGCGGCAGGTAGTTCAGCGTCGCGACGATGTTCCAGCGGTCCATCTGGCCCTGATTGATCTGCTGCGTCCCGTGATACAGCCCCGTCGTATCGCCAAGGCCGACAGTATTGGCGGTCGAGAACAGGCGGAAGGAAGGATGCGGGCGGATCACCCGGTTCTGGTCGAGCAGGGTGAGCTTGCCCTCGACCTCCAGGATGCGCTGGATCACGAACATCACGTCCGGCCGGCCGGCGTCGTACTCGTCGAACACCAGCGCGCAGGCGTGCTGGAGCGTCCAGGGCAGAATGCCCTCGCGGAACTCCGTCACCTGCTTGCCGTCGCGCAGCACGATCGCGTCCTTGCCGATCAGGTCGATGCGGCTGATGTGGCTGTCGAGGTTCACGCGGATGCACGGCCAGTTCAGCCGCGCCGCTACCTGCTCGATATGCGTGGACTTGCCGGTGCCGTGGTAACCCTGGATCATCACGCGTCGGTTGAAGGCGAAGCCGGCCAGGATCGCGAGCGTGGTTTCCCGGTCGAACTTGTAGGCCGGATCGATGTCCGGAACGTGCTCGGTACGCACCGAGAAGGCCGGGGCCACCATGTCCGTCTCGATGCCGAACGCCTCGCGGGCCACCACCTTGCTATCGGGAAGGTCGATGGCCGAGGTGGGCCGAATATCGGCCAGTGCGGCGATCTTGTTCATCAGCCAGCGTATCCTGCTTGTTCCCGATCGAGTTTAAGCCGCGCATCCAACCTGTCAAACGCGCGACGGTGGGATGCGCTTCAGCCCGCGGCGGCAAACTCGGGGTCCTGCGAGAGCCGCGAACGGACCGCGGCATAGGCCAGGTTGATCGCCTTGAACCGCTCCTCGGCGGCGCGGTCGCCCCCGTTGGTATCCGGGTGGTTGGCCTTGGCCAGCTCCTTGTAGCGCGACTTCAGCGTATCCAGCGTGAGCGGCCAGGAAAGGCCGAGCGCGGCCAGAGGCTCCCGCAATTCTGTCGGCGCCTGGTGGCTTGCATCGCGGAGGTCGGCGCCTTTCTTCCGGCGCAGCCGCCCGGCGAGCACGTGCAGGGGATCGCGGACCTCCTGTTCCCAGGAGGACGCAGCGCCCAACCGGCCTAGCGGCCAGGTTGGCCGCTGCCAGGAAGTGTCGCGTCGCGTTTCCACCTCGATCTGCGCCGGGCTCATGCCGCGATAATAGTCCCAGGAAGCGTTGTAGGCGCGGACATGCTCCAGGCAGAACCACCAATACTCGCGCAGGCTGGTGCGCGACTTCGGCGCCCGGTACTCGCCCATGGCACCGCATCCGGGCATGTCGCAGGGCCGGCCTGGCGCTGCCGGGTCGGGTGCATAGGCCCGGGGTCGGGTGGCACGTCGGGTCATGATGCGCTTATGTGCGCCGCGCGCTCCGGATGGCAATGCCCGGTTGGGGCCGCCTCATGGAGACCCGATATGCCGGCGATGGATGCATCCGCGGCGAGCCGGGCGGCCCGGCTGGAAACTATCTTGCAGCAGGCCTTCGCGCCTACAGTGCTGCGCGTCGTGGACGACAGCGCCCAGCATGCCGGCCATGCCGGGGCGCGGCCCGAGGGTGAGACGCATTATTCGGTGCTGGTCGTCTCCGATGCGTTTCGTGGCCTCAGTCGGGTCGCGCGGTCGCGGGCCGTGCATCAGGCGCTGGCGGCGGAGTTTACCGGCGGGCTGCACGCGCTGGCCCTGACCCTGCGCACCCCGGAGGAGCACGGCGTGGGTAAGGAGTAGGATTTTCTCCGGTCGCGCGGTATGGACGGCCTCCGGAGCGAGGGAGTGCTGAATGTCAGCCGATAAGGAGCTGGATCGCGTGGATCGCGAGATCCTGCGGCTGCTGAGCGCGGACGCGACGCTCTCGCTGGCCGACATCGCCGTGCGGGTCGCGCTCACGCCGACGCCCTGCTGGAAGCGCATAAGACGGATGGAGCAGGCGGGCATCATCACCGGGCGCGTGGCGGTGATCGACCCGGAGAAGATCGGCCTGCCAGTGTCGGTGTTCGTCGAGGTCGAGACGGCCGATCACTCCAGCACGTGGCTCGCGCGATTCGCCGAGGTGATCGCCAACATGGAGGAAGTCGTCGATGCCTGGCGCATGAGTGGCGATGTCGACTACCTGCTGCATGTCGCGGTTCCCGACATCGCCGCCTATGACGGATTCTACCGCCGCCTCATCACCGCCGTTCCGCTGCGCAACGTCTCCAGCCGGTTCGCCATGGAGCGCATGAAGGCCGGGCCGCTCCCGATCTGAGCTACGTTTCGCGCTGCGAGAAACGCTCTCTTAACATGCGTGTGATTGTCTGTCCGTGGAAATCGTCGCAGGAGAGAACCATGCCCCGGAGCAGGCTTGTGAACCGCAACGTCGTCGCCGGATCGGGCCGCACGAGCATGCGGCTGGAACCCGAGTTGTGGGACGCCCTGGGCGAGATCTGCGACCGCGAGGGGCGGGGCATCCACGACCTGATCCGCGGCATCGACGGCCAGCGCGAGCGCGGCGGACGCACCAGCGCGGTGCGGGTGTTCGTGCTGCAATACTTCCGGGACGCGGCCACCGAGGCAGGCCACGTCGCGGCCGGGCACGGACCCACCTGCCGGGTGGCGGCCTGAAAATCTATTCCGCCGGTCCTGCTTCGGACCTTAGTGTCCATCTGGGAACATCTTGCGTCATCTGAGTTGCTTGTGGTCCGGTGGCAGGGGGCCGATCCGTGAGGGGCGCAGAGTGTGGACGACCGAGAACCGCGGCCGCTACGACCGCAGCAAGCTGCGCTACCCGAGTGACCTGACCGACGCGGAGTGGGCGTTCATCGAGCCGCTGATCCCACCCGCCAAGCGTGGCGGCAACAAGCGCACGGTGGACGTGCGCGAGGTCGTCAACGGGGCCTTGTATATCTTGAGCGCGGGCTGCCAGTGGGCGGCGCTGCCCAAGGACCTGCCGGCGCGCAGCACAGTGTGGGACTACTTCCGGCGCTGGGACGACGAGGGCACGCTCGACCGCATCCACCACGCGCTCTATGTCCAGTGCCGCGAGCAGGCCGGGCGAGGCTTGCCAAAGGTTCCATTCGGCGCAGCCGGATGGAATGGCAAGACGAGGGGCGAGGCAAGTCCCTCGGCGGCAATCATCGACAGCCAGAGTGTCAAGAGTGCGGAAAAGGGGGGCGCTCGGTCGATCCGTCGGGGTATGACGCAGGCAAGAAGATCAAGGGCAAGAAGCGGCACGTCCTCGTCGATACGCAAGGTCTGCTGATGCAAGCCATCGTCCACGCCGCCGATGTCCAGGATCGCGACGGTGGCGTGCTGCTGATGGGCGCCCTGTTCGGTCTATTCCCGTTCCTGCTCAAGCTCTACGCCGACAGCGGCTATCAGGGGCCGAAGTTCCAAGCTGGGCTGAAGGCGGCGTGCCGCCGGGTCAACCTGGAGATCGTCAGGCGCTCCGATGCCCGCAAGTTCGTCGTCCTGCCCAAGCGATGGATCGTCGAGAGGACGATCGGTTGGCTCAACCGCTGTCGCCGCCTCGCCAAAGACTGGGAGTGCCTCAACCGCAACGCACTCGCCTTCCTGCGCTGGGCCTCCGTTCGCGTGATGATCAGAAGACTCTGCCAGCAAACACTATGATCCCGGATGGACACTTAACGCAGTTGCTTGCGGGTCCGGATAAAGGCGCAACGTATCTGCCGCTGCGGCACGGATAGCTTCCAACGCCCGCGGCGACGGCCCGAGCGGACTTTCATTGGTGTTAAGTTTAATCAGATTTGACGCGCGGGGCTGCTCGCCCGGCACGTAAGGCCTCAAGTCGTGAACCAGCCTGCTCCAAAATCGGCTCATTGGGTGGGACTGGTGTTCATGACCGATGCTCCGTCACCGCTGAACAGTCTAAACCGCCTCGTCGAGCAAATCGATCCGCGGGCAAGGCTGAACCATCAGCCTTCGGTCTGCCGGTATCCCCGGTCGCCACTTGCCTGCCCGTGCGAAACGCAAGAATTCCGCACCGTCCCTCCTGCCCAGCAATGTCAACAGCTTGCTGCTTGCAGAAGTCCGGGACGAATGTCGCCTGTCGCACGGCCCTGGAGCCGGGGTAAGCGGCGAGCGGAGCGGGCCCGTTCAGCCCTTTCGCTCCGAGCGCAAATCTTGCCGCGAGGCGTGAGTCGAGCTTGGCGGAATAAGGCCCCGTCCCTCCACGCGCCCGGTCGCGGTCGTGCAGCTACAGGGGCTGCCGACAAGGCTGCTCCGCTCCAGAGGGCATATCGTCGCCCCAGCGTAGCACTGCCCGCGCGGAGGCGGCGTTCGGGGCAACACCGGCCCGGGCACGGGCGGGGGCCAGGGGACTAGGACCGGCTCCCGGACCACCACCGGCGGCGCGACGAGGACAGGACGAGGAACAACGAGGATGACCACCTCCGGTCCCTCTCGGGCCTGGAGAGTGCCGAACGGCGCCAGCATCAAGATCAACGCCAGCCCGCCAAGTCGGCCGGCCCAGCAGCGACACATGTCCCACAATACGCGACGCGTGCCGCGCCGTGAAGCCGGACCTGCGCTGGATGCGCGGGTCAAGCCCTATGGCATTCACGCATTCTTTCCCGTACTCCCGGCAAGATCACGCGGCCCCCCTCTCCGCCCTGGGGCGGAGAGGGTCGGGGTGAAATGGGGACATGCCGCGATGACCCTGCGGACGCGAACCATGATCGCGCGCAAGCTGCGTCGCGATGCGACCGACGTGGAGCGGCGCCTGTGGCGTGCGTTGCGCGAGACCGCGCTGTCCTGGAAGTTCCGCCGGCAACATCCGATCGGGCGGCGCATCGCCGACTTCGCTTGCCCCGCGCGCAAGCTGGTCATCGAACTGGATGGCGATCAGCACGCCGAGGAATGGGAGGAAGACGCGGCGCGGTCGGCCGAACTCGCGGCGCACTTGTATCGCGTCATCCGGTTCTGGAACAACGAGGTGATCGAGAACTTGGGCGGGGTCTTGCGGCGCGTGCTCCGCGAACTGGAGTCTCCCCCACCTCACCCCGGCCCTCTCCGCCCCAGCGGGCGGAGAGGGAGTTGAGCGGTCCGGGTGCGATCTGTGACTCTCGTAGGGTAGGTCAGCCGCCCCGGCACTCACCCGATCAGCTGTTCGGTGCCAGGATCGAACAGGCAGAGCCGACGCGTATCCAGCGCGAACCGGCCAGTGCTCCCCGGCGCGAGGCGGACGTCCGGAGCGACCCGGCCCAGCACCGCCTCGCCTCCAAGACGCAGCAGCACCACCGTCTCCGCCCCCATCGGCTCAACCAGTTCCACCGGCGCCTCCACCGTCAGCGGAGACTCCTCGCCGAAGCGACGGTTCTCCTCGGCGATATGCTCGGGGCGGATGCCGAGAACGATCTCGCGGCCCGGCAAGCCCGCCGGCAAGCCGGGCCGCGACAGCTTCAGGCGGACCGCGTCGGGCCGGCCAGCGCCGATCACGCCAACCAGCGCCTCGCCATCCGCGACGATGCGCGCCGTCACCGTGTTCATCGGCGGCGAGCCCATGAAGCGCGCCACGAACAGGTTGGCCGGGCGGTTATAGATCGTGTCGGGATCGGCGAATTGCTGCACCTGGCCCAGATGCATCACCGCGATCCGGCTCGCCATGGTCATCGCCTCGATCTGGTCGTGCGTGACATAGACGATCGTGGATTGGATGCGCTGGTGCAGCTGCTTGATCTCCATGCGCATCTCGACGCGCAGCTTGGCGTCCAGATTCGACAGCGGCTCGTCGAACAGGAACAGCAGCGGGTCGCGCACCAAGGCCCGCCCCATCGCGACGCGCTGGCGCTGGCCGCCGGAGAGCTGCGCCGGACGGCGCCGCAGCAGCTCCTCGATCCGCAGCAGGCGGGCGACGCGCGCCACCGCCTCGTCCTGCTCGCGGCGCGGCACATGCCGGCACTCCATGCCGAAGGTGATGTTCTGCCGCACCGTCATCGACGGGTAGAGCGCATAGGACTGGAACACCATGGCGATGTCGCGGTCCTTCGGCGCCACGTCGTTCACCACCCGCCCGCCGATCTCGACGGTGCCGGCGCTCGGGCGCTCCAGCCCGGCGATGATGTTGAGCAAGGTGGACTTGCCACACCCGGAGGGGCCGACCAGCACGGCGAACTCGCCGCTCTCGATCTCAAGCTCGATCCCCTTCAGCACGTCATGGTGGCCGAAGCGCTTGGCGAGCTGGCGGATGCTGAGCGCGGCCATCCTCCCTCACTTCACCGCGCCGGCGGTAAGCCCGCGCAGGAAATACCGTCCGCCGAACAGATAGACGAGCAATGTCGGCAGCGCGGCGATCAGCACGGCGGCGCTCTGCACCCCGTATTGCGGCTCAGTCGTCACCGCGGCACTCAGCGCGATCAGCGCCGCCGTCACCGGCTGGCCGCTCCCGGAGGTGAAGGTCACGCCGAACAGGAACTCGTTCCAGATGCCGGTGAACTGCCAGATCACCGACACCACCAGGATCGGCGGCGACAGCGGCAGGACGATGCGCCAGAAGACCCGGAAGAACCCGGCGCCATCGACGCGCGCCGCGCGCAGCAGGTCGCGGGGGATGCCGATGTAGAAGTTGCGGCAAAAGAGCGTCGTGAAGCTCAGCCCCTGCACCACATGGATCATGATCAGGCCGGCGATGGTGTTGCTCAGCCCGAGGTCGCGCAGCACGATCGCCCAGGGGATCAGCTTCATCTGCTCGGGCAGGAAGATGCCGAGCGTGACCAGTCCGAACACGAGCTGGTCGCCCGGAAACCGCCACAGCGCGATCGAATAGCCGGCGATCGCGCCGAGCAGGGTGGAGAGGATCGTGGCCGGAATCGTCATCTCGAGCGAGTTGAGCATGTAGGGCTCGATCCCCCAGCAATGCTCGGCCATGCAGAACCGGTCCCAGGCTTGCGCGTAGTTGCCGAGGGCAAGCCCGCGCGGCCAACCGATCATCGACGTCGAAGCGATCTCCTGGCCGGTGCGCACCGAGTTCAGCACGGCGACGGCGAGCGGGACCAGGAACAGCGCCGCCAGCACGATCAGCGCCGCATAGATCGCGGTCCGCATCCAGGCGGGGGCGCTCACGCGCGCGCCTCCCGCCGCCGGCGCCAGCGCAGATAGATGCCGTACGGCGCCATCACCACCAGCAGCGACAGCAGCATCAGCACCGCGGCGGCGGCGCCGCGGCCAAGCTCGCTGCGCTGGAACATGAAGTCGTAGACGACCAGCGCCGGCAGCATGGTGGAGATTCCCGGCCCGCCGCCGGTCAGCGCGCGCACCAGGTCGAAGGTCTTGATGGCGAATTGCAGCAGGATCACCAGGACGGTGACGAAGATCGGCCAGATCGTCGGCAGCACTACCCGCCGATAGGTCCGCCACGGCCCCGCCCCGTCGATCTGCGCCGCCTTCACCAGATCCGCATCCACCGAGCGCAACCCGGCGAGGAACAGCGCCATCGCGAAGCCCGCCCCCTGCCAGGCGCCGGCGAGGATCAGCGTGTAGATCGCCTTGTCCGGCTCCACGATCCAGTCGAAGCGGAACCCGGTCCAGCCGAAATCGCGCACCAGCTTCTGCACGCCGAGGCCGGGGTTCAGCAGCCAGCTCCAGATCGTGCCGGTCACGACGAAGGAGACCGCCAGGGGATAGAGGAAGATCGTGCGCAGCACGTTTTCCCCACGCACCCGCTGATCGAGCAGGATTGCCAGCAGCAGCCCGAGCGCCATGGTCAGCACCACGAAGCCCAAGCCGTAGATCACCAGATTCACATACGCGACCTGGAAATTGGCCGTGCGCATGATCGCCCGGTAATTGCGCAGCCCGACCCAGCCGGATTCAGGCAGCAAGGTGGAGGGCGTGAAGGAGACCCAGCCGGTCCAGGCGGTGAACACCAGCACATGCCCGGCGGCGATCAGCAGCGGCACCCAGATCGCGAGCTGCGTCAGGATGTCGCCAAGCCGGCCCCGCCAGGCAGGCCGGCGCCCGGACGAGGACCGAACCCTGGCCGGGCCAGCTCGCGATCTCATCGTCCGGCATCGCGCCTCAGAGCGCGTTCTCGACGGCGCTGACCAGCCGCTTCTGCCCCTCCGCGGCCGGGATGGCGCTGTCGTGGACGAACTCCGTCAGCACGTCGATCATCGCGGCGGTGATCTGGTTCGGCTGCGCCATGTTGTGCGCGAGGCTCAGCACCACCCGCTTCTGCTCGATCGCCGCGCGCAGATTCTGCGCCGCGTCGCGCTGGCCGTCGGTGAAGCCCTTGGCCGACAAATCCACATCGGTGCGCGCCGGGATCGAGCCGGTGATCTTCGAATACATCTCCTGCGTGCCCGGCATCATCACCACCTCGGCGAACAGTTTCTGCCCAGCCTTGAGGTCGGCGGCCTTCTGTTGCCAGAACATGAAGGAATCGGCGTTCAGGTCGAAGCAGGGCGGCCCGCTCTCCTGCGGCGCCGGCCCGCTGCTGAAATCGGCCTCGGTCGCGCCGGCGCGCATCAGGTTGCCCTGCGCCCAGCCGCCCATCAGCACCATGCCCATGTCGCCCTTCATGAAGGCGGGCACGTTCACCTGCCAGCCCTGCGCCGCGATCGAGGGGCTCATCCAGCTGGCGAGCTTGCGCAGCTGCTCGAACGCGGCCAGCACCTCCTTGCCGCGCAGCGCACCGGTGTCGAGCTGCATGAGGGCGCGGCGATAGACCTCCGGGCTGATGCCGGCCAGCGCGATCTCGAACTTCATCCCGTCGTCCCAGCGGGCGCCGCCATTGGCGAGCGGGATCATCCCGGCGGCCTTCATCTTCGCCGCCGCCTCGTTGAACTCGGCCCAGGACGAGGGGGCCTTGGACACGCCGGCGCGCTGCATTCCCTTGGTCGACATGAACAGTGTGTTGATGCGGTAGATCTGCAGCGGCAGCGCGATCCAGTGCCCGCCCGGCTGACAGGTCTTGCCCAGCTCCGCCGGCACCTTGGCGGCGTATCCGGCCGCCTGCACCCAGGGAGTGATGTCCACGGTTGGCGCGATCTTGGACCAGGCGGCGATCTCCGGCCCCTTGAGCTGCGAGATCGCCGGCGGGTCGCCCGCCAGGATCTGCGCCCGCAGCTTGTTCATCATCTCGGTGGTGAAGCCGGGAACCGGGTTGTGCTGCCAGATCCCGCCATGCTCCTCGAACACCTTGCCCAGTGCCGAGATCGCGGCCCCGTCGCTGCCGGCGGACCATTGCGTGATGACAGTGACGCGCGGTTTGACGCCGCTCGGCGCCTGCCCGCGCACCGGCGTGGCGAGCAGGGCGGCGGAGCCTGCCAGCAGGCCACGGCGTGTCGGATGCGGCATCGGTTTCTCCCTCCCCTTGCGGTCATCCAAGCGGTATTGAGGCTCGGCCGACCCCCACGTCTTTCACGCGAGCAGCATAGACGCGGGTGCTCGGGCCAAGCCAGCCTCTGGTCGGGGAGATCCCATTCCAGTCAGACGATAAGTCCGGCGCCGGACGTCATCAGCAGCGCGTTCCTCGCCATCGTGAACTGCCGGTCAGTCAGCATGCGGAACAGCGACAGCCCGCACCATGTGCCGAGCAGCGCGGGAATGGCGAGTCAGTATCTCCGGACTGATCGACAAGCCATGCGCCCCGCGCGGCGCCGCGAGCTGGATCGCGCAAAACGTGACGACCTGCATGACGAGACTGAACGGCTGGACCACCGCCCGTTGCCGGCCCCTGTCCCATCCCTTGCAGCCGGACCACATCGTTGCGAACGCTCCAGGAAAGCCAGCAAGTCCGCCGGCCAGGCCGCCCAAAAGGCCGGCGGCGACATCGCCGATTGCCTGGCCGCTCCGGATGACAGGCGGCCGGCGGAACATCATGAACGTGCCATAGGCCATGAGGAACACGCCCAGGAACTTGGGATAGGCCGCGTGGTGCAGATGCAGGAGGAGGTAAACGCCGAACGGCAGGGAGAGGAGACCACCCGCGAGAAGGCGCGAGAGCGAGCGCCAGTCAACCGAGCCGCGCAGCGACCACACGTTCAGCGACCGGATCGCGATGCTGCACCCGATCAGGATTTGCATGGCCTGAACCGGGTCTCGCACGAGATGGAACAGCAGCGCCCCGCACAGGGCGGAGAAGGCGAATCTCACGATGCTGGAGACCGTGGACGCGGCCAGGATCGCGAGCATGACCGGGGCGCCGTGCTCGCCATAGCCCATCTGGCTCGCCAATGGCGCATAGGCGATCACGGCGGCTGTTGTCGCCGCGAGCAACAGGCTTGTCTGCGCCCAGGGGTGCCGATGTCCCGCGATGGCGCGATCGATGGAGTTGCTGTTCACAAAGCCTGTCATGATCCGCGCCTTCGCCTGGCAGCATTTCAGTCCCGAATGCGGCCAAGGTTAGCGATCCCGCGGATCGCGTCAGTGAACTGCTTCACACCGTCTTAAATTCGCGCCGTGCTGCTTGGCCGAGGTCCGCTCG
>CAWHMO010000009.1:0-92811 GCA_963830565.1 uncultured Pseudomonadota bacterium
ACAGCAAAAAGCCCGCCGAGTAGGCGGGCTAGGGTTTGTTTTGGCTTGGGGAAGTTTTGGTTGCGGGGACAGGATTTGAACCTGTGACCTTCAGGTTATGAGCCTGACGAGCTACCGGGCTGCTCCACCCCGCGTGGGTGTATGGGCGCCGTCCCCGGGCTTGACCCGGGGATCGGGGGGTGGGTTGGAGGACCTGGCGGCGACCTACTCTCCCGCGGCTTGGGCCGCAGTACCATGGGCGCTGGGGGTTTTCACGGCCGAGTTCGGGATGGGATCGGGTGCGGGCTCCCCGCCATGGCCACCAGGTCGTCCAGCCCATCCCGCTGATCAGGGATCGGGATGGCAGG
The DNA here is from genome assembly GCA_963830565.1 of uncultured Pseudomonadota bacterium. Taxonomy (GTDB): domain Bacteria; phylum Pseudomonadota; class Alphaproteobacteria; order Acetobacterales; family Acetobacteraceae; genus DATFDN01. The sequence continues at coordinate 348 of CAWHMO010000009.1, forward strand.
TTTTGGTGTGTGTGCTGTGTGGGTCCCGGGCGATCCGGGGATGATTTCTGTGCATGGGCTCAGCCGATCATGGCCGGCTGGCCCTGAGGGGTGGGTTTGATCTCGAGCCTGTCGGGCGATTAGGACCGGTTAGCTGAGCGCGTTGCCGCGCGTGCACATCCGGCCTATCGACGTGATGGTCTATCACGGCCCTCGGGGAGACCTGGTCTTGAGGGGGGTTTCCCGCTTAGATGCTTTCAGCGGTTATCCCGTCCGCACATAGCTACCCGGCGGTGCCGCTGGCGCGACAACCGGTGCACCAGAGGTGCGTCCATCCCGGTCCTCTCGTACTGGGGACAGCGCCTCGCAAGTCTCCTTCACCCACGGCAGATAGGGACCGAACTGTCTCACGACGTTCTAAACCCAGCTCACGTACCACTTTAATCGGCGAACAGCCGAACCCTTGGGACCTGCTCCAGCCCCAGGATGTGATGAGCCGACATCGAGGTGCCAAACCTCCCCGTCGATGTGGACTCTTGGGGGAGATCAGCCTGTTATCCCTAGAGTACCTTTTATCCGTTGAGCGATGGCCCTTCCACGCGGGACCACCGGATCACTATGGCCGACTTTCGTCTCTGCTCGAGCTGTCGCTCTCGCAGTCAGGCGGGCTTGTGCCATTGCACTCAGCAGCCGATGTCCGACCGGCCTGAGCCCACCATCGCGCGCCTCCGTTACCTTTTGGGAGGCGACCGCCCCAGTCAAACTGCCCGCCATGCAGGGTCCCGGACCGGGCTGACCGGTCGCGGTTAGACATCAAAAGAGCTCAGGGTGGTATTTCAAGGGTGGCTCCACCAAAGCTAGCGCCCCGGCTTCATAGCCTCCCACCTATCCTACACAGAGCCCTTCTGATGCCACTGCAAAGCTGCAGTAAAGGTTCATAGGGTCTTTCCGTCTGACCGCGGGTACCCCGCATCTTCACGGGGAATTCAATTTCGCTGAGCCGATGCCGGAGACAGTGGGGAAGTCGTTACGCCATTCGTGCAGGTCGGAACTTACCCGACAAGGAATTTCGCTACCTTAGGACCGTTATAGTTACGGCCGCCGTTTACCGGGGCTTCGGTTCGGAGCTTGCACCCCTCCCCTTAACCTTCCGGCACCGGGCAGGCGTCAGACCCTATACGTCGTCTCTCGACTTCGCAGAGCCCTGTGTTTTTACTAAACAGTCGCCACCCCCTGCTCTGTGCCACCCGCCCCCGGTTGCCCGGAAACGGGTCTCGCTTATCCCGAAGTTACGCGAGCAATTTGCCTAGTTCCTTCGACATCGTTCTCTCAAGCGCCTCGGTATGCTCTACCAGTCCACCTGTGTCGGTTTCGGGTACGGTCTCTACGCTGGAGCTGTTTCCCGGAACGGGGCCGCAGCCCGGGCAATCCGATAAGCCCGGACACGCCTTCCCGTGCGTCACTTCCAGCAGGCCCAGGACTGTTGACCTGGTTCCCATCGACTACGGCTCTCGCCCTCGCCTTAGGGGCCGGCTCACCCTGCGCGGATTAGCCTTGCGCAGGAACCCTTGGACTTTCGGCGACAGGGTTTCTCACCCTGTTTGTCGCTACTCATGTCAGCATTCGCACTTCCGATACCTCCAGGAGGGGTCACCCCGCTCCCTTCGCCGGCCTACGGAACGCTCCGCTACCGACGCGTCTTGCGACGCGCTCCGCAGCTTCGGCACGTGGCTTGAGCCCCGTTACATTTTCGGCGCGGGATTTCTGCTAGACCAGTGAGCTATTACGCTTTCTTTAAAGGATGGCTGCTTCTAAGCCAACCTCCTGGTTGTTTTGGAATTCCCACATCCTTTCCCACTTAGCCACGATTTGGGGGCCTTAGCTGGCGGTCTGGGCTGTTTCCCTCTCGACGACGGACCTTAGCACCCGCCGTCTGTCTGCCACGCTATACACGGGTTCCCATCGAACAAGTTCGATGGGGCCCATCCTCGGTATTCGGAGTTTGGTTAGGTTTGGTAAGCCTTTGGGGCCCCCTAGCCCATCCAGTGCTCTACCCCCGAGGGTAAACACATGACGATCTACCTCAATAGATTTCGCGGAGAACCAGCTATTTCCGAGTTTGATTGGCCTTTCACCCCTAGCCACAGCTCATCCCCGACTTTTTCAACAGGCGTGGGTTCGGCCCTCCAGTGGGTGTTACCCCACCTTCAGCCTGGCCATGGCTAGATCACTCGGTTTCGGGTCTTCCGCCCGCGACTGGACGACCCCGCGCGCAAGCGCGCGGGATCTGCGCCCTGTTCAGACTCGCTTTCGCTGCGCCTTCGCCTAGCGGCTTAAGCTCGCCACGAACGGAAACTCGCTGACCCATTATACAAAAGGTACGCCGTCACCACACGCGCTAACGCGCGATGGCTCCGACTGCTTGTAGGCATCCGGTTTCAGGTCTCTTTCACTCCCCTCTCGGGGTGCTTTTCACCTTTCCCTCACGGTACTTGTGCACTATCGGTCACCAGGGAGTATTTAGGCTTGGAGGGTGGTCCCCCCGTCTTCAGACAGGATTTCACGTGTCCCGCCTTACTCAAGGATCAACTGGAACTTACGCGTACGGGGCTGTCACCCGCTCCGGCCGGCCTTTCCAGACCGTTCCGCTTCCCGCCAATCGACCACTGGCCTGCTCCGCTTTCGCTCGCCACTACTCGCGGAATCTCTGTTGATGTCTGTTCCTCCGGGTACTGAGATGTTTCAGTTCCCCGGGTTCGCCCCGCCATCCTATGAATTCAGATGACAGTACCCCTCGCGGGGTGGGTTGCCCCATTCGGACATCCACGGATCAACGCCTGCTCGCGGCTCCCCGTGGCTTTTCGCAGCGTGCCACGTCCTTCATCGCCTCCTGGTGCCAAGGCATCCACCGAATGCCCTTCTCGCGCTCGAGATCATCCGGGCCCCATCGAACTCGTTCGATGGAAACCCGTCCGGATCCGTCTCGCAACGGAGCCGTCACCATGCACAGGAACCATCCCCGGCCTTGACCGCCGCGGACGACCCCTCTGGTGATCTCTCACTCAGCACATCTCGTCCCTGAACCCAGCCAGCCGCGGGAGACCAGACCACCGCTCACGCCGCGGCAGCCCAGACCTCCGGTCAGACATGCGACCGCCAGACCCAGAGACGCACCAAAACCTAATTCACCCTGCCAAAGACCACGCGCCCCCACCGGAGACGCCACGCGGCCCCGCCGCCCCCAGGGCACCTGTCCCCAGAACGGCCGAGCCGATCCAACACACTTCCCGCGATACGCCGAACGACGCAAACCATGCAGACGCGCAAACCATGGAGACGATCGGGTTCGAACCGACGACCCCCTGCTTGCAAAGCAGGCGCTCTCCCAGCTGAGCTACGTCCCCAGTGATCGCTACGTCCCCAGTGATCCTTGATCGAGGCGATCCGTAATCGAGGCGCTGAATACCCGATCAGTGATGGTGGGCCGGGGAGGATTTGAACCTCCGACCCCACGCTTATCAAGCGTGTGCTCTAACCAGCTGAGCTACCAGCCCGTCGACAGCCTGCAGTCGCCAATTCCCAGACAGCAGGCCGAAAGCTCGACAGCCGCCTTCGACAACCGGCGACCGGCGGCCGAGGACTGCATCGCGGGGAAGGGATACGCTGGCGGCGCCGACACGGCACCCAACGCCAGGCCAAGCCGCGCCCGGCCTCCGCCGGACGCTCGATCCCGCCCCAAACCCGCACGGCCACAGCCATGCGAACCTCAGGGCAGGTCCTTGAAAGGAGGTGATCCAGCCGCAGGTTCCCCTACGGCTACCTTGTTACGACTTCACCCCAGTCGCTGACCCGACCGTGGTCGGCTGCGTCCCGTTGCCAGGTTCGCGCACCGGCTTAAGGTCAAGCCAACTCCCATGGTGTGACGGGCGGTGTGTACAAGGCCCGGGAACGTATTCACCGCGGCGTGCTGATCCGCGATTACTAGCAATTCCACCTTCATGCACCCGAGTTGCAGAGTGCAATCCGAACTGAGACGGCTTTTGAGGATCGGCTCGGCCTCGCGACCTGGCGTTCCCTCTGTCACCGCCATTGTAGCACGTGTGTAGCCCAGGACATAAGGGCCATGAGGACTTGACGTCATCCCCACCTTCCTCCGGCTTGTCACCGGCAGTTCCTTCAGAGTGCCCGGCCCTACCCGATGGCAACTGAAGGCGAGGGTTGCGCTCGTTGCGGGACTTAACCCAACATCTCACGACACGAGCTGACGACAGCCATGCAGCACCTGTGCAGGAGGCCCTTGCGGGAATGCCCATCTCTGGACACGTCCTCCCCATGTCAAGCCCTGGTAAGGTTCTGCGCGTTGCTTCGAATTAAACCACATGCTCCACCGCTTGTGCGGGCCCCCGTCAATTCCTTTGAGTTTCAACCTTGCGGCCGTACTCCCCAGGCGGTGCGCTTATCGCGTTAGCTACGACACTGAACGGCTAGGCCGCCCAACATCCAGCGCACATCGTTTACGGCGTGGACTACCAGGGTATCTAATCCTGTTTGCTCCCCACGCTTTCGCGCCTCAGCGTCAGTCACGGACCAGGTCGCCGCCTTCGCCACCGGTGTTCTTCCCAATATCTACGAATTTCACCTCTACACTGGGAATTCCACGACCCTCTTCCGCACTCCAGCCCACACGTCTCGAACGCAGCCCCCAGGTTGAGCCCAGGAATTTCACGCCCGACTGTGTGAACCGCCTACGCGCCCTTTACGCCCAGTCATTCCGAGCAACGCTAGCCCCCTTCGTATTACCGCGGCTGCTGGCACGAAGTTAGCCGGGGCTTCTTCTGCGGGTACCGTCATCATCGTCCCCGCCGAAAGGGCTTTACAATCCGAAGACCTTCTTCACCCACGCGGCATTGCTGGATCAGGCTTGCGCCCATTGTCCAATATTCCCCACTGCTGCCTCCCGTAGGAGTCTGGGCCGTGTCTCAGTCCCAGTGTGGCTGATCATCCTCTCAGACCAGCTACCGATCGACGCCTTGGTAGGCCATTACCCCACCAACTAGCTAATCGGACGCAGGCTCCTCCCCAGGCGCTCTCGCGAGCTTTGGCCCTCAGGCTTCATGCGGTATTAGCCGCGGTTTCCCGCGGTTGTCCCCCACCCAAAGATAGATACCTACGCGTTACTCACCCGTCCGCCACTGCCAGGGTTGCCCCCAACCGTGCGACTTGCATGTGTTAAGCATGCCGCCAGCGTTCGCTCTGAGCCAGGATCAAACTCTCAGGTTCATCTCCGCCATCGCCCACCCAAGAGCCATGGCCTCAACGAACTGACCCAAAACCCATCCATCGCGTCAGCCAGGCATAAACCAACCCAGCCAACACCCACAAAGCGTACGTAACGCATCAACAAGACACGCCAACAAAACACCCCGTAGGCATCCAACAAACAGGCCCAAAGCCATCCAGGCCTGCCACCAGACACCATGCCAGATAGTGAAAACCAACACTACCCCACGGAGCGCCGCCAACGCATCCCTTCCATATCTATGCTGTTGTCAATGAACGGAAGACGGGATCGCGTGATCCGCGTCGGGAGCCGGTATCTATGCTCCGCCGGTCCGACTGTCAACGCCCTGCCACAATCTTTTCGATGGGGCCGCGGCCGCTGGCCCGGAAGCCGAAGCTTCCGGGCCGGGCGCCGGTCAGGCAGCCTCGGCCAGCCGCCCGTTGATCGACAGACCCTGCGGCCCGGCGGAGACCGTGACCGTATCGCCTTGGCCCACGACGCCCTCCAGTATCAACTGGGCGAGCGCGTTCTGCAGGCTGCGCTGGATCACGCGCTTCAGCGGCCGGGCGCCGTAGGTGGCGTCGTAGCCCTCCTGAGCGAGCCATTCGAGCGCCGAGCGGTCAAGCTCCAGCGTGATCTTGCGATCAGCCAGCAACTGGCGCAGCCGGTCGAGCTGGATCTCCACGATCGCCGCCATGTCGGCGCGCTGCAACCGCCGGAACAGGATGATCTCGTCCAGCCGGTTCAGGAACTCGGGCCGGAAATGGCTGCGCACGATGCGCATCACCTGGCCCTGAACCATCGTCACCAACTCGCCCTCGGGCTGCGCCGCCAAGACCTCGCTGCCGAGATTGGACGTCAGCACGATGATGGTGTTCCGGAAGTCGACGGTCCGCCCCTGGCCATCCGTCAAACGCCCGTCGTCGAGCACCTGCAGGAGGATATTGAAGACATCCTCATGGGCCTTCTCGACCTCGTCGAACAGGATCACCTGGTACGGCCGCCGGCGCACCGCCTCGGTCAGCACGCCGCCCTCGTCATACCCGACATAGCCCGGCGGAGCGCCGATGAGACGGGAGACGGAGTGCTTCTCCATGAACTCGCTCATGTCGACGCGCACCATCGCCCGCTCGTCGTCGAACAGGAACTCGGCCAGCGCCTTGCAGGTCTCGGTCTTGCCGACGCCGGTGGGGCCAAGGAACAGGAAGCTGCCGATCGGCCGGTTCGGGTCCTGCAGCCCGGCGCGCGCCCGGCGCACCGCATCGGCGACTGCCCGCAGCGCTTCGTCCTGGCCGACCACGCGCCTTTCCAGTTGCTGCTCCATCCGCAGCAGTTTGGCGCGCTCGCCCTCCAGCATCTTGTCCACCGGGATGCCGGTCCAGCGGGACACGACCCCGGCGATCTGCTCCTCGTCCACCGCCTCGTTCACCAGCCGCCCATCCGACGATTGCGCGAGCTGCTTCTCGATATCGGGGATGACGCCGTACAGAAGCTCCGAAGCGCGCGTCAGATCGCCGCGCCGCTGCGCCACCTCCACCTCGTTGCGCGCCTGTTCAAGCTGCTCCTTCAGCTTCTTGGTGTCGGCGACCTTGGACTTTTCCGCCTGCCACTCGGCGGTCAGCGCATTCGACTTCTCCTCAAGGTCGGCCAGGTCCTTCTCGAGCCGGCCAAGCCGATCGCGGGAAGCCGGGTCGCTCTCCTTGCGGAGCGCCTCGCGCTCGATCTTCAACTGGATGACGCGGCGATCCAGCTCATCCAGCTCCTCGGGCTTGCTGTCCACCTGCATCCGAAGCCGGCTCGCCGCCTCGTCCATCAGGTCGATCGCCTTGTCGGGCAGGAAGCGGTCGGTGATGTAGCGATTGGACAACGTCGCGGCGGCCACCAGCGCGCCGTCGGTGATCCGCACGCCGTGATGGGTTTCGTACTTCTCCTTGATGCCGCGCAGGATGCTGATCGTGTCCTCGACCGAAGGCTCGCCCACGAACACCGGCTGAAAGCGCCGTGCCAGCGCCGCATCCTTCTCGACATGCTTGCGGTACTCGTCCAGCGTCGTCGCGCCGATGCAATGCAGCGTTCCGCGCGCGAGCTCGGGCTTCAGCAGGTTGGACGCGTCCATGGCGCCATCGGCGCGGCCGGCGCCAATCAACGTGTGCATCTCGTCGATGAACAGGATGATCTCGCCCTGGGCGGACTCGATCTCCTTCAGCACGGCCTTCAGCCGCTCCTCGAACTCGCCACGGTATTTCGCGCCGGCCACCATCGCGCCGAGGTCGAGCGCCAGCAGGCGCTTGCCCTTCAGCGCCTCCGGCACATCGCCATTGACAATGCGCAGCGCGAGGCCTTCGACGATGGCGGTCTTGCCCACGCCCGGCTCGCCGATCAGCACCGGATTGTTCTTGGTGCGCCGCGCCAGCACCTGGATGGCGCGGCGGATCTCCTCGTCGCGCCCGATCACCGGATCGAGCTTGCCCTCGCGGGCCAGTGCGGTGATGTCGCGAGCATATTTCTTCAGCGCGTCGAAATTGGCCTCCGCATTCTGACTGGTGACGCGGCGGCCCTTGCGGATGTCGGCGACGGCCTTCTCCAGCGACTGCGGAGTGGCGCCAGCACTGCGCAGCGCGCGCGCTGCGGGTGTGTCGGAGGCGGCGAGCGCGACCAGCAGGCGGTCCTGCGCCACGTACTCGTCGCCGGCCTTGGTCGCGGCCTGCTGGGCAGCGTCGAGGACCCGCACGATCTCGGGCGTGAATTGCGGCTGGCCGGCACCCGCGCCCTGCACCTTCGGAAACCGGGCAAGCTCGGCCCCCACGGCGATGAGTGCTGCTTTCGGATCGCCCCCCGCCGCGCGGATCAGGCCGGCAGCAGCCCCCTCCTCGTCGTCAAGCAGCGCCTTCAGCAGGTGCTCGGGCGTAATTCGCTGATGGTAGTCGCGAATCGCGATGGTCGATGCGGCTTGCAGGAAGCCGCGTGCGCGTTCTGTGAATTTCTCGATGTCCATTGGCATGTCCCTATGTGTCAGGCGACCGACCCTGTCTCGTCCCTCTTGGAGGCAACGGACGGTGGACCTTTGGCAGACGACTTGGGAAAGGGCAGACTGCACCGCAAGAGGTCAGCCCAATGCGCATCGAATACCTGTATCGCTATCCTGTGAAGGGACTATCGGCCGAAGCTCTGGAGGCGGTCGAGGTCGAGGTGGGCGGCGCCATTCCCTGGGACCGCGCGTTCGCGCTGGCCCAGGGCGACGCCAGCTTCGACCCGGATCGGCCAGAGTGGCTGCCCAAGCAGAATTTCATGTGCCAGATGGAGAACGCGCGGGCCGCCCGGCTGCGTGCTTTTTTTGAGCCCCGCAGCGGAAAGCTCACCCTCCGCGCCCCGGACGGCCTCGGATTGACCGCGAACGTCCTCACACAAGGCGGGCGCGAGGAGATCGGCGCCTTCCTGGCCGACTTCCTCGGCGAGGAAGCTCGCGGGGTGCCGCGCTTCCATCACGTCCAGGGCCATGTCTTCGGCGATTACCGCCGGCCGGTTGTCAGCCTGATCGGGCTCGCCAGCGTGCGCGACTACGAGGCGCGGGTGGAGGCGCGGCGCCACCGCCGGCGGTTTCGCGCCAATGTCTGGTTCAGCGGCGCCGCACCCTGGGCCGAGCTCGATTGGGTGGACCGGCAAATCCAGCTCGGCGGCGCCACGCTGCGCGTGCTCAAGCGCATCCCGCGTTGCCCGGCGACCGAGGTGAACCCGATCACCGCCGAGCGCGACGCCCGCCCAGTGGCGGAACTGCGCGCCCTGTACGGCCACGCCGATCTCGGCGTCTATGCGGAGGTCATCGAGAGCGGGCGGTTCGCGATCGGCGATGCGATCGAGCTGCTGCCGGAGTAAAGGGAGCTCAGAACACCTGCACCCATGGCTCCGGCAAGAGCGCGTACCCCTCCCCGTGTCGGACCACATGCGCGAAGCCGGGGAAGTGGATGTGCATGCCCGCGACCAGCAACCGATCAGTGGCCGCCATGTCGAAGGTCCGGCGGCGCACCGAAGCCGCTTCCTGCGGGTCGGTGTCGAACTCGATGGTCACCTCCGGGCGGGGCACCTGGATCTCGGGCACATGGATGATATCGCCCCAGATCAGCAGGGCCTCGCCAGCCGAGCGGATCATGTAGCCGCTGTGACCGGGCGTGTGGCCGTTGAGCGGGACCGAGGTCACGCCGGGGAAGACCTCGCGGCCCGTGCTGAACGGACGCAGCCGATCACGATAGGGCGCGATCTGCTCGCGAGCGCATTGGAAGTAGAGCGTCCGCGCCCGCTCAGGCGCCCGGGCCATCGCGGCGTCGTCGTCCCAGTGCCGCGGCTCGTTCTCGTGGACCACGATCTCGGCGTTGGGAAACAGACGCCGCCCGTTCGCGGGATCGGTCAGCCCGGCGGAGTGGTCGGGGTGCATATGGGTGAGCAGGACGGTTTCTATCGCCGCTGGGTCGATGCCAGACGCCGCCAAGTTGCTTTGCAGCTTGCCGGCGGTCGGCGCCAGGTAGTCGCCCGAACCCGTATCGACTAGCGCGAGCCGCCCCGCCGAGCGGATGGCGAAGCAGTTGACCGATGTGCGCCGGCCCGGCCGGAAGGCGTCGGTCAGCATCCGCCGGGCCTCGTCGGGGGTGATGTTCTGGAGCACCTCTACCGTACCGTCGAGGAATCCGTCGCTCACCGCGGTGACGACGATGTCGCCGATGCGGCGGTGATAGACGCCGGGAATCTGCTGGCTGGGAACCTCGACCATGCGTCCTCCTCCTTGCTGCGAGCCGCAGTCTGCGCGGGCATCGCAGTCCAGTCGAGGGCGCAAGCGTCGGGTGAGCCGTCCAGGCAGGCCGCGAATCGCGCGCTGAACAGCCGCGCTCCGGCCGGATTGAGATGTGAGAACTGGTCGCCGAAGAAGCGATCCGGCCAGGCGAGGAGCGTCGGCCCGATGACGTGGAAGTTCGGGTATTTCGCCTCGTAGCCGTGCAGATAGGCTGCGAAACCCGAGCGCATGGCGGGCTGGGTCGCACGCCAGGTCTCCCGATTGATGGGCATGGCCACGAATTCGGCCCGCACATGATGCGCCGCCAGCAGCGCGAGCAGGCGGTCGAAATAGCGATCCAGCACCGGCAGCGGCTGGAACGTGGGGAGATGGCCTTCGATCGCCACCTCGTCGCAGCCCGGTTCCGTGCCGAAGAAATACTGCCCGCGCGAGGCCAGTCCGTTCGCCAGTGCGCGGCGATTGCCCCATAGGCGCAGGAACACGCCGCCTTTGGCCAAAGTTCCGAAATACAGCGCCGGGAAGTGGACCTCATACAGCACGGCCCGCACCCGCCCGGTGAGGCCGTCGCCATGGCCGTCCTCGTAGATCGACCAGTCGCCCGTCTCGCGCGAGGTCTGTTCCAGCTCGGCGATGTCGCTTGGGGCCAGGAAGCCGTATCGGACCGTACGCTCCCAGAACAGATCGGCGTGGACAAACTGAGCCGGGTTGAGAGAGATCACGACGCGGCGTGGAGGGTTGGGGCAGGCGAGCGCGCGGCGGACCACACTGAGCGCCTCGATCGCCTTGCCGCCGCCCATTGCGAAGTTGCTCGTGGTGCGCGGCATCAGGACCGCCAAGATGGCGGCGGCTGCCCGCGAGTCGCCTACGACGATCACCTCGCCAAGATCGCAGCGCGTCAGCATCTCCGTCTTCGCGACCCAGGCCGCGTATTCGGGATCGAGGAAGGCAAGTGGCATCAGGGTGATCCAACCCCACGCGAGGGCGAGAATGCACCCGGCCGCCAACGCGGCGATTGCGAGATAGGCGCGGGGAGATAGGAGGGAACGTGGCACCGGGCTAGAACTGGAAATACAGGAACTCGCCGGAGCTACCGATGCCCAAGAGGCCGAGTGCGCCGAGGCAGCCAAAGGCCAGCGCCCAGCCCAGGCTCGGTCGCCATGCCCCGCCGCCGCCGGCGACCGTGTTCAGGACGGGGCTGAAATCGCGCATGATCTGCTGGGTATTCGGTGCCCTGAACACGATGGCAGCCGCAAAGCCAATGAGCGCCCAGTCGCGCACGAGGGTCAGCGTGCGCTCGTGCATCGTGCCGGTCGAACCGAACCCGTTCAGGCCGAGCATTCCCGACAGGATGCCGCCCGCACCGGCAAGCGTATCGGCACGAAACACGACGGCGCCCACCAAGACGCAGAGATAGGTCAGCAGGGCTCGCCAGCACGTCGCTGCACCGCCCCGTGCGGGCTTCCATGAAGCGGGTCGGAACATTCGCCATGCATGATTGACCGAGAGATACGTCGCATGGAGCAGGCCGAAGACAAGGAACGTGAGGCCGCTGCCGTGCCATACCCCGGCGAGGGTCATGGTGATGAAGGTCGGGACCAGGTACCGTCGCGGCGAATCCGGTGGCGGATAGCTGCCGGCCTGTCGGTAGCCCGCGTGCCGCCCGGCGTCGCGCGATCCGGAGCGAGATCGGATTGTAAAGATAGAGCGTCAGATAGCGCGTCAGCGTCATGTGCCAGCGCTGCCAATAGTCGATGACGCTCTGCGCCTTGTAGGGCGAGTTGAAGTTCGCCGGGAACCGCACATTGAACAGGCGGGCGATTCCGATCGCCATGTCCGAGTAGCCGGAGAAGTCGAAATACAGCTGCAGCGAGTACCCGAGGGCCGCTTCCCAGGCGGGCAGCAGCGCAAGCCGGTCCGCGCTGGAAAAGCCCGCCACGGCGATACCCGAAAGCAGGTCGGCGAGCACCTTCTTGGCCAGCCCGATCGAGAAGATCGTCAGGCCGACCACGATGTTCTCGCCCGAGAGCCGATACGTCGCCGGGGCGGCGAATTGCGGCATCATCTCGCGATGGTGCAGCACCGGTCCGGCGATCAGGTGCGGGAAGAAGGTGACGAACAGGAGATAGCTCCGCAGGCCCTTCTCCCGAACCGCGCCGTGGCGCATGTCGATCAGGAAGCCGACCTGGGTGAAGGTGAAGAAGCTGATCCCGAGCGGCAGCGCTGGGTCCTCCAGCGTAAACCCGATCCACCCGTGCAGCCGCAGGAACCCGAGGACCGACGCCAAATATTTGAAATAGACCAAGGCGGCGAGATCGCAGGCAATGCCGAACCCAAGCAGGACGGACTGAGTCCGCGGCCTTGAGCCGGCGAAGCCGATCAGCTGCGCCACCGCGTAGTTGAATGCGATCGAACCCGCCAGCAGGGGGACGAAAGCTGGAGGTCCACCAGCCATAGAAGAAGAAGGACGCCCCCACCAGCCAAAGCGCGGCAGCGGCGCGGCCCGCGAAGCGCGCGAGCGCGGCGAAGCCGGCCAGCGCGGCCGGCAGAAAGCAGAAGACAAACAGATAGGAACTGAACAGCACGGCGGGTTAGTTCCCGACCCAATTCCTGGCGACGCGATTGCGCGACGGCTGCCCTCTTAGCTTCCATTCATCCCTCGGGCGTTTTGCGCCCGAGAATAGAACCCGGCCTGGTTAACAGCTCGTTGACGAAATCGGCGTGGGTTGATTCGCTGGCCGCCTGACGAGGATGGCTGGTGGCGGATGGCGCTGGACGGCAACCGGCTCGCCAGGCGGACGTGCTGGTGACGTGGGCGGAGTTGCCGCGGTTCCCCCGGGCCACGCCTCCTCCGACAGGCCGTAGGCGGTTCTGCTCGCGGCCGGCTTCGACGGGTTCGCGGAACGGAGATGCGCACCGCTCCATGCGTCCGGGCGCGGGCGGCCGTCGCTGCCGCCGGACCGTTCAATGCGCAGGTCTGCCATTGCCTTCCCTGGCTTCCGGCATTTGCCAGAGCCGTGTAGAGCTTGCGCCCCCTCCACCGGAGCCGAGATGACCGCCCCGTTCGCCGCCGCCGCGCTGGAGCCCGAGATCGCGGGGCCGCTCGTCCTGGCCTTGCCCAAGGGCCGTATCCTGGCCGAATGCGGCGAGGTGCTCGCCCGCGCCGGGATCGAGCCGGCCGCCGACTACGCCGACGAGAGCAGCCGGCGGCTGCGCTTCCCGACCAGCGACCCTGGCCTGGATGTGGTCCGCGTCCGTCCCTTCGATGTCGCCACCTTCGTGGCATTCGGCGCTGCCCAGCTTGGCATCTGCGGTGGCGACGTGCTGATGGAGTTTGACTATCCCGAGATCTACGCCCCGCTGGACCTCGCCATCGGGCGCTGCCGCGTGGCCGTGGCCGAGCCGCGGGAGACCGCCGGCACCGACGATCCCACGCGCTGGTCGCGCGTGCGGGTGGCCACCAAATACCCGAACATCGCCCGCCGCCACTTCGCCGGCCGCGGCATCCACGCGGAGGTGGTGGATCTGAGCGGCGCGATGGAGCTGGCCCCCTCGCTTGGCCTCGCCCGCCTGATCGTCGATCTGGTGCAGACCGGCTCCACGCTGAAGGCGAACGGATTGATCGAGACCGAGGTGATCGCGCCGGTAACGAGCCGACTGATCGTCAACCGCAGCGCGCTCAAGACCCAGCCCGAGGTCATCGGCGGCTGGATCGCGCGTTTCCGCGCTGCGCTGGATCAGGCCGGGTGAGGCGGCTTTCCACCGTCGAGCCGGGCTTCGCCGCCGAGTTCGATCGCCTGCTTGCCGAAGCGCGGGAGACGACCGAACGGGTCGATCAGGCGGTGGCGGGCATCATCACCGCCGTCCGCGCGCGGGGCGATGCGGCGCTGACAGAGTACACGGCGCGCTTCGATCGCGTGACTCTCAGTCCCGAGCGGCTGCGCGTGAGCGTCGCCGAGATCGACGCCGCCGTGGCCGAAATTGCCCCAGAGCTGGGCGAGGCGCTCGATTTCGCGGCGACGCGGATCGAGGCGTTCCATCGCGCGCAATGCCCAGCCGATTTGCGCATGACCGATCCGGCGGGCCTGACGCTGGGGATGCGGTGGACCCCCCTCGACGCGGTCGGGCTCTATGTGCCGGGCGGCAAGGCCGCCTATCCCTCCTCGGTGCTGATGAACGCCATCCCGGCGCGCGTGGCCGGCGTGGAGCGCGTGGCGATGTGCGTGCCGAGCCCGGACGGCGCGCTCAATCCGCTGGTGCTGGCCGCGGCGCGGCGGGCGGAGGTGACGGAGGTGTACCGGGTCGGCGGGGCGCAGGCGGTCGCGGCGCTCGCCTATGGCACCGCCACGATCGCCCCGGTCGATCGCATCGTCGGTCCCGGCAATGCCTATGTCGCGGAGGCGAAGCGGCAGGTCTTCGGTCGGGTCGGCATCGATGGCGTCGCCGGACCGTCGGAGGTTGTGATCCTCGCCGACTCGGCGAATGACCCGCGCCTGGTCGCGGTGGACCTGCTCGCCCAGGCCGAGCACGACGAGGCGGCGCAAGCCATCCTGATCGCCGACGATCCCGTTCTTGCCGCCGCCGTGGCGGACGCGGTCGCCGTCGAACTCGCGGGCCTGCCGCGCGCCGCCATCGCCGGCGCGAGCTGGCGGGCGCACGGCGCGATCATCCTGGTGCGAGACTGGAATGAGGCGGTGGACCTGGTGAACCGCCTCGCGCCCGAGCACCTCCAGTTGATGCTGCGCGACCCCGAACCGGTGTTCGCCCGCATCCGCCACGCTGGCGCCGCCTTCCTGGGCGCCTTCTGCCCGGAGGCGCTCGGCGACTACGTGGCTGGTCCCAATCATGTCCTACCCACCGGGCGGACCGCCCGCTTCGCCTCCGGCCTGTCGGTGTTCGATTTCCTCAAACGCACCACCTGGGTGCAAGCCGGACGCGCCGGCCTGGAGGCGGTCGGACCGACGGCGGTCGCACTGGCGGAGGCCGAGGGTCTGCATGCGCACGCGCGCAGCATCGCACGCCGGCTCGACCCAGCAGGTGCGCGCTTGACCCAGCACTGGCCGGTGCTCATGTTGCGACCGACAAGCAAAGTAAACGAGGGCTGATGTCAAAAGAAGACATGATCGAGTTCACCGGCACGGTGAGCGAGTTGCTGCCGAACGCCATGTTCCGGGTCCGGCTGGACAACGAACACACGATCCTCGCCCATACCAGCGGCAAGATGCGGAAGAACCGCATTCGCGTGCTGGCCGGAGATCGGGTGAACGTGGAGATGACGCCATACGATCTCTCCAAGGGGCGGATCACCTTCCGCTTCAAGTGAGCCGTCCGAGGCTGGTTCTCGCTTCCGCGAGCCCCCGCCGGCTCGCCCTGCTGGCGCAGATCGACGTCACGCCCGATGACGTCGTGGCCCCCGATATCGACGAGACTCCCCGCAAGCAGGAAGTGCCGCGCCTGTATGCGCAGCGCCTCGCCCGAGCCAAGGCCGAAGCGGCCACCACGACTTGCCAAATACCCCCTGGCGCGCTGGTCCTCGCCGCCGACACGGTGGTGGGCGCGGGGCGGCGCATCCTGCCCAAGGCGGAGAGCGCGGCGCAGGCAAGGGCGTGCCTCGCCCTGCTGTCCGGGCGGCGGCACCGGGTCATGACCGCCGTCGTGCTGGCCGCCCCGGACGGGCGGCGCCTGGAGCGGCTGGTAACCAGCCAGGTCGGCTTCGCCCGCCTCAGCGCGGCGCAGACGGAGGCTTACATCGCCACCGAGGATTGGCGTGGCAAGGCGGGCGGGTACGCCATCCAGGGACGGGCGGCCGCGTTCGTCCGCTTCCTGTCGGGTAGCTATTCCAACGTGGTCGGCCTGCCGCTGTTCGAGACGGCCCAGCTCCTGCGCGGATCGGGCTGGCTGCGCCCGTGAATGTGACCGTGCTTGCCGCCTGCGGCCCCGGCGAGGTGCGGGTAGCCGCATGCGAGGGCGACGATCTGCTCGACTATGCCGTCTGGCGGCCCGGTGCTCCCGACGGCGTCGGCGACCTGCACCGAGGTCGGGTGATCGCCCGCGTCCCGGCGCTGGCTGGCGCCTTCGTCGCACTTGATGGCCCGGATGGTTTCCTGCCTGACTCCGAGGGCGCGGCCGAGTTGACCGAGGGCGCGGTAATCGGCGTGCGCGTCACCCGTGCCGCGCAGAACGCCAAGGGACCGCGCCTCACCGCGCGGCTTTCGGCCGAGGAGCAGGCGCGCATCGGTGCCGGGCGTCCCGCGCTGCTGCGTCGTGGTCCGGGAGCGGTCGAACGGCTGGCAGCGCGCTTCCCCAAGGCTCCGGTACGCGCCGATGACGCGGCCCTGGTCGCGGCGCTTCGGCCGGGGCTCGGCGAGCGGATCGCGCCGACAAGCGGGCCGGCCTTCGACGAGGCGCTTGAATCGGAGATCGGCGCCCTCGCCGACTCTTGCGTCGCGCTGCCCGGCGGCGGGCGCCTCTCGGTCCACCCCACGCCCGCGTTGACCGCGATCGATCTGGATACGGGCGGGGCGGCTGGCGTGCGGAGCGGCAAGGGGGCGGCACACCGCGCCCTGAACGCGGCGGCGCTGCCGGTGCTCGCCCGGCAGATCCGGCTTCGCAATCTCTCAGGCGCCATCCTCGTCGATTGGGCCGGCCTGTCGCCCCGCCGCCGCGCGGCACTCGGTCCCGGCCTGGCATCGGCGCTGGCGGCCGATCCGCTGCGCCCGAGGCTGCTCGGCTTCACCGCGCTCGGCCTGGCCGAGATCGTGCGCGCGCGTGTGCATCCGCCGCTGCACGAGATGCTGTCCGGCCCGCACGCGGCGGGACTCGCCGGGCTGCGCCGGCTGGTGGCGAATGCCATGCCGGACGCGTCCGGCCCGTGCGCGCTCCGCGCCGGCCCAGCGGTGGTCAGCGCCTTGGCGACTGACGCCGCCGCCCGAGCCGATGTCGCGCGGCTGACGGGCCAGCCTCTTGTTCTCTGCTCCGATCCGTCGCTGGGACCGTGCCAGTGGCAGGTGGAGGCAATTGAGGGCTGACGAGTCGCGGTATCGACCTCAAGTCTGTGGATACTGAAAGGTGAATTGCTCCGTGAACGGCTGCCACCAGTTCGGGACGCCGGTTTCCTTGTCGGTGTGGTGCAGGAAGCCGTTGGTCTCGGGCGGCTCGTATCGGAATGTCACTATGTAGGTTCCGGAGCCGTCCATCTTGACGTTGGTGGCGTAATGAGGGCCGTCCTTTGCCGTCATGGGGACCAGCTTTCCGTCGGCGTGCCAGTCCGTGCCCTCCTTGGTTACATGATACGTGATCGCCAGATACGGCATCCAGGCCCCGTCGGGAAAGCCATAGGTATTGTCGGCCGTGGCATGGACGTCGGTTTCCAGGTGAATGACATCGGGGCCCATCGGCATGTCGGGCGACATCGGCGCCATCTCGACGCCGACAAGATAATTCGCGGCGATCTCCATGTCGTGCGCGTGGGCGGGGCCACCGATCGGGTATTCGCGCGCTTCGGCGGCCTGAGCCAGGACGAGCGATCCCGCTGCAATAATTGGCAGAAATCTCAAGGCGGCTCTCCTACGGAGGGGATTAGTGCTGGGCGGCGGTGTGTCTGGACGGAGGCGGGTGGACGAGGCGGCCCGCGACTATCAGGATGACCAACGTTGCGACGTACGCGGCGAGTTGCACGCCCATCGGCCGGTCGGAATAGCCGACGAGCGCGTGCAGCGCGCGGCCGCTCAGCGTCGCGTCCGACAGCAGCCACGACGTGTCCCAAAGCTGGTACCCCCAGGCGGGGATCAGGTCGGCGCCGGCAAGGATGGCGGCGGCCTGCCCAGCCATGCCGGCGGCGACCAGCGCGATGAGCACGCTGGTCACGGAGAACAGCCGCTTGAGCGGGATCGCGATGAGACCGCGATAGAGGAGCCACGAGACCAGGGCTCCGGCCACAACCCCGAGGGTGCCGCCCAGCAGCAGCGGTGCGGGGCCGGTCCTGGTCGAGACAACGATCCCGTACAGGAACAGCACCACCTCGGAGCCTTCGCGGAGGACCGCGACGGCGACCACGACCGCCATCGCCAATAGCGACTTTTCCCCCGCGGCCACCGCTTGACCAACGGCCTGCATCTCGCGTGCCAGTTCGCGGCCGTGGCTCGCCATCCAGAGATTGTGCCAGCCCAGCATGATCACGGCGATGATCAGCACGCAGGCGTTGAACACCTCCTGGCCGTTTCCCGCGAGGGCGTTGGAGAGCGTCCCCGCAAAGGAGGCCAGTAGCCCGGCCCCGAAAACTCCGGCGGCGATACCTCCCGCAATCCAGGGCGCGCGGTAACGGATGCCCCTGGTTGCCGCCAGCACGATTCCCACAATCAGCCCGGCCTCGAGCACCTCGCGGAAGACAATCAGCAGACTGGCAACCACGCGGCTACTCCTTCGTCTCGATCGCGGTGATGGTCCCGGTCGCCGCGTCCGGGTGGTAGTCGTCGAAGAACTTGTAGGTCCCTGGGTGCAGCGGCCCTGCGGAGACGGTCACCTTGCCCCCGGAGACGACGATCTTCTCAACCTTCAGGTCGAAGCTCTCGAACTCGGCTGCAGTGGCATCGTCGTTGCTGACCTCGATCCGAAAGCGCTGGCCAGCCGGCACCTCCAGGTGATCGGGGGTAAAATGGTGGTCCTTCAGAACCAGCGTGATCGGGCCGGCGGCGCGAACCGGGACCACCGCCGAGGCGAAGCAGGCCAGAAGTAGCGTCCATCCGGCGACTCTGACGGTCATTGCAGCCTTTCCCACGCCCGACCCAGAGTGGTGAGCGAAGGAGTTGTTAATGCGAGGCGTTCGCACTAGCAAGGCTCGACCTATCGGAGTTCCCGGCCATGCCGGAGCACCACGTGCTCGCGTTCCTTCGGATTCCATATGGGGTGCTGATCGCGCTCTCGAACCGAGACCTGCATTTCGAGCTGCAACCGTATCACCACCTGATCCGGATCATTCACATCCTGTCGATGTCGGCGTTCTTCGGCGGGATAGGGCTGCTTGACCTTCGGCTCATTGGAGTGCGCGGGACGGTGCCGCTCAGACCGTTCGCCGAGCATACGCTGCCCTGGCTATACGCCACTTTCGCGGTGGCCCTGATCAGCGGCATCGCGCTGTTCTTCTATGACCCGGTGCATGTTGGTAGCCACGCCTATCTCACGCCAAAGCTGATCCTGGTGCTGCTGGGGGTGATAAACGCCGGCTTGTTCCACCGCACCGGGTACGTTGCGGCCCTGGCCGCCGAAACGCGGATGCCCGCCAGTGCCCGTGTTGCCGGCGCCGTGTCGCTGGCGATCTGGACAGGCGTGATCGTCACCGCCTGCTTGAATACCGAGCCAGCCCCGCGTGTCCTGCTGCGCTGAGAGTGCCTAGAATGGTGGCCGACCTGGCCGCAGGGAGGAGAGCATGGCCATCACCATCACACGCCGGCAGGCGCTCAGTCTGACGGCGTCGGGCGCGCTGGCCGCTCCGGCCATCGCGCGGGCGCAGCAGGCGCCAGGCGTGACGCAGAAGGAAATCCTGCTCGGCCAGACAATGCCCTACAGCGGTCCCGCGTCCAGCTACGCCCCGATCGGCCGCGTCGAGGTCGCGTACATGGAGTTCGTCAACGCCCAAGGCGGCATCAATGGCCGCAAGATCAAGCTGCTGAGCCTCGATGACGGCTACAGCCCGCCGAAGACCGTGGAATTGACCCGCCAACTCGTGGAATTGAGCCATGTAGCGGCCATCTTCCAGCAGCTTGGGACGCCGACCTCGGTCAGCACCCGCCGCTACCTGAACCAGAAGAAGGTGCCGCAGATCTTCGTCGCTTCCGGCGCCACGCTGTTCGGCGACTACCAGCACTTCCCGTGGACCATCGGCTGGCAGGTCAGCTACCAGATCGAGGGCCGGGTCTATGCGCGCTACATCCTGGACACCAAGCCGGACGCCAGGATCGGCGTGCTCTATCAGAACGACGATTCAGGCAAGGATTTCTACAAGGGATTCCGCGACGGGCTGGGCGACAAGGCCGGCCAGGTCGTGCTCGTGCAGAGCTACGAGGTGAGCGATCCCACGGTCGATTCCCAGATCAACAAGCTGCACCAGGCAGGCGCCGACACGCTGTTCACGAGCGGGCTTCCCAAGTTCACGGCGCTGGGGCTGCGTGCCGTCACCGGGCTCGGCTGGAAGCCGCTCTATGTGATCGCCAGCGTCGGCTCGTCCGTGGCCTCGGCCATCCTGCCGGTCGGCCCCGAGCACGCGATCGGCCTCGTCACCGGCGCCTACATGAAAGACCCGTCCGACCCGCAGTGGAAGGACGACCCCGGCTATCAGGACTGGCTCGCCTTCATGCGCAAGTACCGTCAGGACGCGGAGCTGAGCGACATCAACAACGTGTACGGCTATTGCGCGGCACAGACCCTGATTCCGGTGCTGAAGCAGTGCGGCGAGGATCTGTCGCGCGAGAACATCATGCGTCAGGCGACGAACCTCGATATCCAGTTGCCGATGTTCCAGAACGGCATCCGGTTCACCACCACCCCGACCGACTATTACGGCATCAAGAAGCTCCGGCTGCAGCGTTTCGACGGCAAGGCCTGGGTGCCGTTCGGTTCCCCTATCGGCGTGTGAGCATGCCGGCTCTGCTCACGGTCACCGACGACGAGGCGGAGATCCGGCTTGACCGCTGGTTCCGCCGGCGTTTTCCCGGCCTGCCGCAGAGCGCCATCCAGAAGCTCTGTCGGACCGGGCAGGTGCGCGTGGACGGCCATCGGGCGGAGCCCGCGACACGGCTGGCGCCGGGACAGGCGGTGCGCGTTCCGCCGCTTGCGGCGCCGCCGACCCCCAGGCCGCGCGCCGAGATTGAACCCCAGGTGGCGCGGGATATGCGCGACCTGGTGATCCATCGCGACGACCAGGTGATCGCGCTGAACAAGCCGCACGGCCTGCCGGTCCAGGGCGGACCGGGGATCACGCGCCACCTCGACGGGCTGCTCGACGCGCTGCGTTTCGGCGCCGCCGACCGGCCCCGATTGGTGCATCGGCTGGACCGCGACACCTCGGGCGTGCTGGTGCTCGCCCGCACGCCGGGCAGCGCCGCCAGGCTTGCCGCCGCGTTCCGCGGGCGCGACGCGGACAAGACCTACTGGGCCGTCGTCACTCGCCGTCCGATCCCGCCCGAGGGCCGCATCGACCTGCCGCTGAAGCGCATCGGCGGGGCGCGCGGGGAACGGACGGCGCCGGCCGGGCCGGACGAGGACGCCGCCCGCGCGCTGACCGAGTTCCGCACGATCGATCACGCCGGCAAGCTGGCGTGGGTCGAGCTGCGCCCGCTCACCGGGCGGACGCATCAGCTCCGCGTCCACTGCGTCGCCATCGGCGCACCCATCCTTGGCGATGTGAAATACGCCCAGCCCGACCAGAACGGCGCCTTCGCCGCCACCGTGTCCGGCCTGCCGGAGGCGCTCCATCTGCACGCCCGCCGCTTGCGGCTGCCGCATCCGGCGGGCGGGGTGCTGGAGGTCGAGGCCGATCTGCCCGCGCATATGCGCGAGACCTTTCGCACGTTGGGCTTCTCCGCGCCGCCCGCGCATGCGCCCTGGCGGGACTGAGCGCGTGTCCGGGCGCCGCACCCTGCGCATGGTGCTGATCGGGCTCGCCGGCCTGGTGGTGCTGGCGGGGATCGCGGCTGGCGTGCTGGCGGTGCGCTTCGACCCTAACGCCTACAAGCCACGCATCGAGGCAGCCGTCCAGAACGCGACCGGCCGCGAGTTGTCACTGGACGGGCCGATCCGCCTTTCCCTATTCCCGCTTGGGATCACGCTGCGCGACATTGCGCTCTCCAACCCGCCCGGCTTCGCCGATAAGCAGATGGCGACGGTGCGCCAGATCACGCTGCGCCTCGATCTCGGGCCGCTGCTGCACCGGCGGTTGGTGGTCCGTCAGCTCGACATCGACCGGCCGGAGATCGCGCTGGAGCGCAACGCCTCCGGGGTGCCGAACTGGGGGTTCGCGCCACCCGCGCCCGTCGTTGCGCAACCAGCTGCTCCGCCCGAGGCGGCGGCGCCCGGACAGAGGCGAGAGCCGAGCGGCGGTGCAGGGGCGACGGTGCTCGATGCGCGCATCAGTGGCGGCACCCTGACCTACCGCGACGCGCGCAGCGGACAGGCGTATTCGCTTGCCATCCCGCATTTGGCGGTCAGCGCCGCAAGCCCGGACGCGCCGATGCACATGGACGGGCAGGCGGTGCTGGGCGGCACAACGCTCACGCTGAACGCCGAAACCGGCCGGCTCGCCGGGTTCGCGAAGGGCGACCCCTGGCCGCTGCGTCTCAGCGCGAGGGCGGACGGGGTCGGGTTGCGCGCCGCGTTGGACCTGACCGCCCCGGCCGCCGATCAGCCGGTGCGCGCCGCCGCCCAGGGCAGCGTGCGCGACACCCCCTTCTCCGCCACCGCGTCGCTCGGCACGCTTGCCGAGCTGGCAGGCGTCGGTGGCAAGCTGCCGCTCAGCGTCGAGGCGCAGGCAGCCGGCGCGAAGGTTGTCCTCAGCGGGACCTTGGCCCAGCCCGCACGGATGGCGGGGGTCGACATCGCGTTTTCGGCGCAGGTGCCCGACCTGGCTGCCCTGTCGCCGCTCGCCGGCCGGAAGCTGCCGACGCTGCGGGGCGTGGTGGCCTCGGCCCGCCTCACGGACCTTGGGGGACTGCGCACCGGCCTGGCGCTGCGTGAGTTGCGCGTCGCGGCGGCTCCGGGCGATCTCGCCGGCTTCGCGGAGGTGCTTTTCGCCCCGCGCCCGACCTTGCGCGCCGACCTCGCCGGCACCCGCCTCGACCTCGCCGCGCTGCGCGCGACGGCCCCTCCCGCCCAGACCTCGCCCGCTCCGGCTTCCGCGCCCGCGCTGCCAGCCGCCCCCCGCACCCCCGCCTCGCCTGGACCGGTCATCCCCGACACGCCGATCCCGTTCGCAGCGCTGCACGTCGCCGATGCCGACCTGCACCTCCGGATTGGAGCACTCGGCCTCGGCGCGGAAACGCTGCGCGACGCCGACGCGCATCTTGGGCTCGCGGGCGGCGCATTGTCGCTCGCCGCGCATGGCGTGTTTAGCGCCGCGCCGGTCGCGCTGACCGCGACCGCCGACGCCCATATCCCGCCCAGCCTGGCGCTCGCGCTTAATGCCCCGGCGCTGCCGATCGCCGCCCTGCTCGCGGCCTTGGGTCAGCCCGCCTATGCCGCCGGCACCCTGGCTGTCACCGCCGACCTGCGCGGCTCCGGCCCCAGCCCGCACGCCATCGCCGCCGGGCTGGACGGCTCCGCCGCCGCCACGATGACCGGCGGCACGATCGAGACCCTGGTGCTGCAACGCGCGCTAGGGCCGATGATCGCCAGGGCGAACCCGCTGGGTCTGCTCGGCGGCGGGAGCCGGAGCGAGATAAGCTGCCTCGCCGTGCGCCTGCGCGCGACGCACGGGATCGCCGAGCTGGCGCCGTTGCTGCTGGCCTCCTCGCTCATCACCGTGGATGGGACTGGCCGCATCGATCTGGCCACCGAGACGCTCGATCTCCATCTGCACCCGCGAGGACGGGCCGGTGGGGTCAGCTTCTCGGTGCCGGTGACGGTGCGAGGCGGGTTTCGTGCCCCGCGCATCGGCACATCCGAGCCCGCCGCCGCGGCGGCGGGCCTGCAGGCGGCACTCGGCCTCCTGGCCGGGAGGGCGGGGCTGGGCGCGGAACCGGCGGGGCCGTCCTGCGCCGCCGCGCTGGCTGCGGCACGCGGGTGAGGAAAGGGCTGTTCTGGTGAAGCGTTTCTGGATCGAGGCGAGCATTGAGTTGACGCAGGACGGTGGGCGCTCGGGATTCACGATCCTGCTCGATGGCCGCCCCATGCACCTCCCGGGCGGGGCGATCCTGCACGTTGGGCCGGAGAAGCTCGCCCGCGCCATTGCCGCCGAGTGGCAGGAAGCCGGCGCCGACGGCTGCGAAATCTCGTTCGACGATACGCCGCTGACCCGTATCGCCGGAACGGCGCAGGAGCGGATCGCGCCCGATCCGTGGCCGACCATCGACGCCATCGCCCGCTACGCCGAATCCGACGTGCTGTGCTACCGTGCCGACCAGCCATCCAAGCTGGTCGTGCGCCAGGCGGAGGAATGGCAGCCCTGGCTCGACTGGGCGACCCGGGAATATGGCGCGACCTTGCGCGTCACCGCCGGCGTCGCGCCGATCAGGCAGCATCGCGACAGCATCGCCGCCCTGCGCGACGCAGTGGCGGCATACGATCCCTATGGGCTCGCCGCCCTCGGGGTCGCGGTGCCGGCGCTGGGCAGCCTGATCCTTGGCTTGGCGCTGGCCGAAGCCCGGCTCGATCCGGTTCGCGCCTACGCGCTGAGTGCGTTGGACGAATTGTTCCAGGCCGAGCTGTGGGGGGAGGACGAGGAGGCCGCCGCCCGCCGCCGCGCGATCGCCGCCGACATCGAGATCGCCGCGCGCTTCCGGCTGCTGACGCGAGGGGGAGCATGACCGCCAAGCGCGTCGTCATCAGCGGCCGCGTCCAGGGCGTGGGCTATCGCGACTGGATGGCGGCCCGCGCCCGCGCCCTCGGCCTCGACGGCTGGGTCCGCAACCGCCCCGACGGCACGGTGGAGGCGCTGGTGGCCGGCGAGGCCGATGCGGTCGAGGAGTTGTTGCGCCGATGCCGGCGCGGACCGCGTCTGGCCGAGGTGTCGATCATCGTCGAGGAACTGGCTGAGCCGCCCGGCGAGCCGGGGTTCGTGCGGGTGCTGGATGTGTAATTCCCTCACCCCGACCCTCTCCCGCAAGCGGGAGAGGGTCGGGGTGAGGGCTGAGCGTGTTTCAGGACTAGCCGCGCCAGACCTGGTCGAAGAACCGGCCGATCTCCTCCGCCGCCCGATCCGGGTCTTCCCGATGCGGGAAATGGCCGACCCCGGGCAAGGCCGCGAAATCGAGATCGGCGAAGGTCTCGCCCAGCGTGTCGCCCCAGGCCGAGGGCAGCACCGCGCTGTCGCCCCAACGCACGCGCGCCGGCACCGTGATCCTCGGCAACTCCGGCCTCTCTCCGCGCATAGCCGCGAGACGGGCGGCGTTCTGGCTGATGTACCAGTTGAAACCGCCTTGCAAATTGCCGGGGCGCATGAAGTTCTCGACCCAGGGATCGAGCGCTGCGTCCACCCATTCCTGGCGCACCGACCAGTGGCGGAGGAAGTGCTCGAAGTAGAGGTGGCACGTGTCGCGCGAGGCACCGACCAGCCGCGCCGCCCAGGGCAATTGGTGGAAGTTCTGATACCAGACCTCCCGCACATGCCCGGCTTCGATCCAGCGGCGTCCGATGCCCGGATGCGGACAGTCAAAGCAGAACACGCCGGCGATGCGCGTGGGGGCGCGGCGAGCCATTTCTTGTGAAACCATCGCGCTGATGTCGTGTCCGACCAGTCCGACCCGCTCGATCCCGAGCGCATCGAGCAGCGCCAGCATGTCGGAGGCCAGCACCGGCGAGCCCGCGCCGGTGGATTGGCGATCGCCGTCCGGCTTGTCACTCTCGCCGAAGCCGCGGAAATCCGGAGCTATCACCTCGAACCGGCCGGCCAGGCGCTGCATCACCGGCTCCCAGGTCCACCAGAACTCCGGCCAGCCATGCATCAGCAGCAAGGGTGGGCCGGAGCCGAGGCGAGCGATATGCAGCTCGACACCATTGGCCAGGACGCGTGCGTGATCCATGCAGGCACTCTAGATACTTCCAAAGCGGCAGGCCAGGAAGGGAGGCAATGACCGAGTTGGGGCAAACCATCCGGGTTGCCGCTCCCATGGCATTCCGCCCCGCTTGACGGCAGCCCTCCGAGGAGGCTGCTTCGGATGCATGTGGAAGCCGCCGTGGTTGATCGGAGCGGCCCCGTCCTGGCTGGCGCCTTGGCGGCAGGCGGTCCGCATGACCGTAGCGGCGGTACTCGCATATTCCTGCACGACGCTGTTCGGCCTGCCGGAAGGCTACTGGGCGGTCATCACCTGCCTGGTGGTCGTGCAGGGCAATCTTGGGGGGACGCTCGACGCCGGGATGTCGCGGCTGTACGGCACGATGGTCGGTGCGCTGTTCGGGAGCTTGGGCGCCTGGATGCGGGCGCGAACGGCGATCCCGGTGGTCGCCATCCTGCTCGCGGTGATCCTGCCCGCTTCGCTGATGGCCGCGGCAAAGCCGAAGTTCCGCCTGGCACCGGTCACGGCTGGCTTGGTTCTGCTGGTGTTTACACCCGGGGGCGCCCCACTCGGGATGGCATTCAATCGAGTGGCCGAAATCGCCGTCGGCAGCGTGATTGGCGTGCTCACCGCATTGCTGGTCCTGCCCGGCCGCGGTGCCGCCGCGCTGCACCAACACGCCGCCGCCGCCCTCGTCGCGCTGGGCGAACAGGCACGCTCCTATCTGACCGGGACCGGTGCGGAGCCGTTCGACAAACGCATCCAGGTCGCGATCGACCGGGCACAGACCGCCTGCACGGAGGCGATGCGCGAGCGCGCCGTGCATCTGGCCGGCGGCCCGCCGCCCGAGCCGTTGATGCGCACGTTGCGCCGGCTGCGCACCGATGTCGCGCTGCTCGGCCGGGCGATGTCGGTCGGTCCCGCAAGGCAGGAGGGCGAGCGTCTGGGTGATGCACTGGTCGAATGGTTCGCCGCCACCGGGCATGCGCTGCAAATCGGGAGCATCCCACCTGACCTGGCCGCGGTGAAGGAGGCGAGCGCCACCGTGGCGCCGGAAACCGCGCTCGGCTTTGCGCTCCTCGTCCTGGACCGCGATCTGGAGGAGTTGCGGGACCGGCTGGCTGAACGTGCTACGCGGGATGGCAACCCATCCATTGCATAGGCTAGTACTCCCTATCGGTGAACGATGAGTCGCTGAAACCGTCATCGCGAGGCGCGCAGCGCCGAGGCGATCCAGGCCCGCCGCACCATATCGCCCGCCTGGATCGCCCGCCGGATCGCCCGCCTGGATCGCCACGCCGCCAAGAGGCGGCTCGCGATGACAGCCTCGGCGAGGCGTTTCACCGCTCAATGATTCCGGGTACTGAGCAGCTACCTTGGCACTGTTCTGCTGCGCGTTGATCAGCCGCTTTCGGCAGTGCGGCAACGTAGTTGGCGGCTTCGGCGGTGTGAACGGTCGGGCGACGAGCGCGCGGCGGACGTTCAGGGAGTGTGGGCCGCGGCGGTGAAGCGCCGGTCAGCTGCTTGTTTCCACGTGCATGCGGCGGCGCGCAGTCGCAGGTGCTGGAGGTAGGTGAAGGCATGCTGCTCATCAGCGCATGCCGGTTGAGAGCCCGGTCCATGTCGCCCCTCGAGCAGGCGCCGAGTCCGAGCGCCGTGCTTGAGCTGCTGGTGCGCCTGCTCGCACACCCAGCGCGCATCTTGACGGTTGCCGCGAGGTTGTCGCAGCACGTGCAGGAGGCTGATTGGTCGGCGTGGTATTTGCGCTCGCACGCTGCTCGCGCCAGTCACCGATCAGCCAGGCCTGCTTCGCCCGGCACGGGCTTGCCCTCGCGAACCGATCGACCATCGCGCTCGCGCACGCGCAGCGGCGCCACGAGCGCGGTGAGCGCGGCCTTGGAGCCGCGGCGCAGGAATCGGTCGCGCACGACATGCCGGCCAATGCGCTCGCTGCGTCCTGTCCGGGTCCGCACGCACCGGCGCTTGCGCAGGCGGCGCGCCCCGCATCCGGCCAGATCGCGGGCCTTGTTGGTAGACCTCTGCGTGCGCGGACTGCCACGGACCTGACGAGATCGCGGCACTCAAGCCTGCCGGAACGACGCGCTGATGCCCATAGCCGGCATCGGTCAGGACGCAGAGCGCGAAGCGCGCGCTCGGCAGCGATGTCGGCGCGTCGATCCGGTCGAGCGCGATCTCGGGCACTTGGTCTGGGCGTCGCGCGCCGCCTCCGGCACGCACCGGCGGACACTGCCGCCGGATCGTCGCTCGCAGGAGCTCGGCCGGAACAAGCGCAAGCTGACGGGGATCGGCACCTCGCCGCAGCGCGGCTCAGCGTACCAGCGACTCAGTCGCCGTTGCCACCGCGCCGCAATACTGGGCCGCGACCCCGGCCGAGATCGTGCCGTTCTCGAGCTCGCCGTGGCGTCCGACGACCGCAGCACGGCGCGGTCATTGCCGCCGACCAGTGCGTCGGCGCGTCGGCCGCGCCGCCCAGCGCGCATCGATCCCGGCCGGACGCTGACGAAGCTGCGCTGCCGTGGCGCGCAGCTCAGCCGAGTCGCAATCGCCTGCACGCTCTGCGGGCTGTCGGGCGCAACAGGCCTGCGCACGTGACGGCCCAGTGCGCAGCGTGCTGCGCGCCCATCACTCGAGGAACGGCGTAGCCAGCGATCAAGCCAGTCGCCCGGCACGCGGATCGGCACGCCATTCAGCTGATTCCAGCATGTAACGCGCTCTCGAGGCAACGACGCCAATACTAGTCTCTCTTAATTCCACCGCGATGATAGTGGTCCATCGGCAAAACAGCATGAGCGATCTCTACGACACCGACATTCTGACCTGATCCGAACAGCATGCCGCATTGCTGCGCCGGATCGCTGCCGGCGAGCGTATCAACAAGGCCGACCTCGACTGGCCGACTATCATCGAGGAGATCGAGAGCGTGGGACGCGAGCAGTTGCACGCCGTTGCTCGCGCGCTTCGGGCGTTACCCGAGACGATCGACGGCCAGCCGCCTTTGCCGATACCGACGAGTTGCCCGGTGACGCTCGAAGAGCCGCTGAGCGACGAATAACGCCGCGCTCAGAATGCGAGCGACGTCGCCTGCATCACCAGCGGCAGGGTGCGCACCATCTCCAGCACCTCCTCCGGCACCGTCTCGTCCACCGACACAAGGCAGATCGCATCGCCCCCGGCCTGCGCCCGGCCGAGATGGAAGGTCGCGATGTTGATGCCGGCGCCGGCCAAGGTCGCGCCGAAACGGCCGATGAAGCCCGGTTTGTCCTGATTGGTGACGTACAGCATGTGCGGAGCGAAGTCCGCCTCCACGCGAATCCCCTTGATTTCCACGATGCGCGGGCGCGCGCCCGCGAACAGCGTGCCGGCGACCGAGCGGGTGAGGCGGTCGGCCTCGACCGTCACGCGCACCAATGTCTGGTACTCGCTCGGTCGGTCATGTACCGTCTCGGCCACCTCGATCCCGCGCTCGCGCGCCGCGATCGGGGCGTTCACCATGTTGACGCCCTCCATGACCGGGGTCAGCAGCCCGGCCAGCACGGCGGCGGTCAGCGGTCGGTGGTTCAGCGAGGCCACGTGGCCTTCGTATTCGATCACCACGCGCCGGATCACGCCTTCCTGGGCTCGCGTCAACTGTCCGGCGAAGGCGCCGAGCTGGCGCGACAATTCCATGTAAGGCTTGAGCCGCGGCGCGTCCTCGGCCGAGACCGACGGCATGTTGACCGCGTTCGCGACAGCGCCAGTCAGCAGGAAGTCGCTCATCTGCTCGGCCA
This sequence comes from uncultured Pseudomonadota bacterium, assembly GCA_963830565.1. Taxonomy (GTDB): domain Bacteria; phylum Pseudomonadota; class Alphaproteobacteria; order Acetobacterales; family Acetobacteraceae; genus DATFDN01. The sequence continues at coordinate 29,877 of CAWHMO010000009.1, forward strand.
CTTGCAGCGCGACCTTCTCCTGCGCCTCGGCGGTCGCCGCGCCCAGATGCGGCGTGCAGACCACGTTCTCCAGCGCAAATAGGGGGCTGTCGGTCGCCGGCTCGGTCTCGAACACGTCGAGCGCGGCGCCGGCGACATGCTCGGCGCGGAGGGCATCGGCCAGCGCCGCCTCGTCGAGCAGGCCGCCGCGTGCGCAGTTGATGATGCGCACACCCTTCTTGGTGCGCCCGATGGCGTCGCGCGAGAGGATGTCGCGGGTGCTGTCGGTCAGCGGCGCATGGAGCGAGATGATGTCAGCGCGCGCCAGCAGCGCGTCCAGCTCCACCTTCTCCACCCCCAGTTCGATGGCGCGCTTCTCCGACAGGAACGGGTCGTAGGCCAGCACCTTCATGTGCAGCCCGACGGCGCGCTCGGCGACGATCCCGCCGATATTGCCGCAGCCGATGAGCCCGAGCGTCTTGCCGGTCAGCTCGACGCCCATGAAGCGGTTCTTCTCCCACTTGCCCGCGCGCGTGGAGGCGGAGGCTTCCGGGATCTGCCGCGCCAGGGCGAACATCATGGCGATGGCGTGCTCGGCGGTGGTGATCGCGTTGCCGTGCGGCGTGTTCATCACCACCACGCCGCGCGCGGTGGCCGCGCGCACGTCGACATTGTCCACGCCGATGCCGGCGCGGCCGACGACCTTGAGATTCGCCGCGACGTCCAGCAACTCGCGCGTGACCTTGGTGGCGGAGCGGATGGCGAGGCCGTCATAGGGGCCGATGATGTCGCGCAATTCGGCGGGCGACAGTCCCGGCCGCAGATCGGCCGCGACGCCCCGCGCGGTGAAGATGGCGACCGCGGCTGGGGAGAGCTTGTCGGAGATGAGGACTTTGGGCATGGGGAGTTCCGCCGGATTCTTTGTGGCCGACCCTCCCCCGGCTCCTCCCACAAGGGGAAGGGAGAGGCAGGCGGCGCCGTTGCGAGCCCCCTCCCCTTGCGGGAGGGGATTGGGAGAGGGGTGTTACTCCGCGGCTTTCCGGCCGGCGGTCGCGACCTGCGCGAAGGCCCAGTCGAGCCAGGGCAGGAGCGCGCGAATGTCCGCCGTCTCCACCGTCGCGCCGCCCCAGACGCGCAAGCCGGGCGGAGCGTCGCGGTAGGCGCCGATGTCGTAGGCGACTCCCTCCGTATCGAGCAGCGCGGCGATGGCCTTGGCGCAGCCGGGAGGATCGACGCGCAGGCAGATCGACGTGCAGGAGCGCGTCGCCGGGTCTTCGGCGAGGAAGTCGGCCCAGCGCGTGCGCGCGACCCACTCGACGACGGCGGCGAGGTTGGCCTCGCTGCGCGCGATCAGCCCGCCGAGACCGCCCGCCTGCTCGGCCCAGCGCAGCCCGTCCAGCGCATCCTCGGCGCAGAGCATCGAGGGAGTGTTGATCGTCTCCCCCTTGAAGATGCCCTCGATCAGCTTGCTTGCCTTGGTGAGGCGGAAGATCTTCGGCATCGGCCAGGGCGGCGTGTAGCTCTCGAGCCGGGCGACGGCGCGCGGCGACAGCGCGAGCATCCCGTGCGCCGCCTCGCCCCCCAGCACCTTTTGCCAGGACCACGTGACAACATCCAGCCTGTCCCAGGGCAGCTCCATCGCGAACGCCGCCGAGGTGGCGTCGCAGATCACCAGACCCTCGCGCGCCGGCGCAATCCAGTCGCCGTCGCGAAAGCGCACGCCGGACGTGGTGCCGTTCCAGGTCAGCACAACGTCGCGCGCGAAATCGACCGCCCCAAGGTCGGGCAGCTTTCCGTATGGCGCGGACAGCACCCGCGCATCCCCTGAGACGGAGCTGCTTGACGACATCATTCGCCCAGCCCTCCGAAAAGCTCTCATAGGCGAGCACATCGACCCCGCGCGCGCCGAGCAGCGACCACAACGCCATCTCGATCGCCCCGGTGTCGGACGCGGGCACGATGCCCAGCCGCCAGTCGGCCGGCATCCCGAGGATGGCGCGCGACCGCTCGATCACCTCGGCCAGCCGCGCCTTGGGCGCGGCGGCACGATGGCTGCGGCCGAAATGCGCGCCGCGCAGCGCGTCGAGCGTGAAGCCGGGACGTTTGGCGCAGGGACCGGAGGAGAAATTGGGGTTGGCCGGACGGATGTCCGGTTTCGCGGCGAGACCCGCCATGTCAGGCTCTCCCTTTCAGAAGAGAAGCGCCCCGGTGGGGGGGCGTGGCCCGGCGCCGCGTTTAGGGCCTGGCGGCAGCCCGCGTCAAGCCGCTGTCCTGCCGGGTAGTGTCTCAGTTTGAATTTTCCATAATTTAGACTAGGCCATGCACGGCATCAGACTGGCGGATCAGCCGTTTTTCGCTCCTTTAGCATACCGGGTAGGGTGAATGCGTACGTCAGAAACATTTCGGTAAAAGCGTGCAGAGACCTGGCTTCGGCCTCACTGAATGGCTCCTCTTCGTGGGCGGCATCGTTTCCAAGATCGCGAATTTCGTGTGCCCACTCTTTCATGGCCGGCGTAATCCCGAGTTCCTGCGGCAGAGCGTCGATGCGCTTCTGAAGCATGCCTTTCCCTTCGGGGTGGATGCGCTTCAGCGCCACATCCAGCGACTTACGAAACATAGTGCCTGCCGCGTCATAGTTCCTGCGGCGCAGGCCATCAAACCCTTGAAGAAAGAAGTTGCGACTGTTATCTGGCAGATGCTTGGGGGCACTTGGTACTTTCGCTTTCGGCCATGTTCCTACCAGGTATGGCGGGTTTGTCTGCCCGTTCGCTTGAACCCAGCCTATAATCTCGTGCCCACGATACCTTGCTACAACTCCGTTCTGGCAACAACCACATTGTAGAAGCAGGATATGCTCGGAGCGGTTGATGTCGCACGCCATATAATAGCTGCCGTAAAAGGCGACTTTTTCCGTACCGCAATAAGGGCAATCTAACGGAACCTGGACCATGCGCATTTATCCCTACGGTCATGTGATTGAGACGACATTGGGAGGCGACAGAGCTAACAGCTCAAAAGCGGAAGCAATCTTTGATCGCTATGCGGCGCTCCCGTCCAAAGAGGAGCGTGAAGCATTCGTGTTGGCGTTGATTGCAGAGCTTCTTGTAAGCCATGCGCGTCTGAGCGGGCGGTTGCATACGGAGTTGATCCGAGTGCATTCCTAACGAATAATGCTGGCCGATGCGCCTGTCCGAGGCTTATAGGGGCCACGCGGCTTCGGCGGCTCAGCCTGTGCATCAATCAACCCCATCACATCCTCCATGCTCCAAAGCCGGTCGGACACGCCAGCCGCCATCGCTGGGCTGACCCGAAGCGTCTTGTGAATGCGAACAAAGTTGTACCAAACCGTGTAGAGCGCCACCATGTCAGCGTGCGCTTCGGCCTTTTTCGAGAACGCATTGGTAAGCCGCGTGAACCGCCGCATGGACATGCGCATCGTGAGGTTCTGACGCTCGGCGTAGCTGGTGCTGACGTGCTTCGGATCGGGGCGCCCTTCCACGCGGGTCTTCTTGATCCCGGTGCATTCGGCGGGGCTGTAGCGGCCCGGCGGATGCGGCGTCTCGCCGTACATTTTCACGAGCTGGGCGTAGTCCACATCCGCACCGAAAGCGCCTTCGATCGCGTCCAGATATGCCTTGTGACCGTCCGTCGTGAGCTGCACGCGATTGGCTAGGCGTGAGGCCACGTCCTGCATGAACTCGCTCGCGTAGCCCGCGTCACGGCCGTCCACAAGGTAGGACACGATCAGTTTGAAATCGGCGTCTAGGGTCGTCCACGTCCAGATATCGCCGGCTTGTTCCGGGGCTGCCTTGGCGCTCGCGACATTCCGGGCCTTTGCGTAGCAGAACGCCCAGATTTCATCGCACCGGACCCGCTTGGAGCGGACGTCGCGCACGTTCTGTCATGGAAGGCTTCGCAGGTTTTCCCGGCATCCTCCAACAGCGTCGCCACCGTGTTGATGGACACGTCCGCCACGCGGGAGACCGACTGCATGGACGATCCCTCACAGAGCAGTGAGAGGATTTGGGCGCGCGTGGCGGCGGGGAGCTTGTTCATGCTTCGCATCATATGATGTTAATGCTTACCGCCGAGCATAATTTCAGGTCAAGCGACTACCCGCAGTCGTGGCCGGGGCGGCTCATTGTCGCTGATGGGGCCGTACATCTTCAGGAACTCGTGCTCATGCAGCGGGACAAAGCCGCAAAGGTCGGCGAGGGAGTAACCCAAGGCCCCGAGATGGGCCTTAATGATGGATCGCAGGACCGTGGGCTTCTCGTGCTCGAAGTCGAGTTCGGCGGGTTCGCTCGTGCGCCAGCCCTTCGTGCTCATCAGCTTCCAAAGGTATCTACTCTGGTTATGGTCGGTGTAGCCGAGCGTCTTAGCCCTCATGAGAAGGGCTTGCATGGCCACCCTCCACTCGGGTTTGAGTGCGGCCAGTAATTCGAGCGTTACCCGCCTTCCTTGAAACGCCGCCCCCACGTCGCCTGCCGGCATCAGGAAGGCCGAAGCGAATTCGTTGGCCTCGTCCTCCATCGTCGCCGTTGGGAAACGGTGCATCACGAGATGGCCGACCTCGTGCGCGAGCGTGAACCGCATCCGATCGGCTGGATGCCCAGCGTTCAGGAGCACCAATGGCGGCTGGCCCGGCACCTTGAAGGTCATCCCGCTGACAGAGGCACCGCCGAAGTCGGATGCCCCAACGACCACGCCGGCCCTTTCAACAAGAGCCGTCACGTTCTTTACGGGGCCGGGCGGAAGCCCCCAGTGCGCGCGCACTACGGCCGCGATCTTTTCGGGCGATCCGTACTGCTCGACATCCATTTGCGGGAGGGTCGTTTTCGGCTCGAAATCCACCGCCTCCAAGAAGCGCCGCATCTGCATGACGCGGATGTTCAACTCAGCCGTGACCATATCCAAATCACGGGCAGTGATGTCCGTCTTGGCCCGCGCCATCGGGTGGACGCTGACCGGAGGACCGAACACCGGCTCGCGCACATCAAAAAAGGTCCGTGGCAAGTCGTAAACAAGCGCCGCTTTCAGCAAAAATGTTTCGTCAGGCTCCGCAACGCCGTTCTCAAAACGAGAGAGAACCGGCTGTACAACGCCAAGCTTGGGCGCAGCCTCCTTCTGCGTGAATCCCTTACGCTGACGCGCCAAGCGCAGCATTTCGCCGACGCCGGTCATTGCTCATTTCTTCACGGGCTTGGAGTCGGGCCGGGCTTTTGGCGTCACGAGATCGTCGCCGTCCGGCTCAGGCTGCGCGGTCGGAGGCAAGAGCATCGGCACCACGTCGTCGGCTTTGGCAGACTCGCCGATTTCATACTCCCAAACCAGACGGTCGCCGTCGCGCGCTACCACGAGCACCGTCTCCACCTTGGTCCAGATTTCATTAGGCAACCAGATGATCTCTACCCTCGCGGTTTCGGGCGGCATGTTCGGCAAAACGCCATCCGCATCCATGAAGGCCATCGCCGTCTGCGTTGGGACGTTGCGGCCGAGCTTGTCGTCTCCGCCCTTCTTGAAGCGCACCAGCAAGCTCCCTCGAAAGAACAGCTTGAACGTCTGCGCCTCTTGCTCGACAGAGACACGAGGCTCGGCCCCGAAAAGTAGGATTGCGCGACGCGCAATTGCATCGAAAACGTCGTTGGATATCGTCCGGTGATAAAGTGGCGGCGGTAGGCCGGCCGACGTACGAAGTCCATGCACGGTACGCCACTCGCCCCACGCTTCGTGGACGATGTGCCAGATCAGCCCGTGGTAAGGCCCGAGGATGTCACGCGCCTCGTCTTTGGTCGGTATGGCCACCAGCTCGCCCCGCACTGATGACCGATACGGTATCGTGGCTCTTTTGCAAAATCAAGGGAGATTATACAAATCCTATTCAGAAGGTTTCGTCCATCGCTTCACCGCCGCTCTTTTGGCGATCTCCGCCCGCTTCTCCGGGGTCAGGTTCCGAGCACGGGCGGCGCCACCCTTCTTCCCCAAGGCGGCGGCGTTCGGGTCTTTCCCCGCCTGCTCGGGGGTATCGTCCTCCTCCTGCTCCTCTCCGGTCGCGATCCGCATGACCTTCACGGCCCCGCCGATCACGTTGGCGGGGCGCTTCTCGCCTCGGGGGCCTCTGGGCATCACGGCACCTGAATGAAGGACGCTAGGCGGCTGGACATCTCTCGAATGTCAGCAGCTTCAAAAACACCGCTCAGTGGAATTGTCGGGGAACCGCTCTGGTCGTACCACATGAGCCAGAAGACATCGCGACCATCGACCTTATCGATTACGTGTTCGAGCCAGAGACTATAGCCCCCGCCGATGAGCGATTGATCGAACACGCTCCCGCGCGCCTGCCCTGAGCCGTGCGGGTGGCCTTTGTGTATGTCAGTATCGAAACGCCTGTTCGAGCAAGTATACGCTATTCCGTTGAGCCGATCCTTGAAGGCCATTCCTGATCTCCGATTGCTTACCGTTAAGCATACGAGATCGGGACGAGAAGTGCGATACCCTCGATGGTAGGGCGCAAAATTCAAAATTCAAACTGAGACACTATCCTGACCGAGGCGGCCTTGCGACCGCGGGCGCTTACCTCTGACGTGCCTTGCGGGCGGCGTAGCGCGCGTCGCGCGCCGCCTTGCGCGCCGCCTTCTCGGCCTCGGCCCGCGCCGCCTTCTCGGCCTCACGGGCGGCCTGCTGCCTCTCGCGTTCGGCCTGCTCGGCGAGCCGGGCCGCCTCGGCCTCCGCCTCGCGGGCGGCCTCCACCTCCCGCGCCGCCCCGCGCTCGGCAAGGCGGGCTTCGCGGGCTTCGGCGATGGCCTTCAGCTCCGCCTGGCGTTGCCGCACGACGGGGTCATCCGGCCCGGCTTGGCGCGGAACTTCTCCAGCATGGCCTTTCGGGCCTGGGCGGCGGTGTTCAGGCGATCGGTGAACTTGGCGTCCTTGGAGGCACTCATCGTCGGTTGGATGCTCCTCAGAAGCCCTGGCGGATCACGTCGCGCGCGAAATAGGTCAGGATCAGGTCCGCGCCGGCGCGCTTGAAGGCGCCCAGCGTCTCGCGCACCACCCGGCGCTCGTCGATGGCGCCGGCGGCGGCGGCGAACCTGATCATCGCGTACTCGCCGCTGACCTGATAGACGGCGATCGGCAGCAAGGTGCGCTCGCGCAGGCGGGCCAACACGTCGAGATAGGGCAGGCCGGGCTTGACCATGAGGATGTCCGCGCCCTCGGCCTCGTCGAGCAGGGATTCGCGCAGCGCCTCGCGCCCGTTCAGCGGGTCCATCTGGTAGGTCTTCCGGTCGCCCTTCAGCTCGCAGCCGGCCGCCGCCCGGAACGGGCCGTAGAAGGCGGAGGCGAACTTGGATGAGTAGGCCATGATCGGTGTCTGTCCGTGCCCGGCGGCGTCGAGCGCATGGCGGATGGCGGCAACCTGTCCATCCATCATCGCCGAGGGTGCGATCATGTCGGCTCCGGCATCGGCGGCGATGACCGCTTGGCGGGCGAGGTTCTCGACGGTGGGATCATTGGCCACCTGGCCATGCGCGATCACGCCGCAATGGCCGTGATCGGTGTATTCGCAGAAGCAGATGTCGGGGATCACGACCAGCTCGGGCGCGGCGTCCTTGGCGGTGCGCACCATCCGCGCCACCAACCCGTCGTCGCGGCAAGCGTCGCTGCCCGTTGGATCCTTGTGGTGGGAGACGCCGAATGGCACCACGGCCCGCACGCCGTCGCGCGCCAGATGCTCGATGGTCCGCGCCAGGTGGCGTTCGGGGATGCGCTCGACGCCCGGCATGCTGTTGACCGGCAGTGGGTCGTCGATGCCTTCCTCGACGAAGATCGGCTGGATCAGGTCATGCGCGGTGAGCGTGGTCTCCCGGACCAGGTCGCGCAGCGCCGACGTGCCGCGCAGCCGCCGCAGGCGGGTCGAGGGAAAGCTGCCGACGGTCATGGTCGGTCTCCTGAGCATCGGAGGTGCCATAGGCCGAGGGACGCGCGCTGCCAAGGGGCGGGGATGAGGGGAGCCGAGCAGACGGAAAGTGCCCGGAAGGCACCCTCACCACGCCTGTCTCCCGCTAGCGGGAGGGTGAGAGTGGTGGCCCGCCAGCACGCCCCGGAACACCGCCAACTGCCCCGCCGTGGTCTCCTCCCAGCCGAACCGCTCGGCATAGGCCCGCGTCGCCGCGCGCCCGGGCGCCGCCGCGAGCAATCTTCGCGCCCCGGCCGCCAGCGCCTCCACGGTGCGCGCAACGATCATTCCCGCCTCGGGCGCGCGCACCACCTCCGGGTTGCCCCAGATATTCGTCGCGACTACCGGCGTGCCGCACGCCATCGCCTCCAGCAGCACGTTGGCCCAGCCCTCGCGCGACGAGGCGAGGATCAGCGCGTCCGCCGCACCATACAGTTCCGCCATCTCGCCGTGCGGGCGCGCGCCCAGCAGGCGCACCCGCGCGGCGAGGCCCAGTTCCGCGACCAGTGCCTCTAGCCGAGACCGCTCCGGCCCCTCACCCGCTACCAGCAGCTCGCAGCCGGGAAGCGCGGCCAGCGCCCGGATCACCAGATCATGGCCCTTGCGCTCGATCAGATGGCCTACCGAGAGCAGCGTGGGACGGCTCAGGCCAAGCCCCGCGCGCAGCGTCGCGCGATCCGCCGGCGGGCGGAACAGGCGCGTATCGACGCCGTTGCGCAGCACCGTCACCTTCGGCTCCGCCGCGCCTAGCCCGACCATTGCCTGCTTCAGCGCCGCGCTCACCGCGATCAGCGCCGCCGCGCTTGAAAGTGCCCCCTGAATCAGCCGGCGCGGCACGGCATGGCGCGGGATCAGGTTCACGTCGGTGCCGCGCGCGGTGATCACCACGGGCAGGCCGAGCCGGCGCCCCAGCCAGACCGCCGCCACGCCGTCGGGATAGACGTAGTGGGCGTCGATCGCGTCCACGCCCCGCCCCTGGGCCAGCATCCGGCGCAGGAACGGCAAGGCGGCGCGATACAAAAGCCAGGGCGCAGCCGACATGCCGAAGCGCGGGATCACCGGAAAGCGCGGGTGATGCACCATCAGCCCGTGCCGCTCCTCCCGCGCCGGCGCTCGCGCGTTCAGCGCCCAGTCGCCGAACATACGGGCGCGGAGGGGAAAATACGGCACCGGCGCTATAACCGTGCTCGCCGCCTCGCCGCTGGCGACCAGGTGACGCAGCCGGTTCTCCACGAACACGCCGTGATTGGGCCGCGCGGCGTTCGGATAGAGCGTGGAGAAAGTCAGGAGCCGGAGCGTTTCCATGGCCTCTCGCGTGCCGCCGCCACTCTCGCCCTTTCGCGCGCGGGAGACGACTGGGGCGGGGGTTCCTCCTGCCCGCGCATGTCGAATGGACTCCAGGCCCCACCCCTGCCCCCCTGGCCGCCCTCGTTGCTGCTCCACACCCCAAGCCACGTCACCGCGACCATTGTCAGCAGCAGCAGGAGCCCGGTCATCGCGCGACGCTCATCGCGCGGCCACCGGCAACCCTGCGCCCAATGCATGGCGTCCGCGCGCCGGCGCCGGCGCCGCGTCCGCGACAGCGGCCACCGCGCGGCGCACGTACACATCGGTCGCCGTCACCACGCCCAGCAGGGTGAAGTAGAAGTCCCAGTAGCACAGCGACAGGAAGGTGCCGCCGACCAGGTACGCAACCATCGAGACCTGTGCCATGCGCGCCAGATCGGCGCACCACGCGAGCTCCGGCCGGTCGCGCGTCGTGCGGATGATGCGGCGCGAGGCGACGGCGCTGGCGACCGTGATCCCGACCCAAATGAAGAAGGTCGGGAAGCCGTGCTCGCCCAGCGTCTCGAACCAGATGCTATGCACCGCACGCGCCGGCGAGGCCGGGTCCACCTGGTCCACCACCGTCCGCGAATACGGACCATAGAAGCCGCTGCCGACCAGCGGCCGCGCCGTCGCCAGCAGCCAGGCCGTGTGCCACATCGTCAGCCGCCCCTCGGCCGAGCCGTCCTCCTTGTACAACTCGATCGTGTGCATCCGCTCCATCCAGCCCTGCGGCATGAACGACACCGCGCCGGCCACCGCGCCGAACACCAGCGCGCCATACAGCAGCTTGCGCCGGCTCTTGAACCAGAACAGCACCGCCACCGCCGCCAATGCGATCAGCGCGCCACGCGAGTAGGAGGCGACGATCGCGAACAAGGTCAGCACCATGGCGGCCGCGAGCCCGGTACCGCACGATTCGATGCGCCGAATGCAGGCGCAGGAAGTTCATCAGCGGCAAGGTCACCAGCAGCCCCACCGCCAGATGGTTGTTGTCCTCGATCATCGTGGACGGCGGGCCGATGATGCGCGAGCTGCCGCCAGACAGGATGGTGAACGCTCCGCCCTTCACCCCGAAGAACGCCAGCGACAGCACCATGACCCACACCAGCGCCTGGATGCGCCGCCGGCTGGTCAGCAACGCCACGCTGAGCAGGATGACGGTGAAGACCTTAATGGCCCATACGTACTTTTCGGTGGCCTCGGGCAGTGGCGAGAGCGCCACCGCCGTGGTCACGGTGATCGCGGCCATGAACAGCAGCATCATCGTGGTCACGCCGGTGATCGGCAGCCGCTTCGGCTCCTGCGCGAGCAGGCAGCCGGTCACGGTCGCGACGAAAGTCAGCATCGCCCACGGCACTTGGCTCGCGAATCCCCAGGCAAGTTGATGCGGGTTCATAAACGAGATCCACGACCACAGGAGCACGCCGACGAACGGCCATCGCAGGGTCATCCCCAGCAGAACCAGCATGTCACCGGCAAGCAGCAGCGAGCGCACTCAGGTGCCCTTGTTCAGCCGGCTCAGCAGCTGTTTCGCCTCTGCCTTCTCGCCGAAGTCGCCCGGCGCCGCGGCGACTTCGGTCAGCACCTTCGCCGCATCGTCCTTGCGGCCGAGATCGTTCAGGGCCACGGCCAGGTGGTAGGCGATCCTCGGATCGCCGGACGCGGCCGCTTGGCGCAGCAGGCCCACCGCGCGGGTCGGATCGCCGCCCCGGGTCAGGATCCAGCCGAGCGTGTCGGCGCTCTGCGGGGTCGGCGCCAGAAGATAGGCCCGCTCGGCGGTCGGCCGGGCCTGCGGATTGTCGCGGAGCTGGTAGATCCAGGCCAGGTTGTTCAGCGCCACCGGATTCTGCGGCCGCCGCGCCAGGAGCGATTGCAGCTCCGCCTGCGCCGCATCCAGCCGGTTATCGGCGATGTCCAGCTCGCTCAGCGCGACGGTAGCGACCAGATCCTCGGGATGCTTGCCGACCCGGTCCGCCAGCGCGGCGCGCGCCGCGTCGTGCTGGCCGGCGCGCTGGTACGCGCCGGCCAGGCGCAGCGCCAGCAGGGAACTGGGCGGAGTGTCGCTCTCGGCATAGGCCTTGGCCGCGTCGTCCGGCTTTCCGGCCGCCATGAACACGTCGCCGCGCAGCGCGCTCAGCGCCTGATAGCCGAGATCCTGCTGGCGCAGCGCGTCTGCCGTCGCCAGCGCCTTGTCGAGGCCGGACGCCTTCAGGTCGATCAGCGCGTAATCGAGATAAAGCTGATAGGTGCGCGGGGTGGCGCGCATCCCCTCCCGGATCACGGTGCGCGCCGCCTCGTAGTCGCCATCCTGGACCAGCGTCGCCGCTAGCCGGCGCCGCACCTCCACCGCGCGCGGCTCCAGCGCGACCAGCCTGCTCAGCGTCTCCCGCCCCGCGTCGGTCTGCTTGAGCGCGAACTGGGCGTCGGCCGTCAGCAGCAGAAGCTGGGGGTTCGGCGCTGCGGCGCCCTTCTGTGCTCCTTGCGCCAGATCGAGCGCCTTCTGCGGCGCTCCGGTCTGCAGCTCGAGCGCCCCGAGCCGCGCGGTCAGCCCGGCATCGTCGGGCCTGGCCGCATGCGCCCGCTCCATCAGCGCGACGGCGTCGGCCGTGCGTCTGGTGCGAAGCCGTTCCTCGACCAGCAGCGACAAGGCCGGCTCAGCCGCCGGTGCGCGCGCCAGCATCGCGCCGAGCAGCCCATCAGCCTGCTCGCCCTTTCCCTGCATGGCCAGCGCGCGCACCAGGTTCAACTGCGCCGGGATGAAGTCAGGATGCGCCTTGATCGCCGCCTCCAGGGTCGCCTGCGCCCCGGCCGGATCGAGCCGCGCGAGCTGCAGCATCCCGGTCAGGTTCTGCGTCACCGCCGTCTCGCCAGCTCCCTGCTTCACGTGCGCCAGCACAAGCTCCGCCGTGGCGAGGTCCCCGGTGGCGAGCGCGGCGTTGAACGCGGCCTCCTGCACGGCCGGATCAGCCGGTGCCTTGGCGAGCGCCCGGTCAAGTCCCTCCAGCGCCTTCTCCGGTTGGCCGCTCCCGATCAGGGCGGCGGCGAGCGAGGTCTCGATCTCGGGGTTGCCCGGCGCCAGCTCGTCCGCCTTGGCGTATGCCTCCGCCGCCTCGGGGTGGCGGCCGGTCGCGGCATAGGCGCGGCCTAGCATGTCGTAGATCAGCGCATCGCCCTTGCCGGCCTGCACAGCCTGCTTCAGCGGGGTCTGCGCCAGATCGGGCCGGTGATCCTCCAGATAGAGCCGAGCCAGCAGCTTGTAGCCGCTGGGGTCCTCGGGGATGCGCGCGATGTATTTCGCCGCCGCCTCCTCGGCCTGCTGCAGCTCACCGGTCCGCTCCTGTACCGCGGCGCGCAGCAGGAAGGCACGCGGATAGTTGGCGAAGATCGGATCCAGCTTCTGCAGCAGCGCCTCGGCGCCCTTGTCGTCATGGGTCTCGTGCAGCAGCACGGCGCGCAGGAACAGCGCCTCCCCGTTGCCCGGCGTAAGCTTCAGCACGGCGTCGATGTCGGCGCGCGCCGGATCGAGCTTGCCGGCCGAGAGCAGCTGGTTCGCCCGCTCGATCCTGGCCGCGAGCGCCGGCGGCTGCTCGGCGATGACCTGATCGAGCAGCGCCAACGCCGCCTTCCCGTCTCCCCTCTGATGCAGCAGTGCCGCCTTCAGCACCAGCGCCTCCATCGCCCGGGGCTGGGCGGCAAGCGCGTGGTCGATCCGCTCGAGCGCGCCCGCCATGTCGCCGCGGGCAATCGCGAGCTTCGCGTCTTCGGTCCAGGCCGCGATCGACGAGGGATCCAGCGTCTGCGCCTCACGGAAGCTCGCCGCCGCGTCGTCGAGCTTGCCGATGCGCAGCTCGGCGTCGCCACGCAGCACCATCACCTCGGCGTCCAGCGACTTGTCCTGACCCGCGGGCTGCAGTTCCTTCAACACCTGATCGGCGCGATTCTGCGCCAGCAGTGTCTCCCCCAGCAAAGGTAGGCTCTTGCGCGGATCGAACCCGCGCAGCTTTGCAGCGCGCGCATCGCGTTCGGCGGAAACCGCGTCCCCGAGTTGCAGCTCCACCTGCGCCAGGTCATAGCGGGTCGCGGCATTCTGCGGGTCGTCGCGCACCGCGTTGCGCAGCTCGATCGAAGCGGTCTTCAGGTCGCCTGCCGCCAAGGCAGCCCGCGCTTCGGCCAGATGATCGCGCGCCTGCCCGGTCACGGGCCAGATGGCAAGCCCGGCCAGGACCAGCGCGGCGCGCAGGCAGAAATGGATTCGAGTGCTCAAGGCGCGTCCCCAGGGTTCACCAACACGCGAGTGGTATAGCACGGGACCCTTCCGGAGAGTTAATTTCCAGTAAACATTTATGGGCTCGGAGGACTATGCCGCCTCTGGCTCGCTGAGAAAATTCTGTGCGGTGGCCCGCGCGATCAGCGAACACAGGGCGGGATCGCTGTCAGAGCCCTCGGCGGTGATCAACTCCATCGGCACGAAGAATTCGTGGGCGTGCGGCACTTGATGGCGCGCGAAGCCCGCGTAGTGATGGCGCTTGAGCGCATACAGCACGCGGATGTCGCGCACTGGCAGCACCATCGCCAGCGCCGGCTCGTGCCGGAGGACCCCGGTCGCCGTCCAGCGCGGCGTCCGGTCGGCGGCGTCCACCGGGGCGAGCAGCCACGGCACCGGGCAGACCGCGAGCAGCGAATGGGTGCTGGGAGCGAACCGGGACCGCTTGTCGAGCAGGTTCTGCAGCGAGCCGCACGCCTCGACAGCGAAGATGTCCACGTACGGCTCGGCTGGCGTGCCCGCAAATTTCAGCCACAGCCCGTCCGGCAGGGTGCGCAGCCGGTCGCTGCCCGGCACCTTCAGGAACGGATGACAGGCACTCAGGTCGGCCACCGGCCGGCCGCGCAACCAGGCATGGCGGGGACGATTGCGGGATGGCAGCCCCGGCGGGCTCTGCGGCCAAGTCCGAAGCCGGTCTTTCACAAGCGAATCAAGGCCTTTGTACGCCATAACTCGTGTTCTCCCGGGCCACCGGCCATCGCTCAGCATCCTTGGTGGCGGCCCGCACACGATGGCATCCCCTGGACTAACGGCGTCGTGAAATCGTCCTCTGTCCTGCCCCGATCCGGCAAGACAGTCGCGTAAATCGTTAATTTTCTGCGTTTGTTCGATCACTCCGGTTAAGCAACGTAAACCTCGGTGAAGCGTACATTATTAACAATTTGTTGAATCTTGTGAATTTGTTATGGTTCGCTGCTCATTTTTGCTGTCAACGCACCGCGGATGACTTCGGGGCAGAGCACAATTATTTCAGTAGGTGAAATTTACGCTTGGCGAACGCTCCGGGACGTTAACCGTTCGTTACGTCTGTGGGATCGGGCCGCGCCGGCATGTCTCCCCGGCCGGCGCGCCCTCTCTTCAGTCCCGACGCTCGATCGGCACGTAGTCGCGCTCGGGCGAACCCGTATAGAGCTGCCGCGGGCGACCGATGCGCTGCTCGGGGTCCGCGATCATCTCCTGCCACTGGCTCACCCAGCCCACGGTGCGCGAGACCGCGAACAGTGCCGTGAACATGCTGGTCGGGAAGCCCATCGCCTTCAGGATGATGCCCGAGTAGAAATCCACGTTCGGATACAGCTTGCGATCCACGAAGTAGCTGTCATTCAGGGCGATGTGCTCAAGCTCCATCGCCAGTTCGAGCAGCGGATCGTCGACACCGAGCTCGTTCAGTACCGGCGTGGCAGGCCTTCTGGATGATCTTCGCCCGCGGGTCGTAATTCTTGTAAACGCGATGCCCGAATCCCATCAGCTTCGTGTGCTTGCCGCGATCCTTCACCTCACGCAGGAACTCGGGGATCCCCCGCTTGTGGCCGATCTCGGCCAGCATCTTCAGCACCGCCTCGTTGGCGCCGCCATGCGCCGGGCCCCAGAGGCTCGCGATGCCGGCGGCGATGCAGGCGAACGGGTTGGCCCCAGTGGAGCCGGCCAGCCGCACCGTGCTGGTGGATGCGTTCTGCTCGTGATCGGCGTGCAGGATCATGATCAGGTCCATCGCCTTCGCGAGCGTCGGGCTGACCGCGTAGTCCTCGGCTGGGACCGCGTGGAACATGCGCAGGAAGTTCTCGGCGTAGCCGAGGTCGTTGCGCGGATAGATGAACGGTTGGCCGACATTGTATTTGTGCGCCCAGGCGGCGATCGTCGGCATCTTCGCGATCAGCCGGAACGCGCTGATCCAGCGGTGCTCCGGATTATTGATGTCGAGACTGTCGTGGTAGAAGGCCGATAGCGCGCCGACCACGCCGCACATCACCGCCATCGGGTGCGCGTCGCGACGGAACCCGTTGTAGAATGAGCGGATCTGCTCGTGCAGCATGGTGTGCCGCATGACGCCCAGCTCGAAAGTCTTGAGCTGCTCGGCAGTCGGCAGTTCCCCGTGCATGATAAGGTAGGCGACCTCGAGGAAGTGCGACCGCTCGGCAAGCTGCTCGATCGGGTAGCCGCGATACAGCAGCACGCCCACATCGCCGTCGATGTAGGTGATCTTGCTCTCGCAGGACGCCGTCGCCCCGTAGCCCGGATCGTAGGTGAAGATCCCGAGATCGCCGTAGATCTTGCGGATGTCGGCCACCGCCGGCCCCACGCTGCCCTCGAGCAGCGGCAGCCGGGAAGCCTTGTTCGAGCCGTCCAGCGTGATCGTGACGGATCGCTTCGCAGAGCCGCTCATGCTGTCCCCCCAAGGGATAAAGTCGCGGATGAACTCTACCGACGGCTCAACTCCGCCGGCCGGCAGTCGTCACGAAGCTATGGTGCCCCGCGAGCGCTGGCAATGTTCGCGCCCGCAGCAAATAGTCGCGACCGCTGAAGCGCCGCTCAGGCGTGCCCTACCGGCGCCAGCGCCATCGGATCATGGTTGAGTTGCACGATCGCGGCCAGCAACCGCAGCGCGTCCGCCCCGCCCCGATCCTCCAGCCGTCCGCTCTCGATCTCCTCGGCCAGGAGTTCGGCCTGCTCGGCAATGATCGCCGAGGCGTGTCGCAGCGCCTCCCGCGACAGCACGAGCTGCGACTCGTCGGTCAATTGATCCCAGTCTGCGCCGATAAGGTCTGCACGCATGCGCGGTTCCTCGCCTGCCTCCGCCGCTGCGCATTGTGCCGCGCCCGTGGGGTCGCGCCGCTTGTCGCATGGGGGCGTTAACAGGCTGTTACAGCAGCCGCAGCCGGACCTCCGGCAGTGGCGGGAACGCAACGGCTACTTCGGCGGGAGCGTCAAGCCAGATCGGCGGCGTCACGCTGCCCAGCATGATCACCTGCCCGGACCGCAGGCCCCCGAAGGCGGCGGCAACCTCCGAGCCGACCAGCCAGGCGAGGCAGTTCAGCGGATGGCCGAGCAGGTCGCCCCCCTTCCCCTCGCCACGCGGCGCGCCAGCCACCGTGATGCGGCCGGCCAGTCCAGCGAGGTCGAGCCGGCGCCAGTCCGCCATCGCCTCTCCGAGCACCGCGGCGGCATGGAACACCTGATCGGCAATCAGCGCCGGGGTGCCCAGCGCGGCGAGATCGCCGTAACGGTTCTCCACCACCTCGATCCCCGCCATCAGCTCGCCCACCGCCTCCCCCGCCCGCTCTGGGGTGCAGGGTCCAGGCGGCAGGTCGCGGGCGAGGCGCACCGCGAGCTCGCATTCCACCCCCGGATGGGTGAAATCGCCGTGGCGCAGCGCGGCGCCGCTTGCGTGCAGCCCGGCTGTCGTCATGAACCCCGCCGCCGGGCCGCCGAGGCCCAGATAGTCCTGCATCCGCCGCGCGGTGGCGCCGATCTTGAACCCGGCGGGCGGATCGGCCCCGAGCCGTCGGGCCAGCGCGCGCTGCGCCGCCGCGCCCTCTGCCTCGGTGCGCGGTCCGACCGCGGGATCGAGCCGCTCCAACTTCGCGCCCGCCCCGCGCAGCGCCAGCAACGCCTGCGCGGCCCGACCGGCATCGAACGTCCCTCTGCTCTCCGTCATGGCTGCCTCGCGATCTCATACAGCGCCACCGCCGCGGCGGCGGACACGTTCAGGCTCTCCATCGCGCCCTTCGTTGCCAGTCCGGCCACCTCGTCGCAGGTCTCGCGCGTCAGCCGCCGCAGCCCGGTTCCCTCCGCCCCCAGCACGAGCGCGACCCGCCGCCCCGCCAGCGCGGGTCCCGACAGCGGCGCGGCACCGCCCGCGTCCAGTCCGACGACCCACATGCCGGCCGCCTTCAGCGCGACCAGCGTGCGGGCGATGTTCACCGCGCGCAGCAGCGGCACCGTCTCCAACGCGCCGGAGGCGGCCTTGGCGAGCGCGCCGGTCTCCTCCGGCGCGTTGCGCTCCTGCGCGATCACGGTGGCGGCGCCGAACGCCGCGGCCGAGCGCAGGATCGCGCCGACATTGCGCGGGTCCGTCACCTGGTCGAGCACCACCACCGCGCCCGGCCGCTCCAGCGCGTGCTGCAGGCTCGGCGTCCCCAATGGATCGGCGAGCAGCGCCAGGCCCTGATGCACCACGTCGCGGCCGAGCAGATGGTCGAGCCGCCCGCGCTCCACCGTCTCATGCGGGATCGCCCAGGGCTGGCGCAGCCGCTCGGCCAGCGCAGCCGCCGCCTCCTCGGTCAGCAGCAGCCGGCGCAGCCTGCGGCCGGGGTTGGCGAGCGCGGCGGCGACGGCGTGCTGGCCGTGACAGCCAGACCGTCCCGCGCGGGGCCTCGGGCGGGTGCCCGCGGGGGGTGTTTTGCGAATGCCCGCGCGGAGTGTCCTGCGGACGCGGGGGCGCGGGACGAGGATGCCGCGGCCCGCCACCCCGCTCCCCTGATCCTCGCTCCCCTGGGCCGCCGCGCCCCGGCTCGCGCCGCTCCTCCTGCCGCTCCGGGCGCGGATGGCCCGGCCCCCTAGGCGGACCGCCCGATCCCCGATGCGGGCCGGAGCCGCCGGGATGCCCACCCGGCCGATGATCGCGCGGCGGCTTCATGCCGATGCTCCGGCGCAGACGAAATGCGGGTTCTCCCATCCCGGCTTACCGTAGCGCAGCCTCTCGCCGTCCAGCGTGCGCACCGTCCCGCCCGCCGCCTCCAGCAGCGCCTGCGGCGCCGCAGTGTCCCACTCCATGGTGCGCCCGAAGCGCGGGTAGAGATCGGCCACGCCCTCGGCCAGCCGGCAGAACTTCACGCTCGACCCGAAATTGACCACCCGCGCCACCTGGCGCCCGGCGAGAAAGGCGTCGAGGCGCGCGTTGTTCGCGTGATAGCGGCTGGCAAGCACCACGAGCCCGTCCGCCGGCGGCGTGCGCGCGCGCACCGGCCGCTCGCCCGCCGCGTCGCGCTTCCACGCCCCCTGCCCGACGATGCCGCCGAACAGCTCGCCCAGCGCCGGCACGCCCACCACGCCCAGATACGCACGCCCGTCGCGCACCAATCCGATATTCACCGCGAACTCGTCGTGCGCGGCGGCGAACTCCCTGGTGCCGTCCAGCGGATCGACCAGCCAGTACTCGCGCGACGGCGCGGTGATCCGCCCGCCCGCGACCTCCTCTTCGGCGATCACCGGAATCTCCGGCACGGCCTCGCGCAGCCCGGCGACGATGATCGCCTCGGCCGCGGTGTCGGCCACTGTCACCGGAGAGGCATCGGTCTTGCGCTGCACGTCGAAGCCATGCGCGCGCACCTCAAGGATTGCCGCGCCGGCCTGGAGCGCAAGCGCCGCCGCAAGCTCAAGCAGTTCGGTGTCGGTCATGTCCCGTGATACCCGCGCCCACCGCGCGCGGCAATGCGGGGTGACCGCGCTATCGCTCTGTTGCCAGCGCGGTCCCGAAGCCGATGAAGGCCAAACCCGCGCCCCGATCGATCCAGCGCCGCAGGCGCGTGAACGCGATCGCGGCGCGTGGCGTTGTCAGTGCCCAGGCGACCAGGCCATACCAGGTCAGCGCGATGAGGGTCATCAACGCCGCGGCGGCAAATCCGAGCGTCAGTGGCGCGTCGGCTGGCAATGTCGCCGCGAACAGGCTGGCGGTGAACAGCGCCGCCTTGGGATTGGCGATGTTCGTGACCAGACCCAAGCGAAACGCCCCGGCCTCGGACAGCCCGGGGCGAGCGCCGGACCGGTCAGCCGGGCCACGCGCAAAGCTGTCGAGAATCAGGCGTGCGCCAAGCAGCATGAGATACACGCCACCGCCCAGCTTGAGCGCGAGATAAAGCCATGGCGCCGCGCGGAACAGCGCGTGGATGCCGAAGAACCCTGCCAGCCCCCAAAGACACGTGCCGCACGCAATGCCGAGTACGGTCCGCAGCCCGATCCGACGGGAATGGGTCAGCGCGACGCGCGTGGTGACCAGGAAATCGGGCCCTGGCACAAGGGTCGCCGCGAACCACAGCACGGCAATAGCGGCCAGAACGGAAGCGGCTTGCGTCATCCAGGGAACGTGGCCGCGATGCCTGGCCCTGTCCAGCGCAATCGGAGCTGCGGCTCTCCAGGGCTTGGCCGCAACGGTCCCGCGCGCCACACTGCCCCTCGCTCAAGGAACGGAGGAAGCGCGCGATGGCCGAACGGGTTGCTGTGGTCACTGGGGCAGGCAGCGGCGTCGGCCGCGCCTCGGCGCTGGCGCTGCTGAACGACGGCTACGCCGTGGGCTTGGCCGGGCGCCGGGCGGAGGCGCTGGAGGAGACGGCCGGTATGGCCAAGGCCGGCCGGGCACTCGTGGTGCCCACCGATGTGCGCGAACCGGACTCCGTCGCCGCGCTGTTCGCCCGGATCAAGCAGGATCTCGGCCGCCTCGACGTGCTGTTCAACAACGCCGGCGGCAACGTGCCCTCCACCAATTTCGGCGACTTCACCTGGGAGCAGTGGACCTCGGTGGTCGCAGTCAACCTCAATGGCATGTTCCTCTGCGCCAATGCCGCCTTCCGCACGATGCGCGACCAGTCGCCGCGCGGCGGGCGGATCATCAACAACGGCTCGATCTCCGCGCACGTGCCGCGGCCCGGCTCGGTCGCCTACACGGCGACCAAGCACGCGGTCACGGGGCTGACCAGGACCATCGCGCTGGACGGACGGCAGTTCGACATCGCCTGCGGCCAGATCGACATCGGCAACGCCGCCACCCCGATGACGCAACGGATGCAGCGCGGTGTCCCGCAGGCCGATGGTTCCACCAGGACCGAGCCGACGATGGACGTGGAGCACGTCGCCCAGTCGATCCTGTTCATGGCGAATCTGCCGCTTGAGACCAACGTGCAGTTCATCACTGTCATGGCGACGAAGATGCCGTTCATTGGACGGGGCTGAGGCCGCTCCCGATAAACGCGCTGACACCGCAACCGGACCATCCCGATGCAGCTCGCCTCCAAGACCTACGAGGTCGATGACGTCTGGGCCGTCCAGGAGCTGTACCACAGCAATGGCTGGACCGATGGCCTGCCGATCGTCCCGCCCACTCCCGAGGCTGTTCAGGCCTGCCTCGACTGGGCGATGACACCGCCCGAGCAGTTGGTTGGCATCGAACCGGTGCGCAGCGTGCCGATCACGGCGGAAAAGCTTGCCATCAACGCTGTCATGGCGGGCTGCCTGCCCATGCACCTCCCTGTTGTCCTTACCGCCTTCGCGGCGATGCTGCAGGAGGAGTTCCTGCTGCACGGCGCCACCGCCTCGACCGGCGGTTGCGCCGTCCTCGTGGTGCTGAACGGCCCGATCCGCCGGGAACTCGGCGCCCATGGCACGTTCAATGCGCTCGGCAACAGCGATCGCGCCACTGCAGTGATCGGCCGGGCCTTGCGCCTCGCCCTGATCAACATCCTCGAAGTGCGCCCCGGCGGCATCGACCGTTCCACCCTCGGCCACCCCGGCAAGTTCAGCTACTGCGTCGCCGAGGACGAGGAGGACACGACCTGGCTGCCCCTCTCCGTCCACCGCGGGCTGCCGCGGGAAGTTTCCGCCGTTACGGTCATGGCGGCCGGCGCGCCGCGCCAGATCATGAACGAATGGACGACCAAGCCGCAGGAAATCCTGGAAACCTTCGCCGCGGAAATGCGCGCCAACCTGCGGCACTATTCCATCCATGGCGGCAACTACGCCCTCGTCATCCCCAGGCAGTTGCGCGAGCATCTGCAATCCGCCGGCTGGAGCAAGACCGACATCGCCGCCTTCATCCACGAACGGGCGCGGGTCCATCGCCGCGAATGGGCCGAAGTCGGCAAGGGCGCGGTCGTGCGCGACCGTGGCAACAGCGTCTACCCGGCGCTGGAGTTGCCCGATCAGCTTCTGGTCATCGCTGCCGGCGGCCCTGCCGGCGGCTTCGGCGCGGTGGTCCCGCCCTGGCTCGGCAGCAAGAGCCGCGCCGTCACCCTCCCGATCGGCGTCTGTGTTGACTGCGAACCGCCCAAGCGGTGAAGCTGGCCCCCTCGTCAGAGGCACGCCATGGCCCTCCAGGTCCTAGATCCCACCAACGAAACGGCAGCGCCCCTTGGCCGGCCGGCTCCGCGCCTCGTTGCGCTGACCGGGAAAACTGTCGGCTTCATCTCCAACGGCAAGGAAGGCACCAAGGGCTACTTCGCGCATCTCGACCGCCTGCTGCGCGAGGAATTCGGCGTCGCCAACGTGATCACGCGCGTCAAGTCCAACTACAGCGCGCCGGCCGATGCCCACATCCTTGACGAGGCGAAGGGCTGGGACGCCGTCATCGCCGGAATCGGCGACTGAGGCAGTTGCTCGTCGTGCAGTTTGCATGACGCCGCTGCCGCCGAACGTCTCGGCGTTCCCGCGATCGCCGTGATGACCACCCGCTTCACCAGCGCGGCCGAACTGATGGCCCGCGTGCTCGGCTTGCCGGGCTATTCCTTCGCGGTCATCCCGCACCCGATCAGCAGCGCCAGCGACGACGGCCTGCGCGACATGGCCGAAGCCACGATCACCCAGGCCCGCCGTCTGCTGCTTCGGTGATCAGGCGAAGCGAATATTCGCCGCCGGAAGCGACGAAACTCCCACTAGGTGAACTCCTTTGCCGGCATCGCCGAAGCTCAGCACGGTTCCGCCGTGGCCGTCCGAAGCCTTCTGCAGAAGCGGCTTGAGCGCGCGGTCCAAGGTCAGGCTGTCGCCCTTCCGCAGCGAGAAGTCCTCGACGGTCAGCAGGCCAGAACTGGCATGGAACACGTAGGCGTCCTTGCCGGTGCCGCCGGTCACGTCCAGCGTGCCGGAGCCGGCGGTGAACTTGTTCTGGCCGGCTTGCGCGCTCACCGTGGCATCCCCGGACCCGCCATGGACGACAATCGGCTGAGAACCGACGAAGTGTAGTTTCACGTTGTCCGCGCCGAGACGCAGCCGTTCGGAGGTGATGGCGCTCGTTGCGCTGACGGTGTCGAGGCCGGAGGCATCGACCATCTGATGGATGGTGCCGGCGAGATCGCCGCTCGTGTCGAGCGTACCCGACGTGATCACCGGCACGCTCGCGGTGGCGCCATCGCTGTCCTTGGCCGTGATCGAGGCATCGCTGGTGGTCGGAGGCGGATTCGGCTGCGGCGCGGGAGGCGGGGCGGGGGTCGGCGTAGGCGTCGGAGCCGGCGTGGGTGCCGGGGTCGGCGTGGGTGTCGGGGTCGGCGTGGGTGTCGGGGTCGGTGTGGGTGTCGGCACCGGCGCGCTATTGAACACCGCGATCGGCGCCGCCTTGGCGGCGTTGTTGGGGCCGGTCAGGTCGGACGCGGCGAGCACCGTGCTCAGCATATTATAGTGGTTGTACGGTGCGTTGTACGTGCCCGGCTTCACGTTGGCCCCGTAAAGAATCGCCGGAATCTGGTCGCCGCTGCTGCCCTCGTCCCACACTACGGCCAGCAGCGAGTTGTGCGTCTTGGCCCATTGCGCGTAGGCGTCGATGTTGGCCTTCAGCCAGGCGTCGCCTTGGGCTATCGTGCCGTTATGCATGTCGTCGTCGACGTTCGGCGACACGAACGAGACCGTCGGCAGCGAGGCGAA
Organism: uncultured Pseudomonadota bacterium; assembly: GCA_963830565.1. GTDB lineage: Bacteria > Pseudomonadota > Alphaproteobacteria > Acetobacterales > Acetobacteraceae > DATFDN01. The sequence continues at coordinate 53,084 of CAWHMO010000009.1, forward strand.
GTTGCCGGCCGAAGGGAAGCTGCTGAAGTCCTTCTCGACCGAGGTGCCTTCCGGGAACATCTCCCACGGATTGTGGTCGTAGCTCTCATTCGGGTGCTCCACATAGCCGGTGAAGCTCTTGCTGGCCCCCTGCAGCACGGTGGCGAGCGTCGGATCGGGCTCGCTGCGCATGTTGTCGTCCGCGACACCGAACGTGCTGCCGGCGTAGAGACCGAAATAGTTCGGCTCGCTCGGGTGCCCGAGATCCGTGTAGTTGCTCAGCAATGCGCCGCCGGATGCCAGCGTGCCGTTGATGTACGGCGCAGCCGGGTTGCCGATGATCTGGCTGTAGTCATGGTTCTCCATCATCACCACGACGATGTGGTCGTAGCCGGGAACGCCGCTGGAGGTCGGAGCGGGCGTAGGCGTCGGAGTGGGTGTAGGCGTCGGAGTGGGTGTAGGGGGGGGCGTAGGCGTAGGCGTAGGTGTCGGATCGGGCGTGGGGGTCGGTGTCGGTATCGGTGTCGGCTGGCTAGCGCCGGCGTTGTGCGCCGCGAACACCTGCTGCAAGGCCGGCGAGTTGACGAGCGCGGTATCGCCGCTCTGCGAGCCCCAGCTATAGGCATAGTCGAACGCCGGCGTCGGCGTAAGCGCACCCCAGGTCGAGAGGATCGTCTGCTCCTGGCCCGCGGTGGGCAGGGTCCAGCTGGAGTACCCGCCACCGCCGAACGCCTGATAGACGGGCACGATCTGGCTCTGCGGGATGCCCTGCGCCTCCGCGGCGTGCACCGATGAACCGATGATGCTGTAATTGGCACCGTTGTACTGCGTCTGGATCGGATATGGGTCCACGCCGAACAGGTCGATATCCGTGTTGGCGGCATTGTAGGAGAACTTCGGGCTCGAATCGGAGCCCTCGTTGTTCAGAACGATGAAGGTCTTGGCACCGGGAATGTTGGCGTGAATCCAATCCGATTCGGCCTTGAGATTGGCAGCCGAGACCGAATTCGGGCTCGGCTCGTCCTCCAGATAGAAGCCATAGAGCTTGCCGTTGCCGGCAAACTGGCGGACGGCGCTCTGGAAAGCCGCGTCGGCGCCATTGCCCATGCCCAAATACACGAGACCCTGAACGCCGGAAGGCAAAGCATCCAGCTCATCGACGCTGCTGACGTCCGCCAGATTGAAGCCGTCACTGCCAGGAGCGTAGCTGTTGCCCACCAGATTGGCGTTCGGCGCATAATGCAGCCGCGTCGTCGGATCAGCCATGATTTTGCTTTGACCTATCTGCCGGGATTCGCGAGCCGGAAGAATACGGCCAGCGGAATGCTCCGCAACCGTTTTGACGTTAGGTGAAACGAAACCGATCAGTTTTCCATGCTTGCGCAGAACGTTACCACAAGGAATAGGATGATTTTCCCCATCGCCGGCAAATCCGCCGATTTCCCGATCCAGCTCGGTCCCGGACGCGATGCGTGATATCCCGGGCTCCGCCGGGGAGCCGCACCGCGCGCCCATACTGGCCGCCTGTCTCATGGCGACGTTCATGCCCGCGGTGGAAAGCACGATCGTTGCCACCGCGATGCCGACGATCGTGGCGAATCTCGGCGGCTTCGGGCTCTTCTCGTGGGTGTTCACCATCTACTTGCTCACTCAGGCAGTCGTCATCCCGCTGTATGGCCGGCTCGCCGACATCCACGGCCGCAAGCCCGTGTTCTTCGCCGGCGCCGCGCTGTTCCTGGCCGGCTCGGCGCTGTCGGGCTTCGCCTGGGGCATGGTGCCGCTGATCCTGTTCCGCGCCATCCAGGGCCTGGGCGCCGGCGGCGTCATGCCGATCGCGGCCACCATCCTGGGCGACATCTACACGCCCGCCGAGCGGGCGCATGTGCAGGGTCTGGTCTCGACCGTGTTCGGCGTCTCCGCCGTGATCGGGCCGTCGCTCGGCGCCCTGCTCGTGCATCTGAACTGGCCGCTGGTGTTCTGGGTCAACCTGCCAATCGGCGCCGCCGCGCTGCTCATGCTCGGGCTCTTCCTCCACGAGCAGGTGGAGCCGCGCCGGCACCGGCTGGACGTTGCCGGCTCGCTCCTGCTGCTCGCCGCCATTGCCGGGCTCATGCTGGCGCTGGTGCAGGGCGCGGCGCTGCCGCCGGCCGCGTGGTGGGCGGGGTTCGGCGGCGGCCTGATCGCCCTGCTGGCGCTGCTGTTCCATGAGAGCACGATCAACGAACCAATGCTGCCGCTCGAACTGTGGCGCAACCGGGTCATCGTGGCGGGTAGCCTGGGGAACTGCGCCACCGGGGCGGTGATGATGGGCGTGGCGGCCTTCCTGCCGACCTACGTGCAGGGCGCGATGGGCCGCGGCGCCGGAGCCGGCGGGCTGGTGCTCGGCGCCATGTCGGTGAGCTGGGCCCTCGCCTCTGTCCTAGGCGGGCGGCTGATGCTGCGAACCACCTACCGCGTCACGGCGGTGCTCGGCGGGGTCGCCCTGATCGCCGGCTGCGCAATGCTGCTCGCCCTCACCCCGGAGCGCGGTCCGCTCTGGGCGGCGACGGGCTCCTTCGTCATCGGCATCGGTATGGGGTTCTGCAGCACCACCTTCATCGTCTCGATCCAGGCGGCGGTGCCCTGGAGCCAGCGCGGCGCGGCGACCTCCTCGGCGATGTTCCTGCGCTTCGTCGGCCAGGCGCTGGGCGCCGCCGGGTGCGGAGCAGTGCTGAACGCGACGCTGCATGCCGCCGATCCCGCGACCGCACGGCTCGCCGATCGCATCCTGGACCCGGTGCAGCGCGCCGGCATGGCGGCGGGCGAGGTGGCGCAGGTCGTCGGCCTGCTCGCGCACGGGTTACACAACGCCTATATGCTGGCCACGGCGCTGGCGTTCGTTGCCTTGGCGGTCGCGTGGCTGATCCCGCGCCGGCTCAGCCCGCGCCCATCCTGATCCTTCCCCAAAGTCGTGCCAGCGCGCCATCCCCGCCGGCCACCGGGTCGGGCACATGCGTCGAGATGTCGGCGATGTTGCGATGCACCTCCGCGAGCTCCTCCGGACGGCCGCGTCGCGTATCCAGGCCCGCTTGCATTCCTTGCGGATAGGCGCCGACGATCAGCAGGTCGGGCGAGGCGTCCTGCCGGCAATGGCCAACCCCAGCCGGCAGCACCACGACGTCCCCGGCCGACACCTCCAGAGTGCGGCCATGCGGGCCACCGAACAGCACCCGCGCGGTACCACGCGCTACCCCGAGCGCCTCGTGCGCGGTGCTGTGGAAATGCTGGAACGCATGCACCCCGTCCCGCCAGGCTGGCGGCCAGCCGTGCTCGTCGAAGAGACGCTCGATCGCGGCCGGGTCGGCCGGCACTGCCCGGCGATACACCAACATCGGCAACCGGGAGTTCGGGATCGCGCCGTCTTCGGCGAAGATGAAGGCTTCGGGCTCGGTCATCGCACACCTCCTAGCCTCATAACGCCGGGACCCCCGGCGCCGTGCCCGCCTCGCCCTCCTCCTCCTCGTCATAGCCCAGCAGGCGCAGCGCCCGGCCCTTGATGCCGCGCGCCGACATGGCGTGGATCAGCGCCTCCTCGCGGCCATGCGTGACCCAAATCTCGGGGGCGCCGGTCTCGTCGATGCTCGCGTTCAGCTCGTCCCAGTCGGCATGGTCCGAGATCACTAGCGGCAGTTCCACGCCGCGCGCCTTCGCCCGCTGGCGCACCCGCATCCAGCCCGAGGCGAGTGCCACCACCGGGTCGGCGAGCCGCCGCGCCCACCGATCGGCGATGGCGCCTGGTGGGGCGAGCACGATCGCGCCGGCTAGCTCGGCCTTCGCCGCGGCGGTGGCGGCGCGCAACTCGCCCAGGCGCACCCCCCGCGCCTCGTACACGCCGCAAAGCGGCAGCAGCGCGCCATGCAACCAGATCGGGCCGTCCCAGCCGGCCTGCCGCAGCAAGGCGATAACCCGCTGGCACTTGCCGAGGGCGTAGCAGCCGACGAGGTGCGTGCGGTCGGGAAACAGCGCCCGGCTGGCCAGCAGGCGGGCGATCTCGTGCTCCGGCGAAGGGTGACGGAATACCGGCAGTCCGAACGTCGCCTCGGTCACGAACACGTCGCAGGGGACCGGCACGAAGCCTAGGCAGGTCGGGTCGGGCGTGCGCTTGTAATCGCCGCTGACCACCACGCGGCAACCGCCATGCTCCATCACCACCTGCGCGCTGCCCAGCACATGTCCCGCCGGCTCCAGCCGCAGCCGCACGCCGCCCACGTCGATGGCTTCGCCCCAGTCGAGTGCCTGGGTGGTCCGTCCCCTGCCCTCCCCCAGCCGTGCCTCCATCAGCGCGAGCGTGTCGGCGCTGGCCAGGACACGGATATGGCCGGGCCGGGCATGGTCGGAGTGGGCGTGGGTGATGACGGCGCGATCGACCGGGCGGGTCGGATCGAGGAAGAAACCGCCCGGCTCGCAGAACAGCCCCTGCGGCAGCACCTTCAGCCAGGCGGCGGGATTGGGCATGATCGCGGTTCAGGCCACCATCAGCCCCAGATGCCGCTGCATCGGACCGAAGTCGCGATCGTCGTGGAGCAGTTCATGACCGTGGCGGATGCAGTAGGTTCCGATCATCAGGTCGATCCCGGTGCGGATCGTGAACCCGAGGCCGCGGAGGATACGGTAATTCCGGGCCGCCTCCTCGGCGAGCGACAGGTCCATCAAGGGCACGATCTGGAATTCGCCCATCTCCCGTCGAAGACGGATGGCTTGGCCTTCGTCCCGTGCCCCCATCAGGACTTCCATCAGGATCAGGTCTCCGACAAGGATGCGCTCGTACGCCTGATCCAGACTGCGCAGCTTGCGGACGGCCTCGGTCCTTGCTCCTCGGAGATTGGCGATCCAGACGGAGCTATCAACGAGGATCATTCAGAGCGGGTGCGACGGAGGGAATCCAGATCGCCTTCCCAGCCCATCCCATGCATGGTCTCGACGGCCTTCTTTTGCCGCGTGCTTCGGATCAGCCGGCGCAGCGCCTCCTCGACGGTCGCCTTCTTGGTGGACAGGCCCGTGATCGCCATTGCCTCGGCGATGAGCGCCTCGTCCAAGTCGATATTCGTGCGCACTTGCACACCTGATGTGTATGGTGCCTACACATTATACACTTCGCCCGCCCGGAGCAAGGCGCGGCTGCTTGCCAGCGCCGCCGATCCCCGGCCTAAGATGCGGTCAAGCAATCAACATCCCGGAGGAAGCCCCGCATGACGCGCCCCAACCTGCTCGCCGCCGCTTTCGTCCTCGCGCTCTCGCTCGGCTTCCGCCCCGCCCTGGCGCAGACGCAGGCCCCGATCACCATCGGCTTCGCGATGTCGCTCACCGGCGGCCTCGCGCCGAACGGCAAGGCGGCGCTGCTGGCAATGCAGATCTGGGCCGAGGACAGAACGCCAAGGGCGGCTTGCTCGGGCAAAAGGTGAAGCTCTTCTATTACGACGACCAGAGCAACCCGGCGCAGGTTCCGGGCATCTACACCAAGCTGCTGGACGCGGATAAAGTCGATCTGGTGGTCAGCGGCTATGCGACCGACATGATCGCGCCGGCGATGCCGGTCATCATCCAGCACGGGCGGACCTTCCTCGGCCTGCTCGGCCTCGACGTGAACAGCAAGTTCCACTACCCGAAATATTTTTTGATCGCGCCGACCAGCGGGCCGCACCCGAAGCAGAGCTTCTCGCAGCCCTTCTTCGCGGTCGCCGCCGGCATGGAGCCCAAGCCCGTGCGGCTGGCCCTGGTCGGGGCGGATGCCGAGTCCCCGAAGAACGCGCTCGACGGCGCGCGGGAGTTGGCAAAGCAGAACAAGCTCAGCATCGTCTATGACCGCAGCTATCCACCGACCACCGCCGATTTCAGCCCGATCGTGCGCTCCATCCAGGCCGCGCGCCCGGATGTCGTGTTCGTCGCCTCCTACCCGCCCGATACGGCGGGATGCTGCGCGCCGCGCGCGAGACCGGGCTGAAAACGCGGCTGTTCGGCGGCGGCATGGTCGGCTTGCAGTCCACCGCGATCAAAATGCAGCTTGGTGATTCGCTGAACGGCATTGTCGATTATGATTTCTGGCTTCCCGTAGGGCGCTACGCTACGCCCGAGGCGATGGCGTTCCTGAAGCAGTATCAGGACAAGGCCGGCGCGGCCGGGGTCGATGCGCTCGGCTACTACCTGCCGCCCTTCGCCTATTCCGACATGCAGGTCTGGCCGATGCCGTCGAGGGCACGAAGAGCCTCGCCGACGACAAGCTTGCGGAGTACCTGCGCGGCCACGATTTCAACACGGTCGCCGGGCCGATCAAGTTCGGCCCCCTCGGGGAGTGGACCAAGGCGCGCGTGCTGGAGGTGCAGTTCCAGGGCGTGCAGAGCCACGACCTCGCCCAGTTCAAGGACCCGAAGACCGAGGTGATCCTGTACCCATCCGAGTACAAGTCCGGCGCCCTTCGGGCGCCCTACCAGGACGCGCAGCATTGATCATTGCGGATGCCCGCGCCGCCCGAGCATGACCACCGTAGAGTTCGCTTGTCCCAGCTTGCGCCTTCGAAACACACGGCCGTCGGTTATGCCACCCACCCGCGCGACCGCCTCGAACACCCGCGGATTCCGGACACATGTGTGACTCCGAGGCCTATCACATGGAAAGATAGCATCTATCAAAACGAATCACTTTTGGAATTACCACGGCGACCTAATCTCCTCCTCGTCCGGTTCGTAGGAGGCTTAGCGATGCCGCGAATGACGCCCATCTCGACCTCCGCCTCCCTCTCCACCGCCCTCGGAGGACTGCTCACACTTGCCGTCGCCATCGGAATTGGTCGCTTCGTGTACACGCCGATCCTGCCATTGATGGTCGAGGCCCTGGGGCTCAGCAAGTTCACCGCGGGCCTTGTCGCATCGGCCAACTTCGCCGGCTATCTCGCTGGTGCATTGCTCGCGGCCGGCGCATTGCCGGGCTCGCGGCGGACTTGGCTGCTCGGCGCGCTGCTCGCGAGCGCGCTCACCACCGGGGCCATGGGCTACACTCAATCGGTCCCGCTGTTCCTGGCCCTGCGCTTCGCTGGCGGCGTGGCCAGCGCGCTTGCACTCATCCTCGCCTCCGCGCTCGTGCTGGAGGTGCTCGCCGAGGCGAGCCGGCCCGGCTTGTCTTCCGTGCTGTTCGCCGGGGTGGGCGTGGGTATTGTCGTTTCGGCGGCACTTGTCTCGGCGCTGCGGGCCGAGCAAGCCGGCTGGCCCGCGCTATGGATCGCGAGCGGCGCGCTTTCGCTCGTCGGGACGCTCGCCGTCGCGGCGCTGATCCCTAAGCATAAGCCGGTCCGTCCGCCTCGCCCGGCAGATCGGACCACCCGCGCGGATTCGACCTTGCCCCGCCTTGTCGCAGCCTATGGCCTGTTCGGCTTCGGCTATGTGATCACGGCGACATTTCTCGTCGCCATCGTGCGGGCCGACGCCGCTGTTCGGCCTTTGGAGCCGATGATCTGGGCGGTGTTCGGCTTGGCGGCTGCCCCATCCGTCGCGCTTTGGAGGCGCCTCGCGACATCGCTCGGCCTGCCCGGCGCCTTCGCCATCGCCTGTCTGGTGGAGGCTGTCGGCGTGCTGACCAGCGTAGCGTGGCGGGGTACTGTCGGGATCTTCCTTGCCGCCGTCCTGGTGGGCGGAACGTTCATGGGATTGACGGCGCTGGGTCTCGTCCGGGGGCGTAGCTTGGCAGCCGGCGACGGGCATCGCGTGATCGCCCTGATGACGGGCGCCTTCGGCCTCGGCCAGATCGTCGGACCGAGCTTCGCCGGCGCGCTCTATGATCGGCTCGGGAGTTTCATGGTTCCCTCGCTGATAGCCGCGGCGGCCCTGGCGTTCGCAGCCCTGCTCGCACGCAGTTAAAAAGGTAAGGGGCGGAATGGGGTAATCACCTGCCAGCGGAGGTAAGGTGAGCGACAGCCGAAGGAGGATTTATGGCCGAAGCACCGCCGGTATTACTGCTCACCGGCGCCAGCCGAGGCATCGGGCATGCCGCGGTGAAGCGGTTCAGCGACGGCGGCTGGCGCGTGCTGACCATCTCGCGCCATGCCTTCGATCCGCGCTGCCCCTGGGAAGGCGGGGCGCGCAACCACATCCAGCTCGACCTCTCCGACATCGCGAATGTCGAGGCGGCACTCCCGCGCATCCGCGACATCGCGGAGGGACGGCTCGATGCGCTGATCAACAACGCTGCGATCTCGCCCAAGACATCGGACGGCGCCAAGATGCCCAGCCTCCAGATGCCCTATGCTGACTGGCTGCACGTCTTCAACGTCAATCTGTTCGCCGCCGTGGCGCTGGTCCAGGGGCTGCGGGACTACCTCGTCGCCTCGCGCGGCAGCGTGGTCAACATCACGTCGATCGTCAGCACCCGCGTCCATCCCTTCGCCTCCGCCGCCTATGCATGCTCCAAGGCGGCGCTTGGCGCGCTGACGCGGGAGATGGCGAGCGAACTCGGCGCGAGCGGCGTGCGGGTGAACGCGGTCTCACCGGGGGAGATCGAGACCTCCATCCTGTCGCCTGGCACCGATGCCATCGTCGAGCGCCAGATCCCGATGCGCCGCATGGGCCAGCCCACGGAGGTCGCGGAGCTGCTGTTCTTTCTCTGCTCGGACAAGGCGCGCTACATCACCGGCTCGGAGATGTTCATCGACGGCGGCCAGCACGTCTGATCAAGGTTGACAATAATTGCAGCGCCGTTCATACGATCTGGTGCGCCTCACCAAAATCGTGAGTGGCCCTGATGGTTGGCTCCCATCGCCTCCGCTTCTCGCTTTTTGCGTCCAGATGCTGCGCGTTGCTTCTGGCGCTCGCGATGGCGGGATGCGCGGGCGCTCCGGAGCCCGGCGGGCAGCGTGCCGGCCTCGCGGGGGCGGCCCAGGAGGCCGAGATCGCCGCGGCAATGGGCAACCGGTCCGAGGCGGTCGCGCTGCTCGGGCGCGCGGCGGAACAGGCCCCCTCGGATCTGACCTTGCAGATCCGTTATGCGCGCGCCCTGGCCGAAACTGGGCGGATCAGCGAGGCTTTGGCGGTGGCGCAGGCGGCACGCGCGCGCGGGCTGCCGTCCCGGCCGATCGACGGCCTGATCGGCCGCCTACAGGTCCAGTCCGGGAACGGACCAGGGGCGGAGCAGACCTTCCAGCGCCTGGTGGCGGACTCTCCCGACGATGCGGCCGCGCTGAACGGGCTGGGCTTGGCGCGCGTGCTGCGCGGCGATCTGGCGGGCGCCGAGAGCGCGTTCCGCCAGGCTGTTTCCCGCACCCCCGGCGATCTCGCGTCCCGCAACAATCTCGGGCTCGCCTTGGCGCTGCACGGCCGAGAAGACCTGGCGGTACCAATGCTGGAGCAGCTCCGCCAGGAGGTGCCCGGCTCGCGGCGGGTGCGCCACAACCTCGCCCTCGCCTACGCCGCGTCGGGGCAGACAGCGAACGCTCGGGCGCTGCTGGAAGCCGACTTGCCGGGTGCGCAGGCCGACGAGGCGGTGCGGGCCTATGCCGGGCTCGCCGACGGCGTGCCGGCGCGGCCCCGGATGGCGGTCGCCGCCGCGCCGCTCCCGCCGGCCTCGGATCAGGCCGAAGCGGCTGACGCGGAGCCGCCGACGCACGTGTCCCGACGCAGCCGCCGCTCCTGCCATCATGCGTGCCGGTCCGGGCACCATGCGCTCGCGCGCGCAACGACACGCGCGCAGACCCTGGCCGCGGCCGAGCCAGTTCCGTAACAATTCGTGAATGCCTGGCTTGAGCACGCCAGCTCGGGCGGCCTGCCCCAGGCGCGCCGACAATCCGGCTATTCCGACGCCAGGGATCAGATGAAGCCTGGCTATCCGGCCTAATCTCCACCTTTGGGTCTAGGCCAGAGGGGGAGTCCGGTTGCCACAGTTGGGAAACGCTACTTCATCAATAGCTCAATTCTACCGACCGCACTCGGCGAAGACTTCTGACGATGTGCCTACTTATAGGCCCGTCTCAAAATACAGACGATTGAACTGGCTTTCCTAATTGACGGGAAGTCCGCCACGCCCTGCCCGCTGGGCGGGAAAGATAAACGTCGTCTTAAAATTGTTGACGATGCGGTAAAGATTCGATTAAGAAATAACACACCGAGGGCGCCGCGAGGCGGTGCTTCAAACTTCAATCAGTGGGCCGCGCCACCCGGCACCACACCGCAGAGGAGAGAACCATGCCGTCCATCATCGCCCGCATCCGCCAGCTCAACACCGACAAGCGCGGCATCGCCGCCCTCGAATACGCCCTGCTCGCCGCCTTCGTGGCGCTGGCGATCGTGGTCGGCGCCGGCAAGTTCGGCAGCAGCGTCAGCACCTACTTCACCTCGCTCAGCACCAACGTCGCCGCGATGAACGCCACCCCGACCTCCGGCAGCTAAGGCCCGCCGAACCCGAAGCGCCGGCGCCCAGCCGGGATTGTTTCACCATTGGTCACATAGCCCGCGCTATATCACAGAGGAGAGAACCATGCCGTCCATCATCGCCCGCATCCGCCAGCTCAACACCGACAAGCGCGGCATCGCCGCCCTCGAATACGCCCTGCTCGCCGCCTTCGTGGCGCTGGCGATCGTGGTCGGCGCCGGCAAGTTCGGCAGCAGCGTCAGCACCTACTTCACCACGCTCGGCACCAACGTCGCCGCGCTGAACGCCACCCCGACCGCCGGCAAGTAATCCGGATCCGCACGCAGCGGCTCGGGAGCGATCCCGGGCCGCTGCGCTGCCAAGCCGTTTACGCCGCGTTAGGACCGTCCCGGTATAGAGCGCTAATTCCTCGGGCGATCCGCAATGGCCGCACTCCAGACCGTGACGACGCTGTGCCTGATCGGCCTGCTCGGCACCGCCGCGCTGCACGACGCTGCGTTCCGCACCGTCCCGAACTGGATCAGCCTTGCCCTAGCCTGCGGCGGGCTCGCACTCCGCGCCCTGCATCACGACCTGCTGCCAGGCCTCGCCATCGCGGCGGGGCTATTCGTGCTGCTCGCCCTGCTCTGGACCCGTGGCCTGCTGGGGGGCGGAGACGTGAAACTGGCGGGCGCGGCCGGGTTGGTGGTGCCGCCGCATGCCGCACCCGGCTTCGTCCTCGCGGTATCCATCGCTGGGGGAATGCTCGCCCTTCTCTATCTGACACTCTCGCTGATCGTGCCCAGGCCCGCGCCGGGAACGCGGCGTGGCCTGCCCGCCCGCCTGCTCAAGGCGGAGGCTTGGCGGGTGCATCGCCGCGGCCCGCTGCCTTACGCGGCGGCGATCGCCGCGGGCTGCCTGTTCACCCTGCTGCCGGCCTGATCCAGGATGGTCCGCATCGCCGGCATCCTGGCTCTGCTCGTCGGCATCGGCGGGCTTGCCGTCGTCATCCTGGTCGGCTCGCACCCGCCGCCGGCCCCGACGCCGCAGGCCGTCGTGGTGCCGCCGGCCAGGCTGCGCATCCTTGTCGCCGCGCGCCCGGTCCATGCCGGCACGCTGCTCGTGCCCGACGACATTGAAGCCCAGGAGGTGTTGCCGGCCGACATGCCCTCGGGCGCGCTGCGCGACGAGACACAGACGCGGGTCTCGATCCGCGGCGCGATGGTCCGCCGCTCCATGGTCAAGGGCGATCCGATCGACGGCGCGGACCTGCTGAAGCCGGGCGATCGCGGGTTCCTCGCCGCCGTGCTGCGGCCGGGCATGCGGGCGGTCAGCGTCGGCGTCGATGCCGTCGCCGGCACCGCCGGGCTGATCTGGCCGGGCGATCATGTCGACGTGATCCTGACGCAGACCATCGACGACCAGTCCGCGCCGCTCGATCGTCGCGTGTCAGGGGAGGCGGTGCTGGAGAACGCCCAGGTCATCGCGATCGACCAGCAGATCGTGCACGGCACCGCGCCGGACGGGGTGCTGACCAACGCCAACGCCAACAACCGCACGGTCACGCTTGAAGTCACCGAGCGCGACGCCGAGCGGATCGCCGTGGCCACGCGCCTGGGCAAGCTGGCGCTTGCCGTACGCTCGGCCGAGTCCGGCCCTGCCGCAACCCGGCCCGCGCGCGACGCCGTGGTCTGGGGCGGGGACGTCGCGGCGGCGCTGCGCGAAAAACCCCTTAGCAAATCCAATGCAACTGTGAAATTGTTCCCCGGCGCCGCGCAACCGATCGAGTGACAAATACTGATGCTCGCATTCAAGCCGATCCCGGCCCTGATCGCCCTGCTCCTCGCCGCTGGAGGCGCCCGCATGGCTGCAGCCGCGGAGGCCCCGCACCTGGTCCCTGGCATGTCGCCGGTCCGGTCGGCGGCGATCGCCCCGCACTCCACCATCCTGATCGAGGCCGGATCGGGTCGCGTGCTCCAGGCCGGGCGGGCCATCGCCAACCTGTTCGCCGCCGACCCGAAGGTCGCGGAGGTCCGCCCGGCCAGCCCGACCAGCGTGTTCGTCTTCGGCATCGCCCCCGGCCGCACCACCATCGCCGCCCTCGACGAGGCCGGCGGCGTGGTCGCGCAGTACGACGTGCTCGTCCGCCCCTCCGCGTACGGCGCCGCCGAGGCGCAGGGCGCCATCGCCCGCGTCCTGCCCGGAACCGGCGTCACCGTCGCCACCACGCCCACGGGGCTCAGCCTCAACGGCCAGGTATCGACGCCGGCCGAGGCGGAGCGGGCGATGTCGGTGCTGCGCAGCTACGCCACCGACAAGCAGACCATCGACAACCGCCTGTCGGTGCTCTCGGCAGTGCAGGTCAATCTGCGCGTGCGGATCGCCGAGATCGCCCGCAACGTGACCCGCCAGTTCGGCATCAACTGGGCGGCGCTCGGCACCATCGGCCGCTTCGGCATCGCCTACGGCGCCGCCGATGTTCTCAGCGATCCCACCAGCCCGCCGAACCAGCTTGGGTTCGCCTATGCCAACAAAGGGGTGAACGCCAACGCGGTGCTGGATCTGCTCGCGCAGGACAATCTGGCGACGATCCTGGCCGAGCCGAACCTGACCGCGCTCAGCGGCGAGACCGCGAGCTTCCTCGCCGGCGGGGAGTACCCGATCCCGGTGGCGCAGCAGAACCAGACCATCACCATCGACTTCAAGCAGTACGGCGTCTCGCTGGCCTTCGTCCCCACGGTGCTCTCGCCCGACCGCATCAGCCTGCATGTCCGCCCGGAAGTGAGCCAGCTCACGACGCAGGGCGCGGTGCAGATCCAGGCCGGCAACAGCACGCTGCAAATCCCGGCGCTCACCGTCCGCCGCGCCGATACCACGGTCGAGCTCGGCAGCGGGCAGAGCTTCGCCATCGCCGGCCTGCTGCAGGCCCAGAGCACGCACGGCGCGAGCGGCCTGCCCTACCTCGGTGAGCTGCCGGTGATCGGCGCGCTGTTCCGCTCCGACAAGTTCCAGCGTCAGGAGACGGAGCTGGTGATCCTCGTCACCCCGTACATCGTCCGCCCGGTCAGCGACCCGCGCCGGCTCGCCGCGCCGACCGACGACTACGTGCCGCCGGATGATGCCGACCGCGTCCTCTACTACCGCCAGCGCGGGACCATCGCCGGATCGCCGCGCCCGATCCCCGGCGATGCCGGTTTCATGATGAACTGAGGCAGTCGTGCGACGCTCCCTGCTCGGCCTGTGGCTTCCCATCCTGCTCGCCGCCTGCGGCGCCGATCCGGGCGATCCCTACACGCGCGCCGGCACCTGGCGCCCCGAACGGGTGAACGACGCCAATCTGCGGGCGATGGTGGCCGATCCCCATGACCTCATCATCGGTCGCGACGCGCCGAGTACCGCGGGCCAGACCGCGGCCGTCGCGGTCGCGCGGCTGCGCGCCGATCGCGTGAAGCCGCTCCCGGACAGCGGGCTCGCCAAGGTCGTCATCACCGGCACGCCGCAGGCGGCGCAAGCGGGGGGTCCCTGATGCCGCCCGACGGCATTCTCGCCCCGTCCGTGAGCGAGGCGGTGCGCGCCGACCGCGCACGCCTCGTCGCGTTCGCCCAGGACGCGGAGACCGAGTCCATCTTCCGCGACGCATTCGGCTCCCTCGGCGCCGATCAGATCAGCATCCGACGCGGCGCCCTGGCCGTGGCGAAGCAGGCGCTGCGGCGCATGCCCACGCCGGCCGCGCTGGTCGTCGATGTCTCGGGAACGACGAACCCGGTCGCGGAACTGGATGATCTCGCCCAGTTCGTCGAGCCCGGCGTCCGCGTGCTGGTGGTCGGCGACAGCACCGACCTGGAGTTCTATCGCCAGCTTACCCGCGGGCTCGGAGTGCTCGAATACCTGCCCAAGCCGCTGAACCGTGACCAGGTGGCACGCCATTTCGTGCCGCTCATATCCGGGCGGGGCGGGGTGGACGCGATGGTGCGCGGCGGCCGGGTGGTCGCGCTCCTTGGCGTGCGCGGCGGCGTCGGCGCCTCGACCATCGCCGCCAACCTCGCGCTCCTGCTCGCCGAGGATCAGCGCCACCACACGCTGCTGCTCGATCCCGACCTGCACGCCGGCACGGTCTCGCTGCTGCTCGGCGGGGAGACGGGCAGCGGCTTCCGCCAGGCGCTTGAAAGTCCGGATCGCGTGGACGAGCTGCTGGTCGAGCGCGTGGCGCAACGCCTCAAGGAGCGGCTGCACGTCATGGCGGCCGAGGAGAACCTCGACAGCCTCCCGCGTATCGAGGACGGCGCCGCCACGCGCCTGATCGACGTCCTCCGCCGTCGCTACAACATGGTCCTGATCGATCTGCCGCGCGCGCCGACCGCGCTGCACAAGGAACTGCTGGAGCAGTCGCATCAGCGCGTCATCGTCATGGACCCCTCGCTTGCCGCGGTGCGGGACGCGCTGCGCCAACTTGGCCGGAGCAACGGGCCGGGGCAGTTCGGGCCGCCGCTGCTCGTGCTGAACCAGAGCGGCGCGCCCGGCATGCTCTCGCGCCGGCAGGTACAGGCGGCGCTGGGGCGGGCGCCCAGTATCGAGATCCCCTATCTGCCCCGGCAGGTCCGGGCCGCAGCCACCCTGGGTCAGCCCGCCGTCCTCCGTCGCGGCGCGTTCCGCCGGGAGATCGCGCGCCTCGCCCGCGAGATCGTGCCCGCCGCCGACGCGCCGGCCGGTGAGCGACGGCGTTCGCGCTGGCCGCGCCGATGAGCGCGCACGCGGGCTTCGGCCGTCGTGCCGCCGGCACGGCGGAGGCCGCGGCGCCGGTCGGCGCGTCGGTGCCCAGCCGCCCCGAGCCGCGACCGCCGTCCTCGCTCGCCGAGCTGCGCGCGCTGTGCCTGTCGCGCCTCGACCCCTCCTCGGTCAGCGGCACCACCCCGGAGCGGCTCTCCCTCGAGGTGGAAGGTTTGCTCGCCGAAATCGCCGACGAGAACCGCATCCAGCTCAACGGCCGCGAGCAGCGCCAGCTCGCGGCCGAGCTGGTGCATGACATGCTCGGCCTCGGACCGCTCGAGCCGCTGCTCGACGACGAGACGATCACCGACATCATGGTGAACGGGCCGGACCGGGTGTTCGTCGAGCAGCGCGGCAAGCTGGTGCTGTCTCCCGTGCGGTTCCGCGACGCGGCGCATGTCGCCAATATCGGCCAGCGCATCGCCGCCGCCGTCGGGCGCCGCGTCGATGAGAGCAGCCCGATGGTCGATGCGCGTCTCGCCGACGGCTCGCGCGTCAACATCGTCTTTCCCCCGCTGGCGCTGAACGGGCCGTGCGTGTCGATCCGCAAGTTCGCCCGCCGGGTGATCGACTTCCCCCGACTGCTCGCCAACGGCTCGATCACTCCGCCTCTCGCCCGCATCCTGGAAATCGCCGGGCGCTGCCGGCTGAACGTGATCATCTCGGGCGGCACCGGGTCGGGCAAGACCACGCTGCTCAACGCGATGTCGCGGATGATCGATCCGGGCGAGCGCATCATCACCATCGAGGACGCGGCCGAGCTTCAGCTCCAGCAGCCCCATGTCGTGCGGCTGGAGACGCGCCCGCCGAACCTGGAGGGCCGCGGCGAGGTGGCGCAGCGCGACCTGCTGCGCAACGCGCTCCGGATGCGTCCCGACCGCATCATCATCGGCGAGGTGCGCGGCGCAGAAGCGTTCGACATGCTGCAGGCGATGAACACCGGCCATGACGGCAGCATGAGCACGATCCACGCCAACACCGCGCGCGACGCCGTCATGCGCATCGAGAACATGGTCCAGATGGGCCAAGCCAACCTGCCGGTCCGCGCGATCCGCACCCAAGTCGTCAGCGCCGTCGATATCATCGTCCAGGTCGAGCGCATGCGCGACGGCGTGCGCCGCGTCTCCCAGGTCTCTGAGCTGGTCGGGCTGGAAGGCGACATCGTGACGATGAACGACGTCTTCCAGTTCGACTACGACGGCGAGAACGCGGACGGCACGATCCGCGGCAGGTACCGGGTCTCGCGGGTCCGCCCGAGCTTCATCGAGCGGCTCACCTATTTCGGTCAGGATCGCGCCTGGGCGGCGGCGGTTGCCGAGCCGGAGGCGTAGCTGCCCCGCCTCCCCACCTTCCTGGTCCTGATCGGCGCCGCCATGATCGGCCTGGTGCTGATCGCGCTCCGCGTGCTGGCGATCGATATCAAGCGCCGACGGTTCATGGCCCGCCTCGCCTCGGTTTCGCGCGCCTACTCTCCCGCGCTGCTGGTCGGACGGAGCGCCAGATCCGTGCCCGGTCACGGTCCGGCGTCCGGGGCGGTTCTCAAGGCCGCGCGCCTGTTCCGCTACGACCCCGAGCACAAGGAGCACTACCCCCTCCCGTGGTGGACGGTGTTCGGGGCCACGCTCGTCCTCGCGCTGGTCATGGCGCGGGCCGACGCCTTCCTGCTCGGGCCGCTGGGGTACGCGTCCTTCCCGCTCGTCTGGGTCTTCGCCACGCGCGGCCTGTTCAACCGCTGGCGGACGAAGCGACAGCAGAAGCTGTTCCGCCAGTTCCCGGACGCGCTCTCCATGATCGTCCGCGCCGTGCGGGCCGGCATCCCCGTCACCGAATCCCTGGGGACGGTGGGGCGCGAGGCGCCTGCTCCCACGGGCGGGGAATTCCGCCGGCTCTATGACGAGATTCTCGATCGGCCTCTCGATCCAGGACGCGCTGTGGGAGACGGCCCGGCGGACCGGGCTTCCGGAGTACCGGTTCTTCGCGGTGGCGCTCTCACTACAGGGCCAGACCGGGGGGAATCTCACCGACACGCTGCAGAATCTCGCCGACGTCATCCGCCGCCGCGTCGCCATCGGCCGCAAGGGGATGGCGCTGACCTCCGAGGCGCGGACCACGGCGGCGGCGCTGGTCGCCCTGCCTTTCCTGGCCGGCGCTGGCCTCGCGATCCTGCAGCCGGCCTATATCGGCGTGCTGTTCAGCGAGAGCCACGGAAGGCTGATCCTCGCCGCCGCGCTCGGCTCGCTCGGCCTCGGCGTGATGTCGATGCGCATGATCATCACGCACACCCTGTCATGAGCGACGATCTTGCCGGACGGGTCGGATTTCTTGCCGTCCTCCTGTTCGCCGCCTTCGCCGCGACGGCTTTCCGGCAAGGCCGACGGCAGGCCAGGATGGCGGCGCGGATCGCCCAGGTGCGCAAGGCCGCTGGCGTCGCCGGACAGGCCGGCGGCCATCCGACTCTTCCCGGCCTGCTGCGCCAACTGGGCGCGCGGATCGTCGCCAGCGGGCTGCTGTCGCCCAAGAACCTCCACGCATTCGAGCAGACGCTGGCAAGCTCCGGCTTCCGCCCCTCGCAGGCGCTGCCGCTGTTCCTCGGCGCCAAGGTCGTGCTCCTGATCGCACTCCCGGCGCTTGGCCTGATCGTGGCCCAGGTGCTCGAGGCGTCGTTCACGCAGGCCATCATGGCCGTGCTCGGATCGGCCATGGCCGGACTGTTCGCCCCCGATTTGATCATCCGCCGGCTCCGACGCCAGTATCTTGCTTCGGTCGAGCGCGGGATGCCCGACGCGCTCGACCTGCTGGTCATCTGCGCCGAGGCGGGGCTGCCGCTGGAGACCGGCCTCGCGCGCGTCGCCGAGGAGCTGCGCGCGACCAACCGCCCGGCGTCCCTCGAGCTCGCCACCATCGCCAGCGAGATGAAGATCCTGCCCGAGCGGCGGCAGGCGCTGGTCAATCTCGGCCTGCGCACCGGCCTCGATTCCACCGTCCAGCTCGGCGGCACCCTGGCCCAGACGCTCCAGTTCGGCACCCCGCTGACCCAGGCGCTGCGCGTGCTGGCCCAGGAGATGCGCGACCTCGCCCTGATGCGGTTCGAGGAGCGGGCGGCGCGGCTGCCGGTCTTCCTCACCATCCCGATGATCCTGTTCATCCTGCCCTGCGTCGTCCTCGTCGTCGGCGGCCCCGCCGCGGTCCAGGTGATGGAGATGGTGCGTGGGCATTGAACGGGCTCGGGACAGGGCGGGTGTCGCCTCGCTGGAATTCGCCCTGGTCGCGCTCGTCCTGCTCACGGTGGTCTTCCTGGTGATCGAGGCCGGCTGGCAGCTCACCACGCAGGCCGCGCTCGAATACGGGGCGCGGCAGGCGGCGCGCTTCGGCACCACCGGCGGAACCGTCCCGCCCAGCCTCGCCGGCAACGCCCCGCCATCGACCCGCGGCCAGGCTATCGCCCAGCTTGTCGTGCAGGCGGGCCACGGAATCATTGACGGCTCGCGGCTCAGCGTGACGACCCAGGTTTATGCCGGGTTTCCGGTTGTCGGCCAGCAAGGAGCCTCCACGCCGGGGCCGGGCGGCGCCGGCGCCGTCGTGCAGTACGCGCTGGTCTATCAGCAGCCCTATTTCACCGGTGTCGCCAAGGCGATCCTCGGCGCCTCCTTCCAGCTCCATCACGCCAACCTGCTTGTGCAGAATGAACCGTTTCCGCAATAGGCGAGGAGTGGGCGCACTCGAGTTCGCGCTCCTGGCGCCCCTGCTCCTGCTGCTGTTCGCCGCCGGCACCGACCTCGTTTGCTGGTACCTGACCTGGCTGCGGCTCGACCGCACGGCCGATGAGCTCTGCAACGTCATCACCCAGTCGAGCGCACTGCACGCTGGCGACTTCGCCGATCCCTCGACCAACACGGGCTACTTCGCGATCGCGCAGAAGCTGGCCGGCTCGATGCAAGTCACCGGCCAGGGCGGTGCGACCATCGTCTCCGGCCTCGTCAACGACGGCACCGCGACGCGGATCGCTTGGCAGCAGCGCACCGGCAGCGGCGCGTATGTCAGCGCGCTCGGCGCGGCGGGACAGGCGCCGGTCCTTCCGGCGGGCTATGCGGTGCCGAGCGGCCAGACGGCGATCGCGACCGAGACCTTCACCGGTGTCACCCTATGGATTCTCAGCCTCGACATCATGCATTCGGCCGGTCCGACCTCGCTGAGCGCGTTCGCCATCTACCGGCCTCGATCGGCGGAGCTTTCCTCCGTGCAGTAGCGAGTTCTGCTGCTGCGCGATCGACGTTCCAACGTCGCGCTCATGACCGTGGTCCTGCTCGTGCCGGTGATGGCGGCGGTCGGCCTGGCGGTCGATGCGACCCGCTTGTGGATGGTCCAGTCGCGCATGATCGCGGCACTCGACGCCGCCGCGCTGAACGGCGCGCGCGAGATGACATCCACCAGCCGCGATGCCGACATCCAGAACCTGTTCTGGGCGAATTTCCGGCGATCCGCGCCGACATCGACGAACGGCATGTTCGGCACGGAAATCACCAGCTTCACGATCAACCCGCTCGACGCGAACACGCTGACGGTTTCGGTCGAGGGCTCGCTGCCGACAACCTTCATGGGCCTGTTCGGCATCCCGACCATCCCCGTCAACGCCACGAACCAGGCGGCGCGCGCGACCTACGGGATGGAGCTGGCGCTGGTGCTGGACAACACGGGCTCCATGGCGGGTTGGCCGATCCAGTCGGTGATCGCCTCGGCCACCGATCTGGTCGACATCCTCTACGGGCAGAACACCAACGGCACCTACAACGACACGGTGCAGAATTTGTTTGTCTCGGTGGTCCCGTTCGCGGCCGAGGTGAATATCGGGCCGGCCAACACCGGCTGGCTCCAGCCTGGCAGCGACATCTCCCCCGCCGCATATCCGCCCAGGAGCCCATGGATGGGCTGCGTGATGGCGCGCGTGCGGACCGGGGACGACTTCACCGACACCACGCCCGCGCAAGCGCCGTTCGCGCCGTTTCTCTATCCTTCGACATACAAGAAGTATCCGGTCACCGGCGACAACGACTGGACCGCCGGAAACGTCACCGACTACAAGCAGGCATCGCTGCCGGAAAACACCGCGGTCGGCCCCAATCTCGGGTGTCCCAATCTGCCGATCCTGGCGCTGAGCACGAGCCGCGCCACGGTGCTGGCAACGGTCAACCGGATGGTCGCCAACTATCGCGGCGGCACCTTCATCAACCTGGGCCTGCAGGCGGGCTGGTGGACATTGAGCCCGAAATGGCGGGGCCTGTGGGGCAGTTCAACCCTGCCGCTCGACTACAACACGCCGTACATGCGCAAGGTCATCGTGCTGATGACCGACGGCAACAACGAATGGTACGACTGGCCCGGCGGCGCACCGGGCGTCGGCCCGGCGCCGTGGAAGAACGACGGCGACGCCGATTACACCGCGTATGGTCGCCTGAAGCAGAACCTCATGGGGCTTGCGAACAACACGCAGGCCACTGCGACCGCGAACCTGAACGGTCGCATGTCGCAGATGTGCGCCATCATCAAGCAGAGCGGGATCGAGATCTACACCGTGCTGTTCAACCACGACGGCGGCGTCTCGAACGCGACGCAGACCCTGTTCCAGGGCTGCGCCTCCGCGCCGGACCACTACTTCCTGACCCCGACCCAGGCGCAATTGCAGAACGCCTTCACCGAGATCGGCTCGCAGCTCGCCAACATCCGCCTGGTCCAGTGAGAAGCGCTCGCCTCTCGCGGCTGCTGGTACTGCTTGTCCTGGCCTGCCTGCTGACCCTGCCGCCGTTGTGGGCCAGCGCCGCCGAGGGTTGCGCGGAGGAGGCCGCCAGCGCCGAGCGCAGGCATGGCCTGCCCTCGGGCTTGCTGCGCGCCATCGGCACTGTCGAGAGCGGGCGCTGGAGCGCGCGGGCGCGCGCCGTCCTGCCCTCCCCATTCGCGGTGAACGCCGCTGGGGAAGCCCGCTTCTTCGAAACCGCCGCCGAGGCGGCTGCCTTCGTGGCCGAACGCCAGCGCCAGGGCGTCCGACTGATCGATGTCGGGTGCTTTCAGATCGACCTGTTCTATCATCCCAACGTGTTCCGCCGCATCGAGGACGCGTTCGATCCGGCCGCCAACGCCGAGCATGCCGCCGCCTTCCTCGCGCGATTGCACGCGGCGACGAACGACTGGCCCCGCGCGGTGGCAAGTTATCACTCGGCACGGGCCGGCTTGAGCCGTCCCTATGCCGACGCCGTCCTCAAAGCATGGGGGCGCCCGCCGGAGCCGGCGCTTCCCACCGTGATCACCGCCGGCTGGCGCCCATCGGAGTGGGTGGCGGGGATGCACGTGCAGCGGCCGGGCGCGGCGGACGGCGTGGCCGGCAGGCGGGCCGGGCCTCGCCTGCCGGCCATGATCACCCCGAGTTCGTAACCCGGCGCGGTTCCGCTATATTGGTGCCATGATCGCACCCTTGCCGATCGCGGTGCTGACCGGCTTTCTCGGCAGCGGCAAGACCACCTTCCTGCGCCGCGTGCTCGCCTCGCCGGGCATGACGGAGACGGCGGTCGTCATCAACGAATTCGGCGCTGTCGGCCTCGATCACCTGCTGGTCGAGGCCAGTCCGGACGACGTGGTGCAGTTGCCGAGCGGGTGCCTCTGCTGCGCGGTGCGCCAGGACCTGGTGCGCACGCTGTATCGCCTGCTCGCACGCCGCGCCGACGGCCTCCCGTTCCGCCGCATCGTGGTCGAAACGAGCGGCCTCGCGGAGCCGGCGCCAATCCTCTACACGCTGGCCGCCGACCCGCATCTCGAACGCGCCCTGCGCTTTGCCGCGGTGCTCACACTTGTCGATGCGATCGCGGGGCTGGCCACGCTCGACCGCCATGCCGAAGCGACGGCGCAGGCGGTGGTCGCGGACCGGCTGCTGCTGACCAAGACCGATCTCGCGACACCCCCGGCCGCGCTGACCGAACGCCTGCTCGCCCTCAACCCGTCAGCCGAGATCGCCGATGCCCGCGCGTTGGACGATCCCGCCCAGGCGCTGTTCGGTTCCCCTGCGCACGCCGCCCCGCGCCGGCGTCTGTTCGCCGCCCCCGTTGCGCACACGCACGGCATCGGCAGCTTCGCCCTGGCGCTGCGCCGGAAGATGTCGCGGCTCGACTTCGCCCGCGCGCTCGGCGGGCTGGCACGCGATCGCGGCGAGGATCTGCTGCGGGTCAAGGGGATCGTCGCCTTCGCCGACGCCGCGCGCCCCGCCGCGATCCACGCCGTGCAGCACACGCTTTACCCACCCGAATGGCTCGATGCCTGGCCCAGCGAGGTGCGCCCCGGGCGGCTGGTGTTCATCACCCGCAACATCGGCCTTGACGAGGTTCTCAGGCGGTTTGCGGCCGGCGATCCGGCACCGCTCGGCATTGACGCCCTCCCGGTCGTGCCGGACAGTCCGGGCAACGATGCCGGAGCAACGAGATGAGCGACTACACCGTGGGCGACCTCGTCGCCGAGTTCCTGGCGGCGTGCGGCGTCAGCACCGTGTTCGGCATCGCCTCGGTCCACAACATCCCGATGCTCGACGCGATCGGCCGGCGCAACGCGATCCGCTTCATGATGGCGCGCGGCGAGCTGGGCGGGGCGCACATGGCGGACGGCTACGCGCGAGTCTCGGGCCATCTCGGCGTGATCTTCTCATCCACTGGGCCGGGTGCCGCGAACGCGGTGGGCGGGCTGGTCGAGGCGCGCTTCGCCGGCTCCCCAGTGCTGCACATCACCGGCCAGACCGCGACCAAATTCGCCGACCGCGAAGTAGGCACGGTGCACGACGCCTACGACCAGCTCGGCATGCTGCGCTCGGTCTCGAAAGGCGCTTACCGCATCCGCTCCGCCCAGCAGGCGCTCGGCGTGCTCACCCGCGCGGCGACCGAGGCGCTGACCCCGCCCATGGGCCCGGTCAGCGTCGAGGTGCCGATCGACTTGCAGCGCGCCCCGATCCCCCGCCCCGCGATGCTGGACGGCTTCGCCCTCCCCCTGCCCGCCCCGCGGGCACCGGCCGAGGCCGAGCTCGACGAACTCGCCGCCCGCGTCCAGCGCGCCCGCCGCCCGATGCTGTGGATCGGCGCCGGCGCCCGGCAATGCGGGGCGGAGGTGCGCCGGCTGCTCGACATGGGCTTTACCATGCTCAACAGCCTGCAAGGCCGCGGCGTGGTGCCCGAGGACGACCCGCGCAGCCTCGGCGCGCTGCACGGCAACGGGATGCCGGGGGTCGCGGAGTTCTACGAGACCGTGGACCTGATGCTGGTGGTGGGGGCGCGGCTGCGCGGGCAGGAGACGGCGGAGTTCGCGCTGAAGCTGCCCAGCACCATCATCCAGATCGACATCGACCCGCTGGCCAATGGCCGCACCTACCCCAACCAGTATTTCGTGTGCGGTGACGCCAGGCTGGCGCTCGCGGGCCTGGCGCGGCGCATCGAGGGCCGGTTCAGCCCCGATCCCGGCTACCAGCGCGAGTTCGCCGACATGAAGCAGCGCGTGCGCTCGGAGTTCCTGGCGACGCTCGGCGTGTACGCCTCGTTTCCGGACCAGCTTCGTCCCGTGCTGCCCAATGACGCGCTCTGGGTGCGCGACGTCACGCAGAGCAACACCACCTGGGGCAACCGCGTCTTTCCGATCCACGACCCGCACCAGAACGTCTATCCGGTGGGCGCCGGCATCGGCCAGGGCTTCCCGCTCGGCATCGGCGCCGCCGCGGCCGCGCGCGGGCGCAAGACCATCGTCATGACCGGCGATGGCGGGTTCTTCCTGAATGTGGGCGAGCTGTGGACCGCGGTACAGGAGAGGCTCGACCTGACGCTGGTGGTGATGAACGACTACGGCTACGGCGTCATCAAGCGCATCCAGGACTCCACCCAGGGCCGCCGCTTCTTCGCCGACCTGCAAAGCCCCGACCTCGGCCGGCTCGCCGCGCTGTCGGACATCCCGTTCTGGAAGGTGGAGCGGGCCGAGGATTTTGGGGCAACGGTCGGCAAGGCACTGGCGCACACTGGCCTCGGCATGGTCGAGGTGGACATGCACAAGGTGGGCGAGTTCCCGGCCTATTACCCGTTCAACCAGCGCCGGTAACGGCCGGCTTCGTTACCCTTGCAAAGTTAGTAGAGGCGTGTTAGTTAGAGGCACTCGCCTGGGGAGTGCTCGACGTGACTGACCGCTACCGTTCTGGCGACGACCTGATCCTCCCCTTCATCTTCATACCCCATGGAGCACCGGAGCCGCCCGAGGTCGCGGCATTCAAGGCACGTTATCCGGGCTGGTTCACGATCCCAGCCACATTCGTGCCGCGTGCTCCCAGCGCGCCGGATCATCTGCGCGAGGAGGCGCAGTCGCAGGAACGGCATCCGAGGGAGCTCAATCAGAGCGGCGCTCGGCATTTATCGCCTGAACAGGCGTTCGAATGCTCCTCTGTGACGCTCAACGATCCCGGTTCGGCTGTGGGAATTACGAGAGTCGCGGTGGCTACGCCCTCGGTCTCCGGCAATGAGCAGGCCTATGTAGGGACTGATCCGGAGCAATGGATCGACAAGCCGTCGGTCGGCACGGGCGAGTGTGTTGCTTTGGTCCAGCAGGCGACGGGAGCGCCCCACACCTCGCACTGGCAGCGCGGTGCCTTGGTGAAGGGGAACATAAACATTCGGCCCGGAACGGGAATCGCGACGTTCGACAGCAATGGCCGATACGGCAACCATACAAACGGCACAAGCCACGCCGCGATTTACCTGAGGCAAGACGCCGAAGGGATACACGTCATCGATCAATGGAATGTCCGGGAGCACGGGCACGTTGTCAGGCACTTGGCTCCACATGAGCGAATAATCCGCTTCAATCATTCTGGAGGTCAGCCGATCGATCAAGGGAACAGTTACTATGTCATTGAGTAGCATTCTAGCAATAAGCTCCATCCTTGCGTTTGTTGCCAGTAACGCTTCGACGCAGGTAGAAGAATGCTCACCAAATCTTGACGGTATGTTCCTGACGGACGTTGGAGTCTACGATGGGCCGGTATCAGAGATGGTCGAATTGATTTCCGGTGACGGGGGATGGAATATCGATTATAAACCAGCGTCGAAAAAAGGGTTTTCATCTCGCATGCCACTATGGCCACAACGTTGTCGATATATCTCTGCCGGCGACCGTGAAGTATTGTCGCTTTAGAGGCTACCCGCACGTCGCCTGCCAGTAGCTGCTTACCGGTAGGGGGGCAATTATATACTTGACGCAAGCGCCTCTACAGATGGTAGAGAGGGGGAGCGTGACAGGCCGGAGCTACAGAAAGGTGTCCCTGAACGCTTGGAGCGCTTGGGCGCCCGCCTCTTTGAGATCAACGAGCGTTTTCTTGACCGGCTTACCGGGTGGGAAGACGTCGGGTTCGTTGAAAACTACATCCGCGGTCAGTTCAGCATCGTCATTAAGGCTAAAGGGCGCCGCGAACCCAATTTTCAGCTCTGGGCCGTGGGACTGGATAGTGCTGTAGGAGAGATCAATAACGGAACCGTCCTCCGAAGTCGCAATGAATTTGCCCAGCCTGGCTATCGCCATAGTTGCCAAGAACAGTCTGTGTTTGTCGATGTTGTCGAGCTTGCGGGCGGCCCAGAGCAGAGGGTTAGAATTCCCGTCTTTGTAAGGCTTGAGCACCTCCAAGACCAGGCTCTCAGAGCCTGTTTGAGTGGGTCAACTTGCGGCGGCATGGATTGGCATAGGGTTGAGCAGGGCCTCGACGCCGGACAGGACCACCGCGAAAGCGAGGCGAGCGGCGGCAACATCGAGGCGGCCAGCGCGGTCTCGGAGCAGTCCGCCCCAAGGCACCAGCCAGCCGAAACTGCGCTCTATCACCCAGCGGCCCGCGAGTACGACGAAGCCCTTCTGCTCGGGGTCGCGCTCAACGACGCGGTGGCGCATGCCGTGCAGGTTGCACCATTCCCGGCAGCGCTCGGCGGTGAAGGCGCCGTCGAGGATTGCCTCGCGCAGGCCCGGCCATGCGGCCTTGCCCGCGTCCAGGGCGGGGAGCACGTCGCGGTCCTGCACCGAGGCCGACACGACGGCGACGGCGAGCCAGGTGCCGTCGGCATCGACCAGGGCCACGCGCTTGCGCCCCAGCACCTTCTTCGCGGCGTCATACCCGCGCGGACCCCGCACCGGAATGCATTTGACTGTTTGCGTGTCGATGATGCCCCGGCTGGGCTCCGCCTTGCGTCCCGCCCCCCGGCGCCGTAGGCGGGCTATGTCGTACAGCAGACGGTCGAACAGCCCGAGCGCCAGCCAGCGGCGGAACCAGCCATACACCGTGCGCCAGGCGGGGAACCCGCATGGCAGAGCACGCCAGCTCCCGCCTACCCGCAGCTGCCAGGCGATCGCGCTGACTACCGGCAGGGCAGGTGTCGCGCGCTCGCTACGCGGCGGGTCGGCCCGCTCCAGCCACCGCGCCATCTCCTCAACCGCACAACTCGACACCATCTCCTTCAGGCCCGCCTCATGGCGAGCCCGATGCGCCTTGGTCCACATCTCTACTCCAGTCCGCCCGGCCAGGCGGATGCTCGTGATCTCAGCGGAGTAGATGGGACCGAGGCGCAAATGGATCACTCAAACAGGCTCTCAGCAGCCGGGAAGGACTTAACTACCTCAGACTTTCCGACCATGTCTTCGAGGTTTTTCCGCGTCTCATGGGATGGAAAGTTGACGCGCGACGTGCGGTCCGGGATCGCTTGTCTGGCAAGCCCGGACCAGAGATAGTCGAGAGAGCTGCTAATGTTGTGCACAGCATCTCCGGCCCAGGTAGCCAGCTCATGGGGAAAGGCGCCGTTTTTGGGGCCGATGCGTATGCCGTAATGGCCGGTCTGCGCATCGTGGTAGGGGAACGTGGCATAGTTGCTAGGATCGACAACCCACTGAATGACCGTATCGACGCTTTGGATGTGTTGGTCGGCCCTTTCGAGCTTCCAGGCGGCCATCTGGAACGCATATTCCAACGATGACATTCAGGGCTTGCTCTCTTGGTTTAGTCGCACAACCTTCTCCGTCTGAAGATAGAGGCTTAGAGAATTGTGTCTGGCAAGCCGAGAGAGGACAAGGCATCGGACAGCCGGGATCTCGGCTCTCCCCGACGAGGCGAGACGCATTATGGAGCGGCTTGTGCAAAGCTCTCCTCAGCAGCACGCCACTGCCCCTAAGCCGTCGAGCGCACGAGCAGAAGCACAACGGCTTCGGCGGCAGAGAGAGCGCCAGACCCCTTAGCTCGTTTCCCGTTGCTGACGAGTTCGCCGATAGGTGAGGCGCTTACCCTCTGCGCCGCGCATCGCCGCAGCCGTGCGGGCCGCATCATCAACGCCGAGCCCCGAACGGTGATTGTAACGGAAGTCGAACTCTCCCGCGTAGCGTGACAAATGTGCTTCGCTGATATGGTGATACGTGCCCACGATCCCGCGCTTGAAGATCGAGAAGTAGTTCTCGGCAGTGTTCGTGTGCCAGAAGGTGCCGCGCACATACTCCTCGGCCGAATGGTTGACCGTCCCATGGCCCGCAAAGTCGCGCGTCATGCCCGGGTATACCGGGCTTTCATCCGTCATGATGTAGGACGCCTTGTTGATCTGGCTCACAAGGATCGGCTTGAGGTTCTCGCCCGTCACGTTCGCGACGTGGTAACTGCGGACCATCCCATCACGCTCTACCAGAGCAACGACTGCGGCCTTCTTGGGAACCTTGTTCTTGCGTTTCCTAGCCTTGCCGCCGACATAGGTTTCGTCAACCTCGACGACCTTGTTTTCACCGCCGAGCGTGCCTGGGGACAGCTCGCGCATCGCTTCCCGAATGCGGTGCGCCATGAACCAAGCGGACTTGTAAGTCAGGCCCAGCATGCGGCCGAGCTGGTGGGCGCTCATGCCCTTTTTGCTGGACGAGAGCAGGTGCGAGGCCAGCCACCATTTCGTCAGGGGTATCTTGGAACGTTCAAAGACTGTCCCGACTTTAACCGTGAATTGCCCCTTGCAGACGCCGCAATAGTAGAGGCCAGGACGACGCGACGTGCCGCCGACTGTCCCGATTTTGTCCAGCGATCCGCAGTGCGGGCAGACCGGCCCGAAGGGCCAGCGCACTGCTTCAAGCGCCTCGCGGGCTGCTGTCTCGTCCGTGAAAACCGGGCTTTGAAGGTCTGCGGAAGCTATCGGCGTTCTCCTTGGCGCCGATCATACCCCTTGTGCCGCTTGCGTCAAGTATATAATTACCGATAGGGGCGCAATTCACCGATACCTCCCGTTTTGACGGATCTGCCTTCGCCATTAACGCCGTTTTTGAAGACGCAATGCCGGCAATGGGATGGTCAACCTGAATTCGGCGTCTTCACCGGCTTCCTCCTCGATGGACCTCGACCGTAACATCGAATGCCCGGAGGGCAACGCATTGCCGCCCACGCGGCTGGACACCGCCCGCCAAATCGGCGAGCAAGGAGGCCATGCACTGGACCAACCGCCGCGAGCGCTATCGGGCCGTCCTGGCCGGCGATGCCTGCATCCATCCCGGCTCGGTCTTCGACCCGATCTCGGCGCGCATCGCCGAGGATCTCGGCTTCGAGGTCGGCATGTTCGCCGGCTCCATCGCCTCGTACACCGTGCTGGGTGCCCCCGACCTCATCGTGCTCACGCTCACCGAGTTCGCCGCCCAGGCCTACCGAATCAACCGTGCCGGCAGCCTGCCGCTGATGGTCGATGCCGACCACGGCTACGGCAACGCGCTCAGCGTCATGCGCACCGTGCAGGAACTGGAGACCGCCGGCGTCGCCGCGCTGACGATCGAGGACACCGCCCTGCCCCGCCGCTACGGCGAGGCCAGGCCGACGCTGATCTCTCTGGAAGAGGGCGTCGGCAAGATGCGCGCGGCCCTGGCCGCACGCGAGGACGGCGCGCTCTCGATTATCGGACGCACCAGCGCGCCGAGCCTCACCGGGATCGACGACGCGATCGCGCGAGTGCGCGCCTATGAGAAGGCCGGCGTGGATGGTCTGTTCATCGCCGGCGGGCTGACGCGCGATCAGCTCGACGCGCTCTCGGGCGCGCTGCGGGTTCCGATCCTGCTCGGCGGCGTGCCCGCCGATCTCCTGGACAAGCCGTATCTCGCCAGCCGGCGCGTGCGGATCGCGCTGCAAGGCCACCAGCCCTTCGCCGCCGCCGTTCAGGCTGTGTACGCCACGCTGAAGGCGCTGCGCGACGGAACCCCGCCCGCCAAGCTCGAAGGCGTGGCGCCTGCCGCGCTGATGAAGCAGGTGTTACGCGGAGCCGACTACGACAAGTGGACAGGCACGTTCCTGGGCGGCTAGCCTTGTTGCCATGACCGTGCACAACCTGCTTTTGCCATGTGGATGAACGACGTGCCTTCCTGCGTGCGGGGTGCGGCCTCTGCGCGGCCGTAGCGTTGGCCCCGGTGCGTGGCCGGGCGCAGACGAAGCCGGCCTATGATTCGATGCTGCTTTCCTGCATCGATCCGCGCATGGTCGATCCGGTGTTCCGCTACATGCAAGGGCGCGGGCTCGGTGGGCACTATAGCCAGTTCGTTTTCGCCGGCGCGGCGGTCGGGGTCGAGGCGCCGGCCTTTGCGGCGTGGCACCAGACCTTCTGGGACAATCTCGCCGCCTCCATCGAGTTGCATCGGATATCTCGCGTCATCGCGATCGACCATCGGGATTGCGGCGCGGCGAAGATCGCGTACGGCGCGGACAGCGTTGCGACGCCCGAGGCGGAGACGCGCACCCATCAGCGTGTGCTGACCGCCTTCAAGGCGGAGGTCGCGAAGCGCTATCCCGCTCTGAGCGTTGAAGGGCTGTTGATGTCGCTGGATGGAAAAACTGCGGTCCTTGCCTAGGGTCTGTTGACAATCAGCGTGCTGCGATGATGGCGGCGGCGAGGTTGATTGTGGCGCGGAAGCTGGTGTCGGTCTTGTCGTAGCGGGTTGCGACGGCTCGGAACTCCTTGAGCTTGGCGAAGTAGTTCTCGACCAGATGCCGCCAGCGATACATGTGGCGGTCGAATTCGAAGCCCTGCTTTCGGTTCGCCTTGGGTGGGATCACGGCGACGGCGCCCCGCGCATCGAGGCACTCTCGCAGCCAATCGGCATCGAACGCCTTGTCGCCCAGCAAGGCGCCGAAGGCGACGCCTTCAATCAAGGGCGGCACACCAAGGAGATCATGGCGCTGGCCGGGCAGGAAGACGAAGCGGACCAGATTCCAGCGCATCCACGAGGGCGACGATCTTGGTGGTCAGACCGCCGCGTGAGCGCCCGATGGCCTGATGCTCAGTCCCCCTTTTGCGCGCTCGCCTTCTGGTGGGCGGTGACGATCGTGCCGTCGATCAGGGCGTATTCGAAGTCAGGCTCGTCGGAAAGGCCCGTGAAGATGCGCTCGAACACGCCTGTTCGCGCCCAGCGGCGGAACCGCTGAAAGACGCTGTTCCAGCGGCCGAACTCTCCTGGCAGGTCGCGCCAGGGCAATCCGGTGCGAACCCGCCAGAGCACCGCCTCCAGGAATAGGCGGTTGTCCTTCGCTGTCACCCCGCAGTCCGATGATTTGCCCGGCAGCAAGGAGGCGACCTTCGCCCAAACCTCATCGCTGATGCCAAGCCGATCCCGATCGACCATGCGTGCCGCTCCCCGCCAACGCGGCGCTTGAACCACATGACCCGAAGATCGAATACCTTGATTGTCAACAGACCCTAGAAGGCGCTAACCCCGACTGCACGCCGCGCCGCCGAGCACGCAGAAGGCGGCGCAGTGCGGGTGGTTCAGCGCCACCGGCCGCGCCGCCTCGGCCAGGGTCCGGCCCAGCTCAAAGCGCGGATCATAGGCGAGCAGCGTGCAGGCAAGCACCGTTGGCGCATCGGCGCCCTTGCGCTTCACGACCATCCGCGCCGAGGCGCACATCACGCCGTCAGGCGACTTGCGCAGAATGCCCCAGCAGGCGGTGGTGATCTCCGGCACGTCGCGCGACGGGTCCATCTCGGGAAACAGCATCAGCCGCACCGGATCGCGCGCATCGACCGGGACATCCAGATTGGCGAACAGGCGCGCATAGCCCGCGCGCAGCTCGGCCTCGGTCTCTCCCGTGAAGCGGCGCCCAGCAACATCGACCGGAAAGCCGTTCCGCGCGAGCCAGATCAGGCCGTCGATCGCCGGTGCCCAGCTTCGCCGCCCGCGCTCCGCCTCGTGCATGTCCGGCGCGTAGTGGTCGATCGAAACCCGCAACGCGAGCTTGTCGCCGTGCGCCGCCTTCAGCGCGAGCAGCGCGTCGCGCAGCTTGCGCATCGGCTTCATCGCGTTCGTCAGCACCAGCGCGCGCAGCCCACGATCCAGCACGTCATGCAGCATCCCGATGATCTCGGGATTCATGAACGGCTCGCCGCCGGTGAATCCGATAAGATCCACGGGCAGCGCGTCGCGCGCGATCTCGTCCAGGTACGCCCGAAGTTCAGCACGGCTGAAATAGGCGAGCCGGTCGTTGCGCGGCGAGGACTCGATGTAGCAGTTCCGGCACGTCAGGTTGCACAGCGTTCCAGTGTTGACCCACAGCGTCTCCAGCGCGCGCAGCCCGACCGTCGCGCGGGGCTCGCCCTTCGCGGTCACCGCAGGGTCGCAGAACTTGCGCGGATCGAGCGCGATCGCGCCGTCCATCAACGACCCCGGAATGCGGGGCGGCGCTTCTCCAGGAACGATTGCGTCGCCTCCCGGTAGTCTTCGCTGGTGGCGGCCACGCGCTGCGCCTCGGCGATCTCGCCGGCGCGCTGCGTCACCTCGCCGCGCGCGATTGCCTCCAAGGTAACTTTCGCGCCGCGCTGCGACAGCGGTGCCCGTTCGGCCAGCTCGCGGGCCAGCGCTCGCGCGCCCTCCAGCGCCCCCGCCTCGCTCGCCTCGTCGAGCAAGCCCATCGCGCGGCACTCTGCCATCGGGAAGACGCGACCGGAGAACAGCACGAGCTTGGCGCGCGACAGCCCGACGGCGCGCATCAGGTTTGTGGTGTCGAGCACGCTGTAGACGATGCCCCGCTTGGCCGCGGGAATGCCCATCTGCGTCGTCCGGTCGCCCACGCGGAGGTCGCAGGCGAGCGCCAGGCCGCAGCCGCCCCCCACGCAGTAGCCGTGCGCCGCGGCGATGGTCGGCTGAGGCAGGTCGCGGACAGCAAGGGTAGCGATACGCCCCGCCTCCCCATAGGCCTTCGAGTCCTCGGCGCTGGAGCGCATCTCGGGGAATTCCGAGATGTCGGCGCCGGCCGAGAAATGGCCGGCCGCGCCGGTGAGGATGACCACCCGCACATCCGATCTCTCGCGAAACCCGGTGAACACCGCGCCGAGGCGCTGCCACATCGCGAACGAGACCGCGTTGCGCTTGGCCGGTTTGTTCAGCGTAACGGTCACAATTCCCGCCTCCTCCTGGCTTACCAGGACGTCATCGGTCTCGGCCATGGTTGCTGCCTCGCTTTGATTTTGGCGCGCGACAATGCCATCACCGCCCTGCATCGCCAAGCAGCGCCCCGACAGGAGGAACGTCATCATGCCCGGCTCGCTCGATGGCCTTCGCGTGCTCGATCTCACCAGCAATCTCTCGGGCCCCTATTGCTGCATGATGCTCGCCGACCATGGCGCCGACGTCGTGAAGATCGAGCCGCCGCAAGGCGACGCGGCGCGCAACATGCCGCCCTTCATCAACGGCGAGAGCGCGCCGTTCATGATCTGGAACCGCAACAAGCGCTCGGTGGTCATGGACCTGAAGGCGGAGCGCGACGCCTTCCTGGCACTGGCCGATGCGGCGGACATCGTGGTGGAGAACTATCGCCCCGGCGTGCTCGATCGGCTGGGCATCGGCTGGGAGGTGCTGCACGCGCGCAATCCGCGCCTGATCCTTGGCTCCATTTCCGGCTTCGGCCAGACCGGCCCCTATGCGCCGCGCGGCGGCTTCGATCTCATCAGCCAGGCGATGTCGGGACTGATGAGCATCAACGGGCCGGAGGACGGGCCGCCCTTCAGGCTGCCGATCGCCATTTCGGACGTGGCGGCGGGGATGTTCCTGGCCTTCGGCATCCTGGCGGCCATCGAGGCGCGGCACCGCACGGGGCGGGGCCAGCGTGTCGAGACGTCGTTGCTGGAGGCAGCGGCGTCGTTCTGCGTCTATGAGGCCGCGCACTATTTCGCCACGGGCACGCGCCCGCCGCGCATCGGCCAGCAGCACCGGGGCAGCTCGCCCTATCAGGTATTCGCGACCGCTGACCGCTGGATCACCATCGGCGCCAGCCAGCAGCGCTTTTTCGAGGCGCTGTGCGGCATTCTCGACCTGCCCGAATTGCCCGCCGACGCGCGGTTCCGCACCGTGGCGGAGCGCGTGCGCCATAACCGGGAACTGGTCACGCTGCTGCAAGCGCCGCTCCGTCAGCGATCCGCCGAGCATTGGCTAAAGGCGCTGGAGGCGGTCGGCATCCCGGCCGGACCGGTCCTGCATTTCGACGAGCTCTTCACCAACTCCCACTTCCTCGCACGCGGGATGGTCGCGGAAACCGAGCACCCCGAAACGGGCCCGTTCCGCACTCTGGGAGTGCCGGTGAAGCTGTCCGAGACCCCTGGCGCAGTGCGCCGCCCGGCGCCGCGGCTGGGCGAGCACACCGGTCGCGTTAGCCCCCTTCCCCCACCCCCTCCCCGTGCACGTTAGGCTGTCACACGCCGGCCGATATGCTGGACTGCTTGGCCTGGTATTCATTCGCGATGCGGCTTCGGAACATCGCTTGGTTGGCCCAAAGTGCGGGAATTTCGGGTGGGTGCGTGAGGAGCACGGGCCGCGGGCTTGGAGATATCTCGCTATTCGAGGCGTTCCTTGACATCCAGAATGCGATACTCGAATCGTGGTCCACGCGACGACGCGACGGACGGCGCCATGAAAAAACCGGCTGAGCTTGTTCGTGGTCCACGCGACGAGGCGACTGACGTCGCTACGAAAAAACCAGCTGTGTTTGTGGGTTCGTCTACGGAAGGTTTAAGGCTTGCCGGCGCTATCAGGAGACATCTTGTCGAGCACGCGGAAGTAACATTGTGGAACGAAGATTTCTTCGATATCGGCACTACCTTCATCGAGACGCTTGTCAACGCGGTGTCGCGGTTCGATTTCGCGGTCCTCATCTTGACGCCAGATGACATGGTCGAAAGCCGGAGCGACACTACCTTAGGCCCCCGGGACAATGTTCTGTTCGAGGCCGGCCTGTTTATGGGGCGGCTAGGACGAGATAGAACGTTTATAGTGCACCAGGCCGGGCCTGCACTGAAGATCCCGACTGATCTAGCTGGCCTGACGACCGCGAAATACTATCCCCGCGCGGATCAGAACGCTATGCAGGAGGTCGGTCCAGCAAGTAACATCATTCAAGAGGCCATTCGTAATCGCGGCTTCTCTCGGGAGAGGACCTCCCAACGAATCCAGCAGGTTGCGCAAGAGCAACAGCGCCAGGCGGATGAGATTGGCTGGATCAAGCTACTTCTCGAGCTTGTGCTGCCAACCTACGAGCGCCAGCACTTACAAGGGCTTTCAGCTAAAGGCGCTCATTTTTGGGTCAACCTCCACGAAGATCACTCGGCATTCGAATGGGAATTACGGCACCTGCTAAACGTGGGCCTGGTGGAGCGTCAGCCTGATATGCGTCTGGGCGACCTGTTCAAAAAGGAGGGAAGGCAGAACCTCAAGGCATGGTTGAAAATTGCGGATCGCGGAAAGGAATATATGAAGGCCTACGATGAAATGACAAAACGCTCCGCGACTAAGAGTCTAGACTCTGAACTCATGTGCAACGAGCAATGCGCCTGATGAGGAGCATGGCTGAGGCGGCGTAGAGGAAGGCTGTCGCGGACTCGATGGTAGTCTCGAAGTCCTTGGCGAGCCGACGATTGCGGTTGAGCCAGGCGAAGCACCGCTCCACGATCGACTGTACAATCTTGCCTGACTGGTGGTTCGCCGCTGGCCGGACCGGGCCAAGATGGGCCGCCGGAGCCGACCGGTGGGGGAACCCGAAAGATGACTTCGACCTGATCGCCGTCGATCTCGATCCGCCGGACGAGGGTTCGGATGATTTCCCGTATGCTGAGCCAGTCGAGGCTCTCCAGGCTGTGGCGGACCTTACTGGCGAAATCCTCGAGCTGACCGATAACCAGCGTCAGCTCACGCTCCGCGTTCGCCACGTCAGCCGCTGCCCGCTGTTGCTCCTGCAACTGAGCGACGCGCGCTTTGAGCCCGGTGATGCGCGGCTCGAACTCGGAACGATCGATCACGCCAGCGGCATAGCTGTCGATCAGCCGCCCAATTCCGCGCTGCAGGGCTGCCCTTTGTCGCTCAAGCTGCACCAGTTCGTCCGACTTGACGGCGCCCTCGCCTGCCTGGCGCACCCGGCGTCGGTATTCATCTGCAACCCTGCTGGGGTTCTGTAGAAGGGCGCACACTCGCTCCCATACAGCCTGCTCGAGATGCTCGGCTCGGACGGTCCTGTTGCTACACGGTGCGGTGCCACCGAACCGATACCCGTCCGTGCCCAGGCAGCGATACTGGCGATACCCGCATTTCGAGGGATCCGCACGCGACCTCGGGAGGGCCTTGCCATAATAGGTATACCCGCACTGGCGACACACGGTCAGTCCCTGCAACAGCCAGCGGGGGCCGCGCAGGCCGTCGCGTTTGCGTTGGCGATTCTCGACGAGTTGGGCCCGAGCCGCCGCGAACACCGCTTCGTCAACCAACGCAGGCACGGGCACCTCGATCCACTCCTCGCGTGGCACAGCGACGCGCGCCGTCGGGCGCACGGGAGGATGGGGATGCCCCCGGATCGGCCGCGAGCGCGGGCGCGCAGGCAGGTAGCGGGAATGGCCATAGACGGCCCGCCCGATATAGGCCGTGTTGGTCAGCATGCCGTGCAAGGTCGAGGCATACCACAGCCCCTGTCCTCGTCGGTTGGGAACGCCGGCCTGCTGCAAGCGGCGGCAGACTTCGCGCAGGCTCAGCCGCTCCAACCCGATCCAGGCGAAGATGAGCCGCACGAAGCGGGCCTCATCCGGAATCACTTCGAAGCGCGCCATCCCGCCGCCCTGATCCTTGGGCACGTAGCGATAGCCAAACGGGGCGGTGGTGAACGCGCTGAGCAGCCCCGAACGCGCCGCGTGACGGCGTCCCCGCCGGCCTCGCTCCAGGATCTTGGCACGCTCGTACTCGGCGATCACACCCTGCATCTGCAACAAGAGATCGTCCTCGGCCGTGCCGCCGATCGGCCGGTTCAGGAACACCACCTCGGCGCCCGCACGATGGAACTCCTCCATCAGCAAGGCCTGATGGGCATAGCGGCGGGCAAGGCGATCGGGCGCGAGAACGTAGATCTGCTGGATGCTCGCGGCCGCCACCGCATCGCGCAGCCGCTCCAGCGCCGGGCGGATCAGGACAGAGCCGCTGTAACCCTCATCAGTGTAGGCGTGATCGGGCTCGAGTTGCCCGCCATCGGCGGCGATCCGCTCGCGAAGAGCGCTCACCTGACTGGCAATGGTGTTGTCGTGCGCCTGGCTCTCGGTCGAGACGCGCGCATAGAACGCGACATGACGCTCAGGCATGCTTACCTCCGCTCTTTCGCGACAGCGCGTCCGCTCGTTCCTGCCCGGTGCATCCGGCCTTCACGCGCCGGATCGGGATCAAGTGGACGTAGGCTTTGATCAGGCACTGCGGGCCCAATCGGGTCGTCTCGAACAACTCCCGCAGCTCCAAGCGAGGGTGATCCTTGGCTTGGACCATTCGCTCCTCCATCGGCAGACCCCCCGGGCGGCGGGGGCAGCCGATGGAGCCTCAACCCAGCCTGGCGGCACGCATACCCCAGAGCACGCAGTTCCTCGCGCGCGATGGCCTCCAGCCACTCGAAACTCGGCTTGGCAAATTTGTACAGTCGATCACCACCCAGCGGCGCGGATGGACGGCAAAGCCGACCTGATCAGCGGGTTTGCGGACGATCTCGATGGCGATGCAGGTGGCGTCGGCGACGCGCTCGGCCGCATAGGCGGTGTCGGCAAAGGCACGCTCGACAAAGGGAAAGCTGCGACGAGACGTCTTCAGCAGCGGGACGGCACCGTCGCGGTCCTGGACGGAGGCGGGATGCACTTGCAGCACCAGCGGGCGGCCATCGGTGTCGACCATCGCGTGCCGCTTGCGGCCGAGCACCTTCTTTCCGGCATCATAGCCGCGCGGGCCACCGGCCTCGGTTGTCTTGACGCTCTGGCTGTCGATGACGGCAGCGCTCGGGCTTGCCTCGCGTCCGGCCCGCTCGCGGTCGAGCATCACCAGCCGATGGGTGATCGCCTCCCACACATGAGCGCGCCGCCACGCCGCGAACCAGCCGTAGACCGTCTGCCGCGGCGGGAAGCAGGGCGGCAACATGCGCCACGCGATGCCGCCGCGCAGCACGTAGAAGATCGCGTTGACGATTTCGCGCATCGACCACTCGGGCGGCCGCCCGATGCCAGCAGGAGGCGGGAGAAGCGGCTCCAGGACGGCCCATTCGGCGTCCGTCAGGTCACTGGCAAAGCGGAGCCCGTCGCGCTTATGCTGCGGGCGGGTGGTTGCGGTCCACATGGGCGTGCTCATCCAACTCGGTCTCGACAACCCGTTGGAATCACATCTCACCGTGGCCACCCAACCCCCATTCCGCGAGCGTTCAGAGACAGCCTCTGAGACTGCTCATAACCTCCAAATGGCGATGGATGGGGCGATTTACACAATCAACTCAGAAATACGTAATTTCATTGATCGCTTGATCAAAGGCGAAATCCATGGAGAA
The DNA here is from genome assembly GCA_963830565.1 of uncultured Pseudomonadota bacterium. Taxonomy (GTDB): domain Bacteria; phylum Pseudomonadota; class Alphaproteobacteria; order Acetobacterales; family Acetobacteraceae; genus DATFDN01. The sequence goes on from CAWHMO010000009.1 coordinate 91,047, forward strand.
CCCAAACCTCCAAAGGTATTGGATGACGCATTCATTGAAGATTGCATTTGCCGCGCAATGGATAGTTCCGTCATCTCCTTTGTGCATGCCGTCATCGCAAACGAGCGGACCAATGATTATTGGGATGTAGATGTGCCGGGTATGGCCCATCAAGATGAACAGGAAGTGGGCTATGCAATTCTTGAGGTTTGTGGCCTATTAACCCTCATTGAAACGGGCATGTTTCCGGTTGCGTCCGAAGCGTGGTCCGTCTCACTCAAATACTACTTGATAACTCCCCTTGGGCAGCACTTCGCAGTCGCCTGCCGTATGGTCGCGAAGGATGCCGATACCTGAGCTAGCTAGAGCCATTAGCTAAGGAAACGCAACAAAATTGCTCAATTAAATCTACCAATATATACCCATACATGTACAATCCTCCACATGGAGCCAACCTATAAAGTCCGTCTCGAATCGGTTGTTCAACGTGCAATCCTTCGTAGCAGGATCATAGCCGAAGCGGCGTAGAGGAAGGCTTCGGCGGATGCGATCGTGGCCTCGAAGTCCTTTGCGAGCCGGCGATTGCGGTTGATCCATGCGAAGAAGCGCTCGACGACCCAGCGGCGGGCGTGCACGGCGAAGCCGACCTGGGCATCGAGCCCGCGCACGATCTCGATGTGGATCGGGCTGGCGAGCGCGACGCGTGGTCCCTGGTAGCCGGCATCGGCAAAAGCGAGTTGCACGAACGGCCAGCTCGGACGCGAGGCCCGCAGCAGCGGTCCAGCTCCGTCGCGGTCCTGCACGCTGGCCGGATGGGCTTGCAGCGTCAGGCCACGGCCGTCCGTATCCACCATAGCGTGCCGTTTGCGCCCCTTGATCTTCTTGCCGGCATCGTAGCCCCGCTCGCCGCCACTCTCGGTCGTCTTGACGCTCTGGCTGTCGATCACCGCCGCCGTTGGGCTGGCATCGCGCCCAACTCGCTCACGATCGAGCATGACCAGGTGGTGGTTTAAGCTCTCCCACACGCCTGTGTCTCGGAGCCGGGCGAACCAGCGATAGACCGTGCGCCAGGGCGGGAAGCAGCGTGGCAGCAACCGCCACGCGATGCCGCCGCGCAGGACATAGAAGATCGCGTTGATGATCTCCCGCATCGGCCAGGCGCGCTTGCGCCCCCATGAGGCCTCGGCCGGCAACAGCGGTTCCAGCGTCTCCCACTCGGCATCAGTGGTGTCGCTTCCATAGCGCAGGCCGGCACGGCTATGCTGCCGCCGGGTGGTCGGGGTCCACATCGAGGGTCTCGTTCAGAGTGTCGCAACCCCGGACAAATCACGGTTTGCCCCGGCCATCCAGCCCTCTCACGATCGTCGCGAAACCGTTTCGAAACAACCTCTAACTGACGTGAAGGTGCTGGAGGATCAGTTAACCGGCGTCGATGTCGCGTTCTTCTCCGACCTGATTAAGCGGTTAAAGGAGAATGACGCAACCAAGGTGAATGCTGCTTACTTGGTCGAGATCATCGACCGCATGTTCTGAGATCACCGCCATCTCACCTAAGGTAGCCTCTAGGTTCTATCGGATTGTCAAATGGTTCTGACAACCTGACAACCTTTCGTTCACTCGCACCAGAACCGCGCTGTAAAGTCGGTGCGTTGCTTGATGAGCGGTTTCAGCGCGAAAAGCTGATGGTGTAAGAAGAATTCTGGGACAATACCGTGTCCCAAAAGTGCGGCGGGGATTTCGGAGCCAGCCCATAACCCCTTGAAAAGTGGGCGCGCCCTGGTGGACT
>CAWHMO010000010.1:0-895919 GCA_963830565.1 uncultured Pseudomonadota bacterium
GGGTCCGACAGCGACAGCGCGACCTGCCGCCCGGCGACGCGGGCGGCAGCGGCGGCGGCGCGGAACGCCGCCTGCGCCGCCGGCGGATCGAACAGGTAGCCTTCCAGATAGAGCACCGCGGCGTCGGCGATCAGCGCCGCGTCCACGTCTGCCTCGGCGAAGGCGACCGAAGCGCCGAGGAAGGTATGCATGGTCCGCTGCCCGTCGGGCGTGACCAGGATCAGGCAGCGCGCGGTCGGGGCGCCCTCGCGAAGCGGCGCCGAGGGGAAATGCACCCCCGAAGCGGTGATGTCGCGGCGGAACACCCGGCCGAGCGGATCGTCGGCGACCTTGCCCAGGTAAGCCACGCGGGCGCCGAGCGCGGCGGCGACAGCGCAGGTATTGGCCGCCGACCCGCCGCTGCTCTCCTCTCCCGGCGGCATCGCGGCATACAGGCGCTCGGCATCCGCGGCGTCGATCAGCGTCATGCTGCCTTTGCGCATCGAGTGGCGTGACAGGAACGCCTCATCGGCGCGGCTCACGACGTCCACGATGGCGTTGCCGATGCCGATGATGTCGAAGCGTGTCGCCATGCCGGTGCTCCCTTGCCGTGCTGACCTAGCCCGGGACGGCGGTGCCGGCCAGGGTTCAAGGCATTATTCGTGATGCCGCCGGCTGCGATCGGGTTGTTGCGACGCAACTCGCCATGCTAGCCGAATCGTCGCACCGCAGCCTCGATCCAAGGGTGAAAGCCCGTGTTCAAACGCCGCAAGCCAGACGATCCGACCGCCGCCGATGCCGCCCTCCCCGCCGGACTGGCTGCCGAGGAGGCGGACGATGCCGCGCTGGGGCAGGCGGACCTCGTGACCATCGTGCCGGGCGACAATGGCCTCGGCGTACCCCGTTCCGCCCCGCCGCGCCCAAGGAGCAGCCCGACATGTCCTCCCGTCCGCCGTTTTCCTCCGGCTCCAATCTTGCGTCCCCGCCTCTTGCCTCCTCGTCTGCTTCCTCGGGCGCGCCAGGTTCCGGCGGCTCCGGCCCGAACGGGTCTTCTTCGACCGGGGCGAGCGCACCCACGTCGAGCCTTGCCGCGCCACCTCGGCCGGCTGCCGCCCCGCCCCCCGCGCCCCGCCCCGCCCCGCCGGAGCGCCGCACGTTGGTGGTCGGGCGCGGCATCAGCGTGCAGGGCACCGTACAGGACGCGGAGCGCCTGGTCGTGGAAGGCACGGTCGAGGCAAGCATGATCCATGCCAACGAACTCGCCATCTCTGTCGGGGGCATGTTCAAGGGCGAGGTGGAGGTGGAGGACGCCGAGATCGCCGGCACCTTCGACGGCACGCTGACGGCCCGTGGCAATCTGATCATTCGCGCAAGCGGTCGGGTGCTGGGCCAGGCACGCTGCCGGCGGCTCCAGGTCGAGGATGGCGGTCACATCTCCGGCCAAATGGAGATGCTGGCCGATGGCGCCAAGGCCGACGCGCCGGTGCGCGCCATGGCCGAGCACGCGGCCTGACCGGAGGCCCGCGCGATGACGTCGCTCCGGGCGGCACTGCCCTCGCTCGCCGCTGCGTTGCTCGCCGGCTGCGCGGCCCCACAAGCGGCGCGAATCACGCCTGATCCGATTGCTTCCACGTCGCCCGAGGCGGCTGCGGCGCCCGCCGTTGCGTCCGCAGCCGTGCTCACCGCTAACGCGGCGCCATCCGGCATCGACGGCCTTTATCGGGGCAGCAGCACCCGTTATCAGGCTGACCGGAGGGACTGCCCGCATCCCGGCCTGATTGCCCTGCTGGTGCAGGGGGGGCAGTTCACCTATCGCTGGAGCAACCTGACCGACGTGTCGGGTTCGATCGGTCCCGATGGGTCGATCAGCGGCCGGACGGGAGCGATCGCCCTGTCCGGACAGCTGGAGGGCGATGAGCTACAGGGCGATCTGACCAACGGGGCCTGCGCGCTGCATTTCACCGCGCATCGACGCTTCTCCGCGACCTGATCCTTTCCGGCGCCCTCGCCTACCGGCGCCGACGCCGGTAGGAAGGGCCCATGCGTTACGTCTCCACCCGCGGGCAGACGCCCGTACACGATTTTGCCGGCGTGCTGCTGGCGGGCCTGGCCGAGGACGGCGGGCTTTATGTGCCGGAAGCCTGGCCAGCGCTCTCCGGCGATGAATGGCGGGCGCTGCGCGGCCTGCCCTACGCTGCCCTGGCCGCCCGGCTGCTCGCGCCCTTCATCGGCGCCACGGTGCCCGCCTCGGCGCTGGAGGCGATCTGCCGGGAGGCTTACGCCAGCTTCGGTCATCCCGCCGTGGTGCCCCTGATCCAGCTCGACACCGCGCTGTTCGTGCAGGAGCTGTTCCACGGCCCGACGCTCGCCTTCAAGGACCTGGCCCTTCAGGTCGTCGGTCGGCTGTTCGACCGCGTGCTGGCCGAGCGCGATGAGCGCGTGACGATCATCGCCGCCACCTCCGGCGACACCGGCTCGGCCGCCATCGAGGCGTTCGCCGGTCGGGCGCGGGTCGATATCGCCGTTTTGCACCCGCTCGGCCGCACCAGCGCGATGCAGCGGCGGCAGATGACCACGGTGGACGCCGCCAATGTCGCCAATATCGCGGTCGAGGGTACGTTCGACGACTGCCAGGATCTGGTGAAGGCGATGTTCGCCGACGCCGATTTCCGCGCCGAGCTGCGCTTGTCGGCCGTGAACTCGATCAACTGGGCGCGCGTCGCCGCGCAGGTGCCCTATTACGCGGCGGCGGCGCTGGCGCTCGGCGCACCCGATCGGGCGGTGGCGTTCAGCGTGCCGACCGGCAATTTCGGCAACGTGCTGGCAGCCTGGACGGCGGGACGGATGGGGTTGCCGATCGCCCGCCTGCTGGTTGGCTCGAACCGCAACGACATCCTGACCCGCTTTCTCGATCATAACGACATGTCGATCCGCGCGGTCGAGCCGAGCCTTTCGCCCAGCATGGACATCCAGGTCAGCTCCAACTTCGAGCGCCTGCTGTTCGAGCTGCTGGATCGCGACCCGGCGGCGACGGCGGCGGCGGTGGGCGGCTTCCGGCGGACCGGTCGGATGGCGGTATCCGATATGATCTGGCGGCGCGCGCGTGCGACCTTCGCCGGGTTCTGCCTCGACGATGTTGGGATCGAGGCGGAAATCGGCCGGCTCTATCGCGCGTGCGGCTACGTCGCCGACCCGCATACCGCGATCGGCATCGCCGCCGCGCGTGCCCTGCCTGTCGGGACCGGCGTGCCGGTGGTGGCGATGGCGACCGCCCATCCGGCGAAGTTCGCCGAGGCGGTCGAGCGCGCCATCGGGGTTCCGCCGCCGCCGCATCCCCAGCTTGCCGAACTCGATCAGCTTGAGGAGCGGTTCACCGTAGCGCCCAACGACCTCCGCGCGGTGCAAGCGCTGGTGCGGGGCTTCGCCAGCCGGAACGCAGGGCGTTAGCGCCCCTTTAAGGCGAGTGCGTGCCTGATAAGATCGACGTCCGGTCCTATATTACTGTGCGAATCCCGAAAGGAATCTTCGTGTCCGATACGACCCATGGCGGTGCCATTCGCCTGACCCGGCTTCCCTCCGGCCTGACCGTCGTGACCGAGCGCATGGAGCGCGTCGAAACCGTTTCGTTTGGCGCCTATGTCGCGACCGGATCGCGCCACGAGACCGAGGCGGAAAACGGCGTTTCCCACTTCCTGGAGCACATGGCGTTCAAGGGCACGCAACGGCGCACGGCGGCTGAGATCGCCGAGGAGATGGACGCGGTCGGCGGCCACCTCAACGCCTACACCGCCCGCGAACAGACCGCCTACTACGCCAAGGTGCTGAAGGAGGATACCGCGCTGGCGGCCGACATCATCGGCGACATCCTGACCCATTCCACCTTCGATCCCGAGGAGCTGGAGCGCGAGCGCGGCGTGATCCTGCAGGAGATCGGCCAGGCCAACGACACGCCCGATGACATCATCTTCGACCGCTTCCAGGAGCAGGCCTTCCCCGGCCAGTCGGTTGGCCGGCCGGTGTTGGGGACCGAGGGCACGATCCAGGCCATGCCGCGCACCGCTCTGATGGGATACATGCGCCGGCACTACCCGGCATCGAACGTCGTCATCGCCGCGGCCGGCGCGCTGGAGCACGATGGGATCGTGGAACTGGCGCGGGCGCACTTCGCCGATCTGGCCGCCGACCCTGCCCCCGGCCCGCTTGAGGCGCGCTACCAGGGCGGGGAATTCCGCGAGGATCGCGATCTCGACCAGGTTCACATCGTCCTGGGCTTTCCTTCGGTCGCGTACCAGGACCCGGACTTCTACCCGACCCTGCTGCTGTCCACGCTCCTTGGCGGCGGGATGTCGTCGCGACTGTTCCAGGAGGTGCGGGAAAAGCGCGGGCTGGTCTATTCGATCTACTCGTTCACCGCACCCTTCAACGATGCGGGCCTGTTCGGCATCTACGCCGGCACCGGCGAGAGCGAGGCCGAGGACCTGATCCCGGTCACGCTGGAGGAGTTGCGCAAGGTCCAGGAGCAGGTATCCGACGCCGAGCTTGCCCGTGCCCGCGCGCAGGCCAAGGCCGGGCTGCTGATGTCCCTCGAGAGCACGGGCAGCCGCTGCGAACAGCTCGCGCGGCAAATCCAGGTGTTCGGACGCGTGGTGCCGGTCGCCGAGACGGTCGCCAAGATCAACGCCGTGGACAAGGCTGCCGTGCAGCGCGCCGCCTCCCGCCACTTCCGCGCCGCACCCACGCTGGCGGTGCTGGGTCCGGGCGCGCGCGTACCGACGCTGGCCGATTTGGCGGAGAAGCTTGCCGTTTAGTACCCGAAATCATTGAACGGTGAAACGCATCGCCGAGGCTGTCATCGCGAGCCGCCTCTTGGCGGCGTGGCGAGGGCGATCCAGGCGGGCGACCCAGATGGGCGATACGGTGCGGCGGGCCTGGATCGCCACGGCGCTGCGCGCCTCGCGACGACGGTTTCAGCAACTCATTGTTCACCGATAGGGAGTACTAGGTGTTAAGTCCCGGAGCATTTTGATGGTGCAATCTTATCACGCGAATGGAAGGAGGCGCTATGGGCCAAGTTCTTCACGGCAGCGCCACAACGACAGAGGCGGTCCGTCGAGCGATACAAAATAGTCAAGAGAGCCTGAGGGCTCTCGCCAAGCGCTACGGCATCAACCAGAAGACCGTCGCCAAGTGGAAGAGGCGCAGCTCGGTCAGCGATCTGCCGACCGGAGCCCAAGGAGCCGCAGATCGACGGTCCTGTCGGTCGAGGACGAGGCCATCATCGTCGCCTTCCGCCGGCACACGCTGCTGCCGCTCGACGACTGCCTCTATGCGCTGCAGGCCGACGATCCCGCACCTGACGCGCTCCTCGCTTGCATCGCTGCCTGCAGCGCACGGCATCGCGACGGCTGCCGGAGGTCGACGGCGACAAACCGGCCAAGAAGAAGTTCAAGGCCTACCCGATCGGCTACTTCCATATCGACATTGCCGAGGTGCAGACCGCCGAAGGCAAGCTATACCTCTTCGTCGCAATCGACCGGACCAGCAAGTTTGCCTTCGTCCAGCTCGTCGAGCAAGGCCACAGCGCGTCACCGCTCGGCCTTCCTCGACAGCGCTCGATCAAAGCCGTGCCCTACAAGATCCACACCGTGCTGACCGACAATGGCATCCAGTTCCGCTTTGCCGCCACGCTACGCCGACGGCCCAACGGCCAGGTACATGACCCATATGTTCGACATGCGCTGCCGCGAGAACGGCATCGAGCACCGCTTCACCAAGATCAAGCATCCCTGGACCAACGGTCAGGTCGAACGAATGAACCGCACCATCAAGGAGGCGACCGTCAAGCGCTACCACTACGACAGCCACGAGCAGCTCCGGCGCCACCTCGACGACTTCATCAACGCCTACAATTACGGCCGCCGCCTCAAGACCCTCAAGGGCCTCACGCCCTACGAATTCATCTGCAAAAGCTGGACAACCGAACCGGAACGGTTCAGCCTAAATCCGCATCCATCAAATGCCGGGACTAAACAGGTGGCGCCAGCGATACATGGCCTTGTCATAGGCGATGATCGTATTGCGGTTGGATTTGGGTGGGATGACGGCGACGGCGCCACGGTCATCGAGGTCCGCACGCAGCCAATCGGCGTCGAACGCCTTGTCACCGAGCAGGGCGTCGAAAGTGATGTCTGCGATGAGCGGCGCGACCCCTACGATGTCGTGGCGCTGTCCGGGCAAGAGCACGAAGCGGACCAGATTTCCAAGCGCGTCCACCAGCGCGACGATCTTGGTCGTCAGCCCGCCTCGCGAGCGTCCGATGGCCTGATTGTGAGTCCCCCCTTTGCGCCGCTCGCCTTCTGATGGGCGGTGACGATCGTGCCGTCGATCAGGGCGTATTCGAAATCCGGCTCGTCGGACAAGCGCTCGAAGAGGCGCTCGAAGACGCCCGCCCGCACCCAGCGGCGGAAGCGCTGGAACACGCTGTTCCAGTGCCCGAACTCAGGCGGCAGGTCGCGCCACGGCGATCCCGCCCGCACGCGCCACAGAACCGCTTCCAGGAACAGCCGGGTGTCCTTCGCCGTCACTCCGCGATCCGACGCCTTGCCCGGCAACAGCGGGGCCATCTTCTCCCAAGCCGTGTCGCTGATCACAAATCGTCCCCTGTCCACCAAACCCTTCGCTCCGCCAAAACGGAGCTTGAATCACGGCTCAGGCCCGAGAGGAACCCACTTATTGTCAACAGGCCCTAGTTTGGTTGAGTGCGGGATTATGTAGCAGCCACACCTAGCGCCATAGTTGAAAGTGAGCGGGGCTTATCGGTGAGAGCCGCGGTCTAGGCGGCAAATTTTCGACACATCGGGGCCAAGCATCCGCCTCAGCGTCTGGCAACATCGGGAACGGCTGCGTCATCACTGGCAGTCGGATGAACATCACGAGTGAGGCGAGGAAGAATCATGCGATCCAAACTGGCCGCCGTTTTCGCGCTGCTGATCACCTGCGGCCTACTATCGGGCTGTGTCGTTGACCCTGACTGGGGTTGGCACCACCACGGTGATCATCACGGCGAGCACCACGATGATCACCACGACCACGATTGAGCAATTCTCGCAGCGGTCCTTGGCTCCTACCCGGGCCAAAGCCGCCCATATAGCCGGCGTTGGGTGGAGATGCTTTCGGTAGGCGCCATTGCGGGGCCAGGTTGACGCCATCTCCCTGCTTCGCACATAGGCGCCCATGCGCAACCTGTCCGAGCTGTCCGAACGCGAAGTCCTCGCCCTGGCCATATCCAACGAGGAGGAGGATGGGCGGATCTACACCGACGTCGCCGAAGGCCTTCGGGAGGACTATCCGGCGAGCGCGAAGCTGTTCTCCGAGATGGCGATTGAAGAGGGTGAACATCGGCGCCGGCTGATCGAGCTCTATCGCCAGAGGTTTGGCGAGCACATCCCCCTGATCCGTCGTCAGGACATACGCGGCTTCCGCCGGCACAGGCCGGTTTGGCAGATCCGCCCGCTCGGGCTCGACGCGGTGCGTGACCTGGCCGAGAGCATGGAGCTGGAGACCCAGCGTTTCTATCGTCAAGCTGCGACCCGCACGACCGATGCCTCGGTGCGCAAGCTGCTCGGCGATCTGGCGGAGGCCGAGCTGGCGCACGGACAGACCGCAACCCGCCTGATGGCCGAGAACCTTCCGGCCCCGGTGCGCCAGGCCGAGGACACCGCGGCCCGCCGCCAGTTCGTGCTGCGCGTCGTCCAGCCGGGGCTGGCCGGGCTGATGGACGGGTCGGTGTCCACCCTCGCCCCGGTCTTCGCCTCGGCCTTCGCCACTGGCCGTACCCGGGACGCCTTCCTGGTGGGCATGGCGGCCTCGATCGGGGCTGGAATCTCGATGGGCTTTGCCGAGGCGCTGTCGGATAATGGCAGCCTGACCGGGCGCGGCCAGCCAGTTATCCGCGGCGCCATCACCGGTTTCATGACCACGATCGGCGGGGTCGGGCACACCCTCCCGTTCCTGATCCCGACCTTCGGCACCGCGCTCCTCGCTGCCATCATCGTGGTGGTACCTGGAGCTGGCGGCGATCAGCTGGATACGTTGGCGATTCATGGACACGCCGCCAGTCTCGGCCACTTTGCAGGTGGCACTCGGGGGAGCCTTGGTGTTCGGGTGCGGTATCCTGATCGGCAGCAGTTGAACCCCACTTCGCGACTCGCACCGGGCCGGCGCGTGGAGTAGTGGTCCGCGCATGAGCCGTTCCGCATCCCTCACCCGCGCCACGAGCGAGACCGAGATCACCTTGTCGCTGGACCTGGACGGGTCAGGCGCCGGGGAGATCGACAGCGGAATCGGCTTCCTCGACCACATGTTGACGGCGCTCGCCCGCCACGCCCTGTTCGATCTCACGGTCCGGGCGACGGGCGACCTGCACATCGACTGCCACCACACCACCGAGGATATCGGCATCGTGCTGGGCCGCGCCTTCGCCCAGGCGATCGGGGACAAGCGCGGCATCCGTCGCTATGGGCATGCGGTGGTGCCGATGGACGAGGCGCTGACCGAGGCGGCGGTGGACATCTCTGGCCGGCCATTCCTTGTCTGGAACGCGACCTTCGCGCGGGAGCGCCTGGGAGAGATGGACACCGACCTGTTCGAGGAGTTCTTCCGTGCCTTCGCCCTGAACGCGCTGGTCACGCTGCATGTCACGAACCACGCCGGCAGCAACGCCCATCACGTCGCCGAGTCGTGCTTCAAGGCGGTGGCGCGGGCGCTGCGCGCGGCAACGGAGGCGGACCCGCGTGCCGCGGGCACTATCCCTTCGACCAAGGGCGCGCTGTGAGGATCTGGACCGCGCACCTTCGCTCGAACGCCGCGCCAGTGCTGGTCTGCGAGGGTTTCAGCATGGGCGCCTTCCTGCTCGGCCCGATCTGGCTTCTCGCCCGCGGAGCGTTCGTCCCGGCCGCCCTCGCGCTCGCGGCCGGGGTGCTGGCCGGCCTGCTGACCGGTGGCGGATCGCGGATCGTGCTGGAGCTTGGGATCGCGCTGCTGCTGGGGGTGTCGGGGCGCGACCTGGTGCGCTGGCATCTGGAGCTGCGCGGCTATCGGACGGCCCATGTCCTCGCGGCCCGCGACGAGGATACGGCGCTGGCCAGGCTGCTTTCGGTCCGGCCCGAACTCGCGGGCAGCTTCATGCCGCCGGAGCGGGCGTGATGCGGGTCGCCGTCGTGGACTACGGCAGCGGCAACCTCGCTTCCGCGTCGCGCGCCCTGGAGGTGGCGGCTTCACGCGCGAAGGTCGCGGCCGAGGTGGTGGTTACGGCGGACCCCGATGCCGTCGCCCGCGCCGACCGGATCGTGCTCCCCGGCCAGGGCGCCTTCGCCGATTGCGCCACCGGCCTGCGCGCCATCTCCGGGATGTGGCAGGCGATTGAGGCGGCGACCGATGCCGGCGTGCCGTTCCTGGGGATTTGCGTGGGGATGCAGCTCATGGCCGAGCGCGGCCTGGAGCATGCCGTCACCCCCGGCTTTGGGTGGATCAGCGGCGAGATCCGGGCGATGAACCCGCCGGGACTGCGGCTTCCGCAGATGGGTTGGAACGCGCTGGACTTCACGGCCGACAACGCCCATCCGCTTCTCGATGGGCTGGCGCCTGAGGACCATGTCTATTTCGTTCACGGCTATTCCTTGGCCGGAGCCGAAGCGGCGCAGGTGATCGCCACCACCGATTATGGCGGACCGGTGGCGGCCATGGTGGCGGACGGCAATCGCGCGGGCACCCAGTTCCATGTCGAGAAGAGCCAGGAGGTTGGCCTGCGCATCCTGACCAATTTCCTGCGTTGGAAACCATGAGCGGACAGTTTGCGGCGGAGTCCGGTGCGGCTCGGTCGGTCGAGCGCGCCGAGAGCCTTTCCGACGAGGATCTGCACGCGCTCTGCGAGGCGACGCATGCGGCCATCCTCGACGGCGGCGGTTTCGGCTGGGTCAATCCACCGGGCCGGCAGTCTCTGGAGACCTACTATCGTGGCGTGCTCCTGGTGCCCGAGCGGTCGCTCTACTTGGCGCGCGTCGGCGGCTCCATCGTCGGCTGCGCGCAACTCGTCCGTCCGCCGCGCAACAACGAGGCGCAGGCCTTCGCCGCGACGCTGATGCACGCCTTCGTCGCCCCGTATGCGCGCGGGCACGGCATTGCCCGTCTGCTGACCCAGGCGGTCGAGGAGGGCGCGCGTGCCCTGGGCTATCACGTGCTGAATCTCGATGTGCGCGAGACGCAGACGGCGGCGATCCGGTTGTACGAATCGCTCGGCTATGCGCGCTGGGGCGTCCATCCCAGCTACGCCCGCGTCGGCGGCAAGACGATCCGCGGCTTCTACTATTACAAGCTGCTGCAGGGGCGGTCGGGCGGCAAGCGGGCGGACAGCGACTGATGGCCCTGACGATCTATCCGGCGATCGATCTCAAGGACGGGCAATGCGTGCGGCTGCGCCGGGGCGCGATGGACCAGGCGACCGTCTACTCCCCCGACCCCGCTTCCCAGGCGCGAACCTGGCAGGAATCCGGGTTTACGTGGCTGCACGTGGTCGATCTGAACGGCGCGTTCGCCGGCCGCCCGGTGAACGAAGCGGCGGTGCGGGCAATTCTGGCGGCCGCATCGGTTCCGGTGCAGCTTGGCGGCGGCATCCGCGACATGGCGGCGGTCGAGACGTGGATTTCCGCCGGCGTGCGCCGGGTCATACTGGGCAGCGCAGCCGTGAAGAACCCCGGTCTCGTGCGGGATGCCTGTCGGGCCTTTCCCGGCCGCGTCGCCGTGGGAATTGACGCGCGCGACGGGAGGGTGGCGACCGAGGGCTGGGCCGAGACGTCGGACATGGCGGCGCGGGACCTCGCGCTTCGGGTCGAGGACGCCGGAGCGGCGGCGATCATCTACACCGACATCGCCCGTGACGGGATGCTGAGCGGGCTCAACCTGGCGCAGACCGTGGCCCTCGCGGAGCGTCTCTCCACTCCGGTCATCGCATCGGGCGGCGTCGGCGGGTTGGACGACCTGCGCGCGCTCAGGCAGGCGGCGCGCGGCCGGGGGATCGAGGGTGTGATCGTTGGCCGCGCTCTGTATGACGGTCGGATCGACCCCGAATCCGCGCTTGCCGTGCTGTCCGATTGACGCGGCTGCGCGGCGTGCTTGCGCGGCGCGTCCGGGGGCGGGCAAAAAGGGGCGATGCTGAAGCTTCGGGTCATTCCCTGCCTGGACGTCAAGGATGGGCGCGTCGTCAAGGGCGTGAACTTCGTCGCGCTGCGCGACGCCGGCGATCCGGTGGATCAGGCCGCTTTCTACGACGCGGCCGGCGCCGATGAGCTGTGCTTCCTCGACATCACCGCCAGCCACGAGAACCGCGATATCATCCTGGACGTGGTCGGCCGCACCGCCGCGCGCGTGTTCCTGCCCTTGACGGTGGGGGGCGGTGTGCGCTCGACCGAGGACATGCGCCGCCTGCTGCTGGCCGGTGCCGACAAATGCAGCATGAACTCCGCCGCCGTGGCGCGTCCTGAGCTGGTGCGCGAGGCTGCCCGGAAGTTCGGCAGCCAATGCGTGGTGGTCGCGGTGGACGCCAAGCGCGCCGGGACCGGGTGGGAGGTGTTCACCCATGGGGGGCGGCGCGGCACCGGCATCGACGCCATCGACTGGTGCCGGCGCGTTGCCGAGCTCGGCGCCGGCGAGATCCTGCTGACGAGCATGGACCGCGACGGCACCGGCCAGGGCTTCGACCTCGATCTGCTGCGCGCCGTCTGCGCCGCCGTGCGCCTGCCCGTGATCGCCTCGGGTGGCGTGGGATCGTTGGAGCACTTCGTGGGCGGCGCGCGCGCCGGGGCGACCGGGTTGCTGGCGGCGAGCGTGTTCCATTTCGGCACCTTCACCGTGGCCGAGGTGAAGCGCGGGCTTGCCGCCGCGGGCCTGCCGGTGCGCCTGCCGCGGCAGGCGCCCTGAGGGCGGCAATGGCGAAATCCGTCAAGAAGAAACCCACCAAGCGGAAGCCCACCAAGCGGAAGGAAGCGCCCCCCGCCCGGCGCCAACGTAAGCCTAAGAGCCGGCCTGACGTGATGCCCGACGCGTCGCACCGCCCGCCGCCGCCGCTTGCGCTCGGGCCGGCATCGGCGGTGCTGGACCGGCTGTTCGCCGTGGTGATGGAGCGCCGTACGGCGGACCCCGCCGTGAGCCATTCGGCACGCCTGCTGTCGCGCGGCATCGGCAAGGTGGCGCAGAAATTTGGCGAGGAATCGGTCGAGTGCCTGATCGAGGCTGTCGCCGGCAATCATGACGCGGTAATCGCCGAGAGCGCGGACGTGCTCTATCACCTGATCGTCCTGTGGGTGGCGAGCGGCGTCCACCCCGAGCAGGTCTGGTCCGAGCTGAAGCGCCGCGAGGGTGTCAGCGGGATCGCCGAGAAGGCCAGCCGCGCCCGTCGGATCCCGGTTGCCTTCGGGCTGGATACGACGAAAATCCCCTGACCAGTTCCAGGAGGAAACGCGCGCGATGCCCGTCAGCGGCCTGCCGCCCTACGACGATGCCAACATCTTCGCCCGCATCCTGCGCGGCGAGATCCCGTGCCGGAAGGTCTATGAGGACGAATGGGCACTGGCCTTCCACGACATTGCCCCGCAGGCGCCCACGCACGTCCTGGTGATCCCGAAGGGCAAGTGGTGCGGCTGGGCGGATTTCAGCGAGCAGGCCAGCGCCGAGGAGATCGCCGGTTTCGTCCGCGCGGTCAGCAAGGTCGCCAAGGAGTTGGGGCTGGAGGCTCCGGGCTATCGGCTGCTCGTCAACCTGGGCGCGGACAGCGGCCAGGAGGTGCCGCACCTGCACGTGCATATTTTCGGCGGCAGGCCGCTGGGGCGGATGCTGGCAGGAAGCTGAGCCGCAAGTGCGTGCTGAGCCGCGTTCCAGGGATTGCCGACGTAATCCCCAGTCTTCGAAATCGCGGACGGTGCGGTCGCCACTGCGGCACCGTGGACGAGTGCGGTGGCCGCGATAAGCCTATCGGGAAATGCCGTACCCGACCTTGCCCACGCAGAGAGCCGAAGTGAACAGGTCGATTGCGCTGCACGCGAATGGACGCCGCTAAGCCATGGTCAACGTTGCGAATGAGAACGTCAGGCATACCGACCTATTGTTTCGCTAGGGTACACTAGCATCGCATTGGACCGCGTCCAACGTCATTGCCTGCTCTTTTAGCCTTGCGCCGCCGGGCTGGTGGCTTATATGCCCCCTCCACGCAGCAACGCACGTGCCTCTGGCCCTGTGGGGTTACGCAACGACGTCAAGCGTTCTGGCAACTCGCTTAGGTCGCTGGTTCGTTCGACCGTTTCGCAACTCCGCCCGTCGCCTGTCGAAGGCGGGCGCCCGATGAGGGAGGCGCGGTGCATGACCCCCAAGGTCGCCCAATTCCTGGCTGACACCCAACCATCAACACCGTGCCTGGTGCTCGACGTCGATCGCGTGGAGGACAATTACCGCGCGCTGCGCCGTGCCTTGCCGCTGGCGCGCATCTACTACGCTGTGAAGGCCAACCCGGCGGCGCCGGTGCTGGAGCGGCTGGTGCGCATCGGCAGCGCGTTCGACGCGGCGAGCTTCGAGGAAGTCGCCGCTTGCCTCGCGGCCGGAGCCGCGCCCGCCGCGATCAGCTTCGGCAACACCATCAAGAAGGCGTCCGCGATAAGCCGCGCCTTCGAGGCCGGGGTGGACCTGTTCGCGTTCGAACTCGATCGAGGAGCTGGAAAAGCTCGCCCGCCACGCCCCAGGCGCGCGCGTCTATTGCCGCATCCTGGTGCGCAATGACGGCGCCGACTGGCCGCTGTCGCGCAAGTTCGGCACGACGGTGGAGCGGGCGAAGGAGCTGATGCTGCGCGCCGGCGATCTGGGGCTCGACCCGTACGGGCTGTCGTTCCACGTCGGCAGCCAGCAGACGAAGACCGAGGCCTACGAGGTGGCGATCGGGAAGGTTGCGATGCTGTTCACCGACCTGACCGAGGCCGGCGTGAACCTGCGCATGATGAATTTAGGCGGCGGATTCCCGACGCGCTATCGCGATGACGTGCCGGAGATCGACAGCTTCGGACAAGCCATCGTGCGCGCCATGACGGCGCATTTCGGCAACGCCCTGCCCGAGATCGTGATCGAGCCGGGCCGCTTCCTGGTGGGCGACGCGGGGGTGGTCAGCGCCGAGGTGGTGCTGGTCAGCCGTCGGGAGACCGATAATCCGGTGCGCTGGGTGTATCTCGACATCGGGCGCTTCGGCGGCCTCGCCGAGACCGAGGGCGAGGCCATCAAGTACCGCATCGTCACCCCGCACGAGGGACAGCCGACCGGCCCCGTGGCGATCGCCGGCCCAACCTGCGACGGCGCCGACATCCTGTACGAGCGGGCGAACTACCGCCTGCCGCTGAAGCTTGCCTGTGGGGACCGGGTGGAGCTGCTGTCCACCGGAGCCTACGTCACGACCTATGCCAGCCAGCGGTTCAATGGGTTCGCGCCACTGGCGGAATACTACCTATAGATTGCTCCTCACCAACCGCTCCGCTGGGAGGCAGGGCAATCGCGTGTGCCCGACGGCGCCTTTACGCATCCGCGGGCGCGCGGGGCTGTCGCGGGTTGCGTGTTGTTGGCGCGGGGCCTTCAACCGGGCGCAGTTCGGTCTACCGACATAGTCTTACAGGCGTCCGTAGGTATCCTCGATCCGCACGATGTCGTCCTCGCCCAAGTAGGGGCCGGAACCGACCTCGATCAGGGCAAGCGGAATCTTCCCCGGATTCTCCAGGCGGTGAACTTCGCCCAGGGGGATGTAGGCGCTCTCGTTTTCCTGAAGCAGCGCCTCCGTCTCGCCCCGCGTGACCAGCGCGCTGCCGTTCACGACGACCCAGTGCTCGGCACGGTGGAAGTGCTTCTGCAGCGACAGTCGCTGACCCGGCTTCACCACCAGCCGCTTGACCTGGAAACGCTCGCCGCGCAGCAAAATCTCATAGTAGCCCCAGGGTCGATACACCCGGTTATGCGCGACTGCCTCGGGCCGACCGGACTGCTTCAGCCGATCGACCAGGATCTTCACGTCCTGCGCATGGTCGCGATGCATCGCCAGCACCGCGTCCTCGGTGACCACCAGCACCGTGTCCCGCAACCCGACTACCGCAGCAAGCCGGCCGTTATCGCTACGGACATAGCAGTTCTCGGCGTTCTCCAGCACCGCCTCGCCCAACGCGACGTTGCCGCGCGCGTCCTTGGCGGCCAGCTCCCACAGCGCGTTCCAGCTCCCGACATCGGACCAGCCGATGTCGGCCTGGATGACCGCCGCCCGGGTTGTGCGCTCGGCCACGGCATAGTCCAGGCTGATCGCCGGGACGGCGCCGAACGCCTCGGCATCAAGCCGGATGAAATCGAGATCGGTGGACCGCCCGGTCATGGCCCGGCGCACGCCCTCCAGCACGTCGGGAGCATACCTCGCCAGCTCATCGAGCAGGGTCTGCGCCGTGAAGACGAACATGCCGGAGTTCCAGAGATGCCGGCCGGAGCCGACCAGCTCGGTGGCGGTGTCGGCATCCGGCTTCTCGAGAAAGCGGGCGACATCATGCACCCCGCCCTCGATCCCCAGCTCGGCGCCGATCTCGATGTAGCCGTAGCCGGTTTCGGGGGTGGTCGGGCGCATCCCGAACAGCACGATCCGCCCCGCGCGTGCCGCCTCGGCGGCCGCGTGCAGGTGACGGCGGAGGCCGCCGACATCGCCGATCGCGCCGTCGGCCGGCATCATCCAGAGAACCGTCTCCGGGTCTGCCTCGGCCGCGAGCAGGGCGGCGGCGGCGATCGCGGGCGCGCTGTTGCGTCCCATCGGCTCCAGTACCAATTCGTGCCCCGTCGATGCCGGCCGCGCGAAGCTGCTCGGCGATCAGGAACCGGTGCTCGTTGCTACAGACCACGATCGGCGGCGCGAACCCCGCACCGTTGGCCCGCAGCGCCGTCTCCTAAATCATCGTGCGCTCGGAAACCAGAGGCCAGAGCTGCTTGGGAAAGCTCTCCCGCGACACCGGCCACAGCCTGGTGCCCGAACCGCCGGAGAGGATGACAGGCTGGATGCGTGGTTCCGTCATGTCGTGTCCTGGGGGCATTACGCGGCGCGGGTCAGACGCTTGACGAAGGCCGAGATGCGATGCCGGCGCAATTCGCTCCGCGCCTTCTCGTCGGTGGTCATGTAGTTCAGCTGAATGCTGTAGCGCCGGCCGGAGAAGACCCTGTGCCCGTGCCAGGTATCGGTGCCGTTCGGAAAGACCAGCAACGTCCCGTTCACCGGCGGCACTTCCACCGCGTAGTCCTCGAGGTCGTCCGGCCCCCGCAACAGCCGCAGGCAGCCCTCGTGCTGGCCGAACGCGTCGGCCTCCGGATTCAAATAGAGCAGCACGGTGACGCGCTTGGCGGTGGAATCGACGTGGATTCGCCCGTCCCGCTCGGTGGTCCAGCCGCGCAGCGTCAGCATGATCGGCGCATCGCCGAGATCGAGCCCGAAGCGGGCGGCGATGATCCCGCGCAGCCGGTCCTCCTGAAGCTCCGCCATCAACGCCCGCGCCGCCGGGCCGAGCCGCACCGCCTCGATCGGAAACGAGCCGCGTTGATTGATCGCCGGCAAATCTCCCACTATTTTGGGGAGGCTCTCCGGAGGCACGAAGTCCCGCACCAGCAGATGCGGAAACGGCTCGGTCGCAACCGGGGTCTGGTTCAGCGCGTCGTAGTCCAGCTCGATCATGCGGCTCTCCTGATGACGCGGAGTTTAGCACGGATCGCGGTCCGTTGAAGCCCGCCGGGTTCCGCGCTAAGCGCACCGCCAATGGACATCCAAGCCGCCCCGACCCGGGCCGGACCGCTGCCGGCCTATCGGGCGATGGTGGCGGCCGATGCGCTCGTGCCTGATCCGGCGCAGGTTCTGGCAGCCGAGCGCGCTGCAGGATTTATGGGGCAAGCTGCGCGGCTACGATCCGCCGCCGCGACCGGCCGAGGCCGGGTTCCTCTCGCGCCTGCTGCGCCTCCGGGCGGTGGACGACGCGCCGGAGGGCAAGCCCAGCGGCCTCTACCTCGTGGGCGCGGTCGGGCGCGGCAAGTCGATGTTGATGGACCTGTTCTTCGAGGCCGCCAATGTGCGGCGCAAGCGGCGCATCCACTTCCATCGCTTCATGCAGGACGCGCATGCCCGCATCCACGCTTTCAAGCGCGCCCATCCGGAGATCGACGATCCGATCCCGCCGTTGGCCGACGCGATCGCCGCCGAGGCCGCGCTGCTCTGCCTCGACGAGTTCCAGGTCAACGACATCGCCGACGCGATGATACTGGGCCGGCTGTTCGAGGCATTGTTCGAGCGCGGCGTCGTCGTGGTCACGACCTCGAACACCCGGCCCGACGATCTGTTCAAGGGTCAGCCCGGCCGCGATGCCTTCCTGCCGTTCATTGCTCTTTTGAACCAGCACCTTGATGTGCTCGAGATGAACGCCGCCCGCGATTTCCGGCGTGCCCGGTTGCGCGGGCTGCGCACATGGCATGTTCCGGCCGACGCGCGGGCGAGGCGCGAGCTGGACGCCGCGTTCCTGGAGATGACCGGCGGAGCCGCGCCCCGGCCAGAGAGCCTGATGGTGACGGGGCGGCGGCTGATCGTGCCGGCAGCCGCCGAGGGCGTGGCCCGGTTCGACTTCGCGAGGCTGTGCGGCGCCGCGCTCGGGCCGGGCGACTATCTCGCGTCGCGACCCATTACCACGCCCTGGTGCTGGACGACATCCCGCGCCTGTCGCCCGACAATTTCGACGAGGCGCGACGTTTCATCACGCTGATCGACACCCTGTACGACCATCGGGTGAAGCTGCTCGCCTCGGCCGACGCGATGCCCGATCAGCTCTATCAGCGCGGCGAGAACGCCCGGATGTTCGAACGCACGGCGTCCCGGCTGACCGAGATGCAGAGCCAGGATTGGCAGGCCTTGCCGCATCTGACGTGACCGGCCGTTCGCTGCCGAGGCGGGAGGGGCGAACCGGCTTAGGCCCGCCTCTTCCGTGCCTGTTGAACGAAGGCGCGCAACACGGCGTTGATCCTCGTCTGATAGCCGGGGCCTTGCTGCTTAAACCAGTCTACGACTTCATTATCGAGCCGAAGCGACAGCAGTTTCTTCGGCGTCGGCATGACCGCAGTAGCGTTCAGGTACCATTCCTCTGCCTGATCCTTGAAGTCCGGATCGGCGGCGATGTCGCGCTCCACCTCTGCGGCCGTCTTTGCCCGCAGGCGCTCCAGATCGGTGCGGCTTTCACCGCGAGCACGACGGGCGGAAAGGTCAGCCGCGGAAAACCTCCTCATGTCTTTTTCGTTCTGCATTTCGCGCACTCCGCATTGATATGAGGCGGATGGCGTCGCCACGACGCGTGAAGATCGTCGTCACATAGACATCGTCTATCGTGCCGACCGCCATCCAGCGCTGCTCGCCATCCACGGTTCTCGCTCCGCCAGTTAATGTGGATTATCAAAGAAGAGATCCGCCTCCAAAAAGTCGATGTCGTGTTTAGCCAAATTCGCAAGGCGCTTGTTCTTGTCCCATTCGAATTCCATGCTGGAGTTCCTTTGCGGCCCCAGGGATTTTACGATAGAGGGGCATAATTTCAAGTTGTACGTCAGATCATGCCATTATACCATGTACCTCGCTATAGCTTCACAGTATGAGTCTGTGGCAGCGTTGCCGTACGACCTGGACGATGTAGTTGCTACTCAGATATCGGTCAGAAATAGCTGTAGCACGTTACCAGATCGAACCCCGATCTAAGTCCCTTATCGGGACGAAAGTCCGGTGCGATGCGTATGAACCAGGCTGGTGCGACCTGCATCTGCCCGGAGTGTAGGCCGCAAAGCCAGCAGCTTGCCGCCGTTTAAGGGATGGGATAGCACCAGTTGCCCGCCGCTACCGCGCTAGCGTGCGTTGGCCCTTGGTCGACGCCTTCTCTTCCGGAGTCTCACGAGGATGCCAATGGCCCGCAAAAAGATCGCCCTGATCGGCGCCGGCAACATCGGCGGCACGCTCGCTCATCTGGTCGGGCTGAAGGATCTCGGCGACGTCGTGCTGTTCGACGTGTTCGGCGGCGTGGCGGCGGGCAAGGCGCTGGACATCATGCAGTCCGGCCCGGTGGACGGCTTCGATAGCTTGATGACCGGCGGCTCGGATTACGCTTCCATCAAGGGCGCCGACGTGGTGATCGTGACCGCCGGCTTCCCGCGCACGCCGGGCATGTCGCGCGATGACCTGATCGGCAAGAATGCCGGGGTGATTGCGCAAGTGGCGGAAGGCATCAAGGCGCACTGCCCCGAGGCGTTCGTCATCGTCATCACCAACCCGCTCGATGCGATGGTCTGGGTGATGAAGGAGAAGTCGGGGCTTCCGGCCAATCGCGTGGTGGGCATGGCCGGCATGCTCGACAGCTCGCGCTTCCGGCTGTTCCTGGCGCACGAGTTCAAGGTCTCGGTCGAGGACGTGACGGCGTTCGTCCTCGGCGGGCACGGCGACAGCATGGTGCCGCTGACCCGCTACTCCACGGTGGCCGGCATCCCGGTGCCCGACCTGGTGAAGATGGGCTGGACCACCCAGGACAAGATTGATGCGATCGTGACCCGCACCGCCAATGGCGGCGGCGAGATCGTCAAGCTGCTGGAACGCGGCAGCGCCTTCTACGCGCCGGCCGCCTCGGCTATCGCCATGGCCGAGAGCTTCCTCAAGGACAAGCGCCGCGTGCTGCCCTGCGCGGCGTATCTGAATGGCGAATACGGCATCAGCGGCCTGTATGTCGGCGTCCCGGTGGTGATCGGCGCGGGCGGGGTGGAGCGGATCGTGGAGATCGCGCTCGATCCAAAGGAGAAGGCGGCCTTCGAGAAGTCGTGCGCCGCGGTGCGCGAGCTGATCGAGGCGGCGAAGAAGCTGGTCGGCTGACATGAACATCCACGAATACCAGGCCAAGGAGCTGTTACGCGGCTACGGCGTCGCGGTGCCGGAGGGGCACGTCGCCTGGACCGCGG
The DNA here is from genome assembly GCA_963830565.1 of uncultured Pseudomonadota bacterium. Lineage (GTDB taxonomy): Bacteria > Pseudomonadota > Alphaproteobacteria > Acetobacterales > Acetobacteraceae > DATFDN01. The sequence continues at coordinate 20,041 of CAWHMO010000010.1, forward strand.
ACGAGGCGGCGGAAGCGGCGAAGCGCCTGCCCGGTCCGGTGTTCGTGGTGAAATCGCAGATCCACGCCGGCGGACGCGGCGCGGGTCGGTTCGCCGATGATCCGAACGGGAAGGGCGGCGTGCGTGTCACCCGTTCCGCCGAGGAGGCGCAGGCGGCGGCCGAGGCGATGATCGGGCATATCCTCGTCACCCGCCAGACCGGCCCGGCCGGGCGCAAGGTGCACCGGGTCTATGTCGAGGCGGGTTGCGACATCGCCCGCGAGCTTTATCTCTCGCTGCTGGTCGATCGCGGCTCAGGGCGGATCATGGTGATGGCCTCCTCCGAGGGCGGCATGGAGATCGAGGAGGTCGCGGCGCACAGCCCGGAGAAGATCCTGCGCGTCACCATCGACCCAGCCGCCGGCATCCAGCGGTTCCATGCACGCCGGCTGGCCTACGGGCTCGGTCTGGAAGGCAAGCAGATCGGCGCTTTCGGCCGGTTCGTCGAGGCCATGTACCGCGCCTTCGTCGCCCTGGACTGCGCGATCGTCGAGGTGAACCCGCTGGTCGTGACCGGCGCCGGGGAGGTGCTGGCGCTGGATGCCAAGATCAGCTTCGACGACAGCGCGCTGTTCCGCCACAAGGAGCTCGAGAAGCTGCGCGACGAGTCCGAGGAAGACCCGAAGGAGCTGGAGGCCAGCCGCCACGGGCTGAACTACGTCGCGCTCGACGGCAGCATCGGCTGCATGGTCAACGGCGCCGGCCTGGCGATGGCGACCATGGACATCATCAAGCTGTATGGCGCGGCGCCCGCGAACTTCCTCGACGTCGGCGGCGGCGCCACCAAGGAGCGGGTGACGGCGGCGTTCAAGATCATCCTGTCGGACCCGAACGTGGAGGGCATCCTGGTCAACATCTTCGGCGGCATCATGCGCTGCGACGTGATCGCCGAGGGCGTGGTGGCCGCCGCACGCGAGGTGAAGCTGTCGGTGCCGCTCGTGGTTCGGCTGGAGGGCACCAACGTCGATCTCGGCAAGGAAATCCTCGCCAAGTCCGGCCTGCCGATCATCGCTGCCGACAACCTGGCCGATGCCGCTCAGAAAGTGGTGACGGCAGTGGCGGAGGCAGCCTGAGATGGCGGTCCTGGTCGATGCCAACACGCGGGTGATCACCCAGGGCTTCACCGGCGCCCAGGGCACCTTCCATTCCGAGCAGGCGATCGCCTACGGCACCAAGGTCGTCGGCGGGGTGACCCCCGGAAAGGGCGGCACGACGCATCTCGAACTGCCGGTGTTCGACACGGTGGCCCAGGCCCGCGAGGCCACGAGGGCCACCGCGACCGCGATCTACGTCCCGCCCGCCTTCGCTGCCGACGCGATCCTGGAGGCGATCGACGCCGAGATCCCGCTGATCGTGTGCATCACCGAGGGCATCCCGGTGCTGGACATGGTGCGGGTGAAGCGCGCGCTGACCGGTTCGCACTCGCGCCTGATCGGGCCGAACTGCCCCGGCGTCATCACCCCCGACGCCTGCAAGATCGGCATCATGCCGGGCCATATCCACCGGCGCGGCTCGGTCGGCATCGTCTCGCGCTCCGGCACGCTCACCTACGAGGCGGTGGCACAGACCACGGCAGCGGGACTGGGGCAGAGCACCTGCGTGGGGATCGGTGGCGACCCAGTGAAGGGCACCGATTTCGTCGAGGTGCTGGATATGTTCCTCGCCGATGACGAGACGAAGCAGATCGTCATGATCGGCGAGATCGGCGGGCAGAGCGAGATCGAGGCGGCCGAGTTCCTCGCCCGCAGCAACGTCAAGAAACCCACCGTCGGCTTCATCGCCGGCGCCACCGCGCCGCCCGGCCGACGCATGGGCCACGCCGGCGCGGTCATCAGCGGCGGGCGCGACACGGCGGCGGCCAAGATGGAGGCGATGCGGGCGGCGGGCATCAACGTCGCGGAGAGCCCGGCGGCGCTGGGGAGCACGATGGTGGGGGTGCTGAGGGGGTAGGCGTCGGGTTGTTGTGCTCCGGGCCCTTCTGCCGAAGCCTATAAAAGGCAGGTTGCATGAGCGATTACCAGTCTCAACCAGCCCCGGGTCCGGTCTGACGGGGCAACTCCACCAAGGGTTAGCTTCGTGCACAGGCCGAATCCTCGCCCTGATCCATGGAAGAAGTCTACGAATGCCGCGTGAGACAGACCGACGATCTTGGGTTTCCGGTGCGATCCAAACCATCGAAGCTGACTTCAATCGGTCGTCCGATACGCACCTGCTTCGCGTCCCTGTGCCCGGTGCTTCCAGGATCGCTCTCTATCTCAAGGATGAGTCCACTCATCCCTCCGGCAGCCTCAAGCACCGGCTGGCGCGGTCCCTGTTCCTCTATGGCCTGTGCAATGGATGGATTGGGCCGGATACCGCCATCATCGAGGCGTCAAGTGGCTCGACCGCTGTCTCAGAAGCCTACTTTGCCCAGATGCTCGGCCTGCGCTTCATTGCTGTCATGCCGCGCTCCACCTCACCGGAAAAGATCGCGGCAATCACCTTCTACGAGGGCGAAAGCCATTTCGTGGACAGTCCAGCCGAGATGTACGCTGAGAGTGCGCGCCTCGCGACCTCTCTCGGCGGACACTACATGGATCAGTTCACCTTTGCGGAGCGGGCAACGGACTGGAGGGGCAACAATAATATCGCCGAGTTGATCTTCAGCCAGATGGCTCGTGAGGAGCATCCCATCCCAACGTGGATCGTTGTCGGTGCCGGGACAGGAGGCACATCCGCCACGCTCGGGCGCTACATCCGTTACCGCCGCTTGCCGACCCGCTTGTGCCTAGCCGATCCTCAAGCCTCCGTGTTTCACCGGCACTACGCTGACCGGCGCATTTGCACCTCGTCTGAGCCGCCATCCCTCATCGAAGGCATTGGACGCCCTCGGTGCGAACCTTCGTTTATTCCCGAACTGATCGACCGGGCCTATGCAGTGCCGGATGCCGCAAGCCTTGCCGCTGCTCGTGTTCTCTCACGGCGGATCTCACGCTCATGCGGAGGATCAACAGGGACTAACATGTGGGTGGTTGCTCAGCTCATCAGCGAGATGATCGCACATAGCGAGGGAGGAGCGGTCGTGACGCTCCTGTGTGACTCGGGGGAGCGCTACCGCAGCACACATTTGGACGACACATGGTTGAAACAGCGTAGCATCGACCTTCGACGCGAGGAAGATGCAATGGAACGCTTCTTCGAGACGGGCCAAATCGACATGGGTGTGATTGCATAACTTCGGCAGCACACGCGAGACGCGCTCGCGGACCGGGGAAACGGATTCTCCTGGTTTGGGGCTAGATGGATCAAGCAGGACGGCGACTTAGCGGTAGAAATCTCTGCCGTCCATGCAATCGGACCTGAGGCTGACCGAGCCTTCTACGATGACCTCGGCGGGGACATGTGAAGTTCGCACCGGGCTGACGGGCTGGCCGACTCTGCTTGACGGCATTCCTAGGATAACGAACAATGCTAGCGTGCTTGCTTGGGGCTTTCTGGAGGCTGTACCGGTGGCTACCCTTGTCATCCGCAATGTCGAAGACGCTCTGCACGTCCGTCTGAAAGCCCGCGCGGCGGCTCAGGGTCGCTCCATGGAGGAGGAGGCCCGCCTGCTGCTGCGCGAGGGGTTGGCGGCTGAACCCGCCCCGGCCGGAGAAACGCTGGCGAGTGCGATGCGGGCACTCTTTCAGCCGCTGGGCGGCGTCGAGTTTCCTTGCGTGCGCGAGCCCGGTCACCGGCCGCCGCCCGACTTTTCCGGACCCGAGTGGAACCCGCCAAGCGGCTGATCGCGTGATCCTGCTCGATACCAACGTCCTATCGGAATTGGCCCGCGCGGAGCCGGATGCAGCGGTTCTGCGTTGGGCGGCAATGATTCCGCTCGGCCGGCTTTGCACCACGGCGGTTACCGAGTCCGAACTGCGCTTCGGTCTCGCCCTGATGCCGCCGGGCAGACGTCATGCTGACCTGGCAGCGGCCGTGGAAGACGTGTTCCAGAGGGTCGTCGGTGGTCGCGTGCTGCCGTTCGATCGGGCCGCCGCTCACGCCTATGCCGGCTTCGCGGCCGCTCGTCGGCGAGCTGGACGCCCCGTGGACACGGCAGACCTGCAGATCGCCGCCATCGCGCGGGCCCGCAATGTCGAGCGTCTGGTCACGCGGAACATGGCGGATTTCGAGGGATGCGGCGTGCCCCTGCTCAATCCGTGGGAATGAGCGATGCACGCATAATAGCGGCACGTTGGATGGACCTATTCCCGGTTATTCTCGCGGAAAGGCGGGATGCAGGGGAAAAACCCGGAACTTGGGTGCGCGTGGGCCAGATGGCATAAGTCAGGACAAAGACCGCTGATGAGAACAATGCAGCGCGGCGAGAAATAGCCTCTCGTCGTCAGGAGACGCGCACTATCTAGCGGCCGGTCGGAACCTGCTCCGCACAGCGGGTTGCATGCGGCCGGAATATTTGGGGAGGCAGCTTTCAGATGGCGGGCGTCGATATCCTGGCTTCGGCTTTCAGCGGCGCCAACGCCGCGTTCCTGGGCGACCTGTACGCCCGCTGGGCAACCGACCCCGGTTCGGTCGATCCGAGCTTCGCCGATCTGTTCGAGACTCTGAACGAGGACTCCCGCGCGGTGCTGGAGGAGGCGACCGGCGCCTCCTGGGCGCCCCGCCCCGCGCCCCGCGAGCCGGCGCCCGCCCCCGCCGGAGAGGCCCGCTCCGCGATCATCCCAAGCCTGCGTGCGCTCATGCTGATCCGCAGCTACCGCGTGCGTGGGCACCTGGAGGCGCGGCTCGATCCGCTTGGCCTGCAAGTGCCGCCCCCGCACCCCGAGCTTGATCCCGCCACCTACGGCTTCACCGATGCCGATCTCGACCGGCCGATCTTCATCGACAACGTGCTGGGCCGCGAGACCGCGACCTTGCGCGAGATCATGGCCATTCTCCGCGAAACCTATTGCGGGCATGTCGGCGTCGAGTTCATGCACATCCAGGACCCCGGAGCAGAAGGCCTGGATCCAGCGTAAGATCGAGGGCGCACCTTGGAACGGCGGGTTCGACGCCGACGCCCGGCGCGCCATCCTGCACCAACTGACCGAGGCGGAGGGGTTCGAGGCGTTCTGCCAGCGTCGCTACGTCACTACCAAGCGATTCGGGCTGGAGGGCGGGGAAGTCACGATCCCGGCCCTGCACGCCATCATCGACATCGTCGCCGCCGACGGGGTGAACGAAGTGGCGATCGGGATGCCGCATCGCGGGCGGCTCAACACGCTGGTCAACATCGTCCGCAAGCCGTTCACCGCCGTGTTCAGCGAGTTCGGCGGCGAAAGCTTCAAGCCCGAGGACGTGCAGGGCTCGGGCGACGTGAAATACCATCTCGGCACCTCGACCGATGTCGATGTCGGCGGGCATGCGGTGCATCTCTCCTTGCAGCCGAACCCGTCCCATCTCGAGGCGGTCGATCCGGTGGTGGTCGGCAAGGTGCGCGCGCGCCAGGATCAGGCCGGCGACACGCGGGCGCGGCGCTCGGTCATGGCGATCCTGATGCATGGCGACGCCGCCTTCGCCGGCCAGGGACTGGTGTACGAGACGCTGGCGATGAGCCAGCTCATCGGCTATCGCACCGGCGGCACCGTGCATGTCGTGGTGAACAACCAGATCGGCTTCACCACCGTCCCCGCGCACGCCTTTTCGGGCCTCTATTGCACCGACGTCGCCAAGTCGATTCAGGCGCCGATCCTCCACATCAACGGCGACGACCCCGAGGCGGTGGTTTTCTGCGCCCGCATGGCGGCCGAGTTCCGGATGCGCTTCGGCACCGACGTCGTGCTCGACATTGTCTGCTACCGCCGCCACGGCCACAACGAGACCGACGAGCCGGCCTTCACCCAGCCGCTGATGTATCGCGCCATCGGCGCGCAGAAGACCACGCGCACGCTATATGCCGAGAGGCTCGCCGCCGAAGGCGTGGTGCCGGAAGAGGAAGCCAAGGCGATGTGGGACGAGTTCGCGGCGCGGCTGGATGCCGCGAACCAGGCGGCGCAGTCCTACAAGCCGAACAAGGCTGATTGGCTCGAAGGTCACTGGGCCGGGATGTCGCGTCCCGAGACCGAGCCGGAGCGCGTCGAGGAGGCGACCGGGGTCGACCCCACCGTGCTGCACAAGATCGGGTTGAGCCTCGCGCATGTGCCCGAGGCATTCAACCTCAACCCGAAGATCACCCGCCAGCTCGACGCCAAGCGGCACATGGTCGAGAGCGGCGATGGGATCGATTGGGCGACGGGCGAGGCGCTCGCGTTCGGCACCTTGCTGCTGGAAGGCCATCGCGTCCGCCTGTCGGGCGAGGATACGCAGCGCGGCACGTTCAGCCAGCGCCATGCCGTGCTGATCGACCAGCAGAATCAGAACGAGTACGTGCCGCTCAACAACATCGCCCCCGACCAGGCGCGCATCGAGATCTACAACTCGCTGCTGTCGGAGCAGGGGGTGCTCGGCTTCGAGTACGGCTACACGCTGGCCGATCCGCGCACGTTGGTCTTGTGGGAGGCGCAGTTCGGCGATTTCGCCAATGGCGCGCAAGTCATTCTCGACCAGTTCCTGGCGAGCGGCGAGACGAAGTGGCTGCGCATGTCGGGGCTCACGTTGCTGCTGCCCCACGGATACGAGGGACAGGGGCCGGAGCACTCCTCGGCGCGGCCGGAGCGGTACCTGCAGCTCTGCGCCGAGCGCAACATGGCAGTGTGCAACCTGACCACGCCGGCGAACTACTTCCACGCGCTGCGCCGGCAGTTGAAGCGCAATTTCCGCAAGCCGCTGGTGCTGTTCACGCCGAAATCGCTGCTGCGCCACAAGCTTGCGGTCTCGCCGTTGCACGAGATGGCGACCGGCAGCGCCTTTCAGTTCGTGATTCCGGAAATCGACCAGATCGGCCCGGCCGAGGCCATGCGCCGTGTCGTGCTGTGCTCGGGCAAGGTCTATTACGATTTGCTGGCCGCCCGGCGCGAGCGGAACCTCAACGACGTGGCGATCCTTCGACTCGAGCAGATGTACCCGTTCCCCGAGAAGACGCTTGGGCGGCTGCTCGCGCCCTATCGCAACGCCGAGGTGATTTGGTGCCAGGAGGAGCCCGAGAACATGGGCGCTTGGTGCTTCGTGGATCGCCGCATCGAAAAGGTGCTGAACCGGCTCGACGGCGCGGCGAAGCGGCCGCGCTATGCGGGACGGGCCGAGGCGGCGAGCCCCGCCACCGGGTTCGCACGCATCCACGCGGCCGAGCAGGCGGCGCTGGTAGCCGACGCGCTTGGCGATCGAGGGAACGGGTGATGGCAACCGAGATCAAGGTGCCCGCGCTGGGCGAAAGCGTCACTTCGGCGACGGTGGCGCGCTGGCTCAGACAGGCGGGCGAGGCGGTTGCCTTGGATGAGCCGCTGGTGGAGTTGGAAACGGACAAGGTCACGGTCGAAGTGAACGCGCCCGTGGCGGGCGTGCTCTCCGCGATCAGCGCCGATCAGGGCGCCGAGGTGGAGGTGGGCGCGACGCTGGGGCTGATGGATGCAGGCGCAAGCGCCACCTCTGCCCCGCCCGCCAAGCCCGCCGCCGCTGCCAAACCCGAACCCGCCGCCAAGCCGGCGCCCGCACCGGCCAGCGCCCCGCAGTCGCCGCAGTTGCGGGCCGCCGCCAACCCGCCGCCCGGCATCAACCCGCCGCCCCGTCCGCTTGGCCCGGTCGCCCGTCCGGCCACACCGCCCGCGTATGCCGCCGCGGCCTATCCGCCGATGCCCTCGGCCACCAAGCTGATGGAGGAGCAGCATCTGGCGCCCGCCGAGCTCGCTCCGGGCAGCGGCAAGGACGGCCGCATCACCAAGGGCGACGTGCTGGCGTTCCTGAACCGCCCCGCGCCACAGGCTCCGACGCCAGCGCCGAAGCCCGCGCGCGATGCCGATGCACGGGAAGAGCGGGTGCGGATGACAAGGCTGCGCCGCACCATCGCCGCTCGGCTCAAGGAGGCGCAGAACAATGCGGCGATGCTGACCACCTTCAACGAGGTGGACATGACTTCCGTCTCGGCGCTGCGTCGCGAATACCGCGAGGCATTCGAGAAGAAGCACCAGGGCGTACGCCTCGGCTTCATGGGCTTCTTCGTGCGCGCCTGCGTCGTCGCGCTGAGGGAGTTCCCGGCCGTCAACGCCGAGATCGACGGCGATGACATCGTCTACAAGAACTTCGTCAACATGGGCATCGCGGTCGGTGGCGCGAACGGCCTCGTGGTGCCGGTGATCCGCGACGCCGACCGGATGGGTCTTGCGGAGATCGAGCGCAGTGTCGCCGATTTCGGCCGCCGCGCCCGCGACGGGGCTCTGAAGCTCGAAGACCTCGCCGGCGGCACGTTCAGCATCACCAACGGCGGCGTCTATGGCTCGCTGATGTCCACGCCGATCCTGAACCCGCCGCAATCGGCGATTCTCGGGATGCACAAGATCCAGGATCGGCCGATGGCGATCGGCGGCAAGGTGGAGGTGCGGCCGATGATGTACCTCGCGGTCAGCTACGACCATCGCATCGTCGATGGCCGCGAGGCGGTGTCGTTCCTGGTGCGGGTGAAGGAGGGGGTGGAGGACCCGCGCCGGCTGTTGCTGGATTTGTGAGGCGATCATGGCTGATCGCGATGCCATCCAAAACATGGTTATCTGTGGGACCGTGAGCGCGTGCGGGGGGTCGCGTGGTGCCGGAAACACCGGAACACTGCTAAGCTGGCATCGTGATTATGGCTACTGTGGATTTCAAAGCCAGAAGGGAATCTACATTTCGCATACAGAGGACCTCAAAATCGTTACGCCGAGCCGAGTCGGTGCCGTTGCAGGGCGTGCTAGCAGGCTCGAATTGGCAGCGCAAAGACAGCCGGGCATTATGGGCCGAGTGGAGGTTTTTCATGGGTATGGCGCTGGGCGCGTCAATGACCGTTAGCAAGCAACTTGCCGCGCATCAGAGGGTTCGCCACAAATCGGTGGAAAGTTACCGGACTTTCTGAACCAACTTGAAGCGATGCATTCAGTGCGTAGAGCCGCCGCTGAACAGGCAGGGTCCGCGTTGGGGCGACGTCAGTTCAATTATATCAGCGTGGCTGATCGAGACCTGCAATGTAGCACGCCGTCCATACTTGGCCACGCTAGATGCAACCTGGGCGGCTCGAACACGAGGTTGCAGGTTCGGGCAAAAATCGAAGCCTAAGTCATATCAGGTCCCAAATGAGCAACTCCTTCGACCTTATCATCATCGGTGCCGGACCCGGCGGATACGTGTGCGCGCTGCGTGCCGCCCAGCTCGGCATGAACGTCGCCTGCGTCGAGAAGCGCGCGACCTTGGGCGGCACGTGCCTCAACATCGGCTGCATCCCGTCCAAGGCACTGTTGCAATCGTCGGAGAACTACGTCGCGGCGACGCACGATTTCGCCGCGCATGGCATCCAGATCGAGGGCGTCAAGCTCGACCTGGCCGCATGATGGCGCGCAAGGACGAGGTCGTGTCGGCCAACGTGAAGGGGGTCGAGTTCCTGTTCCGCAAGAACAAGGTGACCTGGCTGAAGGGTGCCGCGCGCATCACCGCGTCGGGCACTGTGGAGGTGGACGGCACCGCGTATGGCGCGAAGCACATCGTCATCGCCACCGGGAGCGAGAGCGTGGCCTTGCCGGGCCTCGACATCGACGAGCGGCGAATCGTGACCTCCACCGGCGCGCTCGACCTGCCCGCCGTGCCGAAGCGTCTCGCGGTCATCGGCGGCGGCTATATCGGGCTTGAGCTCGGCAGCGTCTGGCGCCGGCTCGGCGCGGACGTGACGGTGATCGAATTCATGGAGCGCATCGTCCCCGCCATGGACGTCGAGGTCGCCAAGGCGTTCGAGCGAATCCTGACCAGACAGGGCCTCAAGTTCCGCCTGAAAACCAAGGTCGCGGGCGCGCGGATGACGAATGCGGGGGTGGTCCTGACCCTCGAACCCGATCGGGGCGGACCGTCCGAGGAGATCACGGCCGACATCGTGCTGGTCGCCGTCGGCCGGCGCCCGAACACCGACGGGCTGGGGCTGGACACGGTGGGGGTGGCGCTGGACGAGCGCGGCCGGGTCCGGACCGACGCGCACTGGGCGACCAGCGTTCCGGGGATCTACGCGATCGGCGACGTGATCGCCGGCCCGATGCTGGCCCACAAGGCCGAGGAGGAGGGTGTCGCGCTCGCCGAGCGGCTTGCCGGCCAAGCCGGCCACGTCAACTACGCCGTCATCCCGGGCGTCGTGTACACGTGGCCCGAGGTGGCCGCGATCGGTCAGACCGAGGAGGAGCTGAAGATGGCGGGCGTCGCCTACCGCGTCGGCAAGTTCCCCTTCACCGCCAACGGCCGCGCCCGCGCGATGGGCGACACGGACGGCTTCGTGAAGATTCTCGCCGATCAGGCGACCGACCGCATCCTTGGCGCGCACATCATCGGCCCGGACGCCGGCACGCTCATCGCCGAGTTGGCCACCGCAATGGAATTCGGCGCCGCCGCCGAGGATGTCGCCCGCATCTGCCACGCGCACCCGACGCTGAGCGAGGCCGTGAAGGAGGCGGCGCTGGCGGCCGAAGGCCGCGCGCTGCACATCTAACGCCGTGACACCGCTCGCCCTTACGATGGGAGACCCGGCCGGCATCGGCGGCGAACTGACTTTGCGCGCCTGGCTGGCCGGAGCCCCGTGCTTCTTTGCGCTGGACGATCCCGACCGCCTGCGTGCGCTTGCGCACGCGCTGCGGCTCGATGTGCCGATCGCTGAGATCGCGGAGCCTGTCGCCGCGCTCGCCGCCTTTTCCCGGACGCTGCCTGTGTTGCCGGTTCGCCTTACCGTGCCGGCCCGGGCGGGGCAGCCGGACGTCGCGAACGCCCCGGCGGTCATCGCCTCGATCGAGCGCGCGACGCGGCTCGTCCAGGCTGGGGAGGCAGGTGCCATCGTCACCAACCCGATCAGCAAGGCCACCCTGTACGGCGCCGGGTTCGGCTTCCCTGGCCACACCGAGTTCCTCGCCGCGCTGACTGGCGTGCCAGGGCGGGAAGTCATGATGCTGGTGAGCCCCGAGCTCCGCGTCGTGCCGGTGACGGTGCATGTGCCCTTGCGTCGCGCACTGGAGATGCTGAGCAGCGAGGCGATCGTCGCCGTCGCGCGGACCACTCATGCCGCCCTGCGCGATACCTTTGGCCTCTCCCAGCCCCGCCTCGCGGTCGCCGGCCTGAATCCGCACGCCGGCGAGGGCGGCGCGCTCGGGCAGGAGGAGGTGGCCACGATCGAGCCGGCTATCGCGGTACTGCGCGCCGAGGGCCTTGATGTCTCCGGCCCCTGGCCGCCCGACACGATGTTCACCGAGGCGGCGCGGGCACGCTACGACGCCGCGATCTGCATGTACCACGACCAGGCGCTGATCCCGCTCAAGACGCTCGACGTGCGCAACGGGGTGAACATCACGCTGGGGCTGCCGATCCCGCGCACCTCCCCCGACCACGGCACAGCGTTCGACATTGCCGGCAAGGGCGTGGCGGACCCGAGTAGCCTGCTGGCCGCGTTGAGGCTGGCGGCCGAGATTGCTGCCCACCACTCCTCACGCCCGCCCTGAAGGGAAGGGCGCGACAGGAGACTACGGCTGGCGCTGATCCAGGTCGGCCGCCGGATGGCGCAGATACCACAGACGTTCGTGGGCAGCGACCAGGCTTTCCATGTTGCGACGACGCCCGCCCTCCGGGGTGAGCGGCCGGCGGATCAGCATCATTTCGAGGACATGAAGGAGCTGCTCGGCCACCTCGAGATCGCCCTGATCGCAGGCGTGGTGGAAGGCCAGCAGGATTTTGTCCGAAAGCCTACGACTATATCGTGGCGTTCCCGAAGGCGCGGATGAAGGCGCCTGCCGCTCCTGGATGTCTTGCTCGATCTCGTTCACTGTGCCCCCTGCCCGGCCGTGTTGTTTTGCGCTCCGCGGCCGCCAAGGCCAACGATGGCACGACCGCGCCAAACCCGCGTTATGTCCACGATCGTACGGGCGACAATATACCGTTACTCGATCAGTTGGCGAAGGCCTCTTCCCATGATCCAACGGTCGCAGCTTTGCTATACTCCGTCGAGCGGTTCTCGAAAAAATTCGCGTGTTCGACCGCGTTCAGCATATCGTCAAGCCACGGCAGCGGATTTCGTTCGACGTTGAACAGCGGCTCCAGCCCGAGTTGGATCAGCCGGCGGTCGGCGATATAGCGGATATACTCCTTCACCTCGGCCGCCGTCAGACCGTCAACCCCACCCTGCTCGAACGCCAGGTCGATGAAGGCGTCCTCATGCGTTACGATGGTCGCGCAGGTCTCGGTGATCTCGCGCCGCAGCGCCTCGGTCCAGATATCGGGATTCTCCTGCACGAAAGTGCGGAAAAGCCGGATCACCGACACGCAATGCAGCGTCTCGTCGCGCACCGACCAACTGATGATCTGGCCCATGCCCTTCATCTTGCCGAAGCGCGGGAAGTTCAGCAGGATCGCGAACGAGGCGAAGAGCTGCAGGCCCTCGGTGAACGCGCCGAACGCCGCCAGGGTCTTGGCGATGTCGTGACGGCTTCCAACCGAAAAGCCCTGCATATAGTCGTATTTGTCCTTCATTTCCTTATAGCGGAGGAAGGCCTGGTACTCGGTCTCCGGCATGCCTATCGTGTCGAGCAAATGGCTGTACGCCGCGATGTGGACCGTCTCGATGTTCGAGAAGGCGGACAGCATCATCAGCACCTCGGTCGGTTTGAAGACCTGGCTATAGTGCTTCATGTAACAATTGTTCACCTCGACATCCGCCTGGGTGAAGAAGCGGAATATCTGGGTGAGCAGGTTGCGCTCGCCATCCGTCAGGTTGCGGTGCCAATCCTTGACGTCGTCGGCGAGTGGCACCTCCTCCGGCAGCCAGTGGACCCGCTGCTGGGTCAGCCAGGCTTCGTATGCCCAAGGATACCGGAACGGCTTGTAGACCGGGTTTTCGGTCAGCAGTCCGGTCGTCGCCGGCGAGGTTTCGCCGCAATGAGAGCCGCCGTCCATGTGCATTCTCCGCTCGCCACCAAGTTCGCATAGCATAATGGGGCTCTCGACGCGATATCGTGGGGTACGCTGGCCAGCATACCCCATAAATAGTAGGCTAAGGCGGCTTGTTCTGAAATCGGCGTCATTGCGTCGCCCGTTCGGTGAGAGGGCGTTGCGGCCCGCATGAGCAAGCTTCTTGAAGACTATGGCCTGATCGGCGACGGCGAGACGGCGGCGCTTGTCTCGCGCGACGGCACCATCGACTGGCTCTGCCTGCCGCGTTTCGACAGCGATGCGTGCCTCGCGGCGCTGCTCGGCGAGGAGCGGCACGGAAGCTGGCGGATCGGCCCGGCCTTCGAGGGATGGCGAATCGAGCGGCGCTACCGCCCCGACACGCTGATCCTGGAGACCGAGTTCTCGCGGGGGCCGAATGTCGTGCGTCTGACCGACTTCATGCCCATGCGCGCCGGCCAGCCGGCCGTGATCCGCATTGTCACCGGGCTTGGCGGTCAGGTGGACATGCGCCTCGACCTGGCGCTGCGGTTCGACTACGGCTTGGTGTCGCCGTGGATGGAGGAATGCCCGGACGGCAGTATCCGCGGGGTGGTCGGGCCGGACCTGGTGGTTCTGCGCGGCCCGGTTCCGCTGCGCGTGGTCAAAGATCGCATCAGCGCAAGCTTCACGGTCTCGGCCGACCAGACCGTCACCTTCACCCTGGTCCATGGGGCCTCGGACCAGGATGCCCCGCCCTCGCCGGACCCACCGCCAGCGCTCGCCGCCACCGAGGCGTACTGGCGCGACTGGATCGGCCAGTTCGCCCGCCCGACCCACTGGCCGGAGGCGACCCGGCGCTCCCTGATCACGCTGAAGGCGCTGGTCCACCGCCCGACCGGCGGCTTGCTCGCCGCCGCGACCACCTCCCTGCCCGAGGCGATCGGCGGAGAGATGAACTGGGACTACCGGTACTGCTGGCTGCGCGATGCGACCTTCACCATCGGCGCGCTGCTCAATGCCGGCTACCATGAAGAAGCAATCGCCTGGCGCGACTGGATGCTGCGCGCCATCGCCGGCCAGCCCGACAAGCTGCGGATCATGTATCGCGTGGACGGGGCGCGTCATCTGAACGAGTGGGAGGTGAAGTGGCTGCCCGGCTACGAGGGCTCCACACCCGTCCGTATTGGCAACCAGGCCGCCGACCAGGAACAGACCGACGTCTTCGGCGAGCTCATCGACGCGATGGATCTGATGCGCCGGGCCGGCATCGAGAACAGTCCGCACGGCAAGGCCACCGAGCGCGCCTTGATGGAGCGGCTTGAGCAGACCTGGCCGCAAGACGGGCACGGGTTCTGGGAGAACCGCGGAGAGCCGCAACACTACGTCTATTCCAAGGCAATGGCGTGGGCAGGGGTGGACCGGTTCCTGAAGGGGACGGCGCGCGACGGCGGCGTGGATGCCACGATGATAGGCCACCTGACCGCACTGCGCGCGCGCATCCACGAGGAAGTCTGCGAAAAGGGGTTCGACCGGGGGCGCGGCCATTTCGTCGCCCATTATGGCGGTCGTCACATCGACGCCAGCCTTCTGCTGCTCGCGCCGGTCGGCTTCCTGCCAGTGGAGGATCCGCGCATGGACGCGACGATCGAGGCGGTCGCCCGCGATCTGACCGAGGAGGGTCTCATCTTGCGCAAGCCCCGCGACGAATCGCCGAAGGAGGGCGCGTTCCTGCCCTGTACCTGTTGGCTCGCCGACGTGCGCGGGATGCAAGGCCGCAATGCGGAGGCCCGCGCGCTCCTGGAGCGCGTGCTGTCGGTCGGCAATGATCTCGGACTGCTGTCCGAGGAATACGATACGAGCCGCCGCCGCCTATGTGGCAACTTCCCGCAGGCGCTGACGCATCTCGGCGTGCTGAACACCATGCTCGGGCTATCCGGGCCGGTGCTGCAGCGCGCCGGCGGCTAAGCCACGGGCTGAACCCCGCCTCGATCGAGGCACCGATTTCCTGCCCATCCTGGCAATCCCGCGTCGGCACGAGCGGCTGGAAACGCCGGAGGCTGGGGACAGGTCATTCCAGCCGGTGCAGCTTGGCGTCGGTGCGCGCCTGAAGCGTCTCGAAGTCGAGGCCGGGGATCATGTCGAGCACCACGAAGCCGCGCTCGGTCACGTCGATGACGGCAAGGTTGGTGTAGACGCGCTTGACCGCGCCCACCGCCGTGAGCGGGTAGGAGCAGCTTCGCACCAGCTTGGGCTGGCCGTCCTTGGTGGTGTGCTCCATCGTCACCCACAGCCGCTTGGCGCCCGCGGCGAGGTCCATCGCGCCGCCCACGGCCGGCGCGGTGTCATTCTCGCTGGTGGCCCAGTTCGCGATGTCGCCGTTCTCCGCCACCTGGAAGGCGCCGAGCACGCAAAGGTCGAGATGGCCACCGCAAATCATCGCGAAGCTGTCGGCGTGGTGGCAGAAGCTCGCGCCCGGGCGCAGCGTGACGTATTGCTTCCCGGCGTTGATCAGCCAGGGGTCGATCTCCTCCTGCGGCGGCTGCGGGCCCATTCCCAGGATGCCGTTCTCGGAATGAAACACCACCTCGCGCTCCAGCGGGACATGGTCGGCGACGCCGGTGGGAATGCCGATGCCGAGGTTCACGTACCATCCCTCGGGGATGTCGCGCGCCAGGCGCGCGGCCATTTCGGCGCGGCCCAGCGGCTTGAACGCGGCGGCGGCGTGCGTGTCGGGCATCGAAAATCTCCTCAGAAGCCGGACGGATCGCCATAGGGCACGTGCAGCACGCGATCGACGAAGATGCCGGGCGTGTGGACGTTGTCGGGATCGATCTCGCCCAACTCCCTTATATGCTGGGTCTGCGCGATCGTCAGCTTCCCGGCCATCGCCATCACCGGGTTGAAGTTCCGCCCGGCGCGCCGATAGGTGAGATTGCCCCAGCGATCGGCCTCCCACGCCTCGACCAGCGCGACATCGCCGGGAAGCGATCGCTCGGCGACGTAGGTGCGCCCGTCGATCTCGCGGGTCTCCTTGCCCACCGCCATCTTGGTGCCGACGCCGGTCGCGGTGAAAAAGAGCGGGATGCCGGCCCCGGCGGCGTGCATCCGCTCGGCCAGCGTGCCTTGCGGCACGATCTCCAGCTCGATCTTGCCGGCGCGATACAGGGTCTCGAACACCACGGGGTCGGAGGAGCGGGGGAAGGAGCAGATGATCTTGCGCACCCGCCCAAGGTCCATCAGGCGCGCCAGCCCGATCCGCCCGACGCCGGCGTTGTTGCAGGCAACGGTCAGGTCCTTGGCCCCCTGCTCGATCAGCCCGTCGATCAGCGCATTCGGCTGCCCGACCGCGCCGAAGCCGCCGACCAGCACGGTGGCGCCGTCCTGGATGCCGTCCATGGCTTCGGCCATCGAGCGGACGATCTTGTCGATCATGCGTCGCCTGTCTCCTGCATCACGGATCGCTTGGCGCCTAGGGGTAACGCCAAGGCGCCGAAAGGGAGCCCGGGTGCGCGCGCGGCGGCAGCCCCCGCGTTCCTATAACCCGCGATTCTCCGAAGCGCCTCGTTGATACGCGATTGCCAACCGGGGCCACTGGCGCGAAAGTGCGCGAGTACGTCAAGATCAAGCCTGATACTGACCGCCTGCTTCGGTGCGGCGGAGCGGGGGCGCCCTGGACGAATCAGCCGCTCCCCTTCGCGAATTTCCGCGCGCTCGAACCACTCGCGCCCCAAATGCGGAGCATCCTCTGGGTCAGTCCATCTGCTGGAGCTACCATGCCTCTTCGTCGGCATGTCCGTTCCTCATTGAAATGATCCGTCGGCCATCGTCGCGGGACGATCAAACTCCCGACCCAAACTACCACGACAAAGCGCCCTCGCAGCCTGCCAGCCGTGATGAAGCGTGGTTCGCCGTCCGCACGCCGGTCGTCCGGCAAAGTCACCGTCCGGCCCGCGAAGACGAGGGCGGCATCGGCGAAGTCCAAACCGCGCTGGGCTAACGTGACCCGCCGCTTGGCCTCGTCCCACGTCAACGTCAATTTATGTATCTACGAAAATACCGGTGTCAAGGCGGCTGCAGAATGGAACCGCGGCTATCCCTTCACCTCCACCACCGCGTCCACCGCGAACGCCCCCTCGCCCTCCGGCATAGCGAACACCGGGTTCAGGTCCACCGAGGCCAGCCGCTCCCCCGCTTGGTGCGCGAAGACCGAAAGCCGCGCCAGCATCTCGGCCAGCGCGCGCACATCGGCCGGTTTGCGCCCGCGCGCGCCCAGCAGCAGCGGCGCGCCCTTGATCGAGCGGATCATCCGCTCCGCCTCGTCGATGCCGAACGGGCAGCGGCGGAACACGACGTCCTTCAATATCTCGACGAAAATCCCGCCCAGGCCGAACATGGCGACGGGGCCGAACACCGGGTCCCGGTTGATGCCCAGGATGCATTCGACGCCGCCCTTGAGCTGCTTGGCCACCAGCACGCCCTCGATCCGCGCCGCCGGCGCGGCCTGCTTGGCGCGGGCGAGCAGGGTCGCGAAGCCGTCGCGCACGCCGGTGGCGTCGGCCACGTCCAGCAGCACGCCGCCGATCTCCGACTTGTGCAGGATGTCGGGCGAGAGAATCTTCATCACCACCGGGAAGCCGAACCGCTCGGCAACCGCGACCGCCGCCCCGGCATCCGCGCACGCCGCCTCGGGCGCGGAGGCGATCCCGGTCTCGGCCAGCAGGCGCTTGGCCTCCGCCTCGGTCGGTGTCTTCGCCGGCAGCGCGACCTTGGGAACCGTCGGCGGCGGCGCGGGCTCAGGCGCCGCGAAGGCCTCCCCGAACCGGCCCATGGCGGCGATGGCATTGACGGCGCGGGTCGGATCCTCGTGACAGATCCAGCCGGCGTCCTCCAGGGCGCGAATCCGCTCGGGCGGGGCGATCACCGACAGCACGTAGAGACGGTCCGGGTACTGCGCGCGCACCGCGTCCAGCCGCTCCTGCATCGCCGGCCAGCGGTCGGTCGAGGCAACCATGGTCATGAAGGCGAGCACCGACGCATAGCCGCCGTCGCGCACCATCGCCTCCATGAACGGGGTGAGCAGGTTGAGATCGTTGCTCACCTGCGCCGTGGCATCCACCGGGTTGCGCGGCGCGCAGAACGAAACGAGCGACTTCAGCCGCGCCTGCGCCTCTTCCGGCATCTCCGGCATGGCCAGTCCGACCTGTTCGGCGACATCGCTGACCAGCACGCCGGCGCCGCCCGAGATCGTAATCATGCCGAGCGTGTTCCGCGCCGGATAGACACGCCTGGTCGCGGTCTGCGCGATGTCCAGCATCTCCTCACTCGTGCGAGCGCGGACCACGCCGAACTCGGCCATCACCGCCTCGGTCACGGCGTCGTCGCCGGCGATGGAGGCAGTGTGGGACTTCGCGGCATGGCTGCCGAGCGCGCTATGGCCGACCTTCATCATCACGATCGGCTTCTTCGCCGCGCGCGCCACCTCGAAGGCGGCGATCAGGCCGGGCGCCTCGCGGATGCCCTCGGCATAGACGGCGATCACGTCCACTTCGGGGTTCTCGGCCAGCCAGCCGATGCATTCGCCGACCGTCACATCTGCCTCGTTGCCGGTCATGATGCAGAGCGAGGCGCCGATCCCGCGATTGCGGGCCAGGGTGTAGAGATGCGTGCCGTAGGCGCCCGACTGCGACGCGATGCCGATGCGACCGGGAACCGGCCAGCCGCTGTCGAACGACGACGAGAACGTGGCATAGTAGCCGGTGCGGCCGTCGAATACGCCGAGGCAGTTCGGCCCCAGGACGCGCATCCCGTGCGCGCGGGCGGCGGCAACCATGCGGTCCTGCGCCGCCTGGCCATCCGCGTCCACCTCGGCGAAACCGGCGGTGAACACCAACGCCGCCTTGGTGCCGCGCCGGCCGAGATCCTCCACCGCCTGCACGGCGATTGATGCCGGGACGGCGACGATGGCGACGTCTGGCGTCTCCGGCAGATCGGCGACCGAAGGGTAGGCGCGCAGGCCCTGCACCTCGGACCGGTTCGGGTTGACCGGATACAGCGCGCCCTTGAACCCGGCCTCCTTCATGTAGGCGATCGGACGGCCGCCGATTCGCGTGCGGTCGTTGGAGGCGCCAAGCACCGCGATCGAGCGCGGAGCGAGCAGCGGCGTGAGGCCGGAAAAGCGCGTGGCGGATGTCATGGCGCGGCGTTCCCCCGTGATTTCGCCCGATCGTGGCGAGGGCGCGCGGATGGCGCAACCGCGGACGCTCGACAAAACGCGGAACTCGGGGCAAGCGGGCGGCATGACGCTCGCCGCCGTGCTGCGCCACCTGGCCTTCGCCGCCGGGCTGGCCTGCCTGTCCGCCCTGATCGTACGGCTGATGATTTTCGCCCGTGTCATGGATCAGCCGGACGCGCGCAAATCGCACGACCGGCCGATCCCGAAGGGGGGCGGGGTCGGGATCGTGGTGGCGTTCGTGGTCGGGCTGCTCGCGCTATATCGGTTCGCCGAGTTCGCCCGACTGGCCGATCCCTACTTCCTGGGCGTGATCGACGCCTCGCTCGCGATCGCGCTGGTCGCCTTCCTCGATGACCTCGCCGACTGGCCGTTTGCCGTGAAGCTGGGCGCGCAGCTTCTGGCCGCGCTGGCCGCAGTCGGCTCGGGAGTATTCGTGGAAAACTACCGGGTGCCGTACCTGGGTCCGCTCTATGTCGGCTGGCTCGGCGGCCCGGCCACGCTGGCGTGGATCCTGTTCGTGACCAACGCCGTGAACTTCATCGACGGGCTGAACGGCCTCGCCGGGGGGGTCGCCCTGATCGCCGCATGCTTTCTCGCCGGCATCGCCGGCGCGCACGGCGCCTGGTTTGCGTATTTCGCCGCGCTTCTGCTCGCCGCCGGGCTGCTCGGATTCCTTCCGTTCAATTTTCCGCGCGCCCGCATATTCATGGGCGATGTCGGCAGCCAGTTCTGCGGTTTCGTGCTCGCGATGCTCGGCGTGGTCGCCAGCCGCTTCGATGGCGTGGAGCTGTCGTTGCTGCTCATGCCGATGCTGCTATCGGGCGTGCTGTTCGATGTCGCGTTCACCTTGGTGCGGCGAACCCTGGCGCGCGAACGAGTGACCCAGGCGCATCGGGGGCACCTGTATCAGGTCGCCCAACGGGCCGGCGTGCCGGCGCCCGTCGTGGCTTTCATCCACTGGGGATTCGCGATCTTCGGCGGCGGATGCTGCCTGCTGTTCATCGCCGCGCCGTCGCCGCTGAAACCCTTCGTGCCGGCGCTTACGCTGCTGCCTCAGGTGCCCTGGGTCGCCTTGGTATGCACCCGATCCCGCGCCGTCGGGCTCACCCGCTGGTAGGTGCCCCGATGGCGGCTGGCTCAGTCGCTGCCGCTGGTCGCCGGGGCCTTGCGCGAGGCCGGTGACGGCTCCACGGGAGCGCCACCCTTGCGCGCGGTCGATGCCGCTTCCCCCATGATCGCGCGGAGGTCGCGCAGAAAGCCCGAACCTTTCAGCGTGCGCTGCACGAGCACGCTGCGCCGATCCAGGGGATCGACCTTGCGGCGCGCGAGATCGAGCTCGCCAAGCCGATCGAGCGCGCGGGTGATCGCCGGCTTGGAGACATGCAGCTCAGCAGCAAGTCCCCGCACCGTGTGCGCTCCGTCATCCAGATAGCATGTCAGGAAAACGCCCAGTTGACGGGCCGATAGATCGGGACCGTCGCGGCGCACCAGCGCCACGATGGTATCGCGAAGGATCGCGATGAGCTGGTCCGGGGCGGGGCTCGTTGCCATGATCCAGTCCTCTCATGCACGCCGGCGGAACGGCCGGGTACATAGACGCGCCGCGTATTGCGGTGTTCCATTTACACGACAAGACGACTTTCGTTGCAGGCGCCTCACCGTGATGTTACCCCGCTGTTTCGGTCCGGAAAAGCATCGACGAGCCGATCCGCGACTGCGACGAAGATCGCGCGGATCGCCTGAGCCTCTCCCCCTTCTGGCCGACCGGGTTGCGCCTGGTCGTTCCAGGCATATAGGTCGACATGCGCCCAAGAAACAGATGGGGAAATAAAACGTCTCAGAAACAGCGCCGCCACGATCGCACCGGCAAAGGGCTTGGCGGAGACGGTGTTGAGGTCCGCGGTCGCGCTTTGCAGCCAGCCGCCGTAGCCATCCCATAGCGGCAGACGCCATAGCGGGTCGTGATGCACCGCGCCGGCCCGCAGGATCGCTTCGGCCCAGGCGTCGTCGTTGCAGAAAAGCGCCGGCAGCTCGGGGCCCAATGCCACGCGCGCCGCCCCGGTCAGCGTGGCGCAGTCGAGCAGCAGGGCAGGCGATTCCGCCACGGCCTCATCCAGAAGATCGCATAGCACGAGCCGCCCTTCGGCATCGGTGTTCCCCACCTCCACGCTCAAGCCGGACCGGGCGCGGATCACGTCCATCGGACGCATTGCCGTTCCCGACACGGAGTTTTCCACGCAGCCGATGCGCGCGACGAGCCGGATCGGCAGGTCCGCCTCCATCACCATGCGCGCCAATCCCAGCACGGCGGCAGCGCCGCCCATGTCCTTCTTCATCCGCAGCATCGCCGCCGATGGCTTTAGGTCATAGCCGCCGCTATCGAAACAGACTCCTTTTCCGCATAGTGACAGAAGCGGTGCATCGTCACGGGCCTGGCTGCCTGCCCATTGGAAGCTTGCCACTCGCGGCGCGCGCGCCGAGCCGCGTCCGACGGCGGCGATCGCCGGGTACTCGTGTTCCAGCCTCGCGCCCTCGACCAAGCCGGCTGTTGCGCCGAACCGCTCGCCCAAGCTGACGGCGAAGGCGGCAAGTTCGGCCGGGCCGAGGTCGTTGGCCGGCGTGTTGATGAGATCGCGGACCATCCAGGCCGCCCGCGCCTGCGACAGCGCCAACGCGTGCGCGGCCGGCGCTGCCAGCAGCGCCGGCGCGCGCGGGGCCTGGCGGTATGCGGTGAAGCGATAGGCACCAAGACAGAAGCCGAGGGTCGCCTGCATCGCGTCGAAGTCGCCGGGCTCGATGCGCCAGACCGACCGCGCCGGCAAACAAAGAGCCAACCCACCGAACGCATGCGGCGAGCGGTCTTCGCCCAATCCCAGCACCGCGGCGCCAATGCCGTCCGCGCCAGGCAGGAGAACCAGCTCCTGCCCCGCGGCGGTGAACCCCGCATCTCGCAAATAGCCGGCTTGATCCGGCGGGAGCGTGTCAAGCAGGTCGGAAAGACCCGCGGGGCGCACCGCATGGAGCGGGCGCGCACCGTCGGGGCTGGCGGCAATGCAGTCGAGCGCCTGATCGGAGATTGGCATTTTGGACCGCGATCCCTGCGAGGGCTTGCTAGGCGTAACGCCGCCCGCTGCGCATCGTCACCCGATGCTGCCGGCGAGCAGGCCGGTTATCCGGCGGGCGAAGCGGGCCGGATCGCGTGGCAACTCGCCCTCCTGCACCCGGGCAAGGTCGAGCAAGATCGCGGCGGCATCGGCGATCACCTCCTTCTCCTCCACGCGCCGCCCCAGTGCCTCGATCAGCGCGTGACGCGGATTGATCTCGAGAACCGGGCGGATCGGCAGACCACTGCGGCCCGAGCGGCGCAGCAGCCGCTGCATCTGCAGGTCCGGCCCGGTGCCCGAGGCCGAGAGGACCACTGCGCTGTCGGTCAGGCGCGCCGTGGCGCGCACATCCGCGACCTGGTCCTCCAGGGCCGTTTTCAGCGCCGCCGCGAGTGTCGAGATGTCGGGCAGGTCGGCTCCCTTGTCGAGCTCCGCCGCCGCCTGCGTCACGCTGCGCAACGGCTTGCCCTCGAAGGTGCCAAGCCGGTCCGGCCAGAAGGCGTCGATCGAATCAGCCATCAGCAGCACCTCCAGGTTCCGCGTGCGGAAACCCTCGAGCTGCGGCGAGGCCTTGAGCGCGTCGGTATCGTCGCCGGCAAGATAATAGATCGCCTCCTGCCCAGGCTGCATCCGGCCGAGATAGTCGGCGAGCGACGTCCAGCCCTCCTGCGCAGAGGAGCGGAAGCGCAGGAGGCCGGCGACTTCGCCGCGATGCTCGGCATCCTCGAACACGCCTTCCTTCAGTACGGCACCGAACGTTTCCCAGAATTTCGCGTAATCGGCTGGATTCTTCGCCCGCGTCTTCAGCTCCGACAGCACGCGCCCGACCAGCGCCTTGCGGATGCGCGCCAGCACCGGCGTCGTCTGCAGCATCTCCCGCGATACGTTCAGCGGCAGGTCCTCGGTATCGACCACGCCCTCGATGAAGCGCAGCCAGGGCGGCAGCAGCTCGGCGCGGTCGGTGATGAACATGCGCCGGACATGCAGGCGCACGCGCGACTCGCGTTCGCGGTCGAGAAAGTCGAATGGGCGCGCGCCGGGGATGAACAGCAGGGCGAAGAACTCCAGCATCCCCTCGGCCCGCCAGTGCAGGGTCGCCCACGGCTTGTCGAAGATATGGCCGAGATGCTGGAAGAACTCGGCGTAGGACTGCTCGGAAACCTCGGTGCGCGGCTTGCGCCAGAGCGCGGTTCCCTCGTTGGCGGGCTGGTCCTTGCCCTCGCGGGCGATGGTGATGGGCAGCGTGATGTGGTCCGCCCACTTGCGGACGACCGCCTCCAGCCGCGCCGGATCCAGATACTCGTCGGCATCGGCGCGGACATGCAGCAGAACGTCGGTGCCCGGCCGGTCACGCTGCGCGGGAGCAATGGTGAACTCTCCGGCTCCGTTCGAGGCCCAGGTGAACGCCTCCTCCGCCCCGGCCTTGCGCGAGGTCACTTCCACTCGCTCGGCCACCATGAACGCGGCGTAGAAGCCGACGCCGAACTGGCCGATCAGGCTGGGCCGTTCGTCCGGCTTCGCCTCGGCCAGCCGCTCACCGAACGCCCGCGTGCCGGAGCGGGCGATGGTGCCCAGGTTCTCGATCAGCTCCTGGCGGGTCATGCCGATCCCGTCATCGGCGATCAGCAGCGTGCGGGCGCCCTTGTCGGGCACGATGCGGATCTTGGCGTCCGCGGGCGGAGCCAGGGCCGGCTCGGTCAGCGCCTCGAACCGCCGCCGGTCCATGGCGTCAGCCGCGTTGGCGACTAGCTCCCGCAGGAAAATCTCGCGCTCGGAATAGAGCGAGTGAACGACCAGATCGAGCAGCCGTCCGACCTCGGCGCCGAAGCTCAGGGTTTCCGCAGTATGGGTATCGGGCGCGTCCGCCATCTTCACTCCTCCGTGCGGCCGGCCATATGCGCGGGAGAAGGCCACGATTTAACATGTCATTGCCGGACGGCTTGCATTCGTGTCCCTCCGCCCCAAAAGTCCCCTCCATGTCCGGCTTCGATGCGCGCGTGAAGGCCGTTCTCGGCCCAACGAACACCGGCAAGACCCATCTCGCCATGGAACGCCTGCTGGCGCACACTTCCGGCATCATCGGCTTTCCGCTTCGCCTGCTCGCGCGCGAGAACTACGACCGAATGGTGGCCCGCAAGGGCGTGCGCAACGTCGCCCTGATCACCGGGGAGGAGAAGATCGTCCCCCCGACGGCGCGTTGGTACTCCTGCACCGTGGAAGCCATGCCGCTCGACCGCGCCGCCGAGTTCGTCGCGGTGGACGAAATCCAGCTCTGCGCCGATCCCGACCGGGGTCACGTGTTCACCGACCGGTTGCTGCACGCGCGCGGCCTGGTCGAGACGATGTTCATGGGCGCCGCGACGATCCGCCCGCTGCTGCACCGACTGGTGCCGCAGGTCAGCGTGGAGACAAGGCCGCGCCTTTCGCATCTGACCTTCACCGGCCCGGTCAAGTTGACCAAGCTGCCGCCGCGCACCGCCATCGTCGCGTTCAGCGCCGCCGAGGTCTATGCGATAGCCGAACTGATCCGCCGCCGGCGCGGCGGCTGCGCGGTGGTCATGGGCCGGCTCAGCCCGCGCACCCGCAACGCGCAAGTGGCGCTCTATCAAAACAAGGAGGTCGATTTCCTGGTCGCCACCGACGCGATCGGCATGGGCCTGAACATGGACGTCGATCACGTGGCCTTTGCCGGCCTCAGCAAGCACGACGGCCAGCGCATCCGCCGCCTCACCGCGGCCGAGATCGCCCAGATCGCCGGGCGGGCCGGGCGCGGGATGCGCGACGGCACGTTCGGCACCACGGCCGAGTGCCCGGACATCTCCGAGGAGGCGGTGGCGCAGGTGGAGGCGCACAGCTTCGAGGCGCTGGACTATCTCTGCTGGCGCAACTCCGACCTCGCGTTCGGGCACGTAGACGCGCTGCTCGCCAGCCTGCTCGCGCCGCCGCCTGGACCGGGGCTGGTCAAGGGCAACGAGGCCTCTGACCTGACGACCCTGGCCGCGCTGGCGCGCGACCCCGAGATACGGCGCCTCGCGCGCGGGCGCACGATGGTCCGTACACTGTGGGAGGCGTGCCAGATCCCTGATTTCCGCAAGCTGGCCGACGAGACGCACAACCGACTTTGCGCCCGTATTTTCACCCATCTTGCAACCGACGGCACGCTGCCCACCGACTGGCTGGCCGCGCAGATCGCGAGCCTGGCCCGGCCCGAGGGCGATATCGACACCCTGATGCAGCGCCTTGCCGGGGTGCGGGTCTGGTCCTACGTCGCCGCCCGCCCGGATTGGGTGCGCGACGCGACGACCTGGCAGAGCCGGGCGCGCGAGGTGGAGGATCTGCTGTCGGACGCGCTGCACGAACAGCTCACGGCCCAATTCGTGGACCGTCGCGCCGCGCACCTGCTGCGACGATTGGACGAGACCGAGGGAACGGATCTGCTCTCGGCAGTGACCCGCCGGGGCGAAGTGGTGGTCGAGGGCCATCTCGTCGGCCATGTCGCCGGTTTCGGCTTCGTCCCCGACCCGACCGCGGCCGGCGAGGAGCGGCGCGTCGTGCTGCGGGCGGCGCGGCGCGCGTTGCGCGAGGAGATGCCGCGGCGGGTCGCCGAGGCAGAGGCGGCGCCGGACGCGGCGTTCAGCCTGGCACCGGACCACCGGGTTCTATGGACTGCGCACGGAGACACGGACTCGTTCGCGATCGCGCGCCTGCGTCCTGGTGAAAGCCCGCTCCGCCCGCGCCTGGAGATCCTCGACAGCGAGTTCCTGGACGGCTCCCAGCGGGAGCGGCTGCGCGCCAGGCTGCAACGCTGGATCGGTGATGCGGTCCGCGCCGATCTGGCGCCCTTGTTCGAAGCGTCGGCGCGGGCCGACGCGGAGGGTGCTCTGCGCGGCCCGCTGCACCGGCTGCACGAGGAATTGGGGTTGATCGCGGGGGCGGACGAGGGACAGGATCCCGAGCTACGCCGCCAGCTCAAGCCGCTCGGGGTCAAGGCAGGACGGTTCGCGCTGTTCCTGCCCGCCTTATTGAAACCTCGGGCCGCGGCGATGCGTGCGCGTCTCTGGGCGCTGCACCATGGCGTCACGACGCCGAAGCTGCCCGCTGTGGGCCTCGTCTCGTCGACAGCTCCGCCAGACTGGCCGCGCGGATTCGCCAAGGCGATGGGCTGGCTGGAGGCCGGGCCGGTGCTGATCCGCCTGGACATCGCCGAGCGGATCGCGGCCGAGCTCGCCTGGGCGGCGCGGCATGGGGCAGTCGCGCTTCCGCCGGGGCTGGCGTCGCGCTTCTCCATCCCGGCGGCGCTGCTGCCGATCGTCTTGCGCCGGCTCGGCTTGCGGGTAGTGCCGGGCGGCAGTCTGGCGGCGGACGTGTACGGGCCGCCTACGCCGCCGATGCTGCTGCCGCAGCGCCAGCGTCGGCCCGTCCGGTTGGACCGTCTGGTCCGAGCTCCGCCCGGCCATGGTCCGTTCGCCGCCCTGGCCGCGCTTCGGCAGTGAGCGACGCAGCGGGACAGCCCTGGCGGCGCCTGGACCTATGGCTCTGGTGCGCCCGGTTCGCCCGCACCAGAGCCGATTGCGCCCAGCTGGCCAGTCAGGGTCTGGTGCGGATCAATCGCCAGCCCACCGAGAAGGCGCACGCCCGCCTGCGCGTCGGTGACGTTCTCACGATTGGCCTGCACGGCGGGGTCCGGGTGGTTCGCGTCGTCGCGCTGGCGGACCGGCGTGGCCCGGCCGCGGAAGCACGGCAGCTATACGAGGAAATCGCCGAGGCTCCATCGGCCTTGCGCCTCCCGTGAAACGCGGCCATATCGCCCCCGCTGGGACCGGGGGAGTCGCATGACCTACGTGGTCACCGAAAATTGCATCCGCTGCAAATACATGGACTGTGTCGAGGTCTGTCCGGTGGATTGCTTCTATGTCGGCGCGAACATGCTGGTCATTCACCCCGACGAATGCATCGACTGCGGCGTGTGCGAGCCTGAATGTCCGGTGGAAGCAATCGTTCCCGACAGCGATGATCGCGCCGCGGCCTGGGCCGAGCAGAACCGTACCTATGCCCAGACCTGGCCCAACATCACCCGCAAGGGGGAGGCTCCGGCCGATGCCGACGAGTGGAAGGACAGGCCCGACAAGGCGGCGCTCTTCGACCCGGAGCCCGGCACGGCCTAGGACAAGCCGCCGTTTGCGGCCCCCCTGACGAGCGCCCGGTTGCGTGCTATATCCTTGATTGAGGTTGGATTGCGCGACCGGGCCAGTCCTAAGCCCGGTTACGGACAATCGAACCGTTGGGGCCGTGGCGCCAAAAGGTCGCTCCTGACAGCACGGTCGAGATATTAAAGAGGGCTCAGTATGAAGGAATCCGCCGGGATTGGAGCGCGCGCGCGCGGGGGCGCGCCGGCGCCGGCAGCCGACGAGGAATCTGGGAAGCCACTGTCCGCGAGTGCTGTAACCGCCAACTCCGCCGGGAAGGTAGTTGCTGGTCCAGTGTCCGCCCGGAAGCCGCCCGTTCGCGCCAAGGCCGCGATTGCGACCGCTCCCGCACGCCGGACGGAGCAGGGACGGAAACCCGCGGCACAGTCGCCGGATCCGCAACCACCCGCGGACAGTCCCAAGTCGCCTGAGGATCTGGTCGCGGCAGAGTCGGCTTTGATGGAACCCGACGAGGCCGAGGCCAGCACCCCAGCCGACCAGTTGCCGGAGGAGTCTGAGCCGCGACACTCCGCTCCGCCGTCCGGGGCTGTCGCGCGTTTTTCCCAGGGGCCGGTACCCCGCGTCATGCCGCGTCCCATGGCGCCAGCCGAGACGTTCGCCGAGGGCGATTACGTCGTCTATCCCACGCACGGCGTCGGCAGGGTCGAGAAGATCGCGACCGAGGAGATCGCCGGCCACAAGCTCGAACTGATCCACATCACGTTCGAGGAGAATCGCATGACCTTGCGGGTGCCCGTCGCCAAGGCGCGCAGCGCCGGACTGCGCAAGCTCGCGACGCGCCACCTGTTCGACAAGGCGCTGGACGTGCTGCGGGGTCGGGCGCGAATCAAGCGCACGATGTGGTCGCGCCGCGCGCAGGAATACGAGGCCAAGATCAACTCCGGCGACCCGCTGTCGATCGCCGAGGTCGTGCGCGACCTCCATCGCAATGCCGGTCAGCCGGACCAGAGCTTCAGCGAGAGGCAGATCTATGAGTCGGCCATGGATCGCTTGGCGGCCGAACTCGCCGCCCTCGACAAGACCGACAAGGTCGCCGCCGCGACCAAGCTGGCCGAGTTCCTGAAGACGGTCGGATAATAGCAACGGCCTTTATTCCCGCTTCCACCGCGGCGCTGGCTCCTCCCGCGTGTAGTCCTGGGCGGGATAGGAGCCGCCCATGTAGCGTTCCTCGACCGGGTCGCCGGAGACCTTGCCGGCAAGCTGGCCGGAAAAGGGATCGGCGCTGTCCTGCGGTGCCCAGCCTATCACGGCGCGGGCGTCGTCGCGCCACCAGGTCATCGCGGCGTTGGCGGACGCGCCCCAGATCACGCTGCATCCCACCCGCTCGGCCAGCACGCATCGCGTCACCAGCCGCACGAAGTCCGGAAACGACAGCCAGCTCGCCAGCATGCGCGCGTTCGCCGGCTCGGCGAAGCAGGAGCCGATGCGCAGCGCCACGCTCTCCACCCCATGCTTGAACCAGTACATCCGGCCCATCAGCTCGCCATAGGCCTTGGACAGGCCGTAATAGCCGTCCGGCAGGAACGCGGCGTCCGTGCCGATCGTTTCCGCGCGTTCATGAAAACCGACGGCGTGATTGGAAGAAGCGAACACCACCCGCGCCCGCTCCCGCCGCGCGGCCTCGTAGACATGAAACAGGCCCCGGATGTTGGGAAACAGCACCTCCTCGAACGGACGTTCGACGGATACGCCCCCCAGATGCACGATCGCCCCGCACCCTTCCGCCAGGCGCAGGATCGCAACCCCGTCGTTCAGGTCGGCGCGCGTGAACGTCGCCCCCGGTGGCAGCGGGTCGGGAAATGGCGCGATATCGGTCAGGCGCAGCGTCCACCCCTCGCCCAGCCCGCGCGCGAGCTGGCGGCCAAGATTGCCGGATGCGCCGGTGATCAGCACCGGCTTGGCGAGATGATCGCTCATCGGCATGCTTCCTTGAAAGAGGAGACCCATCATGCGGACCATCGCCGATCATGCCCAGGCCCTGGCTGACGGGCGCACGACCAGCCGTGCGCTGGTCGAGGAGTGCCTGGCCCGGATCGCCGGCCCGGATGGCGAGGGCGCTCGGGCCTTCGTGAAGGTCTATGCGGAGCCGGCGCGCGTCTCGGCCGACGCGATGGATGCGCTGCGCCGGGTCGGCAGGGCACCCGGCCCCTATGCCGGCATCCCGCTGAGCTTGAAGGATTTGCTGGATGTGGCGGGCGAGCCGACCCCGGCGGGCTCGCGTGTGCTGGCCGACGCCCCGCCGGCCGGCGCGCACGCGCCCGTCGTGGCGAGGCTGCTGGCAGCGGGCTTCATGCCGGTCGGGCGGACCAACATGACGGAGTTCGCCTATTCGGGGCTCGGCATCAACCCGCATTACGGCACGCCGCTCAGCCCGTGGGACCGTGCCAATGGGCGCATTCCGGGCGGCAGTTCGTCGGGCGCCGCCGTGTCGGTGGCCGACGGTATGGCGCTCGCCGCCATCGGCACCGACACCGGCGGCTCGTGCCGCATCCCGGCCGCCTATTGCGGGGTGGTCGGCTACAAGCCCACCGCGCGGCGCGTGCCGATCGCGGGCGTGCTGCCCCTCGCACCCAGCCTGGATTCGATCGGGCCGCTGGCGCGATCGGTGTCCTGCTGCGCCATCGTCGATGCCGTGCTGGCCGGCGTGCCGCCCGCGCCACCCGTCCCCATCCCGCTCGCGGGCCTGCGGCTGGCCGTGGCCGAGACCGTCGCGCTTGAGGGCCTTGATCCCGCCGTCGCCACCGCCTTCGATCGCGCACTAGGGATGCTGTCCAAGGCCGGCGCGAGAATCGTGCGCGTGCGCTTCGCGGAGTTCGAGGAGAGCCAGGCAGTGAACGCCGCCGGCGGCCTCTCCGCCTCGGAGGCCTTCGCCTGGCACCGTCGGCTGCTGTCGGAAAAGGGCGGGCTCTACGACCCTCGCGTCCGCGCGCGCATCTTGCGCGGCGACCGGATCGGCACGGCCGATTACATCGAGCTGCGCGCCGCGCGCGCGCGGCTGATCGCGCGCTTTGATGCCAGCACCGCCGGCTTCGACGCCGTGCTGATGCCGACCAGCCCGATCCTGCCGGCGCGGATCGCCGATCTCGACAACGACCAGGAATACAATCGCATCAACATGCTCTCGCTGCGCAACACGGCGTTGGGCAATTTCCTCGACCGTTGCGCCATCAGCTTGCCCTGTCATCGCCCCGGCGAGCCGCCGGTCGGGCTGATGCTGATGGGCGAGACGATGGGCGACGCGCGGCTGTTCTCCGTCGCGGCCGGCGTGGAGGCCGCGCTGGCCGGCTGAGCGTGGCCGAGCGCAGGCTGAGTTGCGGGGTTGTCGTTACCGACGGCGCGCGCGTGCTGCTCGGCCACGCCACCCGCTCCCCGCGCTGGGATATCCCGAAGGGCCTGGTGGAGCCCGGCGAGACGCCGCGCCAGGCGGCGCTGCGCGAATTGGTTGAGGAGACAGGGCTGACCGCCGAGACGGAGGCACTGAGCGATCTCGGCCGGCACGCCTATCTGCCCGGCAAGGATCTGGCATTGTTCGCCTGGCGGCCGGATGCAATGCCCGATCCGGCCAGGTGTGTCTGCGCCACGTTCTTCCTGGCACGCGATGGCGCGCGGCTGCCGGAGTTCGACCGGTTCGGGGCATTTTTTTGGGACGATGCGGTGCACCGTGTCGGGCGCAACATGGCGCGCATGTTGAGCCTGGTGCGGCCCCTGCTCGCCTGATCTGAAGGAGGAACCTCATGGATGCTCGAACGATCACGCTGTTCCACGCACCACGGACTCGCTCGACCGGCGCGCTGATCCTGCTCGAGGAACTCGGTGTTCCGTACACGCTCGAAGTGCTCGACCTGAAGAAGGAAGAGCACCGGTCGCCCGCCTATCTCGCGGTGAACCCGATGGGCAAGGTGCCCGCCATCCGCGACGGTGATGCGATCGTCACCGAGCAGGTCGCGATCTTCCTCTATCTCGCCGACCTGTTCCCTGCGGCCGGGCTCGCTCCCCCGATCGGCGATGCGCTGCGCGGTCCCTATCTTCGCTGGCTTGTCTACTATGCGGCCTGCTTCGAGCCCGCGGTGGTCGACCGTGCGCTCGGCCGCGACGCGGGGGGGCGCGCGATGAGCCCGTACGGAGATTACGACACGGTGATCGGCATAGTCACGGCCGCGCTCTCGGCGTCACCCTACCTGCTGGGCGAACGGGTCTCGGCGGCCGACATCCTCTGGGGCACGGCCCTCGGCTGGACAACCGCCTTCAGGCTCGTGCCCGAGAGCCCGGAAATCGCAGAATACGTGCGCCGCATCGCCGATCGGCCGGCGGTGACACGCGCTCGCGCGAAGGACGAGGCGCTCGCCGCCACACAGAAGGGCTGATACCGCGCAGGCCGAGCCCAAATCATTCGCATTGCCTCGCCGCGCCTCCCCTCTCCCGCGTGCGGGAGAGAGCCGAGGTGGGGAGCAACAATGCTCGCCTACTCGGCGGCCAACGGCATCACCGCCGCCTCTGCGCGCATCCACACCGCGGTGTCGTGGAATACCGCCCCGCCGCTCGGGGGAGCCGGGTCGTCGCTAGTCAGCGCGTTGATGCCGATTCCGCCCTCGTAGTATTCGCTGGGCCAGACGCTCTCCACCACCACGACGCCGGGCTGCGCGCCTTCGACCACGCGCACATGGACCACCACCTCGCCGCGCGCATTGCCGAGGCGGACCTTGCCGCCATCGGTCAAGCCAAGGCGGGCGGCGTCTGCCGGGTGGACCAGCGCCGTGGGGCGGCCCTCCATGCGCCGCGAGCTTGGCATCTCGGTGAAGCTCGTGTTGAGGAACCGCCGCGCCGGCGAGGTCATCATCCGGAACGGGCAGTCCGCGCGCGATTCGTCGATGATCGCGAAGTGGTCGGGCAGGCGCGGCATCCTGGCGTGGTGGGGGCCGATGCGCGCCCAGTCGGGGGCGAAGCGGAACCGTCCGCCCTGGTGCGGAAAGCCGTTCAGGAAATGCTGTTCGGCGAAGGGAAGCTGCGCGTCCACCCAGCGCCGCTCCAGCACCGTCGCGGCATCGGGCCAGCCGGAGGCACGCAGCGTCGCGTCGATCATCTCCCAGGCGGTCATCTCGAAGCCCGGATGCTTGGCGCCGAGCCGATGCGCCAGCGCGCATAAAACCTCGTGGTTCGACCGGCACTCCCCCGGCGGCTCGATCAGCTTCGGGCCGATCTGGATGTGGCTGTGCCCGCCGGCTTGGTAGATGTCGTCGTGCTCCATGAACATCGTCGCCGGCAGCACGATATCGGCCCAGCGCGCCGTCTCGGTCATGAACTGCTCGTGGACGCAGACGAACAGATCCTCCCGCGCGAAGCCGCGGCGCACGCGGTTGCTGTCGGGGCAGACCGTCACCGGGTTCTGGTTCTGGATGAATAGCGCATGGACCTGCGGCCCGTCGCCGAGTTCGCGCCGATCGCCGGTCAGCACGCTGCCGATACGGCTCATGTCCATCTCGCGGATCGACAGGTCGCGAACGTCCAGACCCTCGATCAGCGTCTTGTCCCAGTGATAGATGCCGCGATTGCTCCACAGCGCCCCGCCGCCCTCGTGCGGCCAGGTGCCGGCGACAGTCGCCAGGCAGGTGACGGCGTGCATGTTGGCCGCCCCGTTGCGCGAGCGGGCGAAACCGTAGCCGAGGCGGATGTAGCTGCGCTTGGTCGAGCCATAGAGCCGCGCGAAGGCCTCGATCTGCTCGCTCGGCAGCCCGGTGATGGACGATGCCCAATCCGGCCCGCGTGAGGCCAGATGCGCCTCCAGCGCCTCCGGGCAGTCGGCATAAGCCGCCATGTAGGCGCGGTCGGCCCAGCCGTCGCGGAAGGCGATGTGCATGACCGCGCAGGCGAGCGCGCCGTCGGTGCCGGGGCGCGGCGCGAGATGCATGTCGGCGACCGCCGCCGTGCCGCTGCGGTAGGGATCGACCACGACCAGCTTGGCCCCGCGCTGCTTCCGGGCGCGCGCGACATGGGTCATCACGTTGACCTGGGTGGCGACCGGGTTGCCGCCCCAGACCACGATCAGGTCGGACTGCGCCATCTCGCGTGGGTCGGGTCCGCGATAGCCGCCCACCCCGGCGAACCAGCCGGCCTCGCAGATCGAGGTGCAGATCGTTAGAAGCTGGCGCGAGTATTTCATCGCATGGCGCAGGCGGTTGATGCCGTCGCGCTGCACCAGCCCCATCGTCCCGGCATAGTAGAACGGCCAGACCGCCTCCGTGCCGTGCCTCGCGGCGATGTCGGTCAGTGCCCCGGCGGTGCGATCGAGCGCCTCGTCCCAGCCGATCTCCCGGAATTGCCCGGCCCCCTTCGGCCCGGTGCGCAGCAGCGGCCGCGTCAGGCGATCGGGATGGTGGATGCGCTCGGCATAGCGCGCGACCTTCGCGCAGATGACGCCGGCGGTGTAGGTGTTGTCGGCAGCGCCGCGCACCGCGCCGATGCGGCGGTTATCGAGCACTTCCACTTCCAGCGCACAGGTGGAGGGGCAGTCGTGCGGACAGACGGAGCTGCGGATTTCAGAGCTGGGCATGGCGCGATCGTAGCGGGGCCAGGGTCGATCGCAAAGCTCGACCGGCATGTGCTTTAATAGTCGATCCTCTGCGCTCCCTGGCGCGCTCCGTGTCTGCCCGAGGCGCCGCTGACCTGTCGGGAGGGGATTTGACTATGGCTTTTCCGCTGATTCTCCTCGACCTCGCCGGCTCGATTGCACTCCTGCTATGGGGCGTACGCATGGTGCAGACGGGGGTGCAGCGGGCCTTCGGCGCCAAGTTGCGCAGCTTTCTCACGACCGCCCTGCGCAACCGGCTCACCGCCTTCCTGGCCGGCCTGGGCGTGACCGCCGTCTTGCAGAGCAGGTACGGCGACCGGGTTGATGATCACCGGCTTCGCCGCAGGCGGGCTGCTGGACCTGGTGCCGGCGCTCGCGGTCATGCTGGGCGCCAACGTGGGCACCACGCTCATCGTGCAGGTGCTCTCGTTCGACGTCGCCGCGGCCGCGCCCGTGCTGATCCTCCTCGGCGTACTGATGTTCCGCCGCGCCAGCGCCGGCCCGCGCGACTTTGGCCGCGTGCTGATCGGCCTCGGCCTGATGCTGATGGCGCTCCGCCAACTCCTTGAGCTGGTCACTCCCTACGAGGGCGCATCGAGCCTGCGCCTGCTGCTGGACGCGATCGCGGCCCAGCCGATGTTGGACGTGGTGCTCGCTGCCGGCGTCACGTGGGCGGCGCACTCCTCGGTCGCCGTCGTGCTCCTGGTCATGTCCCTCGCCGCCAAGGGCGTGATGCCGCCGGATGCCGCGTTCGCGCTCGTGCTGGGCGCGAATCTCGGCACTGCAATCAACCCCGTGCTGGAAGGTGCCGCGGGTGACGATCCCGCGGCGAGGCGAGTGCCGCTCGGCAACCTGCTCGGCCGCGCGGTGGGCGTCGTGGCCGCGCTCGCGCTATTGGACCCTCTCGGCCGCCTGATGCTCGCGGCCGAGCCGAACCCAGCGCGCGCCGTCGCCGATTTTCACACGCTGTTCAATCTTGCTCTCGCCGCCATCTTCCTCCCCCTTCTACCCGCTTGCGCTGTCCTGCTGCGGCGCCTGCTGCCGGCCCGTGTGGACCCGGCCGACCCGTCGCGGCCGCTCTACCTCGACCCGGCCGCGTGCGAGGTGCCGGTGGTGGCGCTCGGCGGTGCGGCGCGCGAGGCGCTACGCCTGGCGGACGTGCTGGATGCCATGCTTACCGGGCTGCGGGACACCTTGGAGCGGGGCGATCGCCGGCGCATTGCCGAGACCAAGCGCCTCGACGACGTGCTCGACAAGCTGAACACCGCAATCAGGGCCTACCTCATTTCACTCGACCCGGAGGCGATGACCGATGCCGACCACCGCAGGGGGGCGCAGGTGCTGGCTTTCGCGACTAACATGGAGCACGCGGGAGACGTGGTGGACCGCGATCTGCTCGGGCTCGCGGCCAAGGCCATCAAACGCGGGATCGCCTTCTCGAGGGAGGAGCGGGCCGAGCTGCTCGGCGCCGTGGACCGGCTGCTCGCCAACCTGCGCACCGCCGCCTCGCTGTTCGTGACCGAGGACGCGCGCGCCGCACGCCTGCTAGCGGCCGAGAAGGAAACGTTCCGTGACATGGAGGCTCGGGCAACGGCGACGTATTTCGAGCGCCTGCGCGCGGGGAAACGGGCAGCCGGGACCGGCTCGCTCCATCTCGATGCGTTGCGCGACCTCAAGCGCGTGAACGCCCATCTGGTCGCCGCGGCGGCTTACCCGGTGCTGGAGGGCAAGGGCGAGCTGCTGCGGAGCCGGCTGCGTCAGGAGGAAGCGGGCTAGCGATGACCATGATCACCGCCATGGTCCCGACGCGCGACGGCGTGCGGCTGACGACCGATATCTATCTGCCCGACGGCGCCGGCCCGTTCCCGGTCATTCTGGAGCGCACGCCTTACGGGCGGCACTTGCCCAGCCGCAGCGAGATCACCGCCGCCAACCGCATCCCCATCAGCCGCGCCGAGCTGGCGGCCTATTTCACCGCGTACGACTACGCTGTCGCCTTCCAGGACACACGCGGGCGCTACGGATCGGAAGGACGCTTCGTCAAATACCTGTCGGACGGCGAGGACGGGTTCGACACCTGCGCCTGGCTGAGGCGCCAGCCCTGGTGCGACGGGCGCATCTGCACGATGGGCCTGTCCTATGCCGCGCATACCCAGGCCGCGCTCGGCTGCCTCGATCCACCGGGGCTGGTCGCGCAAGTGCTCGATTGCGGCGGGTTCGCCAATGCCTGGCAGGCCGGCATACGCCAGTCCGGCGCGTTCGAGCTGAAGCAGGCCACCTGGGCGTTCAACAACGCGCTGGTCTCGCCGGAGGCCCAAGCGGACCTGGTGATAAAGGCGGCGCTGCAAGCCGAAGACCTCCGCGAGTGGTTCACGCGGATGCCGTGGAAGCCCGAGCACTCGCCGCTGCGGCATCACCCGGACTACGAAGCCTATCTGTTCGAGCAATGGACGCACGGCGCCGACGATGCGTTCTGGCGCCAACTCGGCATCCGGACCGAGGCCTGGCACGACCGCTACAGCCGCGCCGCCTGCGTGCATATGTCGTCCTGGTGGGACCCCTATCCGCTGACCGCGACCGGCAACTACACGGGGCTGAGGGGGCGCGGGCCGCAGCGGTTGATCCTCGGGCCTTGGACGCATGGCGACCGCAGCGATCGCCTATTCGGCGACGTCGATTTCGGCCCGGACGCGCCGATCGACGCCTGGGCCGGCGACTGGCGTGCCTACCGGCTGCGCTTCTTCGATCACGTCGTGAAGGGCGTGGCGCTGGACGAACCGGCGGTGCGCGTCTTCGTCATGGGCGGCGGCAGCGGACGGCGGACGTCATCCGGCCATCTCGATCACGGCGGGCGCTGGATCGTCGCGGCGGACTGGCCGGTGCCGGGCACGGATTTCGTGCCGTATCACCTGCACGGCGACGGAGGGCTCGACCCGGCGCCGCCGGCGCGCGACGCGGCACCGCTCTCCTATGACTTCGACCCGCGCCGTCCGGTCCCGACCATCGGCGGCGCGATGAGCAGCCTGGAGCCGGTGGCACGCGCCGGGGCGTGGGACCAGGTCGAGGCACCGGGGTTCTTCGGCTGCACGCCGCCCTACCTGCCGCTCGCTTCGCGCCCCGATATCCTGGTGTTCCAGACCGCGCCCCTGTCCCGGCCCTTGCAGATCGTCGGACCGGTGGAGGCCGAGCTGTTCGTGGCGACCGACGGGCCAGACACGGATTTCACGGCCAAGCTGATCGACGTGCATCCGCCCTCGGCGGACTATCCGCGCGGCTACGCGATGCTGCTGACCGACGGCATCCTGCGCCTGCGCTACGCCGAGGACCCGGCGGCCCCGCGCCTGCGCCGACCCGGCGAGGTGGTACGCGCGCGGATCACCTTGTTCCCCACCGCCAATCTGTTCCTGCCTGGCCATCGGCTGCGGCTCGACATCTCGTCCAGCAACTTCCCCAAGTTCGATGTCAACCCGAATACCGGCGAACCCGAAGGGCAGGCGCGGCGCGCGCGGGCAGCGGTCAACACGGTGTTTGTCGATGCCGGCTGGCCGAGCCGGGTGGTGCTGCCCGTCCTGGCGCCCTAAATCCGTATCAATGACAGCTACCCTGACCGACCTCGCTCCCGCCCCGGCCGCCGTGCCGCCGGGCCGCCGCGTCTATGCCATCGGTGACATTCACGGTTGCCTGGACCAGCTGGTGTCGCTGCATGAGGCGATCGCCGCCGACCTCGGCGCCCGCCCGATCGCGGCGCCCTTGCTCCTGCATATCGGCGACTATGTCGATCGCGGGCCGGACACCGCAGGGGTGGTCGAGCGTCTGCGGCACGGGCCGCCGATCGCCGGGGTTCCAACGGTGAACCTGAGGGGGAACCACGAGCAGACCATGACCGAGGCCTTGGCCGGCGAGCGCGCCGCCGGGACCGACTGGCTGTTTCATGGCGGCAAGCCCGCCCTGGCGAGCTACGGCCTCGACCCGGAGGGGCCGCGCGAGGCCTGGCGCGCGGCGGTACCGCATACTCATCTGGCCTTCCTCGATGGGCTGACGATGATGCATCGTGAGGGCGGCTACCTGTTCGTCCATGCCGGCATCCGACCCGGCGTCAAGCTGGAGGACCAGGCGCCCGAGGACCTGCTGCGCATCCGCCAGCCGTTCCTCTTCACCGAGCAGGATCTGGGGGTGGTGGTGGTGCATGGCCACACGCCGGTAAAAATGCCGGTAGTACGGGCAAATCGTATCGGAATCGACACCGGGGCGGTATTTGGGGGTCTTCTGACCTGCGTCGTGCTGGAGGGGAGGAGCATGGGGTTCCTTTCTGCGTGACGCACGGCGCCGAGGATCCGATCCAGTGACCACCCTCGCCAAGCTCCGGGCCGCGGAGCCGGCCGCCAAGCCGGCTCCGGCCGCCGCGCCTCGCCCGGTCGTGGCACACGAACGGGCGATGTTCGCGGTGCTGTGCTTCGTCTGGGGCACGACCTGGCTTGCCATGAAGGTGGGCATCGCCACGGTGCCGCCGGGCTTCTTCGCCGGCACGCGCTGGACGATCGCCGGCATCGCGCTGCTGCTGTTCCGGGCGCTGACCGGCCACACGCTGGCCGTGCCGTTCCGGCTGCGGGCGCGGCTGGTGCTGTGCTCGGTGCTGATGGTCTCGCTGAACCAGGTGATCCAGCTCTATGGCCTGCGGCACATCACCGCAGGCTTGGCGGCCGTGCTCAGCTCCGCCCTCACCCCGATCGGGCTGCTCGGCTTCGCGGTGGCGTTGCGCCAGGAGCAGTTCCGGTGGCGCCAGGTCGGCGCCGTCGCGCTCGGCGTGGCGGGCATTCTCGTCCTGTTCGGGCCGAAGGCGCTTAAGGGCGAACTGCACCTGATGGAGGTGCTGGGCGCGCTTGCCGTGGTGGTGAGCACGCTCTGCTACGCTGCCGGCTCGGTGCTGGCCCGGCCGCTGATGCGGACCATGCCGCCGGCCCATGTGGCGGCGATGACCAACTTCATCGGCGGCGGGATCCTGCTGGTCTTCGCGCTGGCGTTCGAACCGGGGGCACTGATCGCCACCACCGGGAACTGGGGCTGGCCGGCGTTCCTCGCCTGGCTTTATCTGCTGCTGCCCGGCTCCCTTGGCGCCACGGTGATCTACTTCCTGCTGGTGCGCGACTGGGGCGCGAGCCGCGCCGGCACCTACGCCTTCATCTCGCCGGTGATCGCCGTGGTGATCGGGCTCGCGTTCTTTGGCGAGCGGGTCGAAACGTTCGATGTGTTCGGCATGGTCCTGATGCTGGCGGCGGCGGGGATGGTGCTGCGGCTGAAGCGGTGAGCGGGATCGCAGCGATCATTGGCCGTCCAGCCGTTTCCAATTTCCCGCAACGTACCCCTGCGCGTCAACAGCCTGCGCCTGACGCTCGGGAACGGCGTGCGTGCCATCGCAGCGCCACGCATAGATCGTGGCATGACCCGTCGCGAACATCGGGATGAAGGATGCGTTCGGATGCGTCCGGCACCAGGAATCCCCGCCGGCGCTGGTCCTGCTGATATCCGCCTTGCCGCAGTTCAGGTTCGCGCCCGTCATGCAGGCGAGGACCACGCCGTTATCGCACCGGATCACCGTCTGCGCCGCCATCTCGGCCGGCGGCATGTGCGCGCCGAACGCGGCGGCAACGGCGCCCACGAGGGATCCCGGTGTGGGCAGCACCGTCCTGCCCATGCCGGGGCCGCGGCAATAGGTCGCCCCCTGGTCGGCGGCGTGCAATGAGGAGGCGCCGCCGAGCAGGGCCAGCAGGCTTGCGACAGAAGCATAGATCACGACCGTACGGAACATTCGTCAGACCGACGCCAGGACCCGGTCGCGCAGCCGGTTGCTGCCCTCGCGAGCACCGAAGAAGATGTCGGGCGTGATCTCGTCCACGCCGCGACAACCGGTATAGGCCATGGCATTGTCCATCTCCCGGCGCAGAACGGACAATGCCTGCGTCGCCCCGGCCTGCCCGGCGACGGCGGTGCCGTAGAGCGTCGCCCGGCCGGTCAACACCGCTTTCGCACCCAGCGCCAGCGCCTTCACGATGTCGGAGCCGCGCCGCACCCCGGAATCCAGGATCACCGTCGCCCGCTCCGCCACCGCCTCGGCGATCTCCGGCAGCACGTCGATCGAGGCCACCGCGCTGTCCATGTTCCGCCCGCCGTGGTTGGAGACGATGATCCCGTCCACGCCGTATTCCACCGCGCGCATCGCGTCATCCGGACGGTTGATCCCCTTCACCATCAGGATACCCGGCCACTTGTCGCGGAAGATGCGGAGATCCTCCCAGGAGAGCGTGTCCTGACGCATCACCTCCTTCACGCTGGCATCGCTGGTGATCGGGCGCCGGTAGGGATCGGGGTAGTTCTCGTTGCGCGGCATCCCGATTGTCGTGAAATACTTCATCAGCACGCTGGCGGCCCAGCGCGGGTGCCGCGCGATGTCGGCCACGAAGCGGGGCGTCGGATGGAACGGCAGCAGGAAGCCGTTGCGCGGGTTGTACTCGCGGATCGGCGGCACGATCGTGTCGGTGGTGACGATCAGCGCCTCGAATCCGGCGCGGTGCGCCCGCTCGATAAGCTGGTAGGACAGCTCCCGCTGCTTCCAAACATAGAGCTGGAACCACAGCCGCCCGCCGGCTTCCTTGGCGATCTTCTCCATCGAGGTCATTGCCCCGGTCGCCAAGGTGAACGGCACCTGGGCGGCGGCGGCGGCCTTGGCGAGTTCCAGTTCTCCCTCGTGCCAGCACAGCCCGGCCGCGCCGGTCGGCGCGATGGCGAGCGGCATGGACGATGGCTTGCCGAACAGCGTCGTCGCCATGCTGCGGCCCGAGACATCCACCAGGGCGCGATGGCGCAGCTTGATTTGCTCGAACGCGGCGCGGTTGTTGCGCAGCGCCACCTCGTCCTCGGTGCCGCGATCGACGAACTCGAACACGCCGCGCGGCAGACGGCGCTTGGCGGCGAGGCGCAGGTCGTTCACGTTGTAGCAGCGGTCGAGCGCGGCCATCTTGCGTCCCTCTCGGCTTTTCTTGTCAGTGCTCCTGCGCGTGCTCTGGCAGGATCTCGGCGTTGAGGGGCAGCTTCTCGCCGAGCCAGAGCGCGTGCAGCAGGTGGTCGTCGCGCGGGCGATCGGTCTCCGGGTGGACCAGCACCGTCAGGCCCTGCCGGTTCAGCGCGAGCCAGGGCACGATGGCGGGGAAGACGTCCGGCGCGAATGCCACCTGGTACATCGCCTCCGGATGCGGCCCGACCG
The DNA here is from genome assembly GCA_963830565.1 of uncultured Pseudomonadota bacterium. GTDB lineage: Bacteria > Pseudomonadota > Alphaproteobacteria > Acetobacterales > Acetobacteraceae > DATFDN01. The sequence continues at coordinate 61,472 of CAWHMO010000010.1, forward strand.
GCACGTCGTGCCAGCGTCCCATCTGCACGGGGAAAAGCTGCTCGATCCAGCCGCGCAGCACCGCCGCCTGCTCCTTGGTCCGGGCCGGGTCATAGTAGATATGCGCGTGCCAGTGCCGGATCAGTCCGGCATCCCTCGGCTGGTCAGCCATCGGCCCGCCTCATCATCCTGTCCTCCACGTGTTTACCCCGGCAGCCGCAGTCTCCTGGACGGGGCTTCGCAGGTCCAGTTCGCCATGGCCGAACCCGTCGCGAATGCGTATCAAGGCAGCTTGCATCGCATGGCGGCAAGCAGCAAGGTACTGGCGTCGATGCGCGGTTGCACCCTGTCTCTCACGGCACCCAAACGCCCCGGCCCGCCGCCTGAGCCGCCATGCGCACGCCGGCGTTGGCCGCGCCGAAGCCGCGACTGCCCCGGCGTTCCACGATCTCGAAGAAGAACCGGTCGGCGAAGGTCTGGGTGTAGGCGTGGATGAACTCGCCGCCGGCGTCGCGGTCATAGAGCAGGTGCAGCCGGCGCAACGCCTCCATCCGCGCCTCATCCAGCCCCCAGCGCGCCGCCAGATCATCATAGTAGTTGTCGGGAATGGACAGCATGTGGGCGCCGGCGGAGGCCGCGGCTGCGGCGGTCGCAGCAGCGTTGCCGGTCGCGAAGGCGATGTGATGCACGCCCGCCCCGGCGAAGGCGGACACGAAGCGCCCCGTTGCGGTCTCGCGGCTTTCGGAGATGTTCAGCGGCAGGCGCACGCTGCCGTCGCGGCTGACCATGGCGCGGCTGCGGATCAGCCCGAACGGGTCGGGGATTTCCACGAGCTGCTCGGCCTCGAAGCCGAACACCGCCCGCCAGAACAGCACCGCCCCGTCCATCCGCCACGGCGGCAGTGCCTGCGCGACGTGATCGATGCCGGCCAGGTCGCCCTGCTCACCTGGCGGGTCGAGGTCGAAATCGTCCTGCCAGATCGATCGCCCGGACGCGTCGGGCTGCACCAGATAGATCAGCGTGCCGTCCGGCGCGCGCACCGCGGGAATGCGGCGCTCGCCTTCACCGACCTTCTCGTGCCATTCCTGGCACAGCAGGGTCTCGGCGCGGACCAGCGCGGCCCGCGCGTCATCGACGCGCAGCGCCATGGCGCAGACCGATGGACCGTGCAGCAGGAAGTGCTCGGAGGCCGCGCTGTCCTGCTCGCGGTTCAGCACCAGATTGACCCGGCCCTGCCGATAGAGATCGACCGCCTTGGACCGGTGCGTACCGGCGTGGTGGAAGCCGAGCGTGGCCAAGAAGCCGGACAGTGCCTCCCCCGTCTCATCGTCCACGGCGAATTCCAGGAACTCGACGCCGTGGAAGCGGGGCGGCGGGGGCAGCGTGGCGAGCCCAGCCTCGGCCTCCACCAGCACGAGGGAGCGCAGCCCGTCGCGTGCCGTCAGGCGTGCCGGGGCCGCACGGAATTCGTCATTGAACACCTCCAGCGAGAGCGGACCCGCATAGCCCGACGCGGCCACCGCGCGCAGGAAGCCGGCGACATCCAGCCCGCCCTGGCCAGGGAAGTTCCGATAGTGGCGGCTCCAGGACAGCGTGTCCATCGACAGCACCGGCGCATCAGCGAGCTGCACGAAGAACAGCCGATCGCCAGGAACCCGCGCAATGCCGGACGGATCGTCGCCAAGCGCCAGCGTATGGAAGCTGTCCGCGATCAGGCCTAGAGCAGGATGCGCAGCCTGCTGCACGATCTTCCACGCATGGCCCCAGCGTCTCACGTGCCGACCCCAGGCCAGCGCCTCGTAGCCGACGCGCAGGCCGCGGCGGGCGGCGCGATCCGCCATCTCGGCCAGGTCCGCGGCGGCACGGCTATCATCGCCGATCGTGGCGGACTGGGTATTGCTGCACACCAGCACGAGGTCGGTGCCGAGCTGCTCCATCACGTCGAACTTGCGCTCGGCGCGGTCGAGGCTGCGCGAGCGGCTGGCGTCGGGCATCGCCTCGAAATCGCGGAACGGCTGAAACAGGGTGATGGCGAGTTCCAGGTCAGCGGCGATGCGCCGCACATCCGCCGGCGAGCCGGGAAAGGTCAGGAGGTCGTTCTCGAAGATCTCGACCCCGTCGAAGCCGACCGTGGCGGCGGCCTCCAGCTTGTCGGCGAGGCTGCCGCTCAGGCAGACGGTCGCGATCGAGCGCGCACGGCCCATCGCGGTTCTCAGGCCGAACCGACCGGACGCAGTCCCAGCATCGAACGCGCCTGCGCGGCCGTGGCCACTGGCCGACCGTACTCCGCGCACAGTTCCGCCACCCGCGCGACAAGCTGGGCGTTGCCGCCGGCGAGACGCTGCTTGTCCCAGCGCACGTTGTCCTCCAGCCCGGTGCGGCAATGCCCGCCCATCTCCAGGGCCCAGCGATTGACCTCCAACTGGTGCCGTCCGATTCCGGCCGCCGTCCAGGTCGCGCCGGGCAGCAGCTCACGCAGCTTGGCAACCTCGAAGTCGAGGATGTCGCGCCGGGCCGGAAGTGCGTGCTTGACGCCGAAGACGAACTGCACGTGCGGCGGCGGCTCGATCAGCCCCTCGGCCACCAAGTCGGCGGTGTTGTAGAGCATGGCCAGATCGAAAACCTCGATCTCCGGCTTGATGCCGCCATCGCGCATGGTTGTGGCCAGGCTGCGCACGAAGTCCGGCGGGTTCTCGTAGACGATGGTCGGGAAATTCACCGACCCGGTGGCGAGGCTCGCCATGTCCGGATGCAGATGCAGCATGGCGCCGCGCGCCTCCAGCGCCCGGCCCCGTCCGCCGGTCGAGAACTGCACGATCATGTCCGGGCAGTGCTGGCGGATACCTTGCTGAAGCCGGTCGAACTTGTCGGGATCGGAGCTTGGCGTCTCGTCGTCGTTGCGCACATGCACATGGACCAGCGCCGCCCCCGCCTCGTAGGCGGCGTGGGTGCTCTCGATCTGCTCGGGCACGGTGATCGGCACGGCCGGGTTGTCGCGCTTGCGCGGCACCGACCCGGTGATGGCGACGGAGATGATGCAGGGCTCGGCCATGGTCAGACCTCCAGGAACACGGTTTCGTCGGCGCCTTGCAGACGAATGTCGAGCCGCCACGCGGGCAATCCGTCGCGCTCGCCCACCTGCCGGGCGATCAGGGTGGCGCGCTGCGCCGGTTCAAGACTGGTCAGCAACGGGTCCTGCTCGTTCAGCTTCTCGCCCTTGAAATAGGCGCGGGTATGCAGGTGAATCAGCAGGCCGCGCGCAAACAGCGTGATGGCCGCGTGCGGTGCCTGCGGCGTATTGGCTCCGGGCACACCCGGCACCGGCCCGGGCTTGAGCGTGATGAAGCGGAAATTGCCTTCGGCATCGGTCGCGGCCCGGCCGAAGCCGTCCCATGTGTCCGATGGTTCCGGGCTCGCCTGCCACAGCTCCACGCACGCATCGGAGACGGGCACCCCATCACCGTCGGTCACGGTGCCGATCAGCGCGATCCGCTCGCCTTTTGCCCCGAATTGCGTCAGGTCGGACCAGCTCGGGTCTTCCAGCAGGTGCCAGTAGGGGCCGATCGTCTGGCTGGCGGTAGCGGCGGGCATCAGGCGTGCTCCCCATCAATGTCGCCATCCTCGAACGGCGTCTGGCCACGGCCGCGCAGCACGATGTCGAAGCGATAGCCGAGCGCCCATTCCGGCTGCGTTACCGAGAGATCGAAGTTCGCGATCAGCCGCGCACGCGCGGCCGGGTCCGGTACGGAGTTGAAAATCGGGTCGAGCGCCAGCAGTGGATCGCCAGGGAAATACATCTGCGTGACAAGCCGCTGTGCGAAACCCGCCCCGAACACGCTGTAATGGATGTGGTTCGGGCGCCAGGCATTGTGGTGGTTGCGCCACGGATAGGAGCCCGGCTTGACCGAGCTGAAGCGATACCGCCCCTCGGCATCGGAAAAGAGCCGCCCGATACCCTTGAAGTGCGGATCGAGCGGCGCGTCGTGCTGGTCGCGGTCATGGTTGTAGCGGCCGGCGGCGTTGGCCTGCCAGAGCTCGATCATTACGCGCGGCACGGCGCGGCCGTCCTCGTCCAGAACCCGGCCCTCCACGATGATGCGCTCGCCCATGGCCTCATGACCGCCAATGCGGGCGATGTCGATCAGCTCCGGATAGCGCGCCGGATCGAAGCGGGGAGCCAACATCTCGGTGGCGGTCTGCCCGCCCGGCAGACGCGCCAGCGAGCGCATCGGGTGACGCCTGGCCGTGCTGCCGTACTCGGGCGCATCCAAGGGGGGCTGCGTGCCAGGTCGAAAGGGCCGGAAGGGAACTGCGGTCGCGTCACTCATGATCGTCTCTCCTTGAACATTCCCGCGGGGATGCGCTCCGGCGGGATCGGCACCCGCATCGCGCATTTCTTGTTGACGTGGTTTAACCAGTTAGTCCATAGCCATGTCAACCGGCGTGGCAAGCCGGATCGAACGCAACGGGAAAGGACGCTCCATGACTTTCACCACGTATGTCCTGAACGGGCCTAACCTCAACCTGCTCGGCAAGCGGGAGCCGGATATCTATGGCCGCGAGACCCTGGCCGATGTGGAGGCGGCCTGCCGGCGTGCCGGTTCCGAGTTGGGGCTCGACATCGTATTCCGCCAGAGCAACCGCGAATACGAGCTGATCGACTGGATTCACGAGGCACGCGAGGCCGCGGCCGGAATCGTCATCAACCCCGCCGCCTTCACGCATACCTCGGTCGCGATCCTCGATGCGCTGTCAACATGCACCTGCCCGATCCTTGAAGTGCATATCTCCAACGTTCATCGCCGCGAGGATTTCCGCCATCACTCCTATGTCTCGCGCGTCGCGAGCGGCGTGATCGCCGGCTTCGGCACGCAGGGCTACGTATTGGCGCTGCAACGCCTCGCCCGCCTCCTCGGGAGCCAACCACAATGACCCGCAATCAACGTCCGGCTTTCCTCATCGGCCTGATCGGCACCGGCATCCAGGCCTCGCGCACCCCGGCGATGCACGAGCGGGAAGGCGACGAGCAGGGCCTGCGCTACCAATACAAGCTGATCGACCTGGAACGGCTTGGGCTGGGCGTCGAGGCGCTGCCCGAGTTGCTGACCTCGGCCGAGCGGATGGGCTTCGCCGGCCTCAACATCACCCACCCCTGCAAGCAGGCCGTCATCCCCCTGCTGGACGAATTGTCGGAGGACGCGCGCGCGCTCAACGCGGTCAACACGGTCGTGCTGCGCGACGGGCAGAAGATCGGCCACAACACGGATTGGCACGGCTTCGCCGAGAGCTTCCGGCGCGGAATGCGGGACGTTTCCCTGGCCCGCGTGGTGCAGCTCGGCGCCGGCGGCGCCGGCTCGGCGGTCGCGTACGCGGCGATGACGCTCGGCATGGGGCAGCTCACCATCATCGATGTCGATGCGGCGCGCGCGCGATCCGTGGCCGACAGCCTGTGCGCCCGCTTCGGCGCCGGCCGCGCGGTGGCGGGCAGCGATGTGGCCGGCGCCATCGCCACGGCGGACGGGCTGATCAACACGACCCCGATCGGCATGGACAAGTATCCCGGCCTGCCGCTGCCGGCCGAGCTGCTGCGCCCGCAGCTGTGGGTCGCCGAGATCATCTACTTTCCGATCGAGACTGCGCTGCTGCGCGCGGCACGCTCGATCGGCTGCCGCACCATCGACGGCGGCGGCATGGCGGTGTTTCAGGCGGTCGAGGCCTTCCGTCTGTTCACCGGCGTGACCCCCGATGCCGAGCGCATGCTCCGCCATTTCGCCTCACTGGGCGCGACCTGACCTGGCGCAACGACAAGGGCAGGACTGCGCCACTCATCGTCGGCGACGTTCACCGGATCGAGCCGAGCTGAGCGCCTTTCAAGCTGCCCTGGAGCGAGAATCGCCGGTTCTCGCTTCTCCCTTTCTCGGTGTCAGCAGACCCAGGATCGCCTCGATGATCATCGCCTTGTGCTTCTCGCGCAGCTTGGGCGAGGCAAGATCCTGCTGGAACAGCGTGCCGAAGGTGTGGCGGTTCGACACGCGGAAGAAGCAGAACGCGCTGATCATCATGTGAACGTCCTCCGGCGTGAGGTCGGCGCGGAACACGCCCGCCTGCTTGCCCCGGTCCAGAATCGCCGCCAGCGTCTCGATGACGGTGGCATTCAGCGCGAGGATCGCCTCGGACTGCGCTAGGAACCTGCCGTGGTGGATGTTCTCGATGCTGACCAGCCGGATGAAATCGGGATGCGCCTCCTGGTAGTCGAAGGTGAAGGCGATCATGCGCCTGATGGCCTCGGCCGGCGGCAGCGTCTCCAGCTCCAGGCCCTTCTCGACGGCGCGGATATCGGCATAGGCCCGCTCGAGCACGGCGAGGTAGAGCCCCTCCTTGCTGCCGAAATAGTAGTAGATCATCCGCTTGGTGGTCCGGGTGCGCGCCGCGATCGCATCCACCCGCGCGCCGCTCAGCCCATTCTCGGCGAATTCCTCGCGCGCCACCTCCAGGATGTCCTGCCGAGTGCGTTCCGGGTCGAGTTTGCGGGCCGAGGGGGGCGGTTCGGGTGTCTGGAGGTCTGGCGGCACGCCGGTCGTCCTTATGCGGCAGGGGGAACCCCAGCCTAGCACAGGATGTGCGAACCAGTTAGGTAATCTGGTCGCTAAACCACATGCGCCGGGCGGAGCTTGCAGGCACGGGCGCACTCCCAGGTTTCAAGCTGGACCGTGGCGTGGCCGATGCCGAACCGCTCGCGCAATTCCGCCGGAACGCGCGACAGCAGCGCCGCGTCGTCGGCAGCATCGTCGCGCACCAGATGCGCCGTCAGCGCCGTTTCGGTGGTGGAGAGCCCCCAAATGTGAAGATCGTGGAGTTCGCTCACGCCGGGCAATGCGCGCAGCCAGTCCGCGACCGCGTCGGCATCGATGCCCTCAGGGACGGCGTCAAGCGACAAGCTGACTGCCTCCCGAAGCAGTTCCCAGGTGCCGACGACGATGACGCCCGCGACCACCAGGCTCACCGCCGCATCGACCCTGTTCCAGCCGGTCACGGCAATGACCACGCCGGCCACGGCGACACCGGCCGCGAGCCCGACATCCGCGGCCATGTGCGCGAATGCCGCCCGGAGATTGAGGTCATGCTCGCGGCCAGCGGCGAGCATCCAGACCGAGGCGCCGTTGACGACGATTCCGGCGAGCGACACCGCCATGATGACGAAGCCCTCCGTCGGGACCGGGTTGGCCAGCCGCCGTGCTGCCTCCAGGGCGATCGCGCCGGTCACGATCAGCAGGATAACCGCATTGGCCAGCGCCGACAGAATCGAGGCACGCCGCATCCCGTAGGTGAATTGCGCCGTCGGCTGGCGTGCGCCGAGCCAGACCGCGACCCCGCCGCCCACCAGCCCGATCACGTCCCCCAGATTATGGCCGGCATCGGCGAGCAGGGCGGTGGAGTGGATGGCGAGGCCGACTAGGGCCTCGATGACGACATAGGCGAGGTTGATCGCGGCCGCGATCGCGAAGGCCTTGCTCCCGCCGTCCGGCCGCGCATGGGAATGGCCGTGATGGTCATGCGGCATGGCGTCTGCTCCAGTGCGAGCCGACACAGCAATCTAGTGCGGAACCCCGGCCAATGCGGAGCGAATCTCAGAACCCCTCGCGCTCCAGCCGCTTGCGCTCCAGCTTGCGGGCGCGGCGTACCGCTTCGGCCGCCTCGCGGGCGCGTCGCTCGGACGGCTTCTCGTAGTGGCGCCGGAGCTTCATCTCGCGGAACACCCCCTCCCGCTGCATCTTCTTCTTCAGCGCTTTCAGCGCCTGGTCGACGTTGTTGTCGCGAACGAGAACCTGCACTTGGCCGCCTGCTCCTTCATCGTGCCGTCCCACGCCTGCCGGGAACGCGCCTTCGCTCCCGCGCTTGGCGTCCAAGCCGGGCGGACGCCTATTACCATGTCCGTCACTCTCGCGAAACCCGGACGGCGGCCCATATCGGAGCCAAGATGGCCATTCTCAAGATCGCCCGGATGGGCAACCCGGTGCTGCTTCGGCCCTGCGAGCCGGTCCCCGACCCCGGCGCGCCGGAGATCCGCCGCCTCGTCGCGGACATGATCGAGACGATGGAGGATGCGCCGGGCGTGGGCTTGGCGGCGCCGCAGGTGCATGTGCCGCTGCGCCTGTTCGTGTTCCGCATCCCCGCCGAGCGCTCAAGCCAGGACTCCGAGGACGTGACCGTAGGGAACTCGGTACTCATCAACCCCAAGATCGAGCTGCTGTCCGATGACCGGGTCCTGCGATGGGAGGGGTGCCTCTCGATACCCGGATTGCGCGCCGCCGTCCCCCGCGCGCGCCGCGTGTGCTATCGTGGTGTCGATTGCGACGGCAGGACGGTGGAACGCACCGTCTCCGGTTTTCACGCCGGGGTGATCCAGCACGAGTACGACCATCTCGACGGAATCCTATACACCATGCGCCTCAACGATTTCCGGCTGTTCGGCTTCACCGAGGATCTGGCGCGCGCGGCGCTGGCCGAAGGCAAGGTGCAAGCCTGATGCACCCGCCCGAGCGCAGCCCCGAGCGCGACGCGGCGATCGAGGCGCTGCTGCCGAACGTGCCGTTCGATGGCTGGACCTCGCGCGCCCTGCGGCAGGCCCTGGCCGCGGCCGGCCTCGACCCTGAAGACGCCCCGCTGCTGTTTCCCAGCGGCGCGCCGGACATGATCGAGGCGTATTGCGATCTCGCCGACCGGCGCATGGAACAGGAAGCGGCGGCGCTGGACATGACGCTCATGCGCGTACCAGCGCGCGTGCGTGCGACCATCGCGCTCCGCCTGCACCAGAACCGCCCGCACAAGGAGGCGGTGCGCCGGGCCCTTGGCGTGCTCGCGCTGCCGGGCAATGCGCGGATGGGCGCGGCCTGCACCGCGCGCACCGTGGATGCGATCTGGCATGCCTCGGGCGACCGCGCGGCCGATTTCTCGTGGTACACCAAGCGCGCCACCCTCGCCGGGGTCTATGGCGCGACGTTGCTGTTCTGGGTGCGCGATACCAGCGAGGAGGACGTTGAGACGCTCGCCTTCCTCGACCGCCGCCTTGCCGATGTCGGCCGGATCGGGCGGGTGCGTCGCCGGATCGAAGGCGCCGCCGCGCGCCTCCGTCCGCCCGCGCTGCGAGGCGCCTGACCGCTACAGGTCGAGCCACCCGCGCATCACCGGCACGCAGTCGCCGGCAACGCTGGCGGTCACGGCGCCTTTGGCGTCCTTGCGGGCGGCGGCGATGATCCGACTGGGCCGGCCCATCTCGATCCCCTGCTCGATCTCGTAGGACTGATCCGTGTCCACCTCCGGCCGCAGCGAGGTCAGCAGCGCCGCGAGCGCGGCATTCGCGGAGCCCGTTGCAGGGTCCTCCGGAATGCCGTCCAGCGGCGCGAACATGCGGCTGCGAAGCCTCGCGGCATCGCCGCCGCGCCGAGCATAGAGATGCAGGGCGAAGTCGAGCGGCCCGCTGCCGAACCGCGCCCGCGCCGCACGAAGCGCGCCGAGATCGGGCGCGGCGCGCGCGAGCGCATCGACGCTCATCACCTCGGCGATCACGAAGGCCGCTCCGACCGAGGCGACCAGCGGCCCATGGACCGCGGTCACAATTTCGCTCGGATCGAGGCCGACGCAGCCCGCGACAACATCGGCCGGAATGTCCGCACTGATGGTGAGAGGAATGGGCGCGGCGATGCGCGCTCCGGAGACGCCGTTCATGTGACGCAGCACATCGACGCGCACCGGCCCCGCCCCCTCCTCGAAGGTCAGACGATCCGGCGTGCTTGCCGCGCGGCGGGCGAGCACGAACCCGGTGCCGACATTCGGGTGCCCGGCGAAGGGCAACTCGCTCCGAGGCGTGAAGATGCGCACCCGCGCGTCGTGTCGTGCATCCTCGGGCGGCAATACGAACGTCGTCTCCGACAGATTGAACTCGGCCGCGATGGCCTGCATCCGCGCGTCGCTCAGGCCGCGCGCATCCGGGAACACCGCGAGCGGATTGCCGCCGAAACGGCGGTCGGTGAACACGTCCACTGTGACGAACTCGTATTCCGGCATGGCGTCCCCCCGCTGGCAAGAAGCTGACACTCTCCGCCCGAGAGCCTATCTTTACCTCAACCCAGGAGGGAGCCCCATCATGCTCAACCCCACCAGCAAGCTGCCGCTGAAAGACCCGACGCTGTTCCGGCAGGCCAACTGCATCGACGGCAAATGGGTGCAGGCCGACAGCGGCAAGACCCTGACGGTCAGCAACCCAGCCACCGGCGAGGCGGTCGGCGAGGTGCCCGCCTTGGGCGCCGAGGAGACGCGGCGGGCGATCGAGGCGGCCTCGCGCGCCTATCCGAAATGGCGCGCCATGCTGGCCAAGGAGCGCGGGGCGATCCTGCGCAAAATGTCGGACCTGATGATCGCCAACACCGACGACCTCGCGATCATCATGACCGCCGAACAAGGCAAGCCGCTCGCCGAGAGCAAGGGCGAGATCGCCTACGCGGCGAGCTTCATCGACTGGTTCGCCGAGGAAGGAAAGCGCGTCTACGGCGACACCATCCCGCAGAACGCCAAGGGGCGGCGCATCCTGGTGCAGAAGGAGCCGATCGGCGTGTTCGCCGCGATCACGCCCTGGAACTTCCCCGCCGCGATGATTACCCGCAAGGCGGGGCCGGGCTGGGCGGCCGGCTGCACCGGCGTGATCCGCCCGGCGAGCCAGACGCCGTTCTCCGCCCTGGCGCTCGCGGTCTTGGCTGAGCGCGCGGGGATGCCGCCCGGCGTGTGCAACATCATCACCGGCCCTTCCGGCGAGACCGGGCGTGAACTCACCTCCAACCCGACCGTCCGCAAGCTGTCCTTCACCGGCTCGACCGAGGTCGGCGCCAAGCTGCTCGCCCAGTGCGCGCCGACCATCAAGAAGACCAGCATGGAACTGGGCGGCAACGCGCCCTTCATCGTGTTCGACGACGCCGATCTCGATGCGGCGGTGCAGGGCGCGATGGCCAGCAAGTACCGCAACACCGGCCAGACCTGCGTCTGCTCCAACCGCATCCTGGTACAGGACGGCGTGTACGATGCGTTCGCGCAGAAGTTCAAGGCCGCGATCGAGGGAATGAAGGTCGGCAACGGCATGGAACCGGGCGTCGTGCAAGGCCCGCTCATCAACGCTCGAGGGCGTGGAGAAGGTGGAGGCGCACATCGCCGACGCCACGCAGCGCGGCGCCAAGGTGCTGACGGGCGGCAAGCGTCACAAGCTAGGCGGCAACTTCTTCGAGCCCACGCTGCTGGCCGAGGTGCCGCCCGATGCGGTGATCTTCCGCGAGGAGACCTTCGGCCCGGTGGCGCCGCTGTTCCGCTTCAAGACCGAGGAGGAGGCGATCCGCCTCGCCAACGACACCGAGTTCGGCCTGGCGGCGTATTTCTACGCCCGCGACGTCGGCCGGATCTTCCGGGTGGCGGAGGCGCTGGAGAGTGGGCTGATCGGCATCAACGAGGGCATCATCTCGACCGCCGAGGCGCCGTTCGGCGGCATGAAGTTCTCGGGGCTCGGGCGCGAGGGATCGAAATACGGGATCGAGGAGTATTTGGAGATCAAATACCTGGCGATCGGCGGGATCGGGACGTAAGCCGCAGCCGCTAACGTTCCGTCATGGCCGGGCTTGGCCCGGCCACCTACGTCTGTCGTGGCGGCGAGCAAAGACGTGAGTGCCCGGGCCAACCTCCGGATCAAGTCCGGGGACAATGGCCTACCGGGCATGACGGTGGAATTGGTGCGGACGGCGGGACTTGAACCCGCACTCTCGTTGGAGAAGCAGATTTTCGTACCACTTCGGCTTTCGCCGCCGCCCGCGTGCGTCCCCTGCGGGCGTTCGTGGTCTGGACTGTCCCTTCGCCCTAGCCCTATCGGCCGTAGGCGCCGCCCGTCCAGTCTCTACACCTTCCCCCGATTGGGGCTTGGCTCGGGATCGGCACCGGCTCGCGCCGGTCAGCGTTCCCCGACTTTGAGCGGTTCTGCTCCCGGCGTTTCCGCCGGGGCACTCCGATGAAGTCTGCTGCGTCTACCGATTTCGCCACGTCCGCGTTTCGCTCACGCTTGCCCCAGCGTCCGCGCGATGTCCAGCGCCCGTCGCAGCAGCGTCTCGCTGGACTCCGGCGTGCGAAAGGCGCTGTGGGCCGACAGCGTGACGTTGTCCAGCGTGGTCAGCCGATGGCCGGGCGGAAGCGGCTCCTCGTTGAACACGTCGAGCGCGGCGTGGCGCAGCCGGCCGGCACGGAGCGCCTCGATCATGGCGTCCTCATCGACCAGCGCGCCGCGCGCGGTGTTCACCAGGATCGCGCCCGGCCGCAGCCGCGCGAGCCGCTCGGCCGAGAGGAAGCCGCGCGTTTCGTCGCTCAACAGCAGGTGCAGCGACACGACGTCGCTCTGCGCCAGCAGCTCATCGAGCGGCACGAAGCTCACGCCCGGCGCCGATTTGGGCGTCCAATTCCAGGCCAGCACCCGCATCCCCATCCCGCCCGCGAGCCGCGCCACCTCGGCGCCGATCCCGCCATAGCCGATGAGGCCGATCGTCTTGCCGGTGAGCTGCGGTCCCTCGGTGCGGACCCAGGCGCCGGCGCGCATGCCGCGGTCCATGCGCGCGATGTCGCGCGCCGCTGCCCACATCAGCGCGATACTGTGCTCGGCCACCGCAGTATCGCCGTAGCCCTTGATGATGTGGACGGTGATGCCGAGCGCGGCCAGCTCCTCCGGGTTCATGTAGCTGCGCGCGCCAGTGCCAAGAAAGATGATATGGCGCAGGCCAGGGCAGGCGCGCATCTGCGCGGTGGGCATCTGGCTATGGTCGTCCAGCACGAAATCGTAGCCGGAGAGCAGGCCCGGCAGTTCCTCCGGGGTGACGTCGGCCTGCTCGTTTACGTCGACCGGCGGATCGTCGGGCCGGGCGACGCGGCGGAACACCTCGCCCAGATCGTCGACCGCGTCCATGAAAAGCCCCTTCATTCCGACCGCCCTCGCCGCTGTGTGGCTCATCCTGATCGGCCGAGCCGTCCGGGGCAACGTGGGGCTTTCGAAACGCCCCCTCGATCAGCCACAGTGCGCCCATGCCGCGCGTCCCCGCGCCCTCCCCCGGCCATCCCATCCAAGCGCGCACGTCTGGCAGCGAGCGGGTTGCGCGCCCGGCGCGGCGCTGGCCAGGGGTGCTGCGCCTGCTTCTGATCGGAGCGATCTGGTCGGCGCTGGGGATTGCCGCCCTGCTCCTATGGTTCGCACGCGACCTCCCGCGCCCCGAGACGGCGCTGGACCCCGCGCGCCGACCCAGCCTCACTCTTGAGGACTCGGCGGGCCGGATCTTCGCGAGCTTCGGTGACGTGGTGGGTGAGACGGTGCGGCTGCGCGACCTGCCGCGCTATGTTCCCGCCGCGGCGGTGGCGATCGAGGACCGGCGCTTCTGGCGCGAGCCGGGTATCGATCCGATCGGCATGGCCCGTGCCGCGTCCATCGACATCCTGCACGGCCGCATCGTCCAGGGCGGGTCCACCATCACCCAGCAGGTGGCCAAGAACCTGTTCCTGAGCAACACCAGGACGCTTCCGGCGCAAGGTGCAGGAGCTGATGCTGACGGTCTGGCTGGCCCGGCATTTCAGCCGCCAGCAGGTGCTGGAGATCTGGCTCAACCGCGTCTATTTCGGCTCCGGCGCGTTCGGCATCGACGCCGCCGCCCGGCTCTATTTCGGCGTGCCGGCGCGGCGGCTCACGTTATGGCAGACGGCGGTGCTGGTCGGGCTGCCGCGCGCGCCCTCCCGCTTCAACCCGCGCGTCGATCCCGACGCCGCGGCGGCGCGGGCGCGGCAGGTGCTCGCGGCGATGGTCGCCAACGGCGACATCACCCAGGCACAGTCCGACGATGCCGCCCGCCAGATCCGCTTCCCCGGCGGACGCATGACGGAGGCGGGCTGGTTCGCCGACTGGGTGGCGGCGCAGGCCGAGGCGGTGCTGCCGCAGGGCGAGGATGCGACCCTGCGCACCACGCTCGATCCCGCGGCCCAGGCGTTGGCCGAGCAGCATTTGGCAACGATGCTCCAGGGGCCGGGCGCCGCCCATCGCGTGAGCGAGGGCGCCGTGGTGGTACTGGACGCCGCGACGGGCGCCGTACGCGCGATGGTGGGCGGGCGTGACTACCGCGAGTCGCCGTTCAATCGCGCGACCCTGGCGCGCCGCCAGCCCGGCTCGGCCTTCAAGCCCTTCGTTTGGCTCACCGCGTTGGAGCACGGCGTCCGGCCCGACGATCCGGTGCTGGACGCGCCCGTCCGCCTGGGCGGGTGGAGCCCACAGAACTTCGACCGCCGGTTCCTCGGCGAAATCTCAGTCGAGGAGGCGCTGGCCCAATCAGTCAATACCGTCGCGGTTCGTCTGCTGCTGACGGCGGGCGGAGCGCGGACGGTGGCGGGCGTGGCGGCGCGGCTCGGCATCGCTGATCGCTTGCCCGACAATGCTTCTCTGGCGCTTGGCACCGGAGAGGTCGGACTGCTGGAACTGACCAGCGCCTATGCGGCCTTCCTGAACGGCGGCCGCAGAGTAACGCCGTTCGGGATCGCTGCTATCGCCGCCGGCGGGCGGATGGCGGCCGCGCGGATCACGCCGCCGGCCCAGGCAATCACGCCGGAGAACGCGCAGGGCATGGCACGGATGCTGCGCGCCGTGGTCGATCGCGGCACCGGCCGTCAGGCCGCTGTCCCCGGCCGGGCGGTTGCGGGCAAGACCGGGACCACGCAAGATTCTCGGGACGCCTGGTTCATCGGCGGCGTCAACAACCGGATCATCGGTGTCTGGCTAGGCAACGACGGAGACCAACCGATGCGCGACGTGCTCGGCGGCACGCTGCCCGCTCGGTTGTTCCACGACATTGCCGCCGGACTACGCTGAAACAGGCCCCTATTCCCCTCCGGTCGCCGACTGCACCGGCTCGGTCGGATCGCTCTGCTTCACGGCCCCGGCAATTCCACCGTCTTTGCTGGCCGACGCCGCCGCCTCGCCGGGCCCCTGAGAGGCACCCGATTTCTCGATCGGGGTGGTGTCGGGGGCGTGCGGCAACTGGCCGTTCGGGGTCAGGCTGTCGACCAGTTTCGGAAGCAGGGTGGCTAGCACGGAGACCAACCCGGTCTTGGGCAGTCCCATCTTCTCCGCAAGGGCGGAGATCTGCTGCTCGCCAAGCGCCGCGTGGACCTGATCCGGCGTGACCGACTGATTCGGCTTCTCGTTGCTGATCCAGCTCTGGGCCACATCCCCCAGTCCAGCCTGCTGAAACCGGTTAATCAGGCCGGACAGGCCCTTGGCCTGCGCGCTTTGCCCCTCGCCCCCGCCCAATGCCGAGAGGAGCATGGGCGCCAACTTGGCGGCCTCGCCCTCCGCGGGGTTGCCGACATCGCTCAGTAGATGATCGAGGAAGCCCATATCACACCTCGCGGTTTCGTGTTGCCCCCCGGAACGTCCTGTGCAATTCTCACTTTTAGTTGAACAAACCGTGGGGTCGTTGATGTCGAGCGCAGTTCCCGTCCTGGATCTTGATACGGAGGCAAACGCATTATCCGTTCAGGCAGTGCCGGGCGCAATTTTTCTCCGGCTTAAGCGCGAACGCTTGGACGGTACCGCCCGCCGCATGTTTGTCGAACTCACGGTGGGAGAGGCGGTGGCACTCCGGCGGGAACTCAACTCGGTCATCGCGGTCTCGGCGGCAACCTCCTGACCTCCGGCCCTCTCCGGGAAACGGAAAGGGCCGAATCCGTCAGTATCAGCGGGGCTTCCGGGTCGTCTCGGTGGTTTGCGTTGTCTGAGTCCGGGGAGCCGTCTGCTCCGTCCGCGTGTCCTCGACTTCGACTTCGGTCTTGCGAACCGTGTCGCGCACCGTCTCGGTCCGCTCCTGGGCGTCCTTGCGCACCACCACTTCCTCGACGACGCGGGCGTCCTTCTGGACGACTGCCTCCTCTCCGGTCGCCGTCACCTCGATCGAGCGTTCGCGGAAGGCGTCCGCCGGTACCGTGCCCGCCGGACGGTCGACCGGCCGGCGCTCGACCTCCACGCGCTCGTCGCGCAGGGTCACGTCCTGCTCGACCGGACGCTCCAGCACATAGCTCCGCACCCGCACGCCGCCGCGACCGACCACGCGCTTGCCGATGCGGATATCCTCCTCGACGATCGGAATGGCTTCCCCCTCTACGCCCGGGGTCGCGGCGGCGGTGGTCCTCGCCATTCCGGCCTCGGCCGCGAGCGGGCGCGCAACTGGCTGCGGAGCGACGGGAGGAACGGCACCGGTTCCAAGGTCCGTGGTCGTCTCCGTAGTCCCCAGCGTCGACGCGGTTCCGAGAATCCGTCGTCGCCTCCGTCGTTCTTGCCGTCGGGGCGGTCCCGGTCCAACCGCTTCTGCGCCACTCCTCTTCCTGGGCGTCGAAGTCGAGCGGGTCGTAGGCCTCAAGGATCTCCACGATACGATCGTGCTGCTCAAACGGCGGCCGGACCACCAGCATGGCATGGCCGCGGCGCAAGCCCTCCGTGTAGCCGGTCGCATGCTCATCGGGAACGAAGAAGCGCTTGACCGCGCCCCAGAAATCCCTCTTCGTTCCGCTCATAGTCATACGTGGAGGAGCCCGCGTCGGCATCGCGGTTCACGATGTCCATATCGGCCGCCGGAATGCCCTCTTCGAGAAGGCGGTCGCGCGCAGCGCGGGCCCGCTCGAAGGTCTCGAACATCGCTACGATCTGGTAGCCACGCCCGGATTCCGTCCGGCTCGCCGGATCGGTCGCCAGCGACCTCTCGGTTGTCGATCTCTCGGGCATCATCGGGTCATTCGTGGTTGCCATCTTCTGCATCCTCCTTGATGTCTGGCGCGGTGACAGGCAGGTGCTCGGTGGTGACCACCTCCCGCCGAAGCCGAACGTCGTGACGCACTGGCCGCGTGCCCTGAGTGCGGCGGATATGCACCTCCTCCTTGAGGATGAGACGCGTCCGCACCACCAACTCCTCCTCGATGACCGGGACGATCAGGACGCCGTCCAGCTCGCGCGGCTCGGGCGCGGTCTCGACGACCCGCCCGATCGGAACACGCTCCACCTCGACCGTGTCGCTGCGCAGCAGCCGCTCCACGGTCTCGTTGCGCGTCTCGACACCAGTACGGACGAGCACTCGGTCGGTCTCGACTTCCCGCGTGCCGATCACCACCCGCTCTTCCAGGACCGGGATGACCATCTCCGTCGCAGGCTTGTCAGTTTCCGCCACGCGCCGCCCCGATACTCGTGCTACGAGGGTATAATGCGCCAGCCGACCGATCGGTTCCCCGCCGCGCACGCAGGCCGGGCAGACTGAGAAATGTTTCAGGCACCCGCACCGCCGATCATTCTGGCCAGCGCCTCCGCCGCGCGGCGCGGATTGCTGGAGGCCGCCGGGCTGACCTTTACCACTCGCCCGGCTGCCGTGGACGAGGCCGAGGTCAAGCGCGGCGCCCGCGCCGAAGGGGCGAGCGCGGAAGATGCCGCGATGCTGCTCGCCACGCTCAAGGCGGAGCGGATCGCCATGCGCGAGCCCAACGCGATCGTGATCGGCGCCGACCAGATCCTGGTCTGCGAGGGGGTCTGGTTCGACAAGCCGGTGCAGATCGACGCCGCACGGGACCAGCTTCGTGCCCTGCGCGGCAAACCCCATGTCCTGGCCACCGCGACTGTCTGCCAGCACGGCGAGCAACGCATATGGCAGCACGTCGCCCGCCCGCGCCTGTTCATGCGCGCCTTCTCGGATGCGTTCCTGGACGCCTATCTCGCGGCCGAGGGCGCGGCGGTCACCTCAAGCGTCGGCGCGTACCGCCTCGAGGGACTGGGGATTCACCTGTTCGATCGGATCGAAGGCGAGAACGCCGCGATCCTGGGTCTGCCAATGCTTCCGCTGCTCGGTTTTCTCCGCCAGCACGGTGTTCTGGCGAGCTGATCCTACTCCGCGGAATCGGCGGACGCCTCGGCCAGGTGCTCGGTCGCGCGTTCCGTGGCCAGCTCGACCTGGGCTTCAGCCACCAGGTCGCTCACGCTCTCTCCCAGCTCCGACACCCGCTCCCGGCCCAGCTCGTAGGCCAAGACCCCTTGCTTGATCGCGGCCTTTGCCGCCGGACGGCCCCATCGGGTCATGACCGGCAGCCACAACGGCCGCAGGACCGCGGCTGCGATGCCGACCGCCAGCCCGGTGGCCATGCCGGCCCCGTATCCTCGTGCCAAGGCGACTCTCCTTCAGACGATCGGAATGATGTGCCAAGACTACGCGGGGTGATTGCGTCATGCGAGGCCGGGATGGTTCAAAGGCCCGCGGTCAGCAGCGTGGAGGCGGAATGCAGGACGATACGGCCATCCGGGCCGCGGCGACCGTAACCCATCGCCTGCCTGGACGCACGCGCCTGCGCGTGTCGGCGCGTCGGGGGGATTCCGGGTTCTTCGTGCAGAGCATCGATCGGGCACGCGCCCTGCCGGCCGTGCGGGCGGCATGGGCCAATCCGGTCACGGCCAGCTTGCTGCTGGAGCACGAGGGCGAGATCGAGCCGATCGCGCGGGAGCTTGGGCTGGACATCGCGGCACCCAAGCCGCCCGCCCGGCGCATCCGGCGCCCGGTTGCGCCCGCGTCCCCGCTTGGCTTGGCGGCGGTCGGGTTCGGCGCGGCAGCGGCCGTGCAGCTCGCGCGCGGCCGTCTCGTAGGCAACTCGGCGGTCGAAAATCTGTGGAATGGTTTCAACGCGCTTCGCGCCCTGAAGCGGCCCGGCTTGGCCGCGGCGCTGACCGGCGTGGGAGTGGTGCAGCTCGCGCGCGGTCGAGTGCTGAATTCTGCCCTTTCGCTGGCCTTCTACGCGGCCAGCGCCCGATCCCTGGCCCGCCGGAAATGACCGAGCTCGACGAGGACGCGGCGGTAGAGGCCGTGGCGCGTGCGATCCGCCGCCTGTTCGCGGTGGTTACGGAAGTCCAGGCACGCGACCTTGCGCGCGCCGTGCTGCGCGATCTGGCGCGCGAGGGGCTTGCGCTGGCGCGTCAGTCCACCGCGTAGCCGAGTCGTTCGATCACAGGGCGCAGGATCGGCACCACCGGCTCCAGTTGCCGCAGATACCGTCGATAGCGAAAGCGCGACCGATCGTAGAGTTTTTCGGTGACCTGAGCATAGCTCGCGGTGCGCGCATAGCGCCAATTCTCGTGGAAGCGCAGGCAGCGCTCGTCGAACGGCGCGCCGATGAAGTCGAGCATCTGCCGCACGCTGGCCTCCTGATCGTCGACGATGTCCTCGTAGCGGATCGGCAGATATCGCAGCGTCATCTCGCGCCGATAATGCTCGACCAGGTCCATGACCAGCACGTAGTGCCGGGCCGCCAATTCCAGCTCGTAGGAGCAGAAGAAGCCGTGCGTCAGGTTGTTGGAGAACACCGACAGCACGACGTCGAGAGGGTGGCGCAGCACGTGGATCAGCGGCGCCGCCGGGAACAGCAGCGCGATCAGGCCGAGATGCGTCTCGTTCAGCGGCATCTTGTCGGTGAACCAGTCGGAGCCCGGTTCGACGATGCCGAGCTGGCGGACCCGCCGGAGATAGTGATCCCGCAGGTTGTTCAGTCCCTCAAGGTGGTCCGCCATCCACAGCTCGACCAGCGCCTCGGGATAGCTCAGTGGGCTTTCGAACAGCCGAGGCATGATGTCGGCGATCTCGCTGATCAGCGGCAGTTCGTCTCCCGCGGAAATCCGCGGATGCGATGACAGCGTCTGCTCGACCAGGGTCGTGCCCGAGCGCGGAAATCCCAGGACGAAGATCGGCTGCGGCGTGCCGTCAAGCACGTCGGCGCGCGGCAATATGCGCAGCCGGCCGGCGGTGAAGAAGTTCGCGAGGCGCGTGACCAGACGCTGCGCGTGGTCGGCCAGATAGGATTGCCCGCTCCATTCGCGGGCCTTGCGCTTGCCCTCGTCGAAGGCGGCGAACGCATCGGCGTAGCGGCCCATCCGGTCGAGCAGCAGACCCTTCTCCAGAAGTTCGTCCGGTCCCAGATTGCCGCCCTGGCTGATCCGCGCGATTTCATCGAGGGTTGCCAGCGCGCTTTCGTACTGGCGCTTTCTTCCAAGAAGCACGGCGCGCGCAAGCAGGAAGCTCGGGTTCAAGGGGAACGCCGCCTCGGCGCGGCCAAGGATTTCGGCGGCCTTGTCGAACTGGCGATCCGCCTCCTCCAGCCGTATCCAGCCAAGCAGGGTCTGCGGAACGCTCGGCGCCAGTGAGACGGATTCCTGATAGAGCCCGCGCGCCTCGTCCATCTTGCCCTGGGTCTTCAGGTTCCATGCCAGGTTCGCCAGCAGGATCGGATCGCGGGTGCCGGAGAGGTACAACACGCGCCGGTAGTGATACTCGCCCAGTTGCGGCTTGTGCGCCTCGGTCAGAATCATGCCCATCAGATTGTGGGCGTGCGGGTTCTCCGGCGCGATGCGTACGGCGTTGCGGGCATGGAGTTCGGCTTCCGCGAGACTTCCCCGGGTCATGAGCATGAGCGCGAGCTCGGTGATAGCCCGGAAATCGTTCGCATCGAGCGCGATCCTGCGCCGCAGCAGCGCCTCGGCGGGGGCATTCTGCCCGCCCGCCTTGCGATTCTCGGACAGGCCGGACTGAGACAAGGTGAAGCTCAGCTCCGCGTGATCAGCATCCCGCCGGCTCCGTCAGCGGCGGTGTGGAAGGTGCCGCTGCCGAGGCTCGATGCCTGGAAGCCGAGAACTCGCCGACTGGGCGGCGCCGTTGGAGATCTGAAGAATGCCTCTTGCCGTGTCGTAGGCCGTGGTCGCACCCACGGCACTGAAGTTCTTGAGATCCACGGTCGCCCCGGCGATGAAGTTCTGCAACTGCGGCCCGGCATAGGATGTGCTGCCCACATTCACGCCGAACGAAGCCGCATTATCGACGATCAGATCGCTGCCTGCCAGGAATTTCATTTTGGCAGCCGTTCCAAGCGCCGAGGCCACCTCCAACGTGGCGCCCCCGTCAATTTGGAACAAGCCGGTGCTGCTGGAGGCGATCGCGGTCGAGATGTCGAGCGATCCCGCAACGACAATCTGGCCGTTGTTGGCGAGCACGGAGGCGGTAGCGGCGCCGGCCGCTGTCCAGGTGCCGCCCGCGTCCACGGCGATGGTTCCGAACTGGTAGAATTGCCAGGTATGACCGTTCTCGGTCGCCGTTCCGGCCCCGCCTGATAGGCCGCTGAGCGTGCCCACCCCACCCGCCAGTTCCAGCGTGCTGTGCGCGGCGGAGCCGCCGCCAACGGCGCCGATGAAGACAGCGTTCGGCTTCACGACGAGCCGATTGGTTCCGGCGCCCGAGAAATCGACCGCGTAGCTGCTCCCGGCGATCGTGCCGTCATTCGTGACCGTGCCGTTGCCGCCGGCGATGAAGGCGCCGAACGCGCTGCCGACGATCGAGGCGCCCGCGTTATTTGTGAGCGCGCCGCCGGCTTCGATGTCGGCGCCGGCGCCTCCCGCGGCGGTGGCGGTGATGACGCCGGAGTTGGTGAGCGATGCGACGCCGCCCTGCACGAGCACACCGCTCACCTGGCCCAGGATGGCGCCCCCCGCCATATTGCTGAGGGTGCCGCCGGCCTCGAGGGCGAGGCCATGAGAGCCGGACATCGTGCCGCGATTGGTAACCGCGCCGGGCGCACCGGAGACGAAGACGCCGAACGAACCACCCGAAACGGAGGCGCTCGCGTTGTTGCTGACGCTGCCGCCGTGTGCGAGATCGGCGCCGGCGCCCTGCGCGCTGATGCTGCCGCTGTTGGTGACGCTGCCGCCGGCCTGGACATAGACCCCGTTGCTGCCGCCCGAAATCGCGGCGTGCGCCGCATTGGTGATCGCGCCGCCGGCCGCGAGCGCGACACCATCGTATTTCCCGCCCGAGATTTTGCCGGTGTTCGTGACCGTGCCTCGGGCTTTAGTGATGAACACGCCGAACAGGGTTCCGGAGATGGAGCCGGTCGCCGCGTTCGACACCATGCCGCCGTCGGCGAGGTCGATGCCAGCGCCATTCGCTCCGGTCCCGCTGATGCTTCCGGAATTGGTGACGCTGGCCGATGCCCTGTACTTGGCATAGACCCCGATGCTGTTGCCGGTGATGGAACCGCCGGCGTTGTTCGTGACCGTGCCGCCAAGCCCCAGAACGACGCCGTCGTAGGTCGCCGCACTGATTCGACCGGCATTGGTCAGCGTGCCGGCGGCGCCTTCCAGGAACGCTCCGAACTTGTGGCCGGTGATGGTGGCGGTGGCACTGTTCGTCACCATGCCGCCGTTTTCGAGATAGACACCCGCGCCGTTCGTTCCGGTTGCGTTGATGCTGCCGTTGTTCGTAACCGTTCCCAACCCGAGATTCGTGAACACGCCCGCTGCGTACCCGGAAATGAACCCGGATGCGGCGTTGTCGATGCTCCCGGTAGCGGAGATCAGGATGCCGATATGATTGTTCCCGGCGATCGTGCCGGAGTTCTCGATCCGACCGGAACCGCCGGTGATGAAGACGCCCGCCCCGAGCGTGCCGAGACCCGAGATCGTGCTGCGCGCGGAATTCGTGACGGTGCCACCGGCGAAGATGCCGATGCCGTCGTCGCGGGTGGCGATGACGACGCCGGAATTGTTTACTACCCCCGTGGCGGTCTGGATGCGAATGCCATCTTCCCCGCCGGCAATCGACCCGGTGTTGGTGACGGTGCCGCCGCCGTCCAGCGTTACAGCGTAGCGGCCAGGGCCGGTGATCGTCCCGGCATTGGTGACGGTGCCCAGGGCGTGGGTGACATTGACGCCGCTGTTGGTGCCCGAAATCCATCCGCCGGAGCGGTTGCTGACGCTGCCGCCTGCCTGGAGCTGGATTGCATCCGCGCCGGAGATGCTGCCCCCGTTGGTGATCGTTCCGCTCCCCTTGAGGGAGATGCCGACTCCACCCGCGGCGTTGACGCGGCCGCTATTGCTGATGACCCAGGCCGTAGTGGCAGCGCCATCGATGGCGTCCACAGTGCCGACCGAGGTGACCGCGCCGGTGCTGGTGATGGTGAGCGGGTTGTCGGTGATGGCAAGAGCGATGGGTCCTCGGACAGGGCTGCTGATCGTTCTCGCCACGTGTATTCCCCCGCGACATCCAGTGATACCAGGAAACTAGTTTCCCAGGACCATTAGTTGCTGGACTACAACGGGGTGCCAACCTATCCGTTGGATATAGGCAATAATATGCATCCCGGCGCGGCAGCCATTATCTGCTGGGAGCCATCCAAGGCTTGGATGATCGGCGGCTGCCCGCACCTAGCCCTGGCGGGCGAGCGCCGATCCGGTGAGTTTGAACCGCCTACGACGGATACGTCGCGTGCTGCCCGGCAAGCAGCAGGGTCGCCACATCGGAGGCGAGGCTGCTCGCCGAGCTTCCCCCCGCCTGCGGGCCCGTGCCGAAGGCCTGCGACAGCGCGGCGCCCGTGCCCGCCGGAAACTCGGGATCAGATCCCGCGCGATATCGGCGAAGGAGAGCTTGCTGGCGCCGCCGGTCGCATGGGGCGTGACCAGCATCCCATCGGTGTTGCCGGCGGCGTCCAGATAGAACCCGGCGAGCTGGCCGAGGTCGTTGACGCCGTTGACGACCGTCATCCCGTTGGCGTTCGGATCGACGATCGTCGTGTAGGTCTTTTGCGCCATGTCGTAGACGAAGCCGTCCGTGTTGCCGCCCGCATCGACGAAAGACCCGACGACCTGGCCGAAATTGTTCAGACCCAGCGCTTGCGCGGAAGTCGCGCCCGTCGGACCGGTCAGAGTGGTGACGTTGCCCTTGATGTCAACGAACCCGTCCGTCACCCCGGCGCCATTCACGTAAAATCCCGAGATTTGGCCTCGATCGTTGATGTCCGTCGCGGTGACGGCAGTCGCACCGGCAACGTTCACCGGGCTGAAGTTCCCGTTGCCGAAATTGTAGATGAAGCCGTGCGCGTTGCCGCCGGCATCGTTGTAGAATCCGGCGACCTTCCCGAAGTCGTTGATGCCGAGAAACTGCTCCGTCGTGGGCGTCGCTCCGCCGAGCGGAGGCGCGTTTGGATCGAGCGCCGTGGTGAAGCTGTTGTTCCGATCGACAAACCCGAGATTGTCGCCAGCGCCATCGACCCAGAACCCGACGGTGACGCGAAGATTGTTGATCCCGGTCACCTGAGTCTGCACCGAGGTCGGAAAGTTCTCGTTGGTGTAGTTGCCTTGGCCGTACGGCGGCGCCAGCGTGTAGCCCTTGTTGGGATGAGCCGGCGTCAACCCGTTCCCGAAATAGCCTGCGATCGTACCCTCGTCATTGATCGCCAGCAACTGATTGAACGTCGGATCGGCATTGTTGTTCAGCGTCTGGAATGTATATGCCACGTCTCATCCCCATTATTACATGCGCGGTCCGTGCCGACTGGAATGCCACCTCTTCTTACTCGCAAAGGCGTGTCTCATCTCGGCATACAATCATATGCTTTTCAGGTTGAGCCCGTCAACGCGCTCCTATCCGCTTTCCTTACGCGACAATGCCTGCTTCAGCACGGCGGCCATGATCTGCAATGAGACATCCGACGCGCGAATGATCCTGCCCATGCTGAGGAAGCCGTGGACCTGGTCGGAGAAGTGCAGCAGCTTGACCCGCACGCCCTCCCGCTCCAGGCGCTCGGCATATGCGATCCCTTCGTCGCGAAGCGGGTCGCCGCTGGCGGTCAGCACCAGCGCGGGCGCGGTTCCGGCGAGGCTGGCCGCGCGAAGCGGGGAGGCACGCCAATCCAGCCCGTCGGCCGGATCACGCAGATAGTGGTCGATGAACCACTTCATGGTGCTGCTGGTCAGCGGCACGCCCTCGCGCACCGTCTGCGAGGACACAGTCACCATCATCATGTCGGTAGCTGGATAGATCAGAAGCTGGAACGCCAGCTTCGGCAGATCGCCGTCGCGCGCCATCAGCGCCATGACAGCCGCCAGATTGCCACCCGCCGAAATCGCCGCCGACCGCAACGCGGGCGGGGTCAATCCGCAGCCGCCCGGCATTCTCGACCGCCCAGCGTGTCGCGGCGGCGCTGTCCTGCACGGCGGCGGGGAATTTGTGCTCGGGAGCCATGCGGTAATCGACCGAAACCACCGCGCAGCGCGCCAGGTTGGCGAGCCGGCGGCAGACGACGTCGTGCAACTCCAGACCGCCCAGCAGCCAGCCGCCGCCGTGATAGTAAACCAGGGCGGGCAGTACCTCCCCCTCCGTGACACCGGCCGGTCGGTAAGAGCGGAGTGGTATGTCGCCCAGCGGGCCAGGGGCACTGATGTCGCGCGCCTCGGCCACGTCCTGCGGGTCGGGCTGGAGCACGGCGCGGCTGGCGGCATAGGCGGCACGCGCCTCGTCCGGCGTGAGCTGCTCGAAGGGGGGCCGGCCAGCGGCCCGCATCATGTCGAGGACGATGAGCGTGTCGGGGTCGAGCGGCATGGCGCTACTTCATCCAGTCCAGGATCGCCTCGGCCACCGCGCGCGGCTGATCGAGCTCGGCGAGATGGCCAGCGCCTGGAATGACGCGCACCTCCGTCCCCCCCTTGATGGCGGCGCGGAACCGATCGGCGTAGGCGCGCGGCATGATCCGGTCCTGCTCGCCCCAGATCAGCAACGTGGGAGCCTGAATCAGCGGAAGGCGCTTCTCCAGCTTGGTGTTGCCGAGCGGCCAGAGGATGCGCGCCGCCGCCTCGTTCGCGCGGGTCTGCTCGATCGGCCACTCGATCGAGTTGGCGCCCTCCGGCGCGGTCTTCAGCGCCTTCCAGGTCTCCGGATCGGCGCACATCAATCCGGGCATGTCGTCGGCGCGCTGCGCCCAAGGGTCAGTGGCCGGCTCCTTCTCCTCGAACAGCCCGAACGGCGCGATCAGGGCGATCTTGCGCACCTGCTTCGGCCACAACGCCGCGACCTCGGCCACCAGCGAGCCGCCCACGGAACTGCCCGCGAGATCGGCGCCGTCAAGCCCGGCCTGGTCGAGGATCGTGCGCGTGGCCAGCAGCCAGTCCAGATGCGTATCGAGCACCGTATGCCCGCGCTCCCCGCCCGGGAAGCCTGGCAGCGACGGGACGATCACGGTGCGCGTCTCGGCCAGTTGGTCGAGAAACGGGACCCAGCGCGGCAACCCGCCGAATCCCGCCAGGAACCCCAGCTTCGGTCCGCTGCCCTTGCGCCAGACCCGGGTCGGGAAGCCGTTGACTTCGATGGTCACCGTCTCGGGTTCGCTCACGATCACGCTCCGCTTGGTTGTGGCTTTCGATGCCGTTCCGCTAGCGCATCCAGCATCACTCCGCGGCCAGCCGTGGCACGAAGGCAGGTATCTCGGCGCGGCTCTCCGCCGCCATCGGACGCGGCCACCAGCGGTCCTCCCATTCCGAGAACAGGCCCTTGACCTTCGGCATCACCTCGTCGGCGAACAGCTTGGTGTTGTAGCGGCAGAGCTCCTTGCTCATGTTCCCGAACTGCAGAAGCAGCATCAGGTGGCCCACGTTCAGGTTCCGCGCCACCTCGCGCAGCTGCTCGGCCACCTCGTCGGGGGAGCCGATGATGACGTAGCCCCGATCGACGATCGCATCCATCTCGCGCGCCACCGTGGCCATGCGCTCGCCGGTTCCCTTGCCGCGCACATTGGCATCGGCGGCCTGCCGGATCTGACTCTCGATACCGGCCCGCTGGCTGCCCTCGCTGGTGTAGCCGGGCGGCACCGCGAAGCGCGGATCGACGTGCAGGCAGCGGCCGTAGAAATACTCGGCGGCTTCGGAATAGAGGTCGAAGGCGTGCTGACGGCTCTCGCCAACGCCCACGAACTGAAGGAAGCCTGCCTGATAGGGGTTCCGGTCCTTGCCGAGGCGATCCATCTCGGCCCAGAACCCGTCCATGGTCGCCCGACCGGCCTTGTAGCCGTAATAGGCCAGGTAGCAGTACACGTAGTCCATGCTGGCGCACCACTGCCATGTCTCGATCGAGCCGCCGCCCGGCACCCAGACGGGGGGATGCGGGCGCTGGATCGGGCGCGGCCAGATGTTGACGTAGCGCTGCTGGTTGAAGCGGCCGTTGAAGGCGAAGGTGTCCTTCTCCTGCCAGGCGCGAACCACGAGGTCATGCGCCTCCAGGTAACGCTGACGCAGCATCGACGGATTCTGCCCATAGGCGTAGCAGGTGTCCATCGGCGTGCCGACCGGGAAGCCCGCGATCAGCCGACCGCCGGAGATCACGTCGATCATCGCGAACTCCTCCGCCACGCGGGTCGGCGGATTGTAGAGCGCGAGCGAGTTGCCCATCACGCAGATCGCGGTCTCGGTCGTGCGCCGGGCGAGCGAGGAGGCGATCAGGTTGGGCGAGGGCATCAGGCCGTAGCCGTTGGAGTGGTGCTCGTTGACGCAGATCGCGTCGAACCCGCAATCGGCGGCGTATTCGAGCTCGTCCATGAAGTCGTTGTACATGTGATGAGCGCGCTTCGGGTCGAACAGCGAGGAGTGGATGTCCACCCACACCGAGGGATGCTTGTCGCGGAAATCGTCCGGCAGCTCGGTGTATGGCATAAGATGGAACCACATCAGCTTCATAACACGCCTCGATCATGGGCCCGCCGAGGGCGGGGTAGCGGCAAGTAGCACGCGCTTCGCGGGCGTCGTCAACCGGTCGTCACTCGGCCGATCCGGGAGCCACGAGGGGAACGAAACTGACCGCGAGCACGCTGCGCTCGCACACGATCCCGGCCTGGTTCCGCTCGATCAGGCGCAGATCCTGCTCTGTCCCCGGCGATCCCACGGGGATGACCATGCGCCCCGGCGCGCCGAGTTGACCGATCAGCGCAGGCGGTACGTCGGTCGCCGCGGCCGTGACGATGATCGCATCGAACGGCGCCGCCTCCGGCCAGCCCGCCGCCCCATCGCCGACGCGCAGCACGACGTTGTCCAACCCCGCGAACGCCAGCACCTCCCGGGCGCCGCGCGACAGGGCGGGAATGGTCTCAATCGAGAATACCTCACGCCCGAGGCGTGCCAGTATCGCCGCCTGGTAGCCCGAGCCGGTCCCGACCTCTAGCACGCGCGCATCCGGAAGGAGATCGAGCAGGTCGGTCATCAGCGCCACGATGAAGGGTTGCGAGATGGTCTGGCCATGGCCGATGGGATGCGGCGCGTCGGCGTACGCCCGAGCCGCGGCCGAGGCCGGCATGAAAGCGGCCCGGTCGGTGGCACGCAGGGCATCCAGCACGCGAGGGCTGAACGCGGAACGCCCGGTCCAAGCGGCGGTCGCCCGCGCTTCCGCTTCGATATGCGCGATCAGCTTGTCGATCCTGTCCATCGGTCGCCCTGCCCTGACGTTAACGCTGGATCGGCGAGGCGGTGCCCCGCCGCGGCTTTGCCCGTTGGGATGCGCGGTGTAGCGTTCTGCCAGCAGCACAGGGAAAGCGCCGATGGACGTCCACGCGCCCGCCCAGCCCGAACAAGCGAATGCCGAGACGGAGCATGTGGCCCGCGCCCGCGGGTTGATCCCATTGCTGCGCGAGGCCGGACCAACGATCGACGCGATCCGCGAGCTGCCCCCCGAAGTGCTGGACGCGATGCACGGCGCGCACCTGTTCCGCCTGCTTCTGCCGCGCTCCGTGGGCGGACTGGAACTGCTGCCAGCGGAGTATATCCAGTGCGTCGAGGCGATCGCGATGGGCGATGCCAGCACCGCCTGGTGCATGAACCAGAACTCGGGCTGCTCCTTGACCGCAGCCTATCTGGCTCCCGAGGTCGCCCGGCGCATGTTCGGCGGCCCGCGCGACGTGCTCGCCTGGGGCCAAGCGCGCGGCCGGGCGCGAGCGGACAAGGTGCCGGGCGGCTGGCGCGTCACCGGCACTTGGCTGTTCGCCAGCGGCAGCCGGCACGCGACGTGGCTGGGCGCGCACTGCCCCGTGTTCGACGCGGAGGGCACGCAGGGCCGCACGCCGGAAGGCGCCGCGATCGAGCGCACCATGCTGTTCCCGCGCGAGAAGGCGATGATCGAGGATGTGTGGCAGGTGGTGGGGCTGCGCGGCACGGGCAGCGACACCTACTCGGTCGAGGATCTGTTCGTGGCCGACGACTACGCCGCCGAACGCGACAATACGGAGGAGCGGCGGGAAGACGGCCTGCTCTACCGCTTCACCACCACGAACATCTACGCCTCCGGCTTCGGAGCGGTCGGCCTCGGCGTGGCGCGGGGGATGCTGGACGACTTCGTGCGTCTCGCCTCGGCCAAGACCCCCGCGCTGACACAGACCGCGCTGCGCGACAGCGCGGTGGTGCAGTGGCTGGTCGGCGTGTCGGACGCGCGGCTGCGCGCCGCGCGCACCTTGCTGATCGCGGCGCTCGAGCGGGCGCAGGCCGGCGCGGCCGCACGCGGGCATCTGACCTTCCAGGATCGGGTGGACATCCGCCAAGCGTCCACCTTCGCAATCCATGACGCGCGCGAGGTGGTCAACGCGGTCTGGCACCAGGCGGGCGCAACGGCGATCTTCGACAATGGACCATTCGAGCGGCGCTTCCGCGACATGAACACGGTTTCCCAGCAGGCGCAGGGCCGCGCCTCGCACCTGGAGACGGTAGGACAATACATGTTGGGGATGGAGCCAGGCACCCGCTGGCTGTGATCAGCGGGTGCGCATTGCCGGCCAGGTAAGCTCACGTCAACATCTTCTCGGGTACGCTGCGCAGCGGAGGTGATCCCCCGTGATGCTTCGCAGCATGCAAGGCTGGCTGGCTCGCCAGCACCAGCCCTGTCCCGTCGAGATGCCGGAGCCAGACCCTGCGTCGGCGCCACCGAGAATCGTGTCAGGGGCGTCGTTCGTGCGCCCGGACTGGCTGCCCGAGCGCATGGCGGTCGCCGATACCTTGTGGGGCGAGGGGTTTATCCTGCCCGGCGGCGAGGACGAGGTGTTGCGGCTGGCCAAGCCGCTCGGCCTGTCGGCCGCGTGCAGTGTCCTGCTGCTCGGCTGCGGCGGCGGCGGTCC
Source organism: uncultured Pseudomonadota bacterium (assembly GCA_963830565.1). Classification (GTDB taxonomy): domain Bacteria; phylum Pseudomonadota; class Alphaproteobacteria; order Acetobacterales; family Acetobacteraceae; genus DATFDN01. Next base: position 91,481 of record CAWHMO010000010.1, read on the forward strand.
GGCGCGGTGCCTGGCGGAGCGGCTCGGGGCGTGGGTCAGCGGGTTCGAGCGCGATCCCGCCCTGGTAGCCGCAGCAACGCGGCGGTGCACGGCGACCGGTCTTGGGCGTCGCGCCCAGATCGGAGCTTGGGACCCGGCCGCGCCACGCTTCCCCGCCCGTGCCTACCACCATGGCCTCGCGCTCGAGCCGCTCGGCCAAGGCGGGGCAGCGACCGTCTTTGCGGCCATCGCGGCCGCGTTGCGGCCGGGCAGCAACTTCGTCCTGGTTGAGGTCGTTACCGGCGACGAAGCCGGGGGCGATCCGGCTCCGCTCGCCGACTGGCTCCGCGTCGAGCGCCGCGAACGGCCGCCCACGGCCGCGACGATCACGCGCGCGCTGGAGGAACTTAACTTCGACGTCCGGGTGATCGAGGACCTGACGCAGCGCCATGTCGGGCTGACGGTGCGCGGCTGGCACGAGCTGGTGCGGGCGATGAGCGCCGAGCGGCCGACGCCGGCTCGGGCCGCGCCCTTAGTACGAGAGGCGGAGCGTTGGTTGCGTCGCGTCCGGCTGATGCGCGCGGGACATTTGCAGTTGATGCGCTGGCACGCGCTCGGGCGCGAGGTGGCCTAACCCGCGCCTGCCTCGGCCAGGATCAGGCGCCGCCGCGATGCGGGCCGCAGCGGCAGGCCGGCATACGCGTCCTTCACCGCCTCGGTGATGATGACCCCGGCGAGGGCCGGTGCGACGCGCCGCCCCGTCCGCTCCAGCAGCGGACCGCTGCGGAGCACGACGCGCCGTTTCGTTGGCGGCAAGTAGAGCGCCGCATCGCGCCGCTCGACCCGGAACATCGCGCCGGCGAGCAGGCGGCCGACCTGCCCATGCGAGTAGGGCGCTCCATGCCCGAACGGCGTCGATTTAAGATAGGCCCACAGGCCTGTTCGATTGGGTGCGACGATCAGCAGTCTCCCGTCATCCTTCAGCACGCGCCACAGCTCGCGCAGCAGCCGCCGCGCGTTCTCGGCCGCCTCCAGCCCATGGATCAGCAGGATGTGGTCGAAGACGAGGTCGGGGAACGGCAGGGCGTCCTCCTCGGCGGTGCAGCTCAGCCCCGGCGCCCCGGCGGGCCAGCGGATGGCGCCCATCTGCGCCGGCGTCAGCGCGACGCAGCGCGCGCCCTGATCGCGCCACAGCCGCAAGTATGGCTGCGCGTATCCCAGGCCCAGCACCGCCCGACCTTCCAGATCGGGCCATATCAAGGCGAGGCGCGCCCGCAGCAGGCGCGCCGTCACCGCCCCTCGGGCCGTGCCGTAGAAATCCGCCGCCAGATGCGCATCGGCTGCCATGGGTAACGTTATAGCACCTGCACGGCTGGCGGGGGGACGAAGCCGATGCTAGGGTCAAGCATGTCCGTCACAGCCGAACCAGTTCCGATCCTGAGCGACAATTATGCCTGGATGCTGCGCGATGCAGCCTCGGGCGCCGTCGCCATCGTCGATCCCGCCGATCCCGACCCGATCATCGCCGCGATCGAGCGCGCGGGCGGCCGGCTCGACATGATCCTGCTCACCCATCATCACGCCGACCACGTCGCCGGGACGGATGCGGTGCGCGCGCGGTTCAACTGTCCGGTGGTGGGCGCCGCGGCGGACGCGCACCGGCTGCCTCGGCTGGACCAGGCGGTTCGCGAGGGCGACACGGTCCGCTTCGGCGGGGCCGAGGCACAGGTGATCGATACGCCCGGCCATACCCGGGGGCAGATCAACTTCTTTTTCCCCGATGGCGGCGTGCTGCTCTCGGGCGACACGCTGTTCAGCCTGGGCTGCGGGCGCCTGATCGAGGGCACGGCCGAGGAGATGTTCGCCTCGCTGCGCAAGCTCGCCGCGCTGCCGGCCGATACGCTCGTCTGCTGCGGTCACGAATATACCGCGAGCAACGCGCGCTTCGCGCTGACGGTGGAGCCGGACAACGCGGCGCTGCGGGCGCGCGCCGAGGAGGTGCGGCGCCAGCGCGAAGCCAACCAGCCCACCGTGCCATCGCGACTCGGCGACGAGATGGCGGCCAACCCCTTCCTGCGCGCTCCGGACGCGGCGAGCTTCGCCCGCGTGCGCGCCCAGAAGGACGCATTCTGAGGACGCCTTCCGAGGAGCGTTGCCGTGAAGCTGTTCTACTCGCCGACCAGCCCCTTCGTGCGCAAGGTGATGGCCTGTGCGATCACGCGCGGCATCGACGGGCGCATTGAAACAATTCGCGCCAACCCCCACGAGTCGCCGCCGGCCCTGCTGGAGGCCAACCCGCTGTCGAGAGTGCCATGTCTGGTCGCCGATGATGGCTTGGCGCTGTTCGATAGCCCGGTGATCTGCGAATTCCTCGACAGCATCGGGGACGCCGCCAGGCTATTCCCGCCTGCCGGCCCGGCTCGTTGGCGGGCGCTGAAGCAGCAGGCCACGGGCGACGGCATCCTGGATGCGGCGGTCGGGCGTCGGGGCGAGATGTCGAATCCCGTTGAGGCGGCACGTCGGGCCTGGATGGACCGCCAGAAGGCCGTAGTCGATCGCTCGCTGGCCCAACTGGAGGCCGATCCGCCGCACGGTGTCCTCGATATCGGCACCATCACCCTGGCTTGCGCCCTGGGCTATCTCGACTTCCGCTTCAACGCCGAGCCCTGGCGTGATGCTCATTCGCACCTGGCCAGTTGGTTCGCCGGTATCGCCGAGCACCCGGCGATCGCGCGCACCACGCCGCGGGAGGGCTGAGCTTTCAGCGCCGGTCGGACAGTTCCCTTGTGGTGCGCACCGCCTCGGCGACCTGCCCGGGCGGCGTTTCCGCCGCCCCGGCCCCCAGCTTCACCGCGCCGTCAGGCTGCGGCACGGCGATCGGCTTCACCTCCACCGGCGCGATCCCGGACTTCTTCATGCCTAACGTGTTGGCGACCTTCGGACTCACGTCCATCAGCCGTCCGCGCGCGTAAGGGCCCCGGTCTTCCACCTGCACGGTTGCCGACTTGCCGCTTTCGGTATTGACCACCTTCGCGGTGGTGCCGAGCGGCAGCGTCTTGCTGGCAGCGACGTCGGAATGTGGGCTGTAGGCGCGGCCGTCGGCCATCTTGTGACCGTTGAATCGCTCGGAATAGAAAGACGCCTTGCCGCGCTCGGTGTGCCCGGATCGATCCACCGGAGTGGCTTGAGCTCCGGACGACGAAATAAGGCCGACCATGCCGATCACGGCGAGGCCCGGCAACCCAGCAGATTTCACCCTCATTCCATTCCCCTCCGCGTTTGTTCCGGACGGGAGACGCCCGTGTCCATTGATGGTTTCCCCCTCGCGCCTTCGTCAACGGGCCCGGTTGCGAGTGCGCCGGGTTCTGCCTATAACCCGCCCGCTGCGGAGAGGTGCCGGAGCGGTCGATCGGGGCGGTCTCGAAAACCGTTGTGCGTGCAAGCGTACCCGTGGGTTCGAATCCCACCCTCTCCGCCGGAATTTCACAATAGTTCATTGATTCTCCTTTGTATCTGCTGTCGTCTTGCCTTTTTACCCCCATCCCTACCCCCAACTGTGCGAAGCTAGGCAGCTCGCCGTTTTACGCATCTCCTTGCCCGAGCCTCGGAGCCGAGGCGACTCTCGCAAGCGCGGGCGAAACCACCCCTAGCCGACCGACCGCAGAGGCCTGGGTAGGCGCGGTTCAGGCCCTCGCCGACCCCGGGGGAAGGTCAAAAGTATGGGCGCGATCCCCTTTACCGGGTCGGGTCCCCACGTGTGTGGGCGCGAAATTCGGTGTTTGTGGGCGCGCAGCCGAATGCCGACCTGGCGACCGAATCAAGATCAGGGAGCCAGCACCACCGCCGGGTTGCCGCCAGGCGTGCAACTGGGGCTGAGAACGGACCGCATCCCCCTACCCAAGCTCAATGGCCAAGGCCTGCCGGACCTGCTGCCAGGAACTCCTGTAGGCTGCGCTTGGGATATCCATCCTGCCCCGTGAACTGATCAGGTGCGGGAGCGGGTTCGCGTTGCCCCAGCCTTGATCGGCTGGCCGGCGAGAGGCCAAACTCGCTGCCGATCCGCAGCATCTGCTCGATGGCCTTGTTGCGGACCAGGAACCAGGGATTGCGCACGAGGCCGCGGTCCCTGGACTCGACGACCAGGCCCTCTCGCCGGAGCTCACGCTCCGCCTGCACGTAGTCGCCCCACGCGGTGCACCACGCTGCGAGGAGATCCAGATCAAGGACCGTGATGATCCCGAGCGCGCGCAGCTCCGCTGTCAGTCTCGTCCACTCGATCCGCGCGTCCTCACCGAGGTGGGCCGGGGGCTCGGTACACGGTGGCGACGGTCGGCTGAGGCTCGTGCGTCGGCCGCTTCCGCCTGCCGGGGTTTCCGTGAAGCTTCGCCATCAGGCTTGGCTGCGGCTTTCGGCCTCTCATTGCTAGACACCTGCTGTTCGGTGCCCCGTATCATACCGCGGCAGTTCAGAATAGCGCTCGTGACGATGCACCTGCTCGCCGTCAGCTGTGCCGCTCGGCCGCCAGAATCTCCCCTTCAGCGTGAGTTTCGGCGGCCCCGCGCGCGTGTACGCACCAAACGTCGGCGAAACGGCTCCCTTCCTAAAATCGAAAATCGAGGCCTTAGTCCGACGCACCTAATCCACCTGAACCACCCATCGGGAGGATCTACCGTCGCTCACCGGGACCTCGGTAGATTAGCCGGATTAGGTGACGGTGTCCCTCCTGGTCTTGACCTCGGCGATCGCGTGCTCGTGGCATCTCGCAACAGAGGCGCATTTGGAGGGGTCGAGGCTGGGAAGGTGCCCAGGCCGAGTGCTCCGGCAGCGCCTCACTGCAAGGCGACGCGCATGGCGCCTGCGGGCGCGCCACGCACCTCGCCCACCTGCGCCACGGCGGCAATCCGGCTATCGAATGGTGGATCGGCACTGTGGGGGGCGCCGCGTCGCCCGCGACAACGCCTGGTCGCGCAAGCAGTCCGAGCGGACGCTTGGTGCTGCGGTCGCGCTGCTCATGACAGTGGGCCGGGTGGGCCGCGCCGGGGATAAGGTAGGTCACCTTCGCCGGGTCGACTGCGAGACGTCAGTCCTTCATGACCGACGATGGCAGTGCCGCCGGCCTGGATGGCTTCCTCGCCGGGCCGCTGTGCGCGGACCGCGGTGGCTGACGCGCTACAGTGCAGATGGAGGGCTGTTCTCGACGCGCTCGCGGCGCGAGAACGCTGCTCCCGAGCTCCGATAGGGCGACTTCGAGGACATCGCCGATTTTTCGAATCCACCGCCCCGACACCGGGTTATGCGGCACGCTCGACGGCTTGATGAAGCCGACTGGCGCGGCGCTGCAGTTTCTGAGGAACGCGACCGTGAATGAATCAGTTCGCACCGGACGGATGGCGCGACCGTTCGGATCAATTTCGACGCTCGGTGTCGCTGATTGATCATGGCAGTGGCCGGGCCATGACCGATGACAACACCGCCACCGGCTCGACAGCCTCCTCCCTGGTCCGCTGTCAGCAGGCTGAATTCGCTCACTCGAGCTGTGACATCTCAGCAGGCCGCCCAGCCATCCGCCCAGCGGCGTGGGACCTGCAATCGCGCGATAGCGCGACGGAGCAGGTGGCATGGATCAATGACCGGCCGGGCCGTTCATCTCCCCCACCGGAGTACGAGAGGTTCAACCCTCCGGGCAGTCTCGACGAGGCCGGCGCGTGTCGCGGGATGGAGAGGCAGAAGCGGGTGCCGCGTCATCTCCGAGCGGATGACGCCGCCTTCCCTCATCAGCACCTTGGCGGCCGCCAGGCCGCACTGGCGGTTCTCGAAATTGATCAGCGGCAGCCAGTGCTGATAAGCGGCCGCGGCCGCCTCGCGATCGCCCGCGAAATGCGCGTCCACGATCTGGCGGATCCCGTCCGGATAGCCGGCCCCGGTCATCGCTCCGGTCGCGCCGGCGTCGAGATCGGCCAGGAGCGTAATTCCCTCCTCGCCGTCCCAGGGGCCGAGGATCGACTCGCCGCCTTGAGCGATCAGTTCGCGCAGCTTGTTGGCCGTCTGCGGCACCTCGATCTTGAAATACGCGACATTCGCGATCTCGCGCGCCATGCGGGCGAGGAAGGGAACCGGCAGCGCCGTGCCGCTGACCGGAGCGTCCTGGATCATGACCGGGATGTCGACCGCGTCCGAGACGCGACGGAAGAAGTCGAAGATGCCTTGCTCCGGCACCCGGATTGTCGCGCCGTGATAGGGCGGCATCACCATGACCATGGCCGCCCCCGCGTCCTGGGCACGGTGGCTGCGCTCGGCGCAGATCCGCGAGCCGAAATGCGTGGTCGTCACGATCACGGGAACCCGGCCGGCCACGTGCCCGAGCACGACGTCGGTGAGGCGCTCCCGTTCGGCATCGGTCAGCACGAACTGCTCGGACCAGTTGGCGAGGATGCAGATGCCGTTCGACCCGGCATCGATCATGAAGTCGATCGCGCGCTTCTGGCCCTCGAGATCGAGCTCCCCATCCTCGCCGAACACCGTCGGCGCGACCGGAAACACCCCCCGGTACGGCCGCGTCGCGTGAGACATCGGTTTCCTCCTCAGTGATTGTCGCGGGGCACGGGCGAGCCGGTGCGCCCCACGAGGAAGTCCAGATCGGCGCCGGTGTTGGCTTGCAGCACGTGATCGACGTACATCTTGCACGTAGCCGCGGGAGGCAGGCGGCGCGGGCGGTGACCAGGCGGTGCGGCGTGCAGCGAGCTCCTGGTCACCGACGTGCAGGTGGAGGCTGCGCGCCGCGACGTCCAGCGTGATCAGATCGCCGTTGCGCACCAGCGCCAGCGGGCCGCCCGTTGCCGCCTCGGGCGCGACGTGCAGCACCACCGTGCCGTAGGCGGTGCCGGACATGCGCGCATCCGAGATGCGGATCATGTCGCGCACGCCCTGCCGCAGGAGCTTTTGCGGGATCGGCATGTTCCCGACCTCCGCCATGCCGGGATAGCCTTTCGGGCCGCAGTTCTTCAGCACCATGATGCAGGACGCGTCAATCTCGAGCGAGTCGTCGTCCTTGAGACGATGCAGTTCCTCGATATTCTCGAAGACGACGGCCCGGCCGGTGTGCCGCATCAGCTCGGGCGAGGCGGCGGACGGCTTGATCACCGCGCCATCGGGCGCAAGGTTGCCGCGCAGGATCGCCATGCCGGCCTCCGCTTTGAACGGCGCGGAAAAGGGCGTGATGACCGTCTCGTTCCAGCACGGCGCGTCCCGCACGTTGTCCCAGATCGTCCGCCCGTTCACCGTCAGCGCGTCCTTGTGCAGCAGCCCGCGCTCGCCGAGCGCGCGCAGCACCACAGGCACCCCGCCGGCGTAGTAGAAGTCTTCCATCAGGAAGCGCCCGGAGGGCATCAGGTCCACGAGGCAGTGAATGCCTCGGCCGAGCGCGTCGAAATCATCGAGCGTAAGCGGGACGCCGATGCGCCCGGCTATGGCGAGCAGATGAACAACGGCATTGGTCGATCCGCCGACGGCGCCGAGCGTGCGGATGGCGTTCTCGAAGGCGGGACGAACCAAGATTTTCGAGAGCACGAGGTCCTCATGCACCATTCCCACGATGCGTCGTCCGGCCATGCGGGCAAGCTCGTTGCGGCACGCATCGACCGCCGGGATCGCCGCGTTCCCCGGCAGGCCGACGCCGAGCGCCTCGACCATCGAAGCCATGGTGGAGGCGGTGCCCATCGTCATGCAGTGGCCGGCGCTGCGGTTCATCGCGGCCTCAGCCTCGTGGAACGGTAAGCGTAAGCGCACGGCCGCCTACCGCCGCGCGAACTTCTGGCGAATGCTTGTGTACTCTTGAAGGTGATAGTGTCCATCATCGGCGTAATGGACACCATCGCGCCGGTCCGAGGAGGCACGATTGCATTCGGTTCGCTGTTGGCGGTGTTCGCATTGAGCGACGGCATCGCCAAGCGGTCGCGTCGTACGTGGTCGCCTGAGGAGAAGCAACGGATCGTCGAGGAGACTATTCGTCCTGGTGCTTCGGTTGCGGACGTCGCCCGGCGACATGGGCTGAACGCCAACCTCGTTTTCACATGGCGGAGGGCCATGCAGCCCGCGTCTTCGCCTGTCGCTGATGTTACCCCTCCCGCTATGCCTATGCCGTCCGATGGGTTGCCTTCTGCCGTGGACGCACCCGAGTTCGTTCCGATCGGTGTGTTCACCCGGGCGGACGACGAGGGGCCCGGGCTGGAAGCGCACGTTGTCCCCGCCGCGGTCGCCACGACACCGCCGGGCCGCGCCAGCGTACCGCGCCCGGCGATGGATGAGCGGCCGGGTGTGATCGAGATCGATCTGGTGAATGGAACACGGCTGCGGGTGGATGCCTTCGTCAACGAGCGTGCGCTGCGGCGCGTGCTGGCGGTGTTGAAGGCGATCTCGTGATCCAGGTGGCGCCCGGCACGAAGGTTTACCTGGCGTGCCGTCCGGTGAGCATGCGCTACGGGTTCGATGGCCTGGCCGCTCAGGTCGCACATGTGCTGAATGCCGATCCGTTCTCGGGCCATCTGTTCCTGTTTCGCGGCAAGCGAGCCGACTACCTGAAGATTTTGTATTACGACGGCACCGGATTGTGTCTGTTCGCCAAGCGGCTGGAGAATGGCAAGTTCGTCTGGCCGCCGATCGTTGATGGCGCGATGATCCTGACACCGGCGCAGTTGGCCCTGCTGATCGAAGCCATCGACTGGCGCCGCACGGTAGCAGCGGAGCTGCCGCGCAAGCCCGCAGCGGTCTGACGGCTTGCCGTGTTCGTGTCTGAAATTCCTGTCCTGTTGACAGTGAACGCCCTAGAATTGAGCCATGTCGATGGCGAGCCTCCCTCTGCCGGAGGATCCGGAGGCGCTGCGGATCTTCGCGGCAGGCCTGCAGGCCGAGTTGGCCCGCAAGGATATCGAGATCACGGCCCGCGACGCCGAGATCCACGCGAAGACACTGCACATCGAGAAGCTGAAGATGCAATTGGCCGTGCTGCGGCGCGCCCGCTTCGGCCGCTCCTCGGAGAAGCTCGATCGCGACATCGAGCAACTGGAGCTGCTGATCGGTGAACTCGAGGAGGAGGCTGCCGGGAGCAATGCCCGGGGCGCCACCGATCCGGCGCGGAACAACCCCGCGGCCAATCCGGCGACGGCGCGCGCGTGCCGTCAGCCGCTCCGGCGGCCGCTGCCGTCCCATTTGCCGCGCCAGGTCATCGTCCATGAGCCCGCCTGCGCCTGCCCGGGCTGCGGCGGCACGGTGTTCAGCCGCATCGGGCAGGACGAGCGCGAGGTGCTCGAATACGTCCCCTCCAGCTTCAAGGTGATCCAGCACATCCGCCCCAAGCTGAGCTGCCGCGCCTGCGAGGCCATCGTGCAAGCGCCAATGCCGACGCTGCCGATCGAGCGGGGACGGCCGGGGCCGGGCCTGCTCACCCACGTCGTGGTGTCGAAATACGCCGACCACACCCCGCTGCACCGCCAAGCCAGCATCTACGCCCGCGACGGCGTCGCGCTCGATCGCGCGACGCTCGCCGACTGGGTGGGCCAAGCGGTCTTCCTGCTCACGCCGCTGGCCGAGGCGATCGGCCGCCACGTCCGCGCCGGCGCCGCCCTGCATGCCGACGACACCACCGTCCCGGTGCTCGCCCCCGGACTGGGCAAGACCAAGACCGGGCGGCTGTGGGTCGTGGTGCGCGACGAGCGCCCCTGGGGTTCGGGCGTGCCGCCGGCGGCGTTCTACCGCTACTCGGCGGATCGCAAGGCCATCCATGCCGAGGCGCTGCTCGGCGGCTGTCGAGGCTTCCTGCACGCCGACGGCTATGCCGGCTTCGAGCGGCTCTACAAACCGAGCACGCCGGCGGGCGAGCCGCCCTTGATCGGGGTGGCCTGCTGGAGCCACGTTCGCCGCAAGTTCTTCGACGTGCATCAACAAACCGCTTCGCCGATCGCGCTCGAAACGCTACAGCAGATCGCCGCCCTGTTCGCCATCGAGAGCCACATCAACGGATATGCGCCAGAACGCCGCCTCGCCGTGCGCGCCGAACATGCCCGGCCGCTGCTCGACCAACTCAAGACATTCCTCGACGCATCGCTCACCCGGATCAGCGGCAAGAGCGAGCTTGCCAACGCGATCCGCTACGCCCTAGTGCGCTGGCAGGCGCTGTCGCGCTATCTCGGCGACGGGCGGCTCGAGATGAGCAACAATGCCGCCGAGCGCGGGATGCGCGGGCCAGTCCTGGGCCGCAAGAATTACCTGTTCTGTGGGTCCGATGCCGGCGGGCAACGCGCCGCTTGCATCTACACCATCCTCGAAACCGCCAAGCTGAACGACATCAATCCGCAGGCATACCTCACCGACGGCCTCGCGCGGATCGCTGATCATCCCATCAACAAGATCGACGCACTACTCCCCTGGCACTGGAGACCGTAGCCCATACCAGGCCCGCGCCGAACGACAGATTCCGCGGCCATGCGCCGACGCTTACGTGGAACTCCTCGAGCGTGATCTCGCCAGCGCGGAGCTGCTCACTCATGGAGATGATGTTGGTCCCAGAGCCGATGATGCGGCCCTGATAGACGGATCTAGCGCATGCCGACAGGCCGATCTCTAGACAGAAAGGCGGTCTAGACCCAACGCCTGCGCGAAGGCAGCAACCCGGTGCTGGCGTGTGGCCGAGCAACGTGGTTGGCAAGGCAGATCGGCGCGGCAACCTCTGTCCGACCCGGCGGTGGCCGGAGCAGAAGATCGATGCATATCACCACCATTATGGGGATTGGCCGGGCACTCGCGTTTCAGCCGGCACGTTCTCGGTATGAGGACCGGAACGAGAAGATGCTGGTCGTGTAATCGCAAAACGGAGTGAGCTCCGCTCCCGAAGCTTCCGCCGTTAGGATGGGCAATTCTCTCGTCATGTGGACCGTCACACTTGGCGAAATGATGCAGCCTGCCGAATTGATGCCCTCTTCGCCGGTCAATAGGCAAGTAAAGCGGCTGAGTTTCTACTACTTGCCGCAACCACCACTGCGTGCCACCACCGGGATCATAGTGGGGTACATCCAGGTTGGATTATCCGGCAGCGTCGCTCACTCCTGCAGCCAAGGATAATGTGTCCGATATGGACCCGCCACGAGGCTATGGCCGCGACCAAGTGCCCGTTTGTCATGGATGACGGAAGTCATTGCTATCGCTGGCGTCCACGTGGGCTGCTTAGAACACGAACTCGGGCCCATCGACATACCGGAATCGCTCCAGCGCATCGGCGCGCAATGTGAAGCCGAGACCCGGCCGGTCAGGAGCGTGCACGGTGCCGTCCGTCCGTATGTCGAATGGTTCATTAAAAAGGTCCCACATCATCGGCATGTATCCCTGCGTAACCTCGAGGATGTGGCAGTTCGGGGCTGCCATAGCGACGTGAATACTCGCCGCAAACAACACTCCACTGCCCCAGGCGTGTGGTGCGAGACGCACGCCATGCGCCGAGGTCAGCGCCGCAATGCGCCGGATTTCCGTCATGCCACCAGCGCGGGCGACGTCCGGCTGTGCGATATCGAGAGCACGCCGTTCAAGCAGGTCCAGGAAGTCGAACCGCGTGAATTCGCGCTCACCCGAGGCGATCGGGATGCTCGTTGAACGGCGCACTTCCGCCTGACCGGCGTGATCGTCCGGCGACACCGGCTCCTCGAACCAGGCAATGTCGTAGGGCTCAAGCTTCTTGGAAAGCTTGATGGCAGTCGCAACCTCAAGTGAACCATGCGCGTCGATCATCAGTTCGACATTCGGGCCAAGCCCACGGCGAGCTGCCTGTACCCGGCGCACACAGTTGGCGATCGAAAACCCATCGCGTCCGACCACGCGCATCTTCGCAGCAGTGAAGCCCTTGGCCGCGTAGCCCGCGAGTTCCGCCTCGGCCTCGTCGCCTGGCGCCCATCCACCGCTGGCATAGCCTCGTACCGAATTGCGCGCCGCACCAAGCGCTTGGTAGAGCGGAATGCCGAGCGACTGCGCCTTTACGTCCCACACTGCGATGTCGACGCCCGCGATCGCTTCCATGATGACACCCCGACGCCGACTTTCATCGGCTTGTGTCACGCCACGCTCGAGCGCCGGCCGGGCGCGTGAGCCGTTATACATTTTCTCGTAGATACGCTCGGAGAACATGGGATCGTCGCCGACGCATTCGGGCGCCAGCTCGTGCTCCACGATTGCTGTGACAATCGGCGGCGTTCCAAGAGCCGCGCCAATGCCGGTGAGCCCCTCGTCGGTGTCAACGCGAATGAGTGTCGCGTCGCTCTTGACTTTCGTTCCGAGGTCGGTGCGGTGGCGCTTCTCCCCCGGAACGGGTGCCGACATTGGAATGGCAAACACTCTGACGATTTTCATGGGCTCGTTCCTTCCTGACCGCAGGATCCTGTGGAGGACGTCCTATCCGCCCAAACGCGGATCGTGACCGCCTTCGGCAGCGTGCTGAAGGCATTTGATTGCCTCGGCGCTCGACGGATTGCGTATGCGGCACCTTACAATGCCGATCTGACCGAGCGTGGGCGTGCGCATTTGGTGCTGCATGGGTTTAATGTAGTGGGCGCGGCACGGCTGGAGGGGGTGCAGAACATCTATAAGGAAACAACAGAGCGTGCCTATGCAGCTGGCAATCAGGCGGATCGGCCGGAAGCAGAGGCTGTCTTCCTCAGCGGCACCAGAAGCGGTCAGGTTTGCCATCAAGCCGAAACTGGCAATAGGCATGATCGAGCGCGCCATGGCAGCCAATGTGCTCTTTGCTTGGGCCACGGCGGACAGCATCTACGGTGTGGACGCGGTCGAGATGGCGCTGCGTCGGCTGGGTAAAGGCTACCTGCTCGGGGTCGGCGCCACCAGCCAGTTCAACTCCTGGAACAGGCAACCGGTGGTGGCCGGCACTGCCGCACAGAACCAACTCTATGATAGCGTTCTCGACAACGATCGAGCCTGGAGCGGGCGGGAGCAAGCCTTACGAGCCATGCAGGGCGCAGATGGTGCAATCAACCAGGCGGATAGCGTCTTGCAGCAGCGCTGACCGTGGGGCGGATGGACCGGCCGCAGTTTTGACCTTTGTCGAAGCCGTGAACACCTCTCAGGCCCTGGACGAGCCAGGCCGGCGAAGTCGCAGCACTGATCACGGCATGGCCTTGACCTCCGTCGGCGCGTCCGCGTGGTCTCCTTCCCATGGCCCGTGAGACGCGACGCAGATTGCCCAGCGCTACGCCGCGACGGAAATCCCGGCCTCGAGTGATGCATCGGCACCGTGGTGGCGCGCTACGATGCCCGTGGCAACGTCTACCCGCGCAAGCCGCGACCGGAGCAGAGGATCGACGCTGCAATCGTGCTGATGGTGGCGATCGGGCGGGGGCGGCACTTCGCGTTGCCAAGTCAGGCCGAATGCGGGTGGTTGCCGTTGACCCGGGACGTAGGGAGCAGTCCACTGCTCGCGGGGCCACCGTGAGGAGGAAACAATGGCCGAGCCTCGGCTCAAGCATTTCGGGTGGGGCCGCGAAGGCGAGACAATGACCCCGGAGGAGGAGACTTTCGCTCTTCGGACTTACGGTGACTTGTTCGGCACCACCGAGTTCACGTCGGTGCCGGTTCCCACGCTGGAGGAAGTCGCGTTGCGTGAACCGCGCCTCTCTCCTCCCACGACACTATCCGGGCTCTGCTCAGTGGAGCGCTATGACCGTGCCGCCCACGCCTTCGGGAAATCTTACCAAGACACCGTCCTGGGCATGCTGAACGACTACGCCCGCGCACCCGATGTTGTCGCCTATCCCCGGAGCGAGCAGGAGGTGGGTGCCATTATGGAGTGGGCCGCAGGCGCAGGGGCAATGTTCGTCCCGTTCGGGGGCGGCAGCTCGGTGGTGGGCGGCGTCACGGTCGAGGCCGCACGCGAACGGCCTCTGGTCACCCTCGATTTGCGCGCGATGGGCAAGGTCGTGGAGGTGGACCGCGTGTCTCGTGCGGCATGTATCCAGGGCGGGATCTTCGGCCCCGCGCTAGAAGCTCAGCTCAAGCCGCATGGCCTCACGTTACGGCACTTTCCGCAAAGCTTCGAGTATTCGACTCTGGGCGGCTGGATAGCGACACGATCCGGTGGCCACTTCGCCAGCCTCTATACCCATATCGACGACTTTGTTGAGAACCTCCGTGTTGTCACCCCAGCAGGCGTTATCGAGACGCGCCGGCTTCCGGGCTCTGGGGCAGGGCCAAGCCCCGATCGGATGTTCATCGGCTCGGAGGGGATTCTCGGCGTGATCACGCAAGCCTGGATGCGCGTTCAAGACCGCCCAAAGTTCCGGGCCGGCAAAGTCGTCCTGTTCAAGGATTTCTACGCCGCGGCACGCGCCGTGCGCGCGGTCAGCCAGTCGGGACTTTATCCCTCGAACTGTCGCATCCTTGATCCCAACGAAGCGCGCAACACCGGGTCGGGGGACGGACAGAACGCAATCATGGTGCTCGCGTTCGAGTCGGCGGATCACGAAGTGGGCGCCTGGATGCGACGTGCCCTGGCGTGCTGTGCCGATCATGGCGGCACGCCGGAAGGCGCCGACGAGAGCGAGGACCGTCATGGGGCGGCAGCCCGGTGGCGCAATGCGTTCATCCGCATGCCCTACGCCCGGGAGCGAATGGTGCCGCGCGCCATCATCACCGACACGTTCGAGACGGCCATCACCTGGGACCGGTTCGAGGCGCTCCACGCGGCTGTGGTGCAGGCCACCGAGCAGGCCATCCGAGAGGCCACCGGACGGCCCGGTCAGGTCACCTGCCGGTTCACGCATGTCTATCCCGATGGGCCGGCGCCCTATTTCACCTTCCATGCGCCTGGCCGCCACGGAGAACTGATTCCGCAATGGCAGGCGATCAAAAGGGCGGCCAGCGATGCTCTGATCGAGGCCGGCGGCACAATCACGCATCACCACGCCGTCGGCCGCGAGCATAGACCCTGGTACGATCGCGAACGTCCGGCGTTGTTCGCTGATGCGCTGCGTGCAGCGAAGAGGACCTTTGATCCGGAGACGATTATGAACCCGGGAGTGCTGGTCGAAGGCTGAGGGACACCAAGATTGCCCCCCGTTAGGGACGACGCAGACAAAGCGGGCTGTAGAGCCAGCACAAATGGGACAGCTGGAACGAATGCCGCGCCGGAGGAGGAACGCGATGCCGGTCTCGACGAAATACGTGTTCATCGTGAGCATGGATGTGACTCCCGAGAAAGAGGCGCTCTTCAATGAGGTCTACGACAGCGAACACGTGCCCAACCTGCTGAAGGTGCCGGGTGTTCGTTCGGTCACGCGGCTGCGCACCGAGCCCGCCAGCTTCAGCATCGGTGGGCAGACGAAACCGCTAACCGGGGACGGAGCACCTAGATACGTAGCGATCTATGAGATCGACAGTCCCGACGTCCTGACCAGCGCGGCTTGGGCCGAGACGGCGGAACTGGGCCGCTGGCCGACCGAAGTGCGGCCCCACACAAGCAACCGACACCACATTGTCCGGAAGGTGGTATAGGTGCATCGAGGCGTGCCCAGCGTCGCCAAGGGATCGAGGGGCTGGCTGACGCCACTGACGTCACGTGCTGTGGCGAATGCTGCCCGACGCGCAGCGCCATGAACGCAGGATCGCCAATCCGCACCGCATTGGCGAGAAAACAGAAGGAGTCAGCATTGAGGCTTGGCGACAGCGCGCCCAGGGCCGCCTCGGAAGCTCCAACGAAGGACCGCCCTCAACTTGACGCTCCCGCAGTGCGAGGTCACCCGCGCCGCCGCCCGCGAGATCAGACAGACTGCGGAAGGCAATGAACGGCGCCTTATCCGCGTAGGCGACGTGCGCCACCGCGGCGCTTCCCACATCCAGAACCTCGGCACCGAAGGGTTTCTGGACATATTCCCGATATGCTGCGTTGTCTACGAACGTGAGACCAAGAAACATAGCCAACCCGAACGTTACTGCTTTGCCGATCGAGCGCCTCGATCATCCGGAATAGTCCATCCCTTATAGTCGGCGAGACCGGGTACACGCTGTTCCGGAATCTACAGCGGTTCACGCATGCCCGATGTAGTCCATCCGCCCGCCATCCACGGTCAGGACCTGCGCGGTCACAAAGCTCGATGCTGGGCTCGCGAGGAAGGCAACGGCATTGGCGATGTCGTCCGGGGCGCCAGCGCGGCCGACCATCGCGCGCTCGCTCAGCATCCGGACCCGCTCGGCGAACGCCTCTTCCGTCACGCCGGAGCGGGTCATGTCGGTGACGATCCAGCCCGGCGCGATGGCGTTCACCGTGATGCCGGAGCGGCCCAGCTCCATGGCGAAGCGGCGGGTCAGGATCAGCACCTCGGCCTTGCTTGCGGCATAGAAGGTGGTGCCGGGCAGGCCGGTGCCGATGGCCGCGTTGGAGGCGATGTTGACGATCCGGCCATAGCCGCGGGCTTTCATGCCGGGGGCGACGGCGCGCACGGTGTGGATGACGCCGTCCGCGTTCACCGCGCGCATGCGGGCCATCTGCGCAGGGTCGAATGTGTCGAGCGAGCCGGCGCCGCCCGAGCCCACGCCGGCGTTGTTCACCAGGATGGTGATGAGTCCGAGCTCGGCCTCGGCGCGGGCGACCATGCGGCCGATCGCCTCCGCGTCCGCGACGTCGGCCTGGGCCGCGATGGCATGGCCGCCGGCCGCGGTGATTTCAGAGGCGACCCGATTGGCCGCGTCTGCATGGGCGGCATAGTTCACGCAGACTGCGGCGCCCGTGCTCGCCAGGCGCAGTGCGATGGCGCGGCCGATGCCGCGGCCGCCGCCCGTCACGATGGCGACCTGTCCGGACTGAGGCATGCGAGGTCTCCTGCTAGCTTGAGCGCAGGATACGCCTGAGGTTGGGCCCGGGGGAGGTCGTCCCTTACTCCCCTCGTCCCGGGGAAGTTCCTGGCTGCGCTCGGCGGTCAGGCTCAGGCGGCAAGGCGCAACGCCGAGCCGCTGGAGTATCATCGATCCCTTCCCTTGTGGTCGGGAGCCTAAGCGTCACCCGAGGCGGTCGCCAGTCTCGGCTGTGGCCAGTCAGCAGAGGCTGAATCGTCGACCCGACCTGTGACACCTGCGCCGGCGCCTGGCACCCCAGCCGCGTCACGTCTCGACCGACACCGGAGTGAACCGCGCGGCCTGTTTCTGCGCCACGAGCGCCAGCCGGCATACGGCAAACACCTGCGCCTGCGGCATCGCTCGCTCGGTGCGCTCCGCGACGTCAGCGGCGAAGTCGCGGTAATACGCCACCTCCATCCGGCTGCAGTCGATGTGCTTTGTCTCGCTGCGGGTGACCAGGAACAGGTGGTCGGTGCCGGCGCGTCCGGCGAGGTCCAGGTTCTTGCGGACCTCGATCGTGCCCTCGGTGCCGAGGACGAACAGCCGTCCGTCGCCCCAGGTCGGCAGGCCGTCGGGGGTGAACCAGTCGAGCCGGATGTAGCCTCGGGCCGTCTGCGTCGCAAGAATGATCTCGGCGAAGTCCTCGAACCCTGCGGGCGCGGTGCCGAACGCCCCCACGGTGCTGGAGACGACCTCGGCTTCCGTCGCGTCCGAGAACGCGAGGAACTGGTCGATCGCGTGCGAGCCGATGTCGTTGATGATCCCGCCGTAGGCAGCATGATCGAAGAACCAGGACGGGCGCAGCGCGCGGTTGAGCCGATGCGGCGCGAGCGAGGTGGTGTGCACCAGCCGGCCGATCTCGCCCGCGCGCGTCAAGCGCAGCGCCTCCTGCACCGCGGGCGAGGTCAGGCGACCGAGGCAGACCGACCAGATGCGACCCGTCTCCGCGACAGCGCGCTCGACCTCGGCCAGTTGCGCGAGGGTCGTGGCACCGGGCTTGTCCACCATCACATCCTTGGCACGCCGCATCGCTCGAATGGCGAGCGGGGCGCGCTCGGACGGAACCGCCGCGATCGCGATGAGATCGATCGAGGGATCGCCCAGCAGCTGCTCGCGCTCCATCGCGGGAATGTCGGGGAACCGCTTGCGAAATCCCGCCAGCACACGCGGGTCGGTGGTCTCGGGGCAGTAGCCGACGCAGTCCTGCCCGGCCGAGAGCAGCCCCTGTGTCATGTCGTAGATGTGCCGATGATCCAACCCGATCGCCGCGAAGCGCGCCACCGCACTCTCCTCCCGTCTGCCGCCGTGCGTGCTATCGTCGCGGGATCCTGACAGGACGGCAAGCAGAGCGGGAGCGTGGCATGGTACGGGTCGTCGGGATCGACCATCTCGTCATCCGGGTTAGCGACTAGGAGGAGATCCGAGGCGTTCTATGGCCGACTTTTCACCTCGACCCGGCCGGCGAGTACTACGACGACTATTACGCGGTGTTCTTCCTCGATTCGGATGAGCTCAAGCAAGGCATGAAGTATGGCGAGCGGCAGGCGCTCGCGGCTCGCAAGCCATCGTCACGGGCGGGGAAGGGCCGTGTCGCCTCGCCACCACCTGCGCGTCTCCTGACCCGGCGTGGTCACCGCCACGACGCTCGCCCCCGCGAACCACGCCGATCAGGCCGTCGCGCCCCAACTTCCCAACGGCCTCACCGGCTGGGCGCTGGGTGACGGCGGCTACTGGAACGCAGCGCTCCAGACCGAACTCGCCGCAGGTGGCCTCGGCCTGGTCGCGCAACCGAGCAGCCGGGCCCGCGACCCCTGGCACCTCGTCGCCCGGTGACTGCGCAAGTTCGTCTCCCACACCAGTGGCCGTGCTGCTCTGACAACAGGCTGGGTATTCGCGGCTGGCCTCCGCCAAGCTCCTCACGGGCTGAAAACCCGGAAACCGGGTCAGCTAGCTCCATCGGGGGTCTCCCTTCACGAGCCTGCCTACAAACCGTAGTTCACGCCGCTCCGAAAGCCCGCCGCTGTTAGCTCGATTGCCCTGCAACACTGTCCGGGGAGCATTGACAGCAGCCCCGGTTGCGCGTGCCATAGGTGCTGCGTTGCTTCTCCTGAAATGTTGAAACAGGGCACTTTCGGATGGCATTCACGCGTCGCACGTTCACACTGGGTTCTGCCGGTGCATTGGCCGCAACGGGTTTGGCTCGCCCGGCGATCGCCGACACCGCGCCGATCCGCTTCGGCTGGCTGGCGGCACTGACCGGCGCTAACTCCGCACCCGGGATCGGCTACAACCGCGGCGTCCTGTACGCGGTGAACAAGATCAACGCGGCCGGCGGGGTGAAGGGACGGAAGATCGAGGTCGTCACGCGCGATACTCAGGGCGATCCGACCAAGGCGGTGAACGCCGCCACCGAACTGGCCTCGCGGATCAAGGTCGCTGCCGTCTTCGGACCCACCAACTCGGGCAAGTCACTGGCGACGACGCCGATCCTGGCCCGCTTCAAGGTGCCGAACCTGACGATCGGTGTGGTCGATCGGCTGATCAACCCGCAAACATACCCGAACGCGTTCCGGCTGTCGCCGAGCAACACGCAATGGGACGACGCCAATCGGAACTACTGTCTCAACGTCCTCAAAGCCAAGTCCGTGGCCGTGCTCGGAGACAATACCGGCTACGGCACCACCGCGGTCGGCGCCTCGGTGGAGAACTTCAAGAAGGCCGGCGCCAAGGTAGTCTATCAGGCGGTGATCGACGCCAACGCGCAGGACACCTCGCCTGATCTGTTGAGGGCCAAGAATGCCGGCGCCGAGGTGGTGGTGGTCTGGAGCGACAGCACCGGCCTCGATGCGCGCATGATGAATGCGCGCGGGCGGATCGGCTGGGACGTGGTGTTCTCCGGTCATCCCGCGATGGGCTCCGGCGATGTCGCCCATCTGCTCGAAAAGCCGGAGTACTGGGAGAAAGTGTACATCGTCGGCTACAAGAATTGCAGCTACGACGCTAGCGGCAAGCTGCCGGCGCGGACGCAGGCCTTCGTCGATGAGGTAACGGGCAAGATCGAGTTGTCGGACACCTCGCTCTGGTGGGTGGCCGAGGCGGTCGATGCGGTGAACCTGGTCGCCGAGGCCGTCGCCAAGACCGGCTCCAGCAACTCGAAGGACATTATCGGCTACTGGAATACGCTGAAGAAATGGCCGGGGCTGTTCGGCGACTACACATTCACGCCGACGGAGCACAATGGCTACCCGACGGATGAAGTGGTGATGTCGAAGGCGAACTCGGTGCGCAACGGGGCATTCACGCTGGCACCCGGCTACAGCTGAGCCGATGCTACAATCGATCGTCGGCTACGGGTTGGCGATGGGCGGCGTCTATGCGCTTATCGGCATCACGTACAATGTCATGTTCACCGCCTCGCGCGTGTTCAGCTTCACCGCCGGGGTGCTCGGCATGTTGGGCGGCGTCTTCGGTGCGCTGTTCATCGACCGGCTTGGCCTGCCGGTGCTGGTGGGCCTCATCGCCATGCTCGGCTGTTGCGCGGTCATCGGGGTCGTCACCGAGATCGTCGCCGTGCGGCCGGTACTGGGCAGCCTCGAGAAGCATCTCTACGTGCTGTCCACGCTGGCTTTCGCGCTGATGTTGCAGCAGTTCACCGCCATCGAGTGGAGCACGGAGCCGCAGCCGTTCCCGCGCCTGATCGGCCTGGGCTCGGGCGCGCTGGACGAGCGGTTCTGGCTGCCGGTGCTCGGCTGCGCGGTGACCCTCGGGGGGCTCGAATTTCTCTATCGCCGTACGCTGGTCGGCCGCGCCTTCCTGGCGATCGCCGAGGACAATTTCGCCGCCAGGGCACTCGGCTTGCCGGAGCAGAACCTGCGCATGGCAAGCTACGCCATGGCGGGCATGAT
This sequence comes from uncultured Pseudomonadota bacterium, assembly GCA_963830565.1. Classification (GTDB taxonomy): domain Bacteria; phylum Pseudomonadota; class Alphaproteobacteria; order Acetobacterales; family Acetobacteraceae; genus DATFDN01. Next base: position 112,243 of record CAWHMO010000010.1, read on the forward strand.
TGGTGGCCTCGCCGGCTTTTGCGGAGGCGAGGTGCTGCTGGCCTTCTTCGCCAATGCTCCGCTGCTCAACTTCTATGGCTTCATCCCGGTGGCGCTCGGCGGGATGGGCAATAATCGTGGCGCCGTGATCGCGGGATTTGCGCTCGGACTGTTCCAGCAGGCGGCGAATTTCGTCGTCGGTGGCGTGTTTGCCTCCGTCGCCGTGTTCGCGGTCTTCATCGTGGCTTTGCTGGTCGCGCCCGAGGGCCTGTTCGGCACTCCAGCCGCCCGTCGCGTGTGATGGACGGAAGCAGGGCCACCCGCCTGCCCCCGTCCGTCGCGGCCCGGCCGGGGCAACTCCTGGGGCGGGTGCTGCCTTTCCTGGTGCTGTTCGGTGCAGCGGCCTGTCTCCCACTTTTCGGCGGCGCCTATTGGGGGCTGATCGCGACCCGCGCCTGCGCCTACTGGGTGCTGGTCGCCGGGCTCAATCTCGTGGTCGGCTTTGCCGGCCAGATCGCGATCGGTTGGGTCGCGTTGCTCACGCTCGGTGCCTACACCACGAGCGTGCTGGTCGCCGGGAACGTGCTGCCCGGCGTTTCGTCTTACGTCGCGCTCGGCATTTCGGCGGTCGTTGGCGCCGTCTTCGGCTTGATCATCGGCCTGCCGGCGCTGCGGTTGCGCACCTTCTACTTCGCCATGACCACCCTGGGCTTTGCCACCATCCTCACGCAAATCGCGCTCGCCTGGCAGAGCGTGACCGGCGGCGGCATCGGACTGGCCGGCCCGGTGCTGACCGGGCTGTTTTCCGGCGCATGGGGGCTGTTCTATTTCTGCCTGGGGGCGGCGGCGCTCTGCACCTGGATGAGCGCCAATATCGCCCACAGCCGCTTCGGACGGGGGCTGGTGGCGATCCGCGATGCCGAGGTGGCGGCGGAGGCTACGGGCATCTCCAAGTCCGCCCTGCTGGTCGCCATCTTTCTGTTCTCGGGCGCGACCGCCGCGGTCGCCGGCGGCCTGTTCGCCTCGTTGCAATCATACATCACGCCGGACGCCTTCACCTTCGACCTCTCGGTCCTGTTCTTCATCGCCATCCTGATCGGCGGCCGCGGCTCTATCCTGGGCCCGCTGCTCGGCACGATCCTGCTCACCGTGCTGCCGGAATTCGCCGCGCCCCTGGTGGCATGGTCCACCTTTCTCTATGCGGCGCTGCTGCTGGTCATCGTGCTCGTCGCGCCAGGTGGCATCGCGGAGCTGCTGGACTTCAAGAACCGCAGGCCGCTCGAAAGCAACCGCGCCATCCTCCCGCACCCGGCGCTGCTGGCACGGGTGCTGGACCACGATGCGGCGCGCTCCGCCATCACGCTTGAAGACGTCGTGCTGAGCTTCGGCGGTGTGCGCGCGATTGACGGGCTCAGCGTGGCGATCCGGTCGGGCGAAGTGCATGGACTGATCGGCCCGAACGGCTCCGGCAAGACGACCACGCTTAACGTGATCTCCGGCTACTATCGCCCCGAAGCCGGCAGGGTGCGGCTGGGAGATCATGCGCTCCCGCCCGCCGCGCCGCAGAGCCGCGCGACGTATGGCATCGCGCGCACCTTCCAGACCCCGAAGCTGGTTGGCGAAGCTTCCGTGCTGGACAACGTGATGATCGGCGGCATGGTCAGGGGGCGGGGGAGCTTCGTGGAATCCATGCTCGGTCTGCCGCGGCACGTGCGCGATGAAGCGGCGATGCGCGGGCACGCGCTGACGGCGCTGCGCACCGTGGGGCTCGAGGCGCTCGCTGGCGTGCGCGCGGACCGGCTGCAGCACAGTGAGTTGCGTTTCGTGGAGATCGCCCGCGCGCTGATGCTCAACCCGGCCTTCCTGCTCCTCGACGAGCCGGCCGCGGGCCTGTCTGCCGAGGAGATCGGCCGGCTCGGCGAACTGATCACCGAAATCGGCCGGCGGGGTACCGGCGTGCTGCTTGTGGAGCACCATGCCGATCTGATCTTCGACATCTGCGACCGGGTTACAGTGCTGAACCTGGGCAAGCAGCTCGCCACCGGCACCCCCGCCGAAATCCGTGCGCACAAGGATGTCGTCAGTGCCTACCTCGGGGCCTGAGTTTTTGCTCGACGTCCGCGATCTGCGGAGCGGCTACGGCAAGATCCGTGTCCTGCACGGCGTCGATCTGACGGTCGGCGCAGGTGAGATCGTCGCGCTGCTGGGACCGAACGGGGCGGGCAAGACCACGCTCTTGTGCGCCATCGCCGGGCTGCTGCCGTGGAGTGCCGGCAGCGTGCACTTTGGCGGGCGCCCGATGAGCGGGGTAGGCCCGCGCGAAACGGCGCGCGCCGGTCTGGTGCATGTGATCCAGGGGCATCGCGTCTTCGCCCAGATCTCCGTGGCCGACAACCTCCTGCTGGCCGGCTACGATTTGCCACGCGCGGAGCGTGCCGCGCGAGTCGAGGAGGCATTGTCCTTCTTCCCGGAAATCGCTGAGAAGCGCCATGACCGCGCCGGCGCGCTGTCGGGCGGGCAGCAGCAAATGCTCGCAGTGGCGCAGGGCCTCGTGCGGCGGCCGCGCCTGCTGATGCTGGACGAACCCTCGGCCGGCCTCTCGCCGGTGCTGGTAGACCGCGTGCTGTCGGTCGCGCGCAGCCTGCGCGAGCGCGGCACCTCGGTCCTGCTGGTTGAGCAGTTGATCGAGAAGGCCCTCAACTTGGCCGACCGGGTCTATGCCTTGGCGCGCGGGCGGATCGTCCTGGAGGCACCGACAACCGCGCCCGATCTGCCCTCCCGGCTGGAGCATGCGTATTTCGGCCAGGACGTGCCCTCCGCGATTCATTGAAGGCGAGAACGCCGGATCGTCTCCACGTTTGGAAGGGACCACCTTGATGGACACGACGATCACGACGGTCGGCACGACCCTGCTTCGTGTGCCGTGGTCGGGCGAGCCGCCAGCCAACGGCATCATGCCTCCCACCCATCGCGAGTTGCTTGTGCTGGAGATCAAGACCCGCGGCGGCATTGTCGGCATGAGCTATCTGCAGCCGCTCGCGGGTGGGCTCGAAGCCCTGGATGCCTGCTTGCGGAGCATGATCGCGCCCAAGCTGCTGGGACGTGACGCCACCGAGATCGAGGGCATCTGGCAGACCCTTTGGACGAGCACCTACTGGCTCGGCCGGGGCGGCATTGCAGTCTTCTGCCTGTCCGCGGTGGACATCGCGTTGTGGGACATCATCGGCAAGAGGTCTGATCTGCCGCTCTATCGGCTTTGGGGCAAGTGCCGCGACGCAGTGCCCGCTTATGGCTCCGGCTGCTGGCGCGGACTCGGCCGTGACGGCATGATCGCGCGAGCCCGGGAATTCACGGATATGGGCTTCAAGGCGATCAAGATGCAGGTGGCCCATATCCGCCCCTGGCGCGAGGACGTGCGCAACGTGCATGCCATGCGGGAGGCGCTGGGGCCGGACATTGAAATTATGGTCGATGTAAACATGGGCTGGACCGCCGCCACCGCGATCCAGGCCGGCCGGCATCTCGACGAGGCGGACATCTACTGGCTCGAAGAACCCGTGGTCTGCGAGGACTTCGTCGGCTACCGCCGGGTCGCGGCGGCCTTGAGCACGCGGGTGGTCGGCGGGGAGAGCCATTTCACGCGCTTCGACCTGCGTTCGTTCTTCGAACATCCGAGCACGCCCATTCTGCAGCCCGATCCCATGCGGGGCGGCCTGACGGAGCTACGCAAGATCGCGGCGGTTGCCGACACCTGGGGAATCCAGATCGCGCCGCACTTGTTCCACGAGCTTGTCGTGCATGTGCTGGCCTCGGTATCCAATGCGAGCTACCTCGAGTACATGGACTGGAACAACGACCTCTGGATAACCCCAGCCATTCCGGTAAACGGGATGCTTCGGCCCCCGGAAGCACCCGGCCACGGCCTGCAGTTCAGGCCAGAAATCCTTCGTGACTGTCGGATCGGCGGCTTTGAGGTGACGTACGCCCCGACCCTCCGTGTCTGACTCCGACCACTTTCGCGGTGCCGCAAAACCCGGTCGGACGCCTCGCAGACCACGACCAACGCCTCGCGCAGCGCGTCGGCGTAGATCCGCCGCTGCGGCCCAGAGCGAAGCATGTAATCAGCGCTCAACCAGAATCCTTCCACAAGTGCTGCTGGACGTTGAGTTCACTCGACCAATCGATTCGGTCTGGGTCCAGATCCACCAAGAATAGACCTTTGACGGCGCACCCGCCTGTGGATAAGGTTGGTTGGCTTATAAAATGATATCGGCGCCGCGAGCGGAAAGTGCAGGCGGCAGCAAAACGGAGCAGACGGGAGGAAGACACGATGTCCGAGGCAATCCGAATTCATCCGGCGGTCGACCATGGAGTGTCGCGGAGCACGACCAATTTCAGCGGCGGCACATTGGTTTGTCGATGCTCGCAAAACCCAGTGAGGGTCGGGATCGAAGGTGCGATCGCCCATAATCACGCCTGCGGTTGCACCAAATGCTGGAAGCCGGCCGGCGCGATCTTCTCCCTCGTGGCCGTCGTTCCGCACGACCACCTCACAGTGACGGACAATGAAAGCAAGCTTCAGGTGGTGGATTCAGCCGCGGCCATCCACCGCTATTCGTGCAGGGATTGCGGTGTGCATATGTTCGGACGAATTGAGAACAAGAACCACCCTTTCTACGGGCTGGATTTCGTGCATCCCGAGCTGTTCGAGGAAGCTGGCTGGCCTGCGCCGGAATTTGCTGCCTTTGTATCATCCGCGATCGAATCCGGGGTCAGCCCGGAGCGGATGGGCGGGATTCGCGGCAGGCTGAAGGAACTCGGCCTTGAGCCGTACGATTGCCTTTCCCCGCCTCTGATGGACGCCATCGCCACGCATATGGCCAAGGCGTCCGGCGTCCTGCCACGCTGACCTCCGCGCCGGGGAGTATTGGCTGATTGGTAGCCGCTCCCCGGTAGCGATGCCCGTCAGCAGGCCGCGACCCGACGAAGTTCTGACGAAGTTCCGGGGCGTGCAGGCCGGTGAGGGGTCAGGCCGCCTGGCTCCGGCACTCGGCAGCCGCCCCATAGCGGGTGCCGGCATTGGGCGCTACCCGACCAACCGGCCGAGCAGCCCCGTCCTGAACATGGCAGCGCTTGGTTATTTTCCTACACCGCACATCTTGTCGAGGCTGACCTCGATTCCGCCGACCACGGCCTGGCCGACGAACGGGCCATTTGACGGCATCACTCGCCAGGCCGCGCAAACGCCCTCCCGCAGTTCATGGGCCTGCGCGTACGCACCGGTTGCCAGGAGGCCGAAGAAGGTTCCGATTATGTCGCCGTAAATACCGCCGTTATAATATGCAGGCGCACCTCGGTAGCGTTCGCCGACGGCTTCGAGGCTCTGTGTAATGATGCGGTCTGTCTCGCCTGCGGGCTGTAACGGAGGGGGCGGTCCCTGCAACCACGCCAAGGCTGGCTGGGGCTGCGCTATCGCAGCGCCGGCGGTCAGCAGGAAGCCTGTAGCGACGACGCCGATAGCTGTGTGCATTGGGGTCTCGTGGTGCTCTGTAGGGGGCCCGCTTTGATCAGAACGCAGTGACATCGGTGGGCCCAAGCGGCACACTCGGTTGTGCCCGACTTGCGAGGACGCCACCGGCTTATGTCGTCAAGCTTTTTCGACCACCCGATCCTCAATTCCCCCTACGACCGCGCCGACCCAGCATCACGCCCTGGACGCTGACGGGCAGCCGCTGGACGTGCCGCCGGTTTCCGGCCGGCGGCGGTCGGAGCTGATCACGCCGGTCCCGAAGCCACGGAAGAAGCAGCGAAAGTCGGACCAGGCGAGCTTCGTGCTGCCGGACGCACAGGGCCTCTCGACGGCCGAGCAGGAGTACACGACCAACAACCTGATCAACGAAATCCGCAGCGCCGTCGACAGACTGGCGGGCGCTGCCGAATCCCGCCGATTGGGGCGTGACTCCCGCCACCCAGCGCCTGCTCCAGCACTGGCGCCGCCATCCGTTCCAGACCGTCCGGCCGTTCTTCTGCCAGGTCGAGGCCGTCGAGACGGCGATCTGGCTGGCCGAGGTCGCCCGGCGGGACCGCCGCTACGAGCGGTTCCGCAAGCACCTGCAAGGCGCCAACGAGCAGGCCAACCCCGAGCTGTTCCGGGTCGCGCTGAAGATGGCGACCGGCAGCGGCAAGACGACCGTCATGGCGATGCTGATCGCCTGGCAGACCGTCAACGCGGTGCGCACGCCCGGAAGCAGCCTGTACAGCCGCGGCTTCCTGGTCGTGACCCCCGGCATCACCATCAAGGACCGGCTGCGCGTCCTGCAGCCGAACGACCCGGACAGCTACTATCGCGGGCGCGAGCTGGTCCCGGCCGACATGCTGCCGGACATCGATCGCGCGAAGATCGTCATCACCAACTACCACGCCTTCAAGCCGCGCGAGACGCTGGAGATCAGCAAGACCGGCCGCTCGCTGCTCCAGGGCCGCGACGCGCCGCCCGACACGATCGAGAACGACGGCCAGATGCTGCATCGGGTCGCGAACGACCTGCTGGGCTTCAAGGGCGTCGTCGTCCTGAACGACGAGGCGCATCACTGCTACCGGGAGAAGCCGGACAGCGACGAGGAGATTTCCGCCGACGAGCGCGAGGAGGCGAAGAGCAACAACGAGGCGGCGCGGCTCTGGATCGCCGGGCTGGAGGCGGTCAAGCGCAAGCTCGGCATCACCGCCCTCTACGACCTCTCGGCCACGCCGTTCTTCCTGCGCGGCTCCGGCTACCGCGAGGGCACGCTGTTCCCCTGGACCGTCAGCGACTTCTCGCTGATGGACGCGATCGAGTGCGGCATCGTCAAGCTGCCGCGCATCCCGGTCTCCGACAACCTGCCGGGCGCCGACGTGCCGATCTACCGCAACCTGTGGGAACATATCCGCAAGGACATGCCGAAGATGGGCCGCGCCAAGGGCGGCAAGGGCAACCCCCTCGCGCTTCCGAACGAGCTGCAAACGGCGCTCTACGCCCTGTACGGCCATTACGAGAAGACGTTCGAGCAATGGGAGCGCGCCGGCATCGAGGTGCCGCCCGTCTTCATCGTGGTGTGCAACAACACCTCGACCTCGGAGCTGGTCTATGAATGGATCTCCGGCTTCGAGCGGGATGGCGAGGACGAGCAGAACCGCTTCATCGACGGCCACCTGAAGCTGTTCCGGAACTACGACGAGCACGGCGCGCGCCTCGCGCGGCCGAACACGCTGCTGATCGACAGCGAGCAGGTCGATTCCGGCGAGGCGCTGGACCCGGCTTTCCGCGCCGCGGTCGGTCCGGAAATCGACGTCTTCCGCCGCGAGAAGATGCAGCGCGAGGGCGCCGGCGACCGGGGCCGAGGCGATCTCGGACGCCGAGCTGCTGCGCGAGGTGATGAACACGGTCGGCCGCAAGGGGCGGCTCGGCGAGACGGTGCGCTGCGTCGTCTCCGTCTCCATGCTGACCGAGGGATGGGACACCAACACCGTCACCCACATCCTCGGCGTGCGCGCCTTCGGCACGCAGCTTCTGTGCGAGCAGGTGGTGGGGCGCGCGCTGCGGCGGCAATCCTACGAGATGAACGCCGACGGGCTGTTCGACGTGGAATACGCCGACATCATGGGCATCCCGTTCGACTTCGCCGCCCAGCCCGTCGTCGCCAAGCCGAAGCCGCCGAAGCCCACCACGCGCGTGCAGGCGATGAAGGAGCGCGCGGCGCTGGAGATCACCTTCCCCCGTGTCGAAGGCTACCGCGTGGCGCTGCCGGACGAGCGGGTGGAGGCCGTGTTCACCGACGGACTCGCGCCTGGAGCTGACGCCCGAAAAGGTCGGGCCGTGCCGCGTGCTGCTGGAGGGGATCGTCGGCGAGGGCGTCGAGCTGACGACGGCCGTGCTGGAGGCGGTGCGGCCGAGCGAGATCAGCTATCACCTCGCCAAGCACCTTCTCTACAACCAGTTCCGCGACCCGTCCGAGCCGCCGAAGATGCACCTGTTCGGGCAGATCAAGCGGGCGGCGAAGCGCTGGATCGACGAGGGCTATCTGGTCTGCACCGGCGGCACCACGCCGGCGATGGTCACCTACCGCGAACTGGCGGACCAGGCGGCCGAGCTGATCTTCCTCGCCTGCCAGCCGGCTGCGCCCGCGGCGAGCGAGATCGTGGCCGTCCTCGATCCCTACACGCCGCAGGGCAGCAGCCGCTTCGTCAACTTCGCGACCTCGAAGCCGCTCTACACGACCAGCCCGGACCGGTGCCACGTCAACCACGTCGTGCTCGACAGCGACTGGGAGGCGGAGTTCGCCCGCGTGGCCGAGGCGCATCCGCGCGTGCTCGCCTACGTCAAGAACCAGGGCATGCAGTTCGAGGTGCCGTATCGCGACGGCACCGAGCATCGCCGCTACTGGCCGGACTACATCGTGCGGGTCGATGACGGCGGGCCGGACCCGCTCAACCTGGTGGTCGAGATCAAGGGCTTCCGCAAGCACCGACGCGCAGCTCAAGGCCGAGACGATGCGCAGGCTCTGGGTGCCCGGCGTCAACAATCTGGGCGGCTTCGGACGCTGGGCGTTCGCCGAGTTCACCGAGGTATTTGAGATCGAGGCGGCGTTCGGGCGGCTGATCGCGGCCGCTAATGCCGGCGATGAGGCAAGCCGGCCGTGTACATCGTGGCCAGCGCGCGGCAACGGCGACTATCTATACCGGCGTCACCTCCGATCTGGTGCGGCGCGATCTCGCAGCATCGCACCGGCGAGATAGCGCGGCTTCACGGCGCGATACGGATGCGGGCTTCTGGTGCAGTTACGAGCTAGTACGACGACATCGCTCTCCGCGATTGCCCGCGAGAAGCAGATCAAGGCCGGTTCGCGCGCCAAGAAGCTGGCGCTCATCGAGGCCGCCAACTCCGACATGGCAGCGACCTGTATGACGATGTCCTATGATGCCGAGCCTTCGCCGTCATTGCGATCGCAGCTTCCCGTCATTGCCGAGGCCAGCTCGAAGACAATCTGAGCGTCAATCGCGACCCGATGCCTGCCGTGCGGCCCTGGATTCCACGCCGCCAAGGGGCGGCTCGCAATGACGATGTCCGGCCCGCACGCCCCTCGCGGATCGCTTCGACACCAAGCTGCCTGATCGAGGACCATTGATGCCGCGCCCGCCGAAAACACCCAAAGGCCCGCGCCCGGTCGAGGCGCTGCGTCCATGCCGATACGCGCCGGAACATCCCGACGGCCGAGTTCCAGTCGATCGCCCAGCAGATGGAGGAGAATGCGCCGATCAGGCCCGCGCACTACAAGCGGGCGACGCCGCTGCCGCGCGGCGAGGCGCGGGAGCGCAACGCGGACCTCGATCCGCAGATCATCTGGCGCGGCGCGCGCATCCGGCTGACGGACGAGCAGCGGGCGCAGTTGCAGGAGACGGGCGAGATCGAGCTGGGCGACGCGCAGCTCGTCTGGCGCGGCAAGGACGCGCAGGACTGGTCCGACCTCGTGGTCAACCCGCCGCCGATCTACATCCAGGAGAAGGTCCATCCGAAGGCGATCATCGACGGGCTGCGGAAGGAGGCGCGCGCCGCGGGCCGAGGCGGCGAGCGATGCGCCGGACCTGTTCGCCGACTTCAACGGGCTGACCGATCCGGAGGCGCGGCTCGAATTCTACCAGCACGACCAGCACTGGTCGAACCGCATGATCCTCGGCGACAGCTTGCAGGTGATGGCGAGCCTGGCCGAGCGCGAGGGGCTGCGCGGCAAGGTGCAGTGCATCTATTTCGACCCGCCCTACGGCATCAAGTTCAACAGCAACTGGCAGGTCAGCACGCTCTCGCGCGACGTGAAGGACGGCAAGCGGGAGGACGTGTCGCGCGAGCCGGAGCAGGTGAAGGCGTTCCGGGATACGTGGAAGGACGGCATCCACTCGTATCTGACGTATCTGCGGGATCGGCTGACGGTCGCGCGGGAGTTGCTGACGGAGAGCGGGTCGATCTTCGTGCAGATCGGGGATGAGAATGTCCATCGCGTGCGGGCGGTGATGGACGAGGTGTTTGGGACAGAAAACTTCGTATGCGCAATTTCAGTTCAAGAAGACGGGCGGAGCAGACTAGCGAGCTTACTGGCCAGCACGTCTCGACTACATCATTTGGTATTGCGCAGAGACTGCGCGATCTGAAATACCGTCAGCTATTACGCAGATCGAGAACGCGAGCGAGGTGCTGAGCGATACGGCTCGCATGGAATCGGAGGACGCAGTCGGTCAAGCGACGTCAGACAGATGAGCGAGATCGGCTCGGCACGTTTGATCGCATTAGCTACAGTGACAATCTCGCCATCGCATGGCGTCGAGCGCGAGGTTGCCGCTTCCCGGTGCCAGTTCACGGGCCGGACATACTGTCCTCCGAACGGCCGGATGCTGGAAGACCGATGAGAAGGGCATGCGAGCGCTTGATACAGCTGATCGCATCAGAAGCACGGCGACCGGACATCTCGACTATGTGCGATATCTCGACGACTTCCCCGCGTATCCAATTACGAATGTCTGGACGGACACTCGGCTGGGCAGCGTCAGATAAAGATCTATGTCGTCCAGACCAGTGCCAGTAGTGATCGAACGCTGCATCCTGATGGCGACCGATCCCGGCGATCTCGTGCTCGACCCCACCTGCGGCTCCGGCACGACCGCCACCGTCGCCGAGCAATGGGGCCGCCGCTGGATCACCATCGACACCTCCCGCGTCGCCCTCGCCCTCGCGCGCACCCGCCTCATGTCGGCAAAATATCCCTACTACCTGCTCGCCGACAGCCGCGAAGGCCGCGCCAAGGAGCAGGAAGTCTCCGGCAAAATCCAGCCCGACACGCCGACGCACAACGACGTCCGCCACGGCTTCGTCTATGAGCGCGCGCCGCACGTCACGCTGAAATCCATCGCCAACAACGCCGAGATCGACGTGCTGTGGGAGGAGGCGCAGGCGACGCTCGAACCGCTGCGCGCGCAACTCAACGCCGCGCTCGGTCGCGCCACGCCGTCATTGCGAGCCGAAGGCGAAGCAATCCAGGGGCCACCTGGGCAGATCTCCGTCGGCGCGGGCCTGGATCGCCACGCCGCCAAGGGGCGGCTCGCGATGACAACGGCGACCGCACGCGTGGGAGGAATGGCAAATCCCGCGCGAGGCCGATCCCGCCTGGCCCGACGATGCCAGCGAAGGCCCACGCCGCCTGGTGGGAAGCCCGCATCGAGCGGCAGCGCCGCATCGACGCCTCCATCGCCCGCCGCGCCGATATCGAATACCTCTACGACCGCCCCTACGAGGACCGGTCGCGCGTCCGCGTCGCCGGCCCCTTCACCGTCGAAAGCCTCTCGCCGCATCGCGTCGTGCCGGCCGACGAGGATGATCTGCTCGACCTGCCGCACGCGCCCGGCAAGCGCCGACGCGCCACGACGCCGCCGGTCGATTTCGCCGCCATGGTGCTGGACCATCTGCGCACCGCCGGCGTGCATCAGAGCCGGAAGGCCGACAGCATCCACTTCACCAGCCTGCAACCCTGGCCCGGCGAGTATATCGGCGCCGAGGGCCGCTTCCTGGAGGGCGAGACGGAGCGCCGCGCCGGCATCCTGATCGGCCCCGAGTTCGGCACCCTCTCGCGCATGGACCTCGTCACCGCCGCGCGCGAGGCCTCCGAAGCCCGGTTCGACGTGCTGATCGCCTGCGCCTTCAACTACGACGCCCATGCCAGCGAGCTGACCAAGCTCGGGCCGCTGCCGATCCTGAAGGCGCGGATGAACCCCGACCTGCACATGGCCGACGACCTCAAGAACACCGGCAAGGGCAACCTGTTCGTGGTGTTCGGCGAGCCCGACCTGGTGGTGGAGCAAGTGCCCGGCGAGCCCGACCAGGTGCGCATCCGCATCATCGGCGTGGACGTGTTCGACCCGCAGACCGGCGACATCCGCTCCGGCGACACGAAGAGCATCGCCGCCTGGTTCATCGACACCGACTACAACGAGGAGAGCTTCTACGTCCGCCACGCCTACTTCCTCGGCGCGCAGGACCCCTACAAGTCGCTGAAGGCGGCGCTCCGCGCCGAGATCGACGAGGAAGCCTGGGCCACGCTCTACCGCGACACCTCCCGCCCCTTCCCGCGCCCCGCCACGGGCCGGATCGCGGTGAAGGTGATCAACCACTTCGGCGACGAGGTGATGAAGGTGTTCACGGTGTGAGAGCAACCGTCGTTGCGACTGACCCATCCCCGTCATCGCGAGCGGCCCTCTGGCCGCGTGGCGATCCAGGCGTGCAGCACGGTGTGACGCGCCTGGATTGCCACGTCGCTTCGCTCCTCGCAATGACATCTCAACCGCAGCGCCGGAGAATTGGGCTGTTGGCGCCTGGTATGAGCGCGCGTGAGGCGATGAGCATGGAATTCCGCATCGCCGACACCTTCACCGCCGCGCTCGCGCGCCTGGCCGCGCCGGAGCAGAAGGCGACGAAGACCACGGCGTTCGATTTGCAGATGGACCCGTCCGCGCCTGGGCTGAAGTTCCATCGGATCGATCGCTCGCGCGACCCGCATTTCTGGTCGGTGCGCGCCAGCGGCGATATCCGCATCATCGTCCACAAGACCGAGGCGAGCTTCCTGCTCGCCTATGTCGGCCATCATGACGACGCCTATGGCTGGGCCGAGCGCCGCCGGATCGAGGCGCATCCCCGCACCGGCGCCATCCAGATCGTCGAGGTGCGGGAGCGGGTGGAGGAAATCGCCTCTCCCGCCGCACCGGCACGGCCGGCACCGGCGCCCCCGACCCTGCTGTTCCGGTCCCTCTCAGCCGACGAACTGCTGGCCATCGGCGTGCCGCCGGACTGGGTAGCCGACGTGCAGGCCGCGACCGAGGACGGCTTTCTGGCGCTGGCCGACCATCTTCCGGCCGAGGCGGCGGAAGCGCTGCTGGAATACGTCGGCACCGGCCGCCTGCGCCCGCCCGCGCCGGTCGAGACGCCCGACCCGTTCGCGCATCCGGACGCGCTCCGCCGCTTCCGTGTGGTGGAGAACCAGGCGGAGCTGGCGCGGGCGCTGGATGCGCCGTGGGACCGATGGGCGGTGTTCCTGCATCCCGCCCAGCAAGGCATCGTGGACCGGAGCTTTGCCGGCCCGGCCCGGACCTCCGGCTCGGCTGGAACCGGCAAGACCGTCGTCGCGCTGCACCGGGCGGCACGCCTCGCCCGCGAGAAGCCGGACGGCCGCGTGCTGCTGACCACCTTCTCGCAACCCCTCGCCAACGCGCTCGCGCGCAAGCTGGCTGTGCTCCTGGGGCCGGACTCGCCGGTGTTGCGCCGGATCACCGTCGCGCCGTACCGAAGCGTCGCCGACGAGCTGTACCAGCTCGCCTTCGGCCGCCGGGCCGTGGTGGCGTCCGATGAGCAGGTCGCCGACGCGATTGCGAAGGCTGCCGAGGCGATCGGCGCCAAGGGCTTCACGCCGCGCTTTCTGCTCTCCGAATGGCGGCACGTCGTGGATGCTTGGCAGATCGCCGATGTCGAAGCCTACGCTCAGGTGCCGCGCCTCGGCCGCAAGAACCGCATGAGCGCGGGCCAGCGCGAGCGGCTTTGGCCGGTGTTCGCCGCTGTGCGCGCCTCGCTCGCGAAGCGCGGTCTGGCGACCTGGCCGGAGATTTTCGGGCGGACCGCCGCCCACTACGCCGCCGGCGAGACCAAGCCGTTCACACACATCGTGGTGGACGAGGCGCAGGATCTCGGGGTGGCCGAGCTGCGCTTCCTGGCGGCGATCGCCCCGGCCGCGCCCGACGCGCTGTTTTTCGCGGGCGATCTTGGCCAGCGCATCTTCCAGCAGCCCTTCTCCTGGAAGGAGCTTGGCGTCGATGTCCGCGGCCGGTCCTCGACGCTGACCGTCAACTATCGCACCAGCCACCAAATTCGCCGGGCCGCCGATCGCCTGCTGCCGAGTGCGGTTCGCGACGTGGATGGGAACGCCGACGAACGGGACCGTACCGTCTCGGTGTTCAACGGGCCGCCTCCAGAGATACGGATCCTCGATACGGAGGCGGCCGAGATCGCGGCGGTATCCGCTTGGATCGGTCGCGCGATGACGGACGGCATCCTGCCCGCCGAACTTGGGGTTTTCGTTCGGTCACGAGCCGAGCTGCCGCGCGCCCGTGCCGCGGTCGAGGCAGCCGGGGCTGTCGTGGCTTGAACTGTCGGAGCGGGAGCAGGAGTCACAGGGAAGCATCGCGATCGGCACGATGCACCTCGCGAAGGGGCTCGAATTCAAGGCGGCCATCGTCATGGCGTGTGACGATGGGGTGCTGCCGTCGCAGTCCCGCCTGGAAGCGGTTGCCGACGAAACGGAACTCGACGACGTGTATGAGACGGAGCGCCACCTCCTCTACGTCGCATGCACCCGCGCGCGAGACCGACTGATGCTGTCCGCCGTGCGTCCCGCGTCGGAATTCCTGCAAGACCTCGGCGAGGCAATGGTTTCCACCGCACCTTAACGGGCCGATTTCGATCCGGGCGCCGTGAGGCCGTCCAGTCGTTCGGACAGGCGGTTCAGTTCCCAGCTCCGGGCGAGCGCAGCCGCCTTGTCCCAGGTGGGGATCCGGTCGAGCAATGGGGGAAGCGGCGCCGAGGCGTCCATGGTCGCGATGCGTCGGTACGTACGCAACTCGTCAGCGAGGGCAGACAAACGCCCATCCGCGAATGCGTGCTCGAGCGTCGCATATGTTCGCAGCAAGCCAGCCGCCCCCTTCGGTCCCACACCTCTGGCACCCGGAAGCTTGTCCGATGGATCGCCACGCAACGCGATGAAGTCCGGAACCTGATTCGGCTCCACGCCGTAACGCCGGCGCACCTCGGCCGGCCCGATGCGCGCCATCTCGCCGGCGCGAACCGGGTGCAGCACGGTGGTGGAATCGGACGCGAGCTGGAATGCATCGCGATCGCCACTCGCCACGATCGAGCATCCGCCACGGCGCTCTTCCGCGGCAACCGCCGCCGCAAGAAAGTCGTCGGCCTCGTATCCGGCCGCCTTCGCGTTCACGAATCCGCAGGCCGCGACGAACTGCGGCAGAAGCTCGAGCTGCTCCACCAGTTCGTCGTCGAATTGCCGCCCGCTCTGATAGGCTGGAAACAGCTCCTGCCGATATGTCGGCGCCCCCAGCGTGTCCCAGCCCACGAGCACCGCGCGAGGCTGCTCACTCTCGAACAGCCGCACGAGGAAGTTCGCGAACCCTACAATCGCGCCAGCCCCGCGATTGCCCTTACGCCTGATCGACTTCGGCAGTCCGTGATAGGCGCGGTGCGCGAAAGAATCGCCATCGATGATAAGAAGTGGGCGGCTCACGAGGCGCGCGGAACCGCTGTATCGAGGCCGGACATTGGCAGAGTTCGCCAATTACTGCTTCCTCTGCTTGGCCTCGGGCCGCCACGGCAGGTGTCGAGGTCCCGCTTCATTCGTCCCGGGTAGCCCCACCACCAGTAGGTCGGGGAGGTATCCCGACAGCAATGGCCGATGCCCCGCCGAGAGCAGCCCCTGTGTCATGCCGTAGATGTGCCGATGATCCAACCCGATCGCCGCGAAGCTCGCCACCGCACTCGCCTCCCGTCCCTCGCCACGCGTGCTATCGTCGCGGGATCCTGAGAGAACGGCAAACGGACAGGGAGCGTGGCATGGTGCGGGTCGTCGGGATCGACCATCTCGTAATCCGGGTTAGCGATTACGAGAGATCCAAGACGTTCTACGGCCGACTTTTCGAATTCCTTGGCTTCGAGGTGTCGGACGAGTACCCGGACGCCATCGGCTGGACCAATGGCAAGACGCGCTTCTGGATCGGTCCGGCCGACGCCGAGGGTCGAAAGCACAAGCATCGCACCGGCGATGTCGGGTTCCACCACTATGCGTTTCAGATGCGCAGCCGCAAGGACGTGGACGCGCTTCAGGCCTTCCTGAAGGAAGAGCTCGGGGCGACCATCGTCGATCCAGCCCACGAGTACTACGAAGACTACTATGCGGTGTTCTTCCTCGATCCCGATGGCCTCAAGCTCGAGGGCATGAAATATGGCGAGCGGCAGGCGCTTGCGGCGCGCAGGCTATCGTCACGCGCGGGCAAGGGCCGGGCCGCCTCGCCAGCTTGATGCCACAGTGGACGGCGAGGCGGACCGGCGAGGCGACCTGTATCCAACCAAGTGCTGGCCGAGCAGCAGATCGATACCGCGGCCGTGTTATCTGTGGCCATCGAAGGCCATGGCGGAAACCAAAGACTCGGCTAATACTCCCTATCGGTGAACGATGAGTCGCTGAAACCGTCATCGCGAGGCGCCCATTACGACGAATACGGCTTCCAGCCGATCGTGGTGTTCGATGGCGAGGGCCGCTTCGTCACCGCGGTGTTACTAGCGCCGCCGTTCTGACCTGTTTCCCGCCGCTCCCACGCGGCCGTGAACAGGCTTGCCCCCGCAACCAGCACGCGAAGGGCGCCCGCGCATCAGCCGCCGACGTGATCAAAAACAACACAGGAGGAGAGACCTGTGTTCATTCTCCAAGGACAGGGCTGTAGCGCCGCCACGTCCGGAGATACATTAGAAGATCCGCCGCTAGCGAGCGCGCCATGACCGAAGACACGCCCGATCACACCGCAGCACTTCCCGAGGCACTGCGTGAGCCGCTGCCGTTCGCCCGGCTGCTCGGCATCCGCATACTGCACGCCTCGCCCGATCTGGTCAGGGCCGAGATGCCGGTGCGGGAAGACCTGTGCACCCGCCCGGCCGTGCTGCACGGCGGCGCGGCAATGGCACTCGCGGACACCCTGGGCGCGCTCGCGACCATGCTGAACTTGCCCGCCGGCGCGGCTGGCACGACCACGGTCGAGAGCAAGACCAACTTCCTCGCCCCTGCACCAGCGGGCGGGACGGTGGGAGCCGAGTGCACGCCCGTCCACCGCGGCCGGCGCACCCAGGTCTGGCAGACGCGCATCGCGACCGCGGAGGGCCGGCTCGTGGCGCTGGTCACGCAGACGCAGCTCGTTCTGTGACCGGCGCTTGATCCGCGGGGAATTGGGCGTGGGCGCCGGGAGAGAGATCGTGGGGACAAGCACCGGCCATTCGGACGCTGGCGCCAAACAAGGAAAACCATGCCAGCCCCCCAACTCTGCGCGTCCGCTCGGGTTGGCGGCCCCTCCCACGCACCGCCGGCGCTCCCAAATGGAGCCATTGGATTGGGAGGCGACACTATGGCGACGGCGGTGCCTTCCCGGCCAAGCTGCCGCCAGACTTTCCGCACGCCATGGACGCCGAAGTTCGCCTCGAACACTCGTCTGATTTCGACGCGCAGTCCCCCATCCCGCCGGGCCCGGGCCGACGCCTTGCCGGGATCAACGCGCTGCGCGGCGTGGGCGTGGTACGTTGACCGGGCGATCGGCAGCACCCTGCAGATCGGCTCGACCCCGTACGCGGCACGGTGATCATCGATGAAGGCGATCATGGCTTCGACCGGCGGTCGAGCCGAGGCTGTCATCGCGAGCCGCCTCTTGGCGGCGTGGCGATCCAGGCGGGCGATACGGTGCGGCGGGCCTGGATCGCCACGGCGCTGCGCGCCTCGCGATGACGGTTTCAGCGACTCATCGTTCACCGATAGGGAGTACTAGCCTATCCGCGCGTCCTGCGTCGCGCGCCCGAACCGCGCGGCCAGCCCTAGCACGACGGCGATCATCAGGATCTGCAGTACCGAGACGGCGGCGATGGTCGGGTCGATCTCCATCCGGATGTTGTCGAACATCTTCTTCGGCAAGGTCATCTCCGTACCGGCCAGGAACAGCGCGACCACCAATTCGTCGAACGACGTGATGAAGGCGAGCAGCGCCGCCGAGATCAAGCTTGGGCCGATCTGCGGCAGCACGATCCGGCAAATCGTGGTGAGCCGCCCGGCACCCAGACCCTCCGCCGCCGCCTCCAGGTTGCGGTCGAGCCCGCGCAAGCCCGCCTGGACCACGATCAGCACGAACGGCAGCGCCAGGATCGTGTGCGCGATCGCAAGCCCGTACCAGGAGCCGATGAGCCGCAGCTGCGAGAACAGCCCGTAAATCGCGACCGACGTGATGATCGTCGGCACGATCATCGGCGTAGCCATCAACCGGTCCAGAACCGCCCGCCCGGGATAGGTTCCGCGCGTCAGCCCATAGGCCAGAGGAACACCGGTTGCGAGCGACAGCACGACCGTGGCGGTTGCGATCTCGAAGCTACGGATCGTCGCGTCGATCCAGGCTGGGTCGTTGAAGTACCGCTCGAACCATTGCCAGGAGAACCCCGGCGGGGGGAATTGCAGATAAGGCGCGGAGCTGACGGAGAGGGGGAAGACGATCGCGATCGGCAGGAACAGGAACAGGAACACGACGACGCCGACCACCCGCAGCGCGATCCGCCCACGGCCCGGCGCGCGCCTCATGCTCCGATCCCCTGGCGGCGCTCGATCGCCGCTTGCACCAGGGCGTAGATCAGTACCGTCACGACCAGCAGGAGACCGGACAACGCCGCGGCAAAATTCCAATCGAGCAACTCGCCCACCTGCTGCTGGATCAGCACCGCGATCATCACCACCCGCCCGCCGCCCAGCAGGGCGGGGGTAATGAAGAAACCGAGCGAGAGCACGAAGACGAGGATCGTGCCCGCGGCAATCCCGTTGAGCGTCAAGGGCAGGTAGATGCGCCAGAACACCCGCCAATGCGGGGCGCCCAGCCCCTCGGCCGCCTGTACCAGATTCGGATCGACCCGGCGCAGCGCGCCATAGAGAGGCAGGATCATGTACGGCAGCAGCACATGCACCATGCCGATCAGCACGCCGGTGAAGTTGTACATCAGCGCTAGTGGCTGCTCGATCAGACCGGTCGCGAGCAGGATCTTGTTGACCACCCCGTTGCGGCCCAGCAGAACCATCCACGCATAGGTGCGCACGAGCACGCTGGTCCAGAACGGAAACAGGATGAACAGGAACCCGACCAGCCGCCAGAACCGGGTCGTGGTGGCCAGAAGGTAGGCGATCGGATAGCCGAGCAGCAGGCAGCCCAGGGTCACCGCGGCGGCCATCCTGAAGGTCAGCAGGAAGACCTGGACGTAGAGCGGGTGTGTCAGCGCCTTGGCGTACCAGGCAAGCGAGCCGCCTGTGAACCCGAGGCTGAGCAGGCGAACCACCGGGAAGGCGAAGAACAAGACGAACAACGCCAGCGCCGGAAGGATCAGCAGCAGGGCGAGGGATTGGCTGTCCCGCCGTCGCGGTCGGCGCGCCGGGGTGGGGCCGAGAGCGTCGGCAGCCATCAGTCCAGCGAAAACACATGGATGTCTTCCGCCGCCAATCGGACCGAGACATGCTCCCCGGTCGCTGGCAGCGGCGCGGCGCGGCCGGCGGGAAGGCGGATCAGCATGTCGCCTCCGTCGGCGAGGCGCAGTGTGTATTTCCAGGCGGTGCCGACGAAGACGGTTTCGGCGACGGTGCCGCGCAGGGCATTCGCGCCGGTGTCGTCCACCCGGCTCAGCCGTTCCGGGCGGATCATCGCACCGATGCGGCTTCCCACCGGCCATGTCCCCGCGCAATCCAGCGCCAGCCCGTTGTCGAGCTCGACCCGGCTCGCCCCTGCCTCCGAGCGCGTCACGCGGCCCGGAAAGATGTTGGATTCGCCGACGAAGTCGGCGACGAACGCGCTGCCCGGGCGGTCGTAGATCTCGGTCGGCACGCCGACCTGCTCGATCCGGCCGCGATTCATGATCGCCACCCGGTCCGACAGGATCAGCGCCTCCTCCTGGTCGTGGGTGATGAAGACGGTGGTGATGCCAAGGCGGCGCTGCACGCGCCTGACTTCCAGCTGCATGGATTCGCGCAGCTTGCGGTCGAGCGCGCCGAACGGCTCGTCGAGCAGCAGAAGCAGCGGCTCGAACACGATCGCCCGGGCCAGCGCGACCCGCTGCTGCTGGCCACCCGAGAGCTGTCGGGGCAGCCGCTCCTGATAGCCGGTCAGATCGACCAGCCGAAGCGCGGCCTGCACCCGTTCCGTGATCTCCGCCTTCGGGCGCCGGCGCATCTCAAGCGGAAAGGCAACGTTGCGTCCGACAGTCATGTGTGGAAACAGGGCATAGTTCTGGAACACCATCCCGATGTTTCGCCGGGCGGCGGGAAGCGCCGTGATGTCGGCGCCGTGCAGCCGGACCGCGCCGGTGTCCGGCCATTCATAGCCGGCGATCACGCGCAGCAGCGTGGTCTTGCCCGATCCGCTCGGGCCGAGGATCGTCAGCAACTCGCCTTGCCGAACCGTCAGACTGACGGCGTCGAGAGCGGTCACCGCGCCGAACGACTTGCCAACTCCCTGGAGATCGAGCTGCGCGGAGACCGGCTGGAGGGACGCGGTGTCCGACATGCTAGCTCTTGAGCATCCAGCCGGTCCAGCGTTCGATCGCTAGGCCGCCGTTCTTCGCCCACCATGCATCGCTGATCCAGAACTGCTTGCTGAGGTTCTCGGGTGCCGTCGGCAGCGCGGGCAGCACCTTCGGATCGATATATTTGTTCGCCTCGGGGTTCAGGCCGGGATAGCCGAGCGCATTGGCGTAGATCGCCTCCAGCTTCGGCTCGGTCATCAGCGCCAGGAACTTCTGTCCCCAATACCCGTCCTTCGCGCCCTTCGGGATTACGAACGTGCCCTGTTTCAGCGCGCCCTGCGTCCAGTCCATGGCAACCGGAGCGTTCTTTTGGACAAGCTCGAAGAAGCGACCGTTCCAGCCGGTCGCCATCACCACCTCCTTGTCGAGCAGAAGTTGCGCGGGCTGCGCGCCGGTTGTCCACCAGACGGTGATGTGCGGCTTGAGCTGATCGAGCTTGCGGAACGCGCGGTCCATATCGAGCGGATAAAGCTTGTCCATCGGCACGCCGTCAGCGATCAACGCGAACTCCAGATTGTCCACCGGATGATTGCGGATGGAACGCGCGCCGGGGAAGGTCTTCACGTCCCAGAACTCCGCCCATCCCTTGGGTTGGGAGTCGGGCTTGATCACGTCCGAGCGATAGGCGAGCACGGTCGAATAGACGGACGCGGCGAACACGCTCTTTGCACGCGCTTCCTTGGGAAAGGAGGAGCGATCCACGATAGTGTCCGCGATCGGCTGCGTCAGGCCCAGATCGACGGCGCGGATCGCGTCCTGCCCGCCGATCTCGGTGACCGCCCATTCGACATTACCGGATTCAACCATCGCGCGCAGCTTGCCAAAATCAACCGGACTCGTCTCCACGATCCTTATGCCGTAGCGCTTTTCGAATTCGTCAAAATAAGCCTTGCGCATCCAGGTGCCCATCGCTCCGCCGGAATCGTTCACCACGATCTTGGCGGGCTTCGCCGGCTCGGTCGTCTGCGCGCGCGCGGTGGACGCAGCGGCCAGGCTTGCCGCGCCGGCGAGAAGGCCGCGACGGGATAGAGCCATGGGGACGTCCTTCCGTGCTGATGGGTGCTGATCCAACAATGCCCCGGCCAGCCGAAAAGGGCCAGACCGCGTTGACCCACATGATCCGCGTCGCCATGCTTGCGGTCGTTCCATGGAAGGAAGCGGGAATGGCGAAATCGGATGTCTTCCATACCGACTTCAAGGCGACGCCGGTACTGGTGGGAGGCATACAAGCCCACAGCGCAAAATCTGGTTGATCTGCCGAAGCGCGTGCGGATTGCGATCGTGGGTGCGGGCTATGGAGGGCTGTCCACCTCGCTCGAACTGGCAAAGCACGGAATCGAGTGCGTCGTGCTGGAGGCGAAGGAACTTGGCTTCGGCGCCAGCACGCGCAATGGTGGCGGCGTCAGCGGCGGTGTGAACATCGGCAAGAGCTTTTCCGGGAAGAGCCTGTCGTCGGAGCGCGGCGACGCGGTGCTGGCCGATGCCGCCGACGCGTTCAGCCTGATCGAGAACCTGATCGCCGAAGAAAACATCCAATGCTTCTGGAACAGGACCGGGCGGTTCGTCGGTGCCTGGACGCCGAAGCACTACGCGAGCCAGGCCAAGCGCGTCGATCGGCTCAATCAGGTCGCGCAGTCGGAGTGCTACATGATTCCGCGCGAGCGTCAGCGCGAGGAGATGGCGAGCGACTACTATTACGGCGGCATGGTGGTGGAACGCTCCGCTAATCTGCATCCGGCACTCTACTACAAAGGGCTGCTGGACGCGTGCCGGAAGCGCGGCATCGCGGTCTGCGCGCAGGCGCCGGTGAACCGGATCACGCAGTCAGGCGATGGCTGGCGCGTGCAGACGGGCCGTGGCGACGTCGAGGCCGACGAGGTGGTCATCGCGACCAACGGCTACACCGGCGACATCACGCCGCAGCTCAAGCGCCGTGTCGTGCCGATCGCGAGCCACATCATCGCCACCGAGGAGCTGCCGCCCGACCTCGCCGCCTCCCTCATTCCGAAGAAGCGGACGCTTGCCGATACGCGGCGCATCCTCTGCTACTACCGCATGTCGCCGGACGGCAGGCGCATGATCTTCGGCGGCCGCGCGCGGTTCACTCAAGTGGATGCCGAGACCAGCACCCCGATCCTGCACCGCTTCATGACGGATCGTTTTCCGCAGTTGAAGGATGTGAAGGTCACGCACGCCTGGACCGGCAATGTCGCGTTCACGCTGGACGCGCTGCCGCATATGGGGCGACAGGACGGGATGCATTACCTGCTGGGTTGCAACGGCAGCGGCGTCGCGATGATGACCTATCTTGGCCATCAGACGGCGCGCAAGATCGCGGGGCAAGCCAACTACGAATGCGCGTTCGACGCGCCTGATTTCCCCGATCATCCGATGTATTCGGGCAATCCCTGGTTCCTGCCGGCGATCGGAGGCTGGTATCGGTTCCGCGACAACGTCGATCGGATGGCGGCCAGTTGGGGTTAGAAAAATTCCCGCTCAAGCGCGATCAAGGACCAAGCTCATGGAGGCCCCCGCTCGCCTCGGCAATGCCGGAGGTTCAGGCCGGGTCCGCTAATCCCGCTTGAACCGGTAATGGAACCGATCCCCCTCCGCCGTCACCAATCCGACCGTTGGTGAAGGGAAATGGATAGGCAGGAGCAGGGTATCGGTATCCGTGACCGACGACAAAAACCGCCGGCGCGAGGCCGCCGCCTCCTTCGGATCCCAGTCAACCCCGGGGGACCAATCAGGCTCTCGGCACTGGATCGCATGGTGCATCATGTCGCCGGTCACCACCGCGCGCTGGCCCCGCGAGAAGAGATTGACGCAGCAATGGCAGGGCGAGTGGCCTGGCGTCGGCGTCAACGTGACGGTGTCGTCCAGAGCGTAACCGTCATCCACCAGCAGCGCCTGCCCGGCTTCCACGATCGGCAGGCAGTTGTCCCGGAACACCGTGCCGGGCGGATTGGCGCCCCGCAGGTGCTCCGCTTCCCAGGCTGCGTATTCCTTCTTGTGGAACACGTATTTCGCATTCGGGAACGTCGGCACCCAGCGCCCGTCGCGCCGGGTGGTGTTCCAGCCCGTGTGGTCGATGTGGAGATGGGTGCAAAACACGTAATCCACTTTCTCATAGCTGACGCCCAGGGCGAACAGCTCATTCCGCCAGCGCTCCTTGCCGGGAAAATCGAACGGCGGCGGGTGGCCTTTGTCCTCGCCGGTGCAGGTGTCCACCAGAATGGTGTGACGTGGTGTGCGGACAACGAAGGTCTGGTACGTGATGACCATCATCCCCAAGACCGGGTCGAACACCTCCGACTCCATCACTGGCAGGTGCCGCTTGAAGGTGGCTTCATCGTAGGCCGGAAAGAAATCCTGAGGCCGCCGCCACGGGCCCTCGCGTTCGATGACCGCGTCGATGGTGATATCGCCGATCCTGATTTGTCGCACTGCTGTCTCCCCGGTTGACGGGCTACCGCAATTAGCAAGTGCCTGCCCGCATTCTTCTCGCGTGTGCCACCGGTGGACCGTGCCTAAGATGCGCGGCTGGGGCCAACGAGTGTAGCGCCGCCGTCCACGACCAGGGTCTGACCCGTGATGTACCGGGCCTGGCAGGAAAGCAGGAAACGCACGGCGCCCCCGATGTCCCAGCCGGTGCCCTCGAGCCCGAGCACCGAGGCCTGGCGGCGAGTACCTGCGCGCCTGCTCCGTCATGCCACTTGCATAGACCATCGGCGTATAGACCGGGCCGGGGGCAACGCAGTTGGCGCGAATGCACTGTGGGCCATGATCGACCGCAATCGCCTTGGTCAGCGCGATCACCGCGCCCTTGGAAACGGTATAGGCCGTGAGCCCGCGCGGCCGCAGCGCGGAGATGGAGGAGACGTTGACGATCGAGCCGCCGCCGGCGGTGCGGATCATCGCGGGGATGGCGTGCTTGCACGCGAGGAACATGGTGTCCACGTTCACGTGCATCACGCGAGCCCAGTTCTCCTCAGTTTCCTCAATCACGGTGCCCTTGCTGGCGATGCCCACGTTGTTGTCGAGGCAGTCGAGCCGGCCCCAGCGGGACAGGGCGTCCTCGACCATGGCGGCGCATTGCCCGGACTCGGTGACATCGTAAGCGACGGCGACAGCGTTGCCGCCTTCGCCGGCGATCATCGCCACGGTGCGCTCGGCGAGTGTCAGGTCGCGGTCCACAACCAGCACATTGGCCCCGGCGCGCGCCAGCAGGATCGCCGCCGCCCGACCGTTACCGATGCCCTCACCCTGCGCTCCGCCACCAGTTACGATCGCCACCTTCCCGACCAGGCCCCATTCCTCGTTCGGCGTCATCGCGTTCGATCCCCAACCATCACCGCTCAGGGGCCACCTTTTCAGCCCCAACCGGCCGCCACGATTTCACAACCGGCAGGACCTCCTTGGCGAACAGCCTGAGTCCCCGCTCCGAGACCTCGAGGGGCGTTCCACCAAAACGAAAGGCGACGTTGAGTTCGAAATCGCCGACGAGGGCCCGGCGCGTCTCGAGCCCGCGCAGAATCTTGTCGGGCGTCCCCCAGCTAGCCGCCTGCATGAATCCGTTCACTGCGCCTTCCAGGCCGCCCTTGCGGGCGATCTCGGCCTTCTGCTGATAGGCGTCGTACCCCTTCACCGTCTGGAAGTGTTCGCCCAGGAACTCGTAGTGGTAGAAGTTGCTTTCGACGAACTTGCCCTGGTACTGGCGAGCTTCCTGCTCGGTCTCAGCGAGGTTGGTGCCGCAGACGCAGAACTCGGTCAGCATGATGTGTGGCGGTTCGGTACCATGGAACTCGCGATGCAACTCTTGTCCGTGCTTGATCACCGGGGTCCGCATCTCCCAGGGCCGATCGGCGAACATGACCATGTGAGCGCCGAGTTTAGCCGCGGAGAGGACGGAGTCCTCGCTGGAGGCGACAGCGTAGATGCGCCCGTCGAATGAATACTGAGGGCGGGGACGAATCTCGACGCGCGGCTGCTTGTAATACTCCCCCGCCCCTTCCATGAAACCGGTCTTCAACGCATTGACGATCATCGGCGCCGCCTCATCGAAGCGCCCGCGCGATTCGTCCATGCTGAGACGGAAGGCAGCGAATTCGCGGCGCGCAAGGCCGCGACCCATGCCGAAACGGAACCGGCCCCTGGACAAATTGTCCAGCACCGCCGCCTGTTCGGCGACCCGCAGCGGATCGTGCCAAGGCAGAATTACGGCGGCCGTGCCGACGTCAATGTTCGGACAGATGGCCGTCATGTAGGTCATGAGCTGGATGTTGTCCGGCACGAACGAGTAGTCCCCGAAGTGGTGTTCGGCGGACCAGAGACAGTCGAAGCCCAAATCGGCGGCGATCCGGGCCAGCCGGATCTCCTCGTCCCACACGCGGCCGTCCGAGCAGTTTTCCCAGCCATAGCTGGCGAAAACCATCATCATGCCGACATCCATGGAGGCTCTCCCTGTTCTTGTTCACGTTTCTCTGCGATGGGAAATGCTTTCACGGTCCGCCGGCCAGCGCAATCCGGGACATCCAACGCGCCGCCCAAACCGGCGCGATCACCAACCAGGATCGCCCGGCCGTAGCCCGAGGAACACCTTTCCCGCAGATTCGAAATAACCCGGCAATGCTGAGGCGTGCTGCACTGCGACGTGAGCGTCGCTCTGTAGAGAGCAACTCCTGGCGGTGCACCGCCAAGCAAACAATCGACTTGGCCCAGAGGCCGCCAGAATGGTGGATTTCCGAGTCAACTCGACGAGCCGCGCACAGGTCTCATGTCACAGCGTGGCTGCATAAAGGCGCTCGTCCCGAACGCACCGCTGCTCCCGACCGAGAACACGTGATGGAACCCAGGAGATGTGGCCCCGAAATTGCCCGTCCGATAAGGTCACGTTCTTTGATCGCGGATCAGCCACCTTGCGGGCCCTGGCAGCACGATCCCGGCGGCGGTGCCGATGGCACTCCAGAGCGCGCCCACGGCCGCGTTCCAGACCTTCTCGACGTCCACCAGCGCGAGGCCGACCAGCGTTGCGGCGAAGTCCTCGGCCGTCGTCTGCAAATCGGTGAGCGCGTCCGCCGTTTCCGATGGACTGAGGTGACCGCTGGCGATCGCCGCCGCGATCAGTTTCGCCTGTCGGGCCAAGCCCTCGACCTGGTCGCGGGCGAAACCCTCGATCGTGGTGACGTCCCGACCCAGTTCCGCGCTCGCGAGGCGGGCGATGCTGCTGACCAGCGATGGGACATCAATCGGGCCGGACATCGCGTGCGCCTCTACCGCTGCAAGGCCCGCTCGTAGGTGAGCGCCTGCTCAAGCGACAATTCGTAACTGTTCTTGGCCAGGCCGACCAGGATCGGGCTCAGTGTTCCCGCCCGGTCCTCGTTCCGCAGTCGGGTCATCTTGGCAACAATCGTTGCTAATATACTTGGCGTCGGTGCTTGTGATCCAGGCGGGCTCGGACGCGCCATCGCCTCGATACGCACCGCATCAAACCGGCCGATGACCGCGTCATAGGCGGGCTGACGCTGCACAAAGGGCGTGCTGGTGCCCGAAGAGAGCGTCGCGAACAGCGTCTCGGTCTGCTCGTTCGCTGCGGCCAGGCCGTTCACCAGCATCTGGTCGTAGTCCGGGACCAGATGGATCGCGCAGCCACCCAGGAACAGCAGCAACAGCACGGCACTTCGCCCGAGGTGCCAGGCCGCTCGCTCACGCACCAGCACCGCGGCGCGCGTCAGACCGGCGCGGCGTCGCTGACCGCGAAGCCGGCGCTGACCGTGCCGTTCCATTCCTCGGCGCGTAGATGTCCGGCCAGATGCAGCATCCCGTCGCGGGCCAGCATGGCCTCGGACAATGCGCCGTTGCGAGTGCGGAACAGCATCGCCTTGAGGCGTGGCCCGCCACCCTCGCCCTCGACATAGGCGCGGATGGTTGCGCCGTCGCGGCCGACGCGGTCGGCGCGCACCACGCGGGTGTGGCGGAGCACGACGATCGGTTCCTCGTTACCGGCGCCGAACGGGGCTAGGCGGCCGATATGGCTGGCGAGCTCGACGGTCGCGCCGGGCACCACGATCGAGGCTTCCACCGGCAGGTCCGCCGCCGCGGGTAGCGCGGCGGCGTGGGCGAGGCGCTCGTTCAGAAAGGCGTGGAAGGCGTCAAGCTTGTCTCGGACCAGCGAAAACCCGGCGGCCATGGCATGCCCGCCGCCGGTGACCAGAAGTCCGGCCTGGCGGGCGGCGATGACGGCGCCCCCGAGATCCACGCCGATGACCGAGCGGCCCGAGCCTTTGGCGGCCCCGTCGGGGCCGATCCCGGCGACGCAGGCGGGACGGTTGAACCGTTCCTTGATGCGCCCGGCCACGATGCCGACCACGCCCGGATGCCACGCCTCGCCGCTGACGAGCAGGGCGGCGTATCCAGCATCGGCCTGTGCCTGCGCCTGCGCGAACGCGGCGTCGAGGATGCCCGCCTCGACGTCCTGGCGCTGACGGTTCACCTCGTCCAGGCGCCGGGCGAGCGCGGCGGCCTCATCGGGGTCGTCGCACAGCAGCAGACGCAAGCCGAGCGAGGACTCACTGATCCGGCCGGCGGCGTTGATGCGCGGGCCGAGACCAAAGCCGCAAGTCATCGCGGTCAGCCGCGGCTTGGCCTGGGCCACCGCCAGCAGCGCGGCGATGCCCGGCCGCTGGCGCCGCTCCATCACCTTCAGCCCCTGGCAGACCAGGGCGCGGTTGACGCCGGTGAGCGGCATCACGTCGCAGACGGTGGCCAGGGCCACGAGATCGAGCAGCCCCATAAGGTCGGGTGCCGGGCGGGCGGCGAAGAAGCCCCTCCTGCGCAAGGTGCGCGCCGTCGCCACCACGGCGAGGAAGGCGACCGCGCTCGCGCACAGCATCCCGAGGCCCGAGCTGTCGTCCGGCCGATTCGGGTTGACGGTCGCGAGCACGCCCGGCGGCGGACCCTCGGATTTGTGGTGGTCGAGCACGATCACGTCGGCGGCGCCATGCACCGAAGCCAGCGCTTCGGCTGCCGCGGTGCCGCAATCGACGCAGACGATCAGGCTCGCCCCGCGCGCCGCCAGCGCCCGCAACGCCGGCGCGTTCGGCCCGTAGCCTTCGGTCATGCGGTCGGGCACGTGCGGATGGACCACGCAGCCGAGGCCGCGCAGGAACCTCGCGATCACGGCCCCGGCGCAAGCGCCGTCCACGTCGTAGTCGCCGAACACGCCGACGGTCTCGCCACGCGCCACGGCGTCGGCGAGGCGTTCGGCGGCCTGGTCCATGTCGGCGAGCAGGGACGGGTCGGGCAGCAGGGCGCGCAGGGTCGGATCCAGGAAGGGCCCGCTCCCGTCGATGCCGACGCCGCGTGCCGCGAGCAGCCGGCCGACGATCTCCGGCAGGCCGGCGCGCTGGGCGATGCCGAGGGCGACCCGGTCCTCTCCGGTGCGCCAGACCCAGCGCCGGCCCGACAGGCTGCGCGCGACCCCGAGCGCCGGGCCGCTCATCAGGTTGGCACCCAGGTCTTGGTGGCGAAGTTGTGGCGTGCCTCGATGATGCGGACAGTCCCGGACTTGCTGCGCATGACGATGGAGTGGGTGACGGCGCCGGTGCCGAGCCGGCGCACGCCGCGCAGCATCGCGCCCGAGGTGACGCCAGTGGCGGCGAACATCACGTCGCCCTTGGCCATCTCGGCGATCGTGTATTTGTGCTTCGGGTCGGCGACGCCCATCTGGCGCGCGCGCTCGATCTGCAGGTCGTTCTCGTACATGAGCCGTCCCTGCATCTGCCCGCCGATGCAGCGCAGCGCCGCAGCGGCGAGCACGCCCTCCGGGGCTCCGCCCGAGCCGAGATAGATATCGATCTCGGCATCCGGCATCGCGGTGGCGATGACGCCGGCCACGTCGCCGTCGCTGATGAGCATGATGCGCGCGCCGGCCTCGCGACAGTGTGCGATCAGCTCCTTGTGGCGGTCGCGGTCGAGGGTGCAGACGACGAGGTCGGCGATCTCGCGGCGCTTGGCACGGGCGAGGTTGCGCAGGTTCTCGGCGACCGAGGCGTCGAGATCGACGACGCCCTCCGGCAGGCCGCCGCCGACGGCGATCTTGTCCATGTAGATGTCGGGCGCGTGCAGGAAGCCGCCCTTCTCGGCCATTGCCACGGTGGCGATGGCGTTGGGTCCGCCCTTGGCGGTGAGCGTGGTCCCTTCGAGGGGATCGACGGCGATATCCATGGCCGGGCCGCCGCAGCCCACCTTCTCGCCGATATACAGCATCGGCGCCTCGTCCATCTCGCCCTCGCCGATGACGACGGTCCCTTCGATGGCAACCTGGTCGAATGCCTTGCGCATGGCCTCCACCGCCGCGCCGTCGGCGTCGTTCTTCCGCCCGCGCCCGATCCAGCGCGAGGCGGCGAGCGCCGCGGCCTCGGTGACGCGGACCAGTTCGAGCGCGAGATTGCGGTCCGTGACCTCGCCGGGGGCTGGGGATGCGTCCGCGCGAGCGTCCATGATGTCTCCTCCGGGCAGTCGAGTAGTCTAAGTTGCGATCCTAGCACGGCAGGGTGCAGGTGTGGCGATCGGTATAGTTCGGGTCAGCCGGCGCGAACCTGCATCGGCGCATGGTCCGCCTCGTCCGGGAAGCCTCCCGGTAGGAGGGATTCAATGTTCACGATGAGAAAGACCGCTCTGTTCGCGCTAGCGCTGGTCGGCGTGGTGGGCCTGGGCGGCGCCGGTGCCGCACTGGCCAACACCGCGACGGATGAAAGCGCCGAGATCGCGAGCGTCATGGCCGCAAAGACCAGCCCGGCTGATGCGGTGCGTGCCGCCGAGGCGAGCGCGGGCGGGCACGCGGTGGCGATGGGGCTCGAGCGGAAGGGCAACAGAGCCGCGTATTACGAGGTTCTGGTGAACGCTCCGGGCGGGCTTGAGGAGGTTCGCCTCGATCCGGCGAGCGGCGCGGTGCAGGGCGCGACCAAGGTGGGGACGAGTGCCCTTGAGGACCTCAAGCCGAACCAGCTCGGCCAGGCGACCGCGGCACAAGTCACCCTGGCCGAAGCGATCAGGACGGCTGAGCAGGCGACCGGCGGGCGCGCGCTGGAAGCCGGCTACACCATCCGCGACGGCCGCGCGGTCGGCGTGGTCGAGGTCGCAACCAAGACCGGCCTGCGCCGGGTCAGCGTCAATGGCTCGGATGCGAGCAAGGTAACATTGGCGAACAGCGAGTTGGGTGAAAGCGGCCCCGATAACGACTAGTGGGTCGGCTGCCTCGAACTGTGGCATACTGGCACGGTGCTGAATGGCGAGGCGACCGATGTCACGACGACAGAAGGATCCGCTACGCGCATTGAGTGAGGAGGAGCGGAGGACGTTATCGCAGCTGAGCCAGTCACGCCGGGCGCCTGCTGCGCAGGTAGCCCGCGCACGAGCATTGCTGGCGGTTGCCGAAGGGCAAAGCTACACGACGGCAGCGCAGCTTGCGGGGCGCCGCACCGGCGATACCGTTGCGCGCTGGGTGGCGCGGTTCAACGGCGACGGACTGGCGGCGGTGATGCCGCGCCATGGCGGGGGCCATCCGGTGCGCTACGGCGAGGTCGAGAAGCGGCGGATCCTGGCCGTGGTCGCCCGCCCTCCGGATCGGGCGCGGGATGGCACGGCGACATGGTCGCTGAGCACGCTGCAAGCCGCGCTGCGCCGGGGGGCGGATGGTCTGCCCCGCATCAGCACCGACACGATCGGCCGCACCCTGCATGAGGCGGGCTTCGGCTGGCAGAAGAGCCGAACCTGGTGCGAAACCGGGGCGGTCGTGCGCAAGCGCAAACGGGGTGGTCCAGTCACCGTCATCGATCCGGATGCGGCGGCAAAAAGGGGCTGATCGAGCGGGCCTACACGCTCGGCGCCTCACGCGGTCTGGCAGTTTGGTGCGAAGACGAGGCCGGACCCTTCCAGGCGGTGCCGCATCCCGGCAGGTCCTGGCAGCCGCACGGCCGTCCTGCCACCCAGCCGCATGAGTATATCCGGGGCGGCACCTGCAAGCTCCTGACCCTGTTCCATCCGGCAACTGGTCAGGTGCATATCCAGCCGGTCAGCCGGTGCACGAACCAGGTTCTGCATGGCTGGCTCAAAGAAAGCCTGACCGCGATCGTGGCGGCGCTGCCTGCACCGACGCAGGCGGTCAATGTCGCCGCACTCCGTGCCGCGTGGCAGACCTGGCAGAACGGACTGGCGGAACGCTTCACCTTGCCCGAGCATCTGCCGCCACTGCGCCTGCTGCTCGTGTGGGATAATCTCACCGGCCACAAAAGCGCCGAGATGGTCGTCTGGCTATGCCAGCACGGCATCATGCCGCTCTACACCCCGCTCGGCGGCAGCTGGCTCAATATGGCCGAATCGATCCAGCGCATCCTCAAGCGCCGTGCGCTGGAAGAGCAGCATCCACACAGTCCTGCCGAGATCGGCGCCTGGTTCGAGCAGACCGCGTGGGCCTGGAACCAACAGCCCACGCCCTTCACCTGGCACGGCCGGCGTTGGCAACGTCGGCGCCATCGCAGCACCGACGGACATCCAATCGGCGGCTCCGCCGCTCGTTGCCAGCATCTCTTATCCCGCCCTCAACCCCATGGACAGGAACGGCAGAGTTCAAGGCAGCTGACCCACTAGTACTCCCTATCGGTGAACGATGAGTGGCTGAAACCGTCATCGCGAGGCGCGCAGGGCCGTGGCGATCCAGGCCCGCCGCACCGTGTCGCCCATCTGGCTCGCCCGCCTGGATCGCCACGCCGCCAAGAGGCGGCTCGCGATGACAGCCTCGGCGATGCGTTTCACCGTTCAACGATTCCGGGTACCAGGTGGTGATGAGAGGCGGTCTCTACATCATTCCCGCGAAAGAGGCTGTGAAGAAATACCCCTCACACCAAAATCGGGGTGACGAACTTGTGGGCCACTTGCCTCGAAAGGTGCCATTCCTGGGGATGTCTTTGACGACGGCATAGCGGAGGCTGGCGACAGGCGGCGGAGCCGCCGAGTGGGTGTCCGTCGCCGCGGTGACGACGTCGACGATGCCAACGCTTGCCGTTCCATGTGAAGGGCGTGGGCTGTTGGTTCCAGGCACGCGGTCTGCTCGAACCAAGTGCCGATCTCGGCAGGGCTGCGCGCCCGGTCCGGAGAGCGGGCAACCTCGGCCAGGATCCGCCGCCGCTTGATCTCGCCGTAGCGGAGCGGATGGCCCCCCCATGGTGCGCCACCACCGCCGCCAGCCCTTCGCCGTTGAACCGCGCCACCCAGCGCGCAACGGTATCGCCGGTGTGGCGGCCCGCAAGCTGCGCGGCCGCCGTGTAGCTTTGCCCTTCGGCGACCGCCAGCAACGCCGTGCACGGGCCAACTGCGCCGCAGGCGCCCGGCGTGATCGGCTCAGCCGCAACAACGCCGTCCGCTCCTCAGCACTCAACGCGCGTGGTGGACCTGCCTGACGCCGCGACATCGGCCACCTCGCCATTCAGCAGGGCGCCAGTATGGCACCTTTCGAGGCAAGTGGCCCGCTAGTCGCGGCCGGAGAAGTTGGCGCCAGTGAGCCGGTTCACGCCGACCAGCGTGATCTTCGTGTTGTCAGAGAGGGTGATGCTGACCGAGCCGCCGGACATCGTCTGGTTCCGCAGGGCCTGCTTCTCCGCATCCGGCCCGTAGCCGAGTAGCTTGATCGTGTCGGAACCGATGAAGTTCTCGATGACGACGTTCCCGCCAGCGTGACCCTGGATGAAGGCGAAGGTGTCCTGCCCCGCGCCGCCGCTCATCGTGGCACTGCCGAGCGCGGTCTGATCCTGGCCGCTGCCGCCATGGAAGGTGGTGTCCCCGCTAGAGGAGGCGCCGAACAGCGTCTCATTCCCCGCGCCGGCATAGAGGGTCTGGGCCTGCAATCCCTCGGCGTAGAGCTGGTCGCCATCGCCGCCACCGAACAGGGTTGCGTGACCATAGCCAGCGAACAGGAGGTTCCGACCCCCGGTCCCGCCAAGGACCACTTCGTCTCCGGTCCCGCCGAGCACGGTGTCGCTGCCGGTGCCGCCGAACACGCTGGCCGCGCCCTGACCGCCGACGAAGAGCAGGCTGCTCGAGCCTCCGTAGATCAGGTCAGGGTGCGCCCGGCCCACCGCGGCGACGGTTTCGGCCCCCGCGCCGGCGACTATCTTATCATCGCCGTCCGAGCGGATCAGGTCGTGGCCCGAGCCGAGCAGGATCTCGTTGCGGCCGCCGCCGGCATTGATCGTGTCGTTGCCGCCGCCCAGCGCGAGCACCCGGTCATTGCCACCCCCGGTATTGATCGACCAGTCGCCGCCGTCCGAGCCGGGCACCACGATGGTGTTGGTTCCGCCGCCGCCGGCCACGGTGCCGGAGCCGCCCGTCGCCACGAAGGCAAGATTGCCGTTGCCGGATAGAACCAATTCACCGGCATCGCCGGAGCCAAAGATCACGGCGGATGGCGCGGTGTTCACAACAGCGTCGTACCCGCTCGGCAGAACGGTCAGGCCGTCCTTGCTCTGCACGAACTCCCCGGTGGTGCCCGCCGGCAGCGCAGGCGGCGGGCCAGCGGCCTGCGAGGCGGGCACGATGGACCGCGCATTCACCCCGGCTGTGATATTGGCCGCCAACTGCTTGGCAATGGCGGCGTTGGCCTGCAAATCATAGCGGAGAGTGATGGTCTGCCCGAGCGCGCCGGGAACAGTGACAACAGCCATAGCGATGCCCTTTGGTAACGATCGCCACCTTGCCCGCGCGGTGCGGACCAGGACGGGATATCGTTATCAATCCGGCATCAAATCGGACCGCAAACTCGCACTCGCTGCGTCATTCCCGCGAAAGCGGAAATCCAGGCGTGCCACACCATCTCACCACCCGCCGGGTTCGCGAGGGTGACGGCATTTCATGGCGCGCAGATGCCGCTGGTCAGACGAACAGGGCCGCCACGGAAGCAAGCAGGAGCGCGAGCCGTGGCGTGGCCAGCTCAGTATCGCCCCGGCTGAGTTCCTTGGTCAGGACCGCGCCCGAGGTGGCGGTCAGCAGCATGCCGCCGTGCCAGCGGTGCCGGCGCGAGGCCACCAGGACACCGCCCGCGAATTCGCCAAGCCCGATCAGGCGCATGACGCTCTGGGGCCAGCCCCATCGCTCGAACAGCGCCTCGTAGCCACGAACCCCGAGGATTTTGTCGGCGCCGGCGACGGCGAAGCCGAGGCCGAGAAGGGGGAACCAAAACGAGCGCTTCCGGCGCTTGCCCATCGCGTGCCTCCGCCATCCGAGTTCGCCCGGCGCAACGCCAGAGGCGATCATGGGACGCAACGGCGCCGGAGCTCTTGCGTTCCATCCCCAAACAGGGGCGAAAGGAAACCACCATGCGACGCATCCATGTCGTTCTACCAGTCATCGGCCTGCTGCTGAGCGGCGGCGCGGCGCTGGCCGCGACCGGAACCACCGGCACACAGGCGGGCGGCAAGTTCTCGGCCGAGAGCGACGCGGCCAAGAGCTGCGGCGCCGGCAATGTCGTCTGGGCGAACACCAGCACTAAGGTGTTCCACGTTCAGGGCGACCAGTATTATGGCCATACCAAGCGTGGCGCCTTCATGTGCAAATCCACGGCGACGGCCGACGGATTCCACCAGTCCGGCCAGACCGCCCACAAAGGATAACGATATAGCGGTTCAGGCGGATCGATCGTACTCCGCCGAGATGTCCTGGTTGGTGTGGTCCTTCATCAGCGCCGTCGCGACGACGCTAATGAGGGCGCACGCGGTCATGTAGGCGGCGATGGCCACCCAGTTATGATAGGCGGCCAAAAGCCCGGTCGCAATCAATGGCGCCGGACCGCCAGCGATGATGGAGGCGAGCTGATAGCCGATCGAGGCGCCGGAGTAGCGCAGGCGCCCGGTGAAGCTTTCCGCGATCAGCGCCGCCTGCGGCCCATACATGACGTCGTGCGGGATGAGCGACAGGATGATGGCGACGAAGATGGCGAATGGCGCCGCGGTGTTCAGCAGTCCGAAATAGATCCAGGCATAGATCCCGGTCAGCACGGCCCCGACAATGTACACGCGCCGCCGGCCGAACCGGTCCGACAAGTAGCCGGAGAACGGCACGGTAAAGAACGACAGCACGGCCGCGCACAACACCGCGATCAGCAGCAGGTTGCGCGACACGTGGAGCACGGCGGTGCCGTAGCTGAACACGAAGGCGGTGAAGATATAGAATGGCGCCTGCTCGCCCATCCGGGCGAAGGCGCTCAGGAACACCTCCTTGGACTGGAGACGGAACACCTCGGCGACCGGCGTCTTCTCGAGCCGATTCTCGGCGACGAGACGGCGGAACGTCGGGGTCTCGAGGATGCCGAGGCGGATCCAGAGGCCGATGGCGACCAGCACGATCGACAGCAGGAACGGCACCCGCCAGCCCCAGGTCGCGAAGTTCGGTCCGGAGATGGCGCTGAACACGAGTACGGCAAGGTTGGCCAGGAACAGCCCGGCCGGGACCCCGAACTGCGGCCAGGAGGCGACCAGGCCGCGATGCGCGTCGGAGCGCGCCCACTCCATCGACAGCAGGACCGAACCGCCCCACTCCCCGCCGACGCCGATGCCCTGGATCAGGCGCAGCAGGGTCAGGATCACGGCGCCCCAGATACCGATGTTCGCATAGGGCGGCACCACGCCGACCAGGAATGTGGCCACTCCCATCAGCATCAATGTGGCGATCAACGCCGATTTTCGCCCCAGCCTGTCGCCCCAGTGGCCGAAGATCGCCGCCCCGATCGGGCGTGCGACGAAGCCGACCGCATAGACGCCGAAGGCATCAAGGGTGCCGATCAGCGGATCGGAGTGCGGGAAGAACAGCTTGGCGAAGACCAATCCGGTGACAGTGCTGTAGAGGAAGAAGTCGTACCACTCGATGGTGGTGCCGATGGTGCTGGCGATCACCGCGCGCCGGAGCTGGGAGCGGTGAGCGGCCTCGGTCAGCCGGCCGGCTTCCCAGGCTGGCTGCGGAGAGATGGTTGGCATGGGCACCGTCCTCGTTCCCGTCGCGATCCGTTCGGCCATGCTGCCCGCTGGAACGTCTTACGGCAAGCGGCGTGCATCAGCTCTGTTGCTGGCGTCTGAAACTGCCTGGTCTCGGCCCGCGGTTCGCCAGGATGCCGGCGGTGCTGGCTGCATACGGACTGGGCGTATGCCCGATCTCGAGCTGCCAGGCGGTCGAGTAGATGCGAGCTCCGGCCCTGCCCAAAGCGAACAGGCTCGGATTGATATGTCCATCGGGGAATGGCGCGCGGGCGGCGACCCAGACCCGCTGCCACCGGTTGCGCTGCGCCCAGATCGGCCGGACCATACTGGATGGCGGCCAGGCCGGTGAAAACCGCGCCCGCCCGTTCGAGCGATGCCTCCTCGGTGATCCAGACATCCATCGAGAGGACATAGGGCACGCCGGGCACCAGCCCGTGCGTGAGGACCACGCCGCAGAGCGAATTGGTCTCTGGCGCGGTGTCCTCGGTCAGCCGGTGCTCGATGACCGGGCTCGCCGGATGCACGCGCGCCGGCGAGCCCTCCGCCGGCTCCGTCGCGGTGCTCTGGGCCGAGACCCACCGATCGGCCTTGCGCGGGCCGAGATGGACCTGGCGCAGCAGGTTCGTGGTCCGCCGTTCGAACGGGGGCGTGATCACGGTGCCGCGCGGGCAGTCAGCGCGAGCGCAGGGCATAGGCGTTGCGGCATAGGGTCAGCCAGACCGGCGAAAGATCGTAGGCGTCGCGGGGCGGTGCGAGGCGATCCATAAAGCCTTGCAGCAGCCCGGTTTCCAGGACGCGGACGGAGCCGCGCGGATTGGCTTCGTCCTCCGGCATGATCCAAAGCAGCGTGGTGGTCGGCCCGTAGCGTCGCATGAGGCGCGCGAGCGCCGCCGCCTCCTCGGCCGAGCGGATACCCTTGCGGACGAAGATCTTCTCGCCCGCGCGCAGGTCGGCGATCAGCTTGTCCCTGAGGAACGGAATCACCCGCAACTGCTGGGCCCGCACCTGGTCAGGGTCGGGGTCGTGACGGAACGTGTGGTAGCGATAGCCGTACCGCCGGTTCCGCACGATCAGCTCGGTGTCAGCGGCAGAGGCGCGAACCAGCTCGACGTCCTCCGGCCGGTCGATGTCGCGGAACTCGGAGTCCAGCATCTGCATCAGCATCGGCAAGCTGGCGTAGTTGAACCGGAAGAACCCGAGCGGCTCGGCGCCGACGAAGCGCTGCACGAGGCCGAACTCGCAATTGTCCCCCAGGCTTTCGAATTGCTGGATGAGTTCGGCGTCGTTCATCGCGGCGGCAGGCAAGGTCGGGACAGGTGTGATGACGGCGGGCGGGCGCGGCGACGAGGAACGAGGCGTCTTGGACGCCAGCTCCGCAATGTGCCCGACATCGGCGGTGTAGGCGAGCGTGGCATCATCCTGATTGGCGCCCGTGCTGAACCGGTATTCGAGTCCCAGCGCGCGTGCGACGAAGGCATAAGCATCGGTGCCGATCCGCTCGTTGAAGATCTCGACCAGGCTTGCGCCGCCTTCGTTGAAGGCGAGCGCGGCGAGTCCCATGCCGTGCGGCGCCACGATGCGGCGGGCGCGGGCAAGGGTGGCGATCTGGGTCGGCGCGTCCAGCGCGCTCATCCGCACGGGGACGAAGCCGTCGCGCGCGAGCACATCGACAAGCCCCGCCTCGTTGACCAGGCGCCGCGTCGTGGCATCCTGGCGCGAGATGACGATGCTGTCCGGCGTATCGGATGGCAGGTGCCGCGGATCGAGGAGATCGCGCACCATTCGCAGCGTGCGCGGATGACACATGTGCAGCGGGTGCGTGTGGATCAGGCTCTGGTCCGAGCAGACCACCACTTCTTCGGAAAGCGTCCATATCTCGGGTTGGCGAGGGAATACGAACTGCTCGGGGCGGAGGGCGCCTGTCGCGCAGATGCGCTCCAGGATCAGACGATGCCATCCGGAGGGCTCGCCGCCGATCACGAACAGGCAGCGCCGAGCCACACCGGGCAGACGCTCCGCGATGTGCAGGATGCGGGGTACGTCATGGTACAGGAAGTGCGCGACGTTGGACGCATCGAACGCATCCTGGATCATGGCCACCGGCCCCTGTACCTCCCGGTGCGGGTAGGACGCGATGGAGCGGGCGAAGGCCCGCGAGGATGCGGCGGGCCAGAATGTCCCGTCCGCCGCATCGAAGAGCTGACAGCCTTGCGACGAAACGAACAGACTTGGCGCGCGCCCGCGCAGTAGATCGACCCCGGGCCGCTCGGCAGCGCCGAGTCGGATGTTGAAGGGGCGCGGCAGCGAGGTGTCGTGCCATTCGTTCACGCCGGCAGGGAACAGCGCGACCCGCTCGAATGCCTCGGGCGTCGCGGGAGCGTAATAGGCGTCTCGGAACTCCGGGGCGTACCGCTCCAGGAACCCCGGCGCGATCCGGGCGTCGGGCAGGATCACCTCGCCCAAGCCCAGCGCCGCGGCGCTCGCCGGGTCGGCTTCCGCGACGGCCTCGCGCAGTCGCCGGAACACCCATCGCATGTGGCCGAAATAGAGCCGGCCATGGAAGGCGAGATAGCGTCCGATCAGCTCGTGAACGCTGGCCGGCCCGGCGGAAAGGAACGCCAGGAAGGCGCCCAGGTCCGATGTCGGCTCCGTCACGCTATCGCCAAGACGGCGAGGGAGCAGGGCGATCCGCTGAACCGTCTGGCCAGATTGCACGCCCGCTACCCAGATCCGTTTCACCTTGATGTGTAGTCCCCTAGCGCGAGACCGACGGCAATTACAAGCGGGGCGTGAGTCGCGATGATAGGTGGTGCGCTTGTCTCCTGCCCGCCGCCGGGGTTGTCGGGTTCGCGGGTTGCTTGTGGATGTTCAAGGGGTCGGTCGGATACCCGCCCTCAAACTTCCGAGACCATTCCGACAATGTTCTCGAATGAGGATTGATTTGAAGCATATCGTGGGCATGCCAGAATATGCATCATGCTCCGACAGCTTCAGCCCCGCCGAGCACCGCCTCGCCGAAGGGTGGGCGCTGGTGGCCGGATGGGATATCTGAAGTCGATCGGGTCGCTGATGTCGGGGCCGAGCGGTTGTGGCTTTCGCCAACCAAAACTGGCCCTTTGGCCGCGGTCTACACCATCACCCGATCGGCCACCGGCCTTGTGACGACCCTGGTTACGGACCAGTCCAGGATGTCGGTTCACCCGCGCCTGCGCGAGGCGCTCGATGCGCTCATGCCGCTGTCGCCGGCGGAGGAGGCCGCGGCGATGGCGCACCGGCCCCAATGGTGGTCGAAAGGCGCATTGGCACGGGCTCCGTCCAGAACGGAGAG
Source organism: uncultured Pseudomonadota bacterium (assembly GCA_963830565.1). Lineage (GTDB taxonomy): Bacteria > Pseudomonadota > Alphaproteobacteria > Acetobacterales > Acetobacteraceae > DATFDN01. Next base: position 152,006 of record CAWHMO010000010.1, read on the forward strand.
CTGACGGACGTCGGCAGGAAGCGGGAATCCAGTGCACACGGAAGCGACCTTGGTGCCAGGCGTGTTCTGCGCCGAGAACGGCCTCAGTTCTCGCGAAGAACCGGCCTGGAGGTCTCTGGAGAGATGGTGGAGCCAAGGGGAGTCGAACCCCTGACCTCCTGAATGCCATTCAGGCGCTCTCCCAACTGAGCTATGGCCCCGATCGGCGGAGGCGCGTCCTATACAGGGCGGTGGCGGGACCAAGCAAGGGGGACGGCGACGTCACAAGACGGTGCGCCGGCGAACCGTTGGCACTCCAATCGCTTCCTGGGTCAGAAAGTTCGGAGTCAGCGTTCGATGCTCAAATGGGCTGTCATCTTCCTGCTGATTGCCATTGTGGCGGCGATCTTCGGGTTCGGGGGCATTGCGGCAACGGCCGCGGGGATCGCCAAGATCCTGTTCTTCATCTTCATCATCATCTTCGTCATCTTCCTGGTCCTGGGACTGATGGCAGGACGAAAAGTGCTCTGAAGCCGGAATAAGGGACTATTCGGCGGCGGCGCGCCGGCCCGGGGCGCGCTTGCCGGAGGTTTTTTGCTTGGCTGCCTTTGCCGGGGAAGCCCCTGCCCGCTTGCGTGGGGAGCCCGGGGAGGGTGGGGCTTCTTTCTGCTTACCGGGCCCCCCCTTGGCCGGCTTGCGCGCCTTGACGCCCCGAGGCTTCAGCGCCTTGCCCTTTTCGGCCAGCAGCGCCAGCGCCTCGGCTAGCGTGACATCCTCCATCGCGACAGTACGCGGCAGATTGGCGACCGTGTTCGCGTGCTGCACGAACGGCCCAAACCGGCCTTTGCGCACCGCCACCGGCTGCTTGTCGGCCGGATGCGTCCCCAGGGTGCGGATATTGGCCATCTTCTTGGCGATCAGGTCGACCGCTCGGTTGATGCCCACGCTCAGCACGTCGTCGTCGCGGTCGAGCGAGCCATAGACCGCGCCCATGCGGACATAGGGGCCGAAGCGGCCTATCCCGGCCTCGATCGGCTCGCGCGTCTCCGGATGGATGCCGACCACGCGCGGCAATGCCAGCAGCGCCAGCGCCTGCTCGATGGTGATCTGCGCGCCGTCCATTCCGCGCGGCAAGGAGGTGCGGCGCGGCTTCGGCGCCTTCTTGTCCTCCGACCCCTCCCCCTGCTGCGCATAGAGCCCATACGGGCCGCGCCGCACCGTGATCTCCTCCCCGGTCTCCGGGTGATGGCCCAGGACGCGCAGGCCCTCCTTCAGCGTCTCGCCCTCCTCCTCCCCGGTCTCGATCGCGAGGCGGCGGGTGTACTGGCAGGCGGGGTAGTTGGAGCAGCCGATGAAGCTGCCGTAGCGGCCAAGCTTCAGACCCAGCCGGCCGGCGTGGCAGGCGGGGCAGAGGCGCGGGTCCGACCCGTCCTCGCGGGCAGGGAAGAAGTGCGGCCCGAGATCCTGGTCCAGCGCCGAGATCACGTCGCTGATCTTCAGCTCCCTGGTCTGCTCGACCGCCTTCGAGAACTCCGCCCAGAAATCGCGCATCACCGCGCGCCAGTCGGTCTGCCCGGCCGAGACGTCGTCGAGCTTCTCCTCCATGTCGGCGGTGAAGCCGGTCTCGACATAATGCTCGAAGAAGCTCGTCAGGAAGGCCGTCACCAGCCGCCCCCGGTCCTCCGGAATGAAGCGCCGCTTGTCCAACCGGACGTATTTGCGGTCCTGCAACACCGTCAGGATGGAGGCGTAGGTGGAGGGCCGGCCGATCCCCAGCTCCTCCATCTTCTTTACCAGGCTCGCCTCGGAGAAACGGGGAGGGGGCTGGGTGAAGTGCTGGAGGGCGTTGACATCGCCGCGTTTCAGCGGATCGCGCTCGGCCATCGGGGGCAGCATCCGGCTGTCCTCCTCGGCCTCGCCGGTCTCGGCGTCGTCGCGATCCTCGCGATAGAGCTTGAGGAACCCGTCGAAGGCGACGATCGAGCCGGTCGCGCGCAGACGCAGACCCTTTCCATCCGTCACCTCGACCGAAACCTGATCCAGCTCGGCCGATTGCATCTGCGAGGCGACGGCGCGCTTCCAGACCAGCTCATAAAGCCGGCGCTGCTCCGCGCTGAGATAGCGGGCGACGGAGTCCGGCGTGCGCGAGACATCGGTGGGGCGGATCGCCTCGTGCGCCTCCTGCGCGTTCTTCGCCTTGCTGGTGTATTCGCGCGGCGCGGCGGGCAGATAATCGGCCCCATAGGCGCCGCCGACATGCTCGCGGATCGCGCCGATCGCCTCGCGGGCCATCTGCACTCCGTCGGTGCGCATGTAGGTGATCAGCCCGACCGTCTCGCCGCCGACATCGGCGCCCTCATAGAGTTGCTGCGCCGTCCGCATCGTCTGCTGCGCGCCGAAGCCGAGCTTGCGGGATGCCTCCTGCTGCAAGGTCGAGGTGGTGAAGGGGGGCGGCGGGTGGCGCTTGACGCGCTTCCTTTCGACCGAGCCGACCGTGAACGCGCCCGCCTCGACCGCCGCCTTGGCCCGCAGCGCGAGGGCCTCGGTGTTCAGATCGAACTGGTCGAGCCGCTTGCCGTCCAGATGCGTCAGCCGCGCGGTGAACGGGGCGCCGGCCGGCGTGGTGAACAGCGCCTCCACCGTCCAGTACTCGCGTGGACGGAACACCTCGATCTCGGCTTCGCGCTCGCAGATCAGGCGCAGCGCGACGGACTGCACGCGCCCGGCGCTGCGGCTGCCCGGCAGCTTGCGCCACAGCACCGGCGAGAGGGTGAACCCCACGAGGTAGTCGAGCGCGCGGCGCGCGAGGTACGCCTCGATCAGCGGCTGGTCGAGGTCGCGGGGATGGGCGATGGCGGCGCGGATGGCACCGCGGGTGATCTCGTTGAAGGTGATGCGCCGGACATCGACGCCGCGCAGCGCCTTCTTCTCGTCCAGCATGTTGCGCACGTGCCAGGAGATCGCCTCGCCCTCGCGATCCGGGTCGGTGGCAAGATAGAGCGTGCGCGCACCCTTCAGCGCCTTGGCGATGGCGCTGACCTGCTTCTCGCCCCGCGCATCCGCCTCCCAGTCCATCGCGAAGTCCTGGTCGGGGCGCACCGACCCATCCTTGGGCGGCAGGTCACGGACATGACCAAAGCTCGCCAGGACGGTGAACTTGTCACCGAGATAGCGATTGATGGTCTTGGCCTTCGCGGGAGATTCGACGACAACGACGTCCGGCATAGCATCCTGTGCGTCGGGCGGGAGAATCGAGGGCGAGCTATGGCGCCAATAGTGCGACGCGGGCTCCGGAAAGTGTCTCGATCCGTCCGGCGAGTTCTAGTTCGAGCAAGACCGCCATCACGGCGGCCGGTGAGAACTGGCAGCGGCGTACGAGGTCGTCAACCGCAGTGGGCGAAGCGTCCAGCAATTCAATCACCTGTGAGCGAGCCGCTGCAAGCGTCGCTTCAGGTTCCGCCGGCTCCTCCCAGGCCGGCGGCGGCTCGGAGAAACCCTCGGGCGTGCCGCGCGCGAAGAGCGGGGCACGGGAAATCCCGGCGCGCGACGGATGATCCGGCAGGTTGTCGAGCACGTCGGAAGCCGTCTCGGTCAGGTGCGCGCCCTGACGGATGAGGTCGTTGGAGCCCCGCGCGCGCGGGTCGAGGGGCGAGCCGGGGACGGCGAACAGCTCCCGCCCCGCCTCCTGCGCCAGCCGAGCGGTAATCAGGCTTCCCGAGCGCGGCGCCGCCTCGATCACCACCACGCCGAGCGCCAGCCCCGCGATCAGGCGATTGCGGCGGGGGAAGTGCCGGGCCTGCGGCACCGTGCCGAGCGGCGCCTCGGTCAGCACCACGCCGCCCTCGGCGACCCGGCGTTGCAGGTCGGCGTGCTCGGGCGGATAGGGCTGGTCGAGGCCGCCTGCCACCGCCGCCACGGTGCGCCCGCTTCGCAGCGCGCCGCCATGCGCCGCGGCGTCGATGCCCCGCGCGAGCCCCGAGACGATCACCAGGCCGGCGGCCGCCAGTTCCTCGGCGAGGCTCGCGGCCATGCGCTGGCCGTTGGCCGAAGCGTTGCGCCCGCCCACCAGGGCTACCGCGCGCTCCGACAGCGCCGAGATGTCGCCGATCGCCGCGATGACCGGCGGCGCATCGTCCAGCAAGGCGAGCAGCGCCGGGTAGCCTGGCTGGCCGAGGACCAGCAGCCGCCCGCCCAGGGCGCGCAGCCCTTCCAATTCACGGCACGCTTCCGCCGTGCTTGGCACGCGCGGCGCCTCGCTTCGGCCGCCCGTCCGGGCGAGGCCGGGAATCGCCTCCAGCGCCCGCGCGGGGGAGCCGAATTGGGCGAGCAGCCGGCGCCAGGCGACCGGGCCGACACCCTCGGCGCGGGCCAGGCGGAGATGATCGATGAGGGTGGTGTGGACGGGATCGACGTGCATGGGCGGCTCCTCCCGCTCACGCCCGGCGGCGGATCCTGGGTTCCTGGCCGGCGAGGAGGCGGCGGATGTTGGCGTGGTGTCGCGCGAAGACAAGCACGGCGATCGCCAAGGAGAGCTTAACGACGCCGCCGTCGGCCAGCGCCCACGCGAACAGAGGTGCGAGCGCGAAGGCGGCGAGCGCGGCCAGGGACGAGATGCGGGCAAGCTTGGCGATGACCAGCCACGTTGCGCAGCACAGCACGCCCACCGGCCAGGCAATCGCCAGCAGCACGCCGAGGCCGGTGGCCACGCCCTTGCCGCCCCGGAAGCCGAGCCAGACCGGGAACAGATGCCCCAGCACCGCGCCGCCGCCCGCCCACAGCCCGGCCTGCTGCCCGCCAATCCAGGAGGCCAGGAGCACCGCCGCTACGCCCTTTGCCCCGTCAAGCAGCAGCGTCGCGCCGGCCAGGCTCTTGCGCCCGGTGCGCAGCACGTTGGTGGCGCCAATATTGCCCGAGCCGATGTCGCGAATATCGCCCAGCCCCGCCGCGCGGGTCAGCAACAGACCGAAGGGCAGCGAGCCCAGTGCGTAGCCGAGCAGGAGGAACGGGGGGGAAGGCATATAGCCGGTCACTTCCTCTCCCCCTGCTTGAGGGGGGAGAGGGTCGGGGTGAGGGAAGCCGGGCGGATGGAGAGCACCCGGGGGGCGCCCTCACCCCGACCCTCTCCCGCAAGCGGGAGAGGGAGAGGAGCCGGAGCCGCCAGCCAGGTCGCCTTGCGTAAGCGGGGCGGGAAGGCGGTCTCCCATTCCCGTCCACGCTCCAGCGAGAGATTGGGATTATGGAACGGGTCCGCCGCGACGACCTCCGGCCAGCGTTGCCGCATCCGCCGCACTTCGTCCCGCTCCACGGCGGCGCGCTCGCCCGAGAAGTGATGGCCGAGCGAGAGCAACTCGTAATGCACCAGCTCGGCTTCGGCGCAATAGACGATCCGGTGCCCCGCCTCGCGCAGCTTCAGGCAGTAATCGACGTCGTTGAAGGCGATCGGAAAGCTCTCGTCCAGGCCGCCCAGCGCCGCGTAGACCGAACGGCGGGTGAGCAGGCAGGCGCCGGTCACGGCTGACAACTCCTGGCTCAGCACGGCCCGATGTGCATACCCGGCGTCGCGCCGCGGCAGCCCGCGATGCGCGTGCTCGGCCAGGCCCGCCAGGCCCATGATGATCCCGCCGTGCTGCACCGTCCCGTTCGGGTAAAGAAGCCGCGCGCCCGCCGCGCCCACCTCCGGGTCGGCGAAATGGCCGAGCATGGCGTCCAGCCAGTCGGGCGCGATGGGTGCCACGTCGTCATTCAGCAGGCACAGGAACTCGGCTTCCGTGTGGCGCGCGCCGAAATTGTTCGCCGCCGAGTAGTTGAAGCGTTCAGCCGGAAACGCCAGCACGCGCAGCCGGGGGTCATCGCCGACGGCGGCCAGGGTGGCGCGCTGGTCGGCGTCCAGCGGCGCGGATTGGGAGACGACCAGGAGCAGTTCCAGCGCGTCGTGGTCCGTCATCTCCAGGACCGCGTGCACGCACCGGCGCACATGCCCGGCGCGCAGCGCCGATGGCACGATCAGCGCGACGGACCGTCGGCGTGCCTCCGCCAGAACCGGTCGGACGCGCAGCGGCAGCGCGTCGGCGGTGATTCGCGCCTGCTCTCCCGACCGAGCGAAGTGCGCCTCCACCGCCGCGGCCATTGCTTCGACCGGCGCCCGTTCCGCATCCGGCCGTTGATGGGCGAGCACGAACGGCACCCGGCGCGTCTCGCCCGCGTGTCCTGCCTCATGCAGGCGAAGCCAGAGATCGAGCCGCAGCCTCTCGGCCCATCCGGCCGCCTCCGGCGCGTGCGCGGCCAGCCAGTCGCGTCGAAACAGCCAAGCGCCGCGCGTGAGCGTGCCGGACAACATCAATGCCCGGTTGGGCTGCGGCTTGAACAGCGGTGCGGCCCTCGCGCCGTCCGCCGCGATCACATCTTCATCGCCGCAGAGCGCGGGCGGGGCGCCGTGGCGAGCCATCCACTCCCCGAGCAGCGCGGCGGCGTGGCGGGGCAGCACCTCGCCCGCCTGCAGGAGCAGCACGTATGGCTCGCTCGCGCCGTCCAGAGCCGCCGCGAGCGGAGCGCCATGCGACAATGCCCTGGCGCGTACCGGTGCCACCTGAGCGGCGAGGGAATCCAAGCTGGCCCGCGCCGCCTCCGTCTCCGGCCCTTCGGCACACATGACCAAAGCAAGGATGCTCGGCCAGGACTGCCGGGAGGGCGAGGCCAGGAGGCGGGCGATGTCGCCCCCCGACCATTGATCGAACAGCGTCGTCCACAGCCCGTAGGATTCCGGCAGCAATTCCCCGCTTCCCTGGGCCAGCGCCGCCCGGACCCGCCGCCGCCACCCCGCGCCGCCGAGCGCGGCGCGCAGCACTCGTCCAGGGGCGCGGCCGAACAGCAACGTCGCGGCGCGGGCACGCGAAAGCGGCCGAGCGAGGAGGGGGAGGCGGGGTGGCGGCTGCGGCACGCCAAGCAGTTCCACCCGCAGCTCGCTTGCATCCGGCGGGATGAACACCAGCAGCCGGGGCGCGCCGTCCGGCCCCGCAGCGGCCACCAGGGTCAGCGTCGCTTCGTCGCCGAGATCGAAAGCGAAGACCGCTCGTGCCTGTCGGCTACCGAGTGGCGGCAGACGGAGCAGGCACCAGCGCGCGTGCAGGTCGGGGGGAATGGCGCCGGCGAGGACTCGGCTCGCCGGGCTGATGAGGGAAAGGGGCAGCTCGGTCATGGGCGGAGCGCCTGTTAGCACCTCGGCCATCAACCCAGATAGGGCGCATGATGGAAACCTCCGATCTTCCGGCGCTGGCCCGCGCGGCGGTCGAGGACGGCATCGGCCGCTACTTCGCCGACCGCCAGGCGCGGGTGCGTCCGTTCGTGGACCGGCACTTCTCCCTGGCCGGAAGCCTCAAACTGCACCGCTCCGCGCTGGGGGCCGACGTGCTGCGCGCGCCGGCAAACCTCGTGCTGGCGGGCCCGCACGCCGCGCTCCAGGCTGCCGGACTCCTCGCCGGGAGGCTCGGCGCGGGGCGGCTGGCGGGCGCGTTGAAAGGACGCAGCCTGTTGCTCCGGACCAATGTCGTGCGCGAGACCGAGTGGCTGGTCTTCACCGAACTGCTCGAGCTGCCCTGCCGCCAGCGCGGGCGTCAATCGGACCGCGATGCCCTGGCCGAGGCGATCCTCGCCGATCCGCGCGTCACCGAAGCGGCCGCTTCCTTCCTGGCCCCGATCGGGGCCCGTGGCGACGACCCGGCGTTCCGCGCCCGCCTGACCGAGGCGATGACAAGCTATGCGGCTACCCGCGCGGCGGCGGCCGAGATCACCACTTCGTTGCTGACGCTGAGCACCGGCGCGCTCGCGGTGAAACAGCTCACGCCCGGTGCCGTCTCGCTCGGCCCGGCGCTGGCCGCGATCCTGACACAGCAGGCCGCCATCGCCTCCTTCCCGCTTGGGGCCGGGCTCGGAGGCATCTGGTATGGCCTGTTCCCGGCCGTGCCATCCCTTGCGTTGGTGGCCGGGCTGACCGGCGGGCTGATGCTGGCAGCATCCGGCGCGGCCGCGTTCGCCGGCATCGTCGCCGACCCGGTGCAGCGCCGGCTTGGCCTGCACGAGCGCCGGTTACGGCGGATGCTGCGCGCGTTGGAACGGCAGATGCGCGATCCCAGGGCACCCGCCTTCGCGGTGCATGACCATTATGTTGCCCGGCTGCTCGACCTGTTCGATCTGCTGGGTTCGGCGTGGCGGCTGGCGCACGGGTGAGGCGAACCCGGCCTCTGGCCATCGCGGGCGGGCACGCTTAACCTCGGCGACTGCAAAAGGCCGAAGGGGAAGAAGCATGGCGGGCATGTTGGAAGGCAAGGTCGCGGTCGTCACCGGCTCGGGCGGCGGGATCGGCCGCGAGATCGCCGTCATGATGGCGGGCGCCGGGGCCAAGGTGATCATCAACGACGTCGGCGCCTCCTTGTCCGGCGAGGGCCAGTCGGCGACGCCGGCGCAGCAGACCAAGCAGGTGATCGAGCAGCGTGGCGGCCAGGCCGAGATCAACACCAATTCCGTCGCCGAATGGACATCCGCGCAGAAGATCATCCAATCCGCGCTGGATCATTTCGGGCGCATCGACATCGTGGTGAACAACGCCGGCATCTTGCGTGATGTCATCTTCCACAAGATGACGCCGGAGGACTGGACCTCGGTGATCGCCGTCCACCTGAACGGCAGCTTCTTCACCAGCCGCGCCGCCGCCGAGCATTTCCGCAAGCAGGAGAGCGGGGCGTTCGTGCACATGTCCAGCACGTCCGGACTGATCGGCAATTTCGGGCAGGCGAACTACTCCGCCGCCAAGCTGGGCATCACCGCATTGTCGAAGTCGATCGCCCTCGACATGAAGCGCTACAACGTGCGCTCCAACTGCATCGCGCCGTTCGCCTGGAGCCGGATGACCAGCTCGATCCCCGCCGGCACGCCCGAGCAGCAGGCGCGGCTCGAGAAGATCAAGCAGATGACGCCGGACAAGAACGCGCCGATGGCCGTGTTCCTGGCCTCCGAGGCCGCCAGGGACGTGAGCGGCCAAGTGTTCGGGACCCGCATGAACGAACTTATCCTGTTCAGCTCGCCCCGTCCGATCCGCTACGTCCACCGGGCGGAGGGATGGACCCCGGAATCGATCGCCGAGCACGCGCTGCCGGCATTGAAGCCCTCGTTCATGCCGCTCGACCGCTCGGGCGACGTGTTTTCCTGGGACCCGCTCTGAGGGAGAGTACCAACGGACCGTAAGGTCTGGCCTTTTTGGACCTAGTACCCGGAATCATTGAACGGTGAAACGCCTCACCGAGGCTGTCATCGCGAGCCGCCTCTTGGCGCCGTGGCGATCCAGGCCCGCCGCACCGTGTCGCCCATCTGGGTCGCCCGCCTGGCGCCATCAGCCCGGATGACTGCTTCAAACATCCGGGCACTTCCATGATTTTGGCTTTCCCAATCTGATGTCGCTGCATTACTGGTCGTAGAATCTTCAAGGGAACTGTTTTCGTTCGGAGTCTCAGGGAAGGTGTCGGGCACGGAGGAAACAATCGGAGGAGGGTCTCGCGACTTCGAATGGAGTAACAGCGGGAGTAATGCTACGCTCCAAGCTGATTGGAATGACCTTGCAGCGGGGTGGACTTGGCACGCCAATGCCTCGGCAAGTCTGAATATTGCTGACATCTGGAACGACTTGAAGTCTGTGATTGGTGTGATCGAGCAGGTGATTGCAGTTGTGGGACCACTTCTCGCGTAAGGCGGCAACCGCCTATGGGTGGAGGAGTGACAGCTGAAGGCTAAACTTCAGACTTGTGGCTTTTGGCACGCCCCTCGCTCCCAGCTTGCCTCCTGTCGCCTGCAACGCCCGCTCCTGGCGCCATCGTCCTTTACCTCTCGATTTTTTGCCGACTTCAGCGTCTGGCTCTCGATCACCGCGCCGTCCACAACCTCATGCGCCACGTAGCCGAGACCCGCCCAGTGATATCCCGCTCGATCACACCATGACGGTATGAGCCAGAAAGTGTATTAGCCGCGACTTCATCTGAGGGGCAGTTGGGCCATGCATGGCGTCAGGAGTGTCGGTCGCGGTCAGGCGGCCATGGTTGCGGGGCCAGCTTCTCCCCCACCGTCTTGCGGAAGGGGGTCAGGGAAAAGGGCCGGCCCCGCGTGAGATCGTACCCCGACCTGCCCAACACCGATCTGCTGGACCGCATCCCGCTCGACGCGCGGGTGGTGCTCGATGTCGGCTGCGGGGCCGGGGCGCTGGGCGCGGCCTACCGACGGCTGAACCCGCGCGCGCGCATCCTCGGCATCGAGCAGGACCGGGACGCCGCGCAGCGCGCCGCCCATCGGCTGGATGCGGTCGCCAATGTCGATGTGGAGCAGGCGCCGCTGCCGTTCAGCCTGACCGCCGGCCTCGACTGCATCGTGTACGGCGACGTGCTCGAACACCTCAAGGACCCGTTCGCCGTCCTGCGCCGCCATGCCGAGGCGCTGAGCGACTCCGGCACCATGCTGATCTGCGTCCCCAATATCGAGCACTGGAGCTTCGCCGCCCGCCTGCTGGGCGGTACCTGGGATTACGAGGACACCGGCCTGTTCGACCGCACGCATCTGCGCTGGTTCAGCCTGGAAACCATGAAGCGTGGATTGGAGGCGCTGGGACTGGTGCCGTGCGACGTGCATCCGCGCGTGTTCGAGCCGGAGCGCGCGCAGCGCTTCATCACCGCCCTGACCCCGTCATTGCGGATGATGGGCATCGACCCGCAAATCTATGCCGGCCGCGCGATGCCGCTGCAATATGTCTGGCGCGTGCGCCGAACCGCGCCGGTGCGGCTGACGCTCGCGGCGACCATGTTGGCGCCGGTGGGCGGGGTATCGCATACCCGCGTCATCTATCCGATGCAGGCCCTGGCCACCGATGCGGCGGTGCAGACGCTGGTTCTGACCGGCTCCGACACGCTGCACAGGTTGCCGCCGGAGCATCCGCGAGTCCTGGTGCTGCATCGCCCGGTGCTGTCCGGCGCGCAGGGGATCGACCAGCTGGCGCGGCTCTTCGCCGCGGGCTGGGTGGTGGTGACGGAGTTTGACGACCATCCAGATTTCTTCAAGGCGATGCAAGGCGACAACCAGCTCTCGTTCGCCGGGGTCCATGCCGTGCAGACCACGACACCGGCACTGGCCGAAGTGCTGCGCGCGCGCAACCCTGAGCTGCGCGTGTTTCCCAACGCGATCCGCGCCTTGCCCGAGCCGCGCAATTTCGCCGATCCGGCGCGCCTGACGCTGTTTTTCGGCGCGCTCAACCGCGAGCGCGACTGGCAGCCCTTGATGCCGGCGCTGAACGCGGCGGCCGCTTCCGTAAGCGACCGGCTTCACTTCAGCGTCGTGCATGATCGCGCCTTCTTTGATGCGCTAGCCACGCCGCACAAGAGCTTCACGCCGACCTGCGACCACGAAACCTACCTCCGCCTGTTGGGCGAGGCCGAGATCGCGTTCATGCCGCTCGCGGACACGGCCTTTAATCGCGCTAAGTCGGACCTCAAATTCATCGAGGCGGGCGCGTGCCGGGCCGTCGCGCTGGCCAGCCACGTCGTCTATGCGGCGAGTATCGAGGACGGCCGCACCGGCCTGCTGTTCCGCGATGCCGAGGAGCTGCGCGCGCGCCTGCTGCGGCTGGTGGCGATGCCCGATCTCGCCCGCTCCTTGGGCGAGGCGGCACGCGCCCAGGTCGCGAACCAGCGCATGCTGGCCTACCAGGTCGCGGAGCGGATCGCCTGGTACCGCTCGCTATGGGCGCGTCGGGCCGAGCTGTCGGCGGCGCTCAGTCACCGGATCAGCGATCCGATGCTGGTCGCGGCATTGCACGGCGGGGAACGCGCCCTCGAGCGCGAAGGCGCTTGACACCAAGCCTGACGCGGCCTTTCTACGCCGCTTGCACGAGCGGCAAATGCCGCTTTGGCGTGCAGGGGTGTAGCTCAATTGGCTAGAGCGCCGGTCTCCAAAACCGGAGGTTGGGGGTTCGAGACCCTCCACCCCTGCCAGCGCCGGTGCGGGCCTTCCTTGAACGACGGAGTAAAACGAGTGGCGGTGCATCCGGCGAAGTTCCTGCGCGAGGTCCGGGCGGAGATGGCCCGCGTGACCTGGCCCAGCCGCAAGGAGACGCTGGTGACAACCGGTCTGGTGGTCGGCATGGTGGCCCTGGCGGCGGCGTTCTTCTTCGCCATCGACGAGGCGGTGAGCATCGCGGTGCGCGCCATGTTCGGCGCCGCGAGCTGACGGGAACAGGGTAAAAATGGCCAAGCGCTGGTACGTGGTCCACGTCTATTCGGGTTTCGAGAAGAAGATCGCCGAGCAGATCAAGGAGCAGGCCGCCCAGAAGGGGCTGATCGATCAATTCGAGGAGGTGCTGGTGCCCTCCGAAGAGGTGGTCGAGATGCGGCGCGGCCAGAAGATTAATGCCGAGCGCAAGTTCTTTCCTGGCTACGTGCTGGTGAAAATGGATCTGACCGACGAGGCCTGGCACCTCGTCAAGAACACGCCCAAGGTGACCGGCTTCCTCGGCACCCGCAACCGCCCCTCTCCCATCACCGAGGCCGAGGCGGAGCGGATCATGAAACAGACGCAGGAGGGCGTGGAGCACCCGCGCCCCTCCGTCCTGTTCGAAGTCGGCGAGCAGGTGCGCGTCGCCGACGGTCCGTTCACCAGCTTCAACGGCACCGTCGAGGAGGTGGACGAGGAGAAGGGAAGGGTGAAGGTCAGCGTCTCGATCTTCGGCCGCTCGACCCCGGTGGAGCTGGAATACGGGCAGGTGGAGAAGGTATAGGGCAAGGGATCAACCGCGAGCCGTTTGGGAGAGGGTTCGGCACCACTCATCAATACTGGAACTGATACGTCACCCCCACACTCGCTCCGTTGCTCTCCCCAGTTGAGCCGATTGCCGAAGTGGTCTCGCCATTGCCGGCGGTAGCGTTCAGCTTCAGGCCCTTGGTCAAATCAACCTGCACCGTCGCCTGCGCGCCGGCGCCGCCGGTCGCCTGCTGCGCACCCACATAGATGCGCCGGGTCAGGTAACGCCCAGCCTGCAAGGTCGCCTGCCCGTTCGCACCCGTCCCGATCCCGAGCTGGTCAAGGCCGAGCGCGTTCTGCAAGCCCTGCAGAGGGTTGGTCAAAGTGGAGCCCTGCCCGCTGATTTCGGCCAGAGCAGCGGCGATGCCGGCGAGTTGGAAGGGGCTGAGCGCGCCCGAGTTGGTGTGGAACAGAAGCTGCGCGAGAATCTGGTCCTGGGGCAGCTGCGGCACACTGGTCAGCTCTACCTTCGGATCGCGTGCGGTGCCGGAAACGGTCAGCGTCGCGGTCATATTGGATCCGACCGAGGTGGCGACCAGATGCAACGCCGGATCGGTGATGCTGGCGCCGTTGAAATCGATGTCGCCGGAATCGAAGTTCAGCGTGTTGCCGACCAGGTTGAACGACCCGCAAATCAGCTTGAAGCCACCCAGGGTCCGCATCGTCTTAGTGGTGCCGGCGATCCGGATGGTCCCGCCCAGCTCGGCGTTCAGCCCCCGCCCGCGTATGTAAATCTGCTGCGGCGCCGCCACCGTCAGGTTCAGCGCGATCTCGGCCAGCACGGTTCGCGGCTTCTGCGGCTTGGGCGGGGGCGCGCCGGCCACGCGGACCGGGATCGTCACCACCGAGGCGGGCAGTTTATTGGGCACCTGGATTGCGGCGCGCCGCACATGCACCTGCCCGCCCAGCGTGACCGTGCCCTCCAGCTGGCCGGTCATGGAGAGGTCGGCATCCAAGGTCGCGGTCACCAGATCGCTGGAGATCGGCGTCGCGTCGTTGGCCGTGACCATGAAGTCGACGGGCATCCCGGGCGCGCGCAGATCGACGCTGCCGTGCGCCGCCATCCTGCCCTGGCCCGCGCGAGCGGTGAGCGACACCAAGCGGAGCGTATTGCCCTCGGCGGCAAGCCGGGCGGCGATGTCGCTGAGGTGGACACCCTCGGCGTAGTCGCGCACGTCGCCGCCGGTGAGCGTCGCGCCTCCCGCCACCCGCGGCGCGGCAAGCGTCCCGCCCACGGTTGCGTCGATCGCGAGTATCCCGTGCGCCGCCTCACCGCTCGCCAGCAGGACCGGGTTCGCGATCGCGAGGTCGATCCTCCCCGTCGTGCGCAGATCGAGCGCGCCGTCCCGCGACAGTCCGGCCGTTCCGGCCACCGCGAGGTGGGAGGCGCCGGCGGTCAGCCGTGTGTCGAGGCGCGCACGCGTGCCCATCAGCGCGACCCGGGCCGTCAGTCCGGCGGGCGGCAGCCCGGCGGCAGGCCCGGTCAGGACCCGTACCCCGGCCGCATCCGCATGCAGCGTGCCCTCCGGCTTGGCGGGGGTTCCGGTGATGGCGGCGGCAAGCGTGACCCGACCCGCAACCCGTTCCCCCGCTCCGAGCAACGGGTCGGCCTCCGCAAGGTCGAGGCTGCCGTCGGCGTGCAGATCGACCGGGGCGGTCATGGCGAGCCCGGTGCGGCCGGCTACCGTCAAGTGGGATGCCCCGGCCCGGGCGCGCAGATCGAGCCGCGCCGACGTGCCCTGCAAATCGGCCGCCGCCGTCATCTCGGCAGGCGGCAGTCCGCGTCCCTGCACGGTATCCAGCCGCAGCCCGCCGGCCCGCGCCCGGATCGTGCCGGTGGGCGCGGCCGCCGTCCCGCCCAACCGCGCTTCGGCGTTCAGCGTCCCGCTCAGGTTGAGGCTGGGAGAGACAAGCGCGGCGAGGCTCGCCGGCACATCGCGCGCCCGCGCGGTCAGATCGATGGTCTGTCCGACCCGGCCGTTCACCTCGATCACCGCCTTCTGCAACCCGAGCCGCAGTGCGTCGATCTCTACCCCCTGCGCGAAGCCGAGCCGGACCGGCGCGAGAAGTCGCAGATTCTGGCCCTTCCAGGCGGCGGTGAAGTCGGAGAGGGCTAGTTGTCGCGCCGGTGCATTTGCCGTGCCCTTCCCCGTCACCCGCGCCGGTGCTCCCTTCAGGTCGGTGAGATTGGCGGCGAGGGTCAGTGCGAGCGCGTCCGCCGGTCCGTTCGCCCCGAGCCGGGCGGAACCGGCGACGCCGCCCGCTTTTACGTCGTCCAAGCTCAATTGCCCGTCCACCAGCGGCGCGTTCGACGGATTGTCGAGTGTCAGCCGGAGCGCGGCCTTGCCGATCGAGGCTGTGCCCGGC
The DNA here is from genome assembly GCA_963830565.1 of uncultured Pseudomonadota bacterium. Classification (GTDB taxonomy): domain Bacteria; phylum Pseudomonadota; class Alphaproteobacteria; order Acetobacterales; family Acetobacteraceae; genus DATFDN01. The sequence continues at coordinate 167,177 of CAWHMO010000010.1, forward strand.
TCGCCAGCATCGGCGGCTTGCGCGTCGAGCCGCCAGGAAGCGGCGGTGGCGTCCAGCCTTGCGGCGGCGCTGCCGGTGAGCGGGCGACCGAGCAGCGGCGCGAAGTCCGCCAGGCTGCCGACGGTCAGGCGCAGCTGCCCTTGCGGCAGCGTCGCACCGGCCGGCAGCTCCACCGCGCCGGAAGCGGCGAGGCTTTTCCAGTCGGCGCGCTCGATCTGCGCCTGGAGCGAGCCGTCCGCTGCCCGTCCCCCGGCAAGGGCCACGTTGATCGGCGCGCCCAGCAACGCGCCCTCCGCCGTCAGGCTGCCCGTGGGGGCGTTGGGCAGCCCGTGCGCATCCAGATGGGCGGTGAAGGAGTCGGAGGACTGGCCCGCCGTACTCACCTCGCCCCCCAGGGTCAGCGCCAGCGCCAGATCCGTGGTCGGGCCGGAGACGCGCCCGTCGGCGCGGAGCGTGCCCGACAGCCGTGGATCAATCGGGGTCAGCCGCGCCAGAGCGGCCGCGAAGTTCAGATCGACGCTCGCCGACGACAGCGAGCCGTTGGCCGAAAGCGACAAATCCTGGCCGTTGAAGGCCAGCCGGGACAGGGCAACCGATCCGCCCTGCACCGCAGCCGCCATCTCGATCCGCGCCTCGTCGCCCACCAGCGCCGGCACCGGCGCCCGCCCGCCCGTGATGCCCAGCGTGCCGGTCAGGTCGAGCGCCAGCGCGCCGCCCTGCTGGCGCGCGCCCGTGAGGCGCAGGGCGGCACGGCCTTGCAGCTGCTCCCCGGCTGCGGCCGCAAACGGCGCAAGATCGGGCAAGGTGAGCTGAATGCTGCCCTGCTCGGTGTCGAGCTGCGCGCTTCCGCTCGCCTCCAGAATCGGATGGTGCAGGGCGAACTGAACCGGTCGGCCGGGCTCGGACAATCGGGCCTGGGCATCGAGGCGCAGCGGCGCGGCGGCGAGCATGTCGGGCTGCTTGCCCGGCACGGTCACGCCGTCGAGCTGGCCGGAAAGCCGCACGTCGCCCTTGTTGCCGCTCACGTCCAGGGCCACCGCCCGCGCCCCGGCGCCGTCGGCGTGCAGCCCGTCGGCGCGCAGCGCGGCGGTCACGTCGGGCGCGGTGAAGGCGCCGTTCACGTCCGCCTTCAGCGACACCGACTGCCAGCCGAGATCGGGGCGCGGCGCCATCGCCGGGGCGTTCGCGTCCACATGCAGGGCGAGCCTGCGCCCGGACAGATCCACCTGCCCGTGCGCTTCGGCCCGCAACTGGCCCGCGGCGAGCGCGAGTTGCGTGCCGAGCGCCGTCTCGGGTCCGCTGACCTGGGCGGAGAGGTCGATCGGGCCGATATTCGGGACACCGGCCACGGCGGCCATCAGTCCGCCCGGCCCTTCCTTGGCGGCGACGCGCGCATTCACTCCCGCCGCGTTCATGTCCCCGGAGACGTCGTATGTCCCGCTCCCGTCGAGCCGCTCGGCGCTGAGCTGAATCCGCGCGTCGTCGGCGCTCGCGTCGCGCGAGCCGGAGCCGCTGAGGCGCAGCGTGGCGGCGGCGCCGAGGACCGGCTTCTCGAGCGTCACCCGCTTCATCTCCAGCGCCTTCACGCTGAGCTTGCTGGGCAGGCTGGTTCCGGACGACCCGCCCGAGCTCGCCGGCAAGCGGGCGATGTTGGCTTGATCGACCTCCAGCCGATCCACCAGGATGTCGCGATGCACCAGGGCGAGCGGCGACCAGACGATCCGCACGCCCTCAAGCGTGGCGTAGGTACCCTGCGTGTCGCGCAGTTCGAGCGTCTGGGCGGTCAACGTCCCGCCCCAGTGGATCGACAGTCCCTGCGTGCTGATGGAGCTGCTGACCCAACCCAGCAGCCGGTCGAGCAGCGCGGCCCGGGCGGGCGTGACAGGCGCGCTCAGGGCGAGCAGCATGACCAAGGCGGCCGCGACAGCGCGCTTCGAGCGCATCAGAACGCCTGCCCCAGCCCGACATAGATCTCGAACGAGCCGCTGTTCGGCAGCCGGACCAGGGGAATCGCGCCCTCCAGCCGGATCGGGCCGATTGGCGTGTAATAGAACACCCCTGCCCCGGCGCCGATTGCGTATTTGCCGCCCAGCCCCCGCGCGTTCGCGCCCGCCACCCTGGCCGCATCAGTGAAGAGCGAGAAGCCGAAGCTCGAATACACACGCTGGCGCAGCTCGATCGTGCCGGCGGTGATCCGGGTGCCGCCGGCTGGCTTCCCGTCCGGGAATTGCGGGCCGACCGACTGGTAGCGGTAGCCGCGCACGGTCCCGCTGCCGCCGGCATAGAATCGCTGGTCGGGCGGCAAGCTGAACGTGTCCGCTCCGAACGCATTCCCCAGCAGGCCGCGCAGCGCGAGGACGGTGCGCCCGTTGCCAGTCACGTCGAGATAGGTGGAACCGGAGAGCTGGGTCAGCACGAAATCCGACTGGATGCCGGTGAGCGACCGTTCGGGCGTGACAAGAAGGGCGGCGCGGAGGCCATTTGTCGGGTTCAGCAGACTGTTGGTGTCGTCGTAGCGCAGCGCGAGCGGCAGTCCCAGCAGGTTGTAGCGCCGGCTGACGCCCTCCTGGACGATCTCCTCCTGCTCCGCCGAGATGCCGACGCTGGCGCGCCAATGCTGAGAGAGATCCGGCTGATCGCGAGGGATTCGAGCAGCGCCTTCTGATCATAGGCGATCAACGACTGCTTCACCGCGCCCAGATTGGCCTCCAGCGACTGATCGCGCCGGAGGAAGTCGGGTTTGATGAACTGCGCGTTGACCTTGTAGCCGGGCCGGATCTGTGAGTTGCCGCCGGCCTGGAATGCCGTCGTGAGATTGAGCTGTTCGGCGTTGCCGAACAGGTTCCGGTCATGCCACCCCGCCGTCAGCCCCAGACCGAGATCGGTCGCGTAGGAAACGCCGACATCGACCGCATGGCCGGGGCGCTCGGTCGTGTAGAACGTGATCGGCAATTGCCCGTCGACATCGAGCTGGGTCGCCGGGATGGCCAGCACGGAGGCGAAAATCGGCACCCGGGCGAGGTCGGCGCGTGCCCGATCCAGGGCGCTGGCGCTGAACTGCTCGCCTTGATGAACCAGCAGCCGCCTGCGCACGAAGGATTCGTCAACCCCGTCCAGTCCCTGGAAGCGGATCGGGCCGAGTGCGATCCGCGGCCCGCTCTCGACCTTGAATGTCACGTCCATCGCGTTCTGCATGGGATACAGGATCGCCGGTTCGAGCTCGACCTTGGCGAGGGCGTAGCCATTGTCGCGCAGCGACGAGAGCAGCCGATCGCGCGCTGCCACTACCTGCGCCGCGATCGCAGGATCGCCGCTGGCGAGTTTGGCCGCCGCGGCCAGGCCGGGGGGATAGGCGCCGGCCAGCGCCACCCGGCGGATGCGGAACTGCGGACCCGGCGTCACGGCGATCGCAATCTTGGCCGGTGGGCTGGCGGGCGCGGAGCGCAACAGCTCCACCAGGCCCGGCGCATCCAGCGGGCGCCCGTCGATCGTTACCGCCACCGCACCCTTGTAGTAGCCCAAGCTGCGCAGGGCGGTCAGGAATCGGTCCCGATCCTGCCGTGCGCGTGCCAGCAGCGCGAACGGGCCGACCGGGGCCTTCTCGCGCAGCAACTCCAGCTCCGACGAGCCGCTCAGTGCCGCGTTGAGCGCGGCATCTCCGGTCTTCGCGATCTCGACAGTATAGGGTTGCGGGTCGGCGGCCACGCCCAGCCTGTACGCCAGGACGGCAATCGACACACTGAAGAACAGAGCCACGCATCCACGGGCCAGGCGAGGGGCGCGCCTCATGCGGCAAGTGTAGCGTCCTCAGGCTGACACCGGAACACCACCGAACCATCACGGCTGTGCCATCAACTTGCCAGATCTGGTAGTTATCCGCCCACCATGCGCCGAGCGCCTCGCCGACTCCGCCCATCCACGATGCGCCCCTCCGATTTCGTCGGTACCGAGGCGACAGGCTCGGCTTGGCTTGACGGGGCGAGTCGCGCCTCCGTCCTCGGCAGCGTGCGTGCCGTGCGGCGGCTGCTGGGCCTCGTGCTGCTGACTTTGGCCTCGATGGCGGTACAGAGCGTGCTGATCTGCCTGCGCGGTCGCGCCAAGGTGCGCTTCGCCCGCCTCTATTGGGCGCTGTTCTGCCGGGTCCTGGGCATGCAGGTGCGGGTGATCGGGTCGCCCGCCCCCTCCACCGGGGGCCGTCCGGTGCTGTTCGTTTCGAACCACAGCTCATGGCTCGACATCCCCGTGCTTGGCGGCGTGCTGCCGGCCTGTTTCGTCTCGAAGGGCGAGGTCGGGCGATGGCCGCTGATCGGCACCGTGGCGCGGCTCGGTCGCACGGTCTTCATCTCCCGCCGCGCCGGGCCCATGGCGCGCGAGATCGAAGCGATGCGCGGGGTCATGAGCCGAGGGGACAACCTGATCCTGTTCCCGGAGGGCACCACGTCGGACGGCTCGCGCGTCATGAGCTTCCGGGCCTCGTTCTTCGCCCTTGCAGCCGGTGCGGAGCCGCCGATCATGCAGCCAGTGTCGATCGTCTATGACCGTCTGGCCGGGCTGCCCGCAGGCCGGACGACCCGACCGCTGTTCGCTTGGTACGGCGACATGGACATCGCCTCCCACTACTGGCGGCTCGCCCGCTACCGAGGCCTCCGCGCCAGCGTGCTGCTGCACGGGCCGATTGATCCGCGCGTGCAGCCGAACCGCAAGGCCCTGTCCCGAGAGGTTTGGCGGATCGTTGCCGATGGAGCTGCGATCTTGCGCCAGAACCGGCCGGTGGTGCCGATCGGAGCCGTGCAGGCTGCTTCCGGTCCGAGCTCGGCCGAGGGGCGAACGGCCCCCGCATGAGTTGACGGTTGACAAATCGCCAGCTTTTCATGGCACTATGACGCACGATTCATGGATTGCTGCCACCCATGTGCGCTTGACCGCTCGGACCCTCGTGACGATTCCTCCGCCTCCCTGCCCCGGGCTGACCCGGCGCGGATCAGCGGAGCGATGATGATGACCGGGACGGCACCCAACGACACCACCTCGCGCAAGCGCCTGCACGTTATTACCTGGGGCTGTCAGATGAACGTGTACGACAGCGCCCGCATGGCCGACGTGCTGGCCCCCATTGGCTATGCGCCGAGCCCGGTGCCGGACGGGGCGGACATGGTGATCCTCAACACCTGCCATATCCGCGACCGAGCAGCCGAGAAGGTGTTTTCCGAGCTGGGCCGGCTGCGCGCGCTGAAGCAGAAGAAGGAGGCCGCTGGCGGGCACATGGTTTTGGCGGTGGCGGGCTGCGTGGCACAGGCCGAGGGCGAGCAGATCCTCGCGCGGGCGCCGTTCGTGGACATTGTGCTCGGTCCCCAGACCTATCACCGCCTGCCGGAGATGGTGGCGCGCGCCGCCCGCGCGGCTTGTGCCGTGATCGACACCGAGTTCCCGCCCGAGGCGAAATTCGATTTCCTGCCGGAGACCTCGGCGCCCCAGGGTGTGACGGCGTTCCTCGCGATCCAGGAAGGCTGCGATAAGTTCTGCAGCTTCTGCGTGGTGCCCTACACCCGTGGCGCCGAGCAAAGCCGGTCCGCTTCGGCCGTGATTGCCGAGGCGCGTCGGCTGACCCTCCAGGGCGCGCGCGAGATCACGCTGCTTGGCCAGAACGTGAATGCTTGGCACGGCGAAGGGCTGGACGGGCGGACATGGAACCTTGCCCGCCTGCTGCGCGCTTTGGCCGAAATCCGGGAAATCGGGCGGCTGCGCTACGCAACCTCCCATCCCAGGGACATGGACCAGGAACTGATTGCTGCGCACCGCGAGCTTCCGAACCTGATGCCCTTCCTGCATCTGCCGGTACAGTCCGGGTCGGATCGGCTACTGGCCGCCATGAACCGGCGGCACCGCGCGGCGGATTATCTGCGCATCGTCGAGCAGCTCCGTGCTGTCCGCCCGGATATCGCGTTGTCCTCCGACTTCATCGTGGGCCACCCCGGCGAGACCGAGGCCGACTTCGCGGCGACGATGGCGTTGGTGGAGGCGGTCGGCTTCGCCCAGGCCTTCAGTTTCAAGTATTCCGCCCGCCCCGGCACGCCTGCCGCCAATGCTCCTGGCCAGGTGCCGGAGGCGGAGAAGGACCGCCGCCTTCAGGAATTGCAGACGCTGCTGCGGGCGCAGCAAGCACGCTTCGGGCTCGGCTGCGTGGGCCGCACCCTGCCAGTGCTGTTCACCGGCTCCGGACGGCATCCGGGCCAGATAGCCGGACGCTCACCCTACCTCCAGCCGGTGCATTTAAGCGGCCCGGCGGCGCTGATTGGAACCGAGGTCCCGGTGAAGATCGTTGCCGCGCTTCCCAACTCTTTGTCAGGAACCCTCACCGAGGAGCTTGCCCGCGCTTGAGCCATACCGCCAGTCTCGCGACCACACCGGCCTCCCGCACCGACGGCAAGGCCGTGACGCTGCATTTCCGCGACAACATGCTGCTGCCGCTACTGCTTGGCGACCATGACCGCCATCTGGTCCGAATCGAGCAGGCGATGGGGGTGCGCATGTCGTGCCGCGGCAATCGCGTGGCGATTGCCGGGGAGGCATCGCGGGTCGAGTCCGCGCAGGCGGCACTGGAAGGTCTCTGGGCGCGGCTGGAACGCGGCGAGAGCGTCGGCCGGGCCGAGGTGGAGGCGGCGATCCGCCTAGCCGACACCGAGACCGATCCGCGCTTACCGTTGTCCGATCTCCCGGCCATTCGGACCCGGCGCGGCGCGGTCGGCCCCCGCAGCGCCGGCCAGGCCGCCTACATGGAGGCGCTGGCGACCGACGAGATGGTGTTCGCGGTCGGGCCGGCCGGCACCGGCAAGACCTATCTTGCGGTGGCGCAGGCGGTGGCGATGCTGCAAGCGGGCAAGGTCGATCGCATCGTGCTCTCGCGGCCGGCGGTGGAGGCGGGCGAGCGGCTCGGGTTCCTGCCTGGCGACATGAAGGAGAAGGTCGACCCCTATCTGCGCCCGCTCTACGACGCCCTGCATGACATGATGCCGGCCGAGCAGGTGATGCGCCGCCTGGCCAGCGGCGAAATCGAGGTGGCGCCGCTGGCCTTCATGCGCGGGCGCACGCTGGCCCATGCCTACGTCATTCTGGACGAGGCGCAGAATACGACCGCCGTGCAGATGAAGATGTTCCTCACCCGCATGGGCGAGGGCACGCGCATGGTCGTCACCGGCGATCTGACCCAGATCGACCTGCCCGGCGGGGTCACCTCCGGCCTGCGCGAGGCCATGGAGACGCTGGAAGGCGTGCCCGGCATCAGCGTCGCGCGGTTCGACAAGCGCGACGTGGTGCGCCATCCGCTGGTGGCGCGTATCGTCGATGCCTACGAGCAGCGCGAGGCGGCGGCCGGCGACAAGCGCCGCGAGGCCCGCCGCTCGCCCGAGCCGGCCTCTCCCGAGGTCATTCCCGGCAAGTGAACTATGGAGCCTTCGTGTAGCCTTCCCGCGCGAGCGGGGCGATCGACCAAACCCGAGGTCATCATCGCCGAGCCCGGCTGGCGCCGGCTTGTGCCGGATGCAAGCAGGGTCGCCGTGCGCGCCGCGCGTGCCGGCGCGCGTGCCGGCTTGACAATCGTGCTCGCCGATGATCGCACCGTGCGGCGGCTGAACGCGCGCGATCGGGGGCGCGACAAGCCGACCAACGTGTTGACCTACGACCCTCCTGCGCCCGGTCTTCCGGGCCAGATCGTGGTGGCGCTGGGCGTCGTGCGGCGCGAGGCGTCGGAAGCAGGCCGGCGTCCGTCGCATCATCTGGCACATCTGGTTCTGCACGGTGCCCTGCACCTGGCCGGTCACGACCACCACCACCCCGGCGATGCCAGGCGGATGGAGATGGCGGAAACGCGGCTGCTGCACCGGATCGGCGTGCCGAATCCGTGGCGCTCCCGGATCAACAAGGCATGAGCGGCACCTTGGCCCGACTCGGCCTGCTCGCGCGCGTGCGTGCGCGGCTCAACCGCCGGCAGGCCGAGCACAGTGTCCGGGAGTCGATTGCCGAGCTGGTGCAGGAAGCGGCCGAGGCGGCGCACGTCCCAGGCGGCACCCCGGAACTCGATCGGCATGAGCGGGCGCTCATCAACAACGTGCTCCGCATGCGCGAGACCACGGCGGGAGACGTGATGGTGCCGCGCACCGACATCGTCGCGATCCGCCTCGACACCGGCTTCCAGGCGGCGGTGGAGCAGATCCGCGACGACGGACACTCCCGCCTGCCGGTGTATCGCGAGCAGCTCGACGACGTGCTGGGTATGGTCCACATCAAGGACGTGTATGCGTTCGTCGGTCATCCGGAGGATTTCTCGCTGGAGAAGATCCTGCGCCGGCCGCTGATGGTGGCGCCGCAGATTCCGGTTCTGGATCTGCTGCTGCAGATGCGTCAGGCACGGATGCATCTCGCGCTGGTGGTGGACGAGTACGGCGGCATCGACGGGCTGGTGACGATCGAGGACTTGGTGGAGACGATCGTCGGCCCGATCGCCGATGAGCACGACGAAGTCGAGGGTCCGATGATTGTCGAGCGATCGGACGGTGCGCTCGACATCAACGCCCGCCTGCCGGTCGAGGAATTCGAGACCCGACTTGGCCCCGTGCTGACGCCGGAGGAGCGCGAGGCGGACATCAACACCGTGGGCGGACTGGTGTTCACCCTGGCCGGCCGCGTGCCGGCGCGCGGCGAGGTGGTGAGCCATCCCGGCGGGATCGAGTTCCAGGTGCTGGATGCCGATCCCCGCCGCATCCGCCGCATCCGGGTCCGGCGCGCCTCGGCGGAGCGGCAGGAGGCGGCGTGATCGAGGCGGAGGCGCTTGAAGCCGCCGTATCCAGGTTCGGCACCGCCGTAACGGCCAAGGTCTCGGGCAAGACCGTCGCCGCGGCGCCGGAGGATCAGCTGCGCGCTCCGCTGGAGGCGCTGATCCGCGACATCGCCGCGGCGCTCGGGTTCGTTGTCGGCAAGATCGTGCTGATCGGCGAATCCACCCTGGCCGACCTCAAGACGAGGCCCGATTACGCGGTCACGCGACACGCCGCCCTGGTCGGCTTCATCGAGGTGAAGGCGCCCGGAAAGGGCGCCGATCCGCGGCGGTTCAGCGACAAGCATGATCGGGCGCAGTGGGACAAGCTGCACTCACTGCCCAACCTCCTCTACACCGACGGCAACGAATTCGGCTTGTGGCGCAACGGCGCGCTGGTCGGCGACATCGTCCGGCTATCGGGCAACGTCGAGACCGCCGGCGCGAAGCTCACCGCCCCGCCCGCGCTGCTGCGCCTGCTCAATGAATTCCTGCAATGGAACCCCATCCCCCGAAGACCGCGATGCAATTGGCCGAGGTCAGCGCGCGGCTCTGCCGGTTGTTGCGCGATGAGGTGACGGAGCAGATGGCGCGAGGCGGCAAGGCGCTGACCGATCTCGCCGCGGATTGGCGGAAACTGCTGTTTCCGAATGCAACCGACGAGGAGTTCGCCGACGGCTACGCGCAGGCGGTGACGTTCGGGTTGCTGATGGCGCGGGCGCGCGACATTCCGCTCTCGGGCGGGCTGGACGCGGTCGGCCAAGGCGCTCGCCCGCACGCAACACGCTGATCGGCGCCGCGCTGCGCCTGCTGACCGAGGATGCGGACAATCAGGCCGCACTGAAGACGTCCCTTGCCACGCTGACGCGCGTGCTGGACGCGGTCGACGTGGTCGGCGATCAGCAAGGGCAGCCCGGATGCGTGGCTCTATTTCTACGAGCACTTCCTGAGCGTTTATGACAACGAGCTGCGCAAGCGCACGGGATCGTACTACACGCCGCCCGAGATCGTCGCCGCGATGGTGCGGCTGGTCGATGAGGTGCTACGCGATGGCGCCCGGTTCGGCGTTGCCGGCGGCCTCGCCTCGCCCGATGTGACGCTGGCCGATCCCGCGATGGGGACGGGCACGTTCCTGCTCGGGGTGCTACGCCGCATCGAGGCCATGACCGACCACGGACGAGGGGCCGGGGGCCGTGCCCGGAGTGGTGCGGGGCGTGCTGAAGCGGCTGATCGGCTTCGAGCTGCAATTCGGGCCGTTCGCGGTCGCGCAGCTCCGGCTGCTGGCCGAGATCGCCGATCTGCTGGAACTGGACGAGCACGCTCCGGCGCCGCGCGTCCGGCTCTACGTCGCCGACACCCTTGGCAACCCGGACGAGGAGAACGAGTGGATTCCGCACCATGCTGAAGCCGCTGGCGGATTCGCGGCGGGAGGCGAACGCGATCAAGCGGGCGGAGCCGATCACCGTCGTCATCGGCAATCCGCCGTACAAGGAGAAGGCCAAGGGCCTGGGCGGCTGGGTCGAGGCGGGCAGCGCGAGCATGGCGGCCCGCCACTGGCAGCCTGGATGCCGCCGGCGGCGTGGGGCGCCGGCGCGCACGCGAAGCATCTGCGAAACCTCTATGTCTATTTCTGGCGCTGGGCCTCGTGGAAGGTGTTCGGCGACGGCGCGCCGGGGGAGCGCAAGGGCGTGGTGTGCTTCATCACGGTCGCCGGCTTCCTGAACGGTCCGGGATTCCAGAAGATGCGCGCCGATCTGCGCCGGGACTCCGACGAGATATGGGTCATCGACTGCTCGCCCGAGGGGCACCAGCCGGAGGTGCCGACGCGGGTTTTCCAGGGCGTGCAGCAGCCCGCGTGCATCGTGCTGGCCGCGCGCCTGGCGAACACCGATCCGGCAAGGCCCGCGCGGGTGCGCTTCCGCGCGCTGCCGGCGGGCAGGCGGGAGGAGAAGTTCGCGGCCATCGCGGCGCTCACGCTGGAGGCCGACGGATGGACCGACTGCCCGGACGAGTGGCGCGCGCCGTTCCTGCCGGCGCCCACCGGGGATTGGGCGTCGTTTCCGGCGCTCGAGGCGTTCTTCGATCTACAACGGCTCCGGCGTCATGCCGGGCCGTACCTGGGTCATCGCGCCGGACGCGGAGTCGCTGCGGGAGCGGTGGAAGCGGCTGATCGGGCGAGGTGGATGATAAGCGAAAGGAGATGCTGTTTCACCCGCACGGTTCCGAGACGGAACCGGGTGATCGGTACACGGGCAAGCTGCTGTACGAGGGTCTGCACGGGCACGAGCACCGGCCTGTCACAGTAGCGTCGGACAAGGGGCCGGTGCGTGGCGCCCGTCCGCTATGGTTTCCGGTCGTTCGACCGGCAATGGATCATTCCGGACAACCGGCTTCTGAACCGTCCGAATCCGACGTTATGGGAAACGCACTCGCCGAAACAGGTCTATCTCACGGCACTCACGCGGTCTTCGCCGGCGTCCGGCCCCGCATTGACGTTTACCGGGCTCACACCCGATCTCGACCACTATCACGGGCGGGGCGGTCGCGCTTTCCCGCTCTGGGCGCGACGACGCCGCCACGCGGCCCAACATCCGGGCGGCGCTGCTGGAGCGTGCTCGGCGCGGCCTACGGGCGCCCTGTTGGCGCCGAGGACGTGCTCGCCTATCTCGCCGCCGTCGCCGCCCATCCCGCCTACGCGCGCCGCTTTCGGGCAGCATCTGGTGCAGCCGGGGCTTCGCATCCCGCTCACCGGCGACGCCGCGCTGTTCGCCGAGGCCGTCGCGCTCGGCCGCGAGGTGGTGTGGCTGCACACGTTCGGCGAACGCTTCGCCGCCCCCGCCGAAGGGCGTCCGGCACGCGCCCCGAGGCTGCCCGAGGGCCAGGGGCCGAGCATCCCCAAGGACGGCGCCATCCCGTCCGGGGCCGACGAGATGCCGGACGTGATCGACTACGATCCCGGCCTACGGCGCCTGCGGATCGGATCGGGACATATCGACAATGTGTCGCCCGAGGTCTGGGCCTATGAGGTGTCAGGCAAGCACGTTCTGACGCAGTGGTTCAGCTATCGCCGCCGCGACCGCGCGCGGCCGATCATCGGCGACCGCCGCCCGCCCTCCCCGCTCGGCGACATCCAGCCCGAGGGCTGGCTCGGCCGAGTACACCACGGAGCTGCTGAACGTCCTGCACGTCCTCGGCCGCCTGGTTGCGCTGGAGCCGGCGCAGGCGGACCTGCTCGGCCGGTCGCGCTCAACCGACCTTGCGGCAGCCAGTTGCGCCGCCACCCGGCCACGCCCGCTGCCTCCACGCGGCGCCGGCCCGGGCGCATCCGGAACAGCCGGCAGATGAAGCTGCTCGACTGACTATGAGACCGTGCTACGCCTTGTAGGCGCGTTCCACTTGCTTCTGCGCGCGCTGCATCGCGTCCTTCGCGCTCAGCGTCCCGGAGGCGGTGGCGGCGAACATGTCCACCAGGACGAAGTTGGCGAACACCGACGCCGAGGCGGGGCTCGGGGTCAGCGGCCACGACACCGAGCGCGTATCCTCGGACGCAGCCCCGAAGGGTGCGATCTTGGGATCGCTCGCCCAGATCGGGTTGTCCTTGTAGGCGCGTAGGCTCTGAGTGATGAACCCGGCGGAGTTGGTGATGAGCTTCGCGTATTGCGGCGCTTCCATCAGGAACGCGATCAGCGCCTTGGCCGCGTTCGGGTATTTGGAGTACTTGAAGATCACCATCGGATCGAGCCGGTTCTCCGCCGTGGGTACCCCTGCCGGTCCGACCGGCATCGCCGCATGGTCCATGTCGGCGGCGATCGCCGGGACGCTGCGCTTCGCCTCGGTGTAGATCGAGATGCCGTTGTTGGTCAGCGCGCACTGTCCGGCGAGGAAGGCGCGGTTGTTGTTGATGTCGAGCCACGAGAGCACGCCCTCGTTCAGCGTCGGGTAAAGCGCCTTTGCGTAATCCAGCGCGCGCAGCGTGGCGGGGCTGTCGAGCGCGGCGTTGCCATGCTCATCGACCACCGTGCCGCCCTGGGACCACAATAGCCAATAGGCGAAGTTGTTGGCGTCGTTGACCGCATGCCCGAACGAGAACCCGGCCGGGTGGCCGATGCGCTTGAGCCCCTGGCAGAGCTTCAGCAGCCCGTCAGTATCCTTGGGGAAGTTGTCGAACCCCGCCTCGTGCATCCAGGACACGCGGTAATTCATCAACGAGCCGACGATGAACACCGGGATGCAGATCCAGCGGTCGCCCTGCTTGCCGTAATTCTCGCACACCGGATACCAGCCGCCGTACTTCGCGCCGAGATAGTCCGCAAGGTCGGTGACATCGACCAGCTTGGTCGGGAACAGGTGCGCTGTGGTGTTCTGGGTCCAGATGATGTCCGGACCGGAGCCGATCTGCACCGAGAGCGCGGCCTTGGAGACGAGATCGTCCTGGTTGACATTGTCGATCGCCACCGGCACGCCGGTCGCGGCGGTGAACGCCGCCACGTTGGCGATGGTGGTAGCGCCTTCGGCCGGCAGGAACGTGGCCCCGCGCAGCAGCCTCAGGCTGGCGCCTTTTTCCGGCGTGAAGGGCTGGTCGGCCGCCCAGGCGCGCGCCGCCTCCAGTGATCCGACCGCCGCCAGCATCGCGCCGCCGGCCAGAACGTCTCTGCGCCCGATCCGCATGGTTCCTCCGCTTCTCCCTGGCTCGGCAAGGATATCGCTGCGCGTTCTGGCTGCAAAACCCGCTGGGCGAGCGAAACTCGTTTTCGCGGAATCCCGCGCCGGTAGCGTCGCGGCCCGGGTGGGCACAGGCGTAGCGGTCGGGCACCGGCTGGAACTGGGCCGGATGGCAGCGGGCCCGCGATGGCGGGTGCGCTGCAACGGCTACTCCGGCAGTCCCGCTTTGCGCAGCCCCTCGAACAGCGCCGGGTCGCGCATGGACGTGCGCGCAGCGGCGGTGGAGACCGTGTGGTCCGGCGCGGCGGCGAGTAGGGCACCTAGCGCCTCTTCAGCCGCTGCCCGGCCACCGAGCTGGGCGAGGCTTGCCACAAGGAGCCGGTGGGCCGGCATGAAGGCTGGTCGGTCGCCGAGGGCACGACGCGCCAATTCGGCCGCGTCCTCGTAGCGACGAAGCAAGAAATTAGCAAAGCCGAGCGCGGTGGTGACGTAGAATTTCGCCGGGTCGACCGGGCTCAGCCGCATCGCCCGCTCGAGGCGCGCCGCCGCGCCCGCGCCGTCGCCGGCGTGGAGCCGGCACCAGCCGCCCAGCAAGAGCACCACCGCCGAATTGGGCGCGAGCAGGAGCGCACGCTCGACGGCCGCGGACCCGGATTCGTAGTCCCTGGCGAAGAAGGCCAGGGCGTGTCCTGCCCAGGCGAGGGCGCTCGGGGCGTCCTCGCCGGCACCATCCACCACTTCGCGCGCGAGGCGCACCGCCTCCTCGACGTCGCCCTGATCGGCCCAGCCGTGGGTGAAGCGGAGAGTGTGCAGGCCCGCGAGGGTGCCCTTGGGGGCGGCGAAGCCGGGGTCGATGGCGATAGCCCGGCGGAGCAGGCGCAGCGCCTCATCGTTGCCCTCGTGCGTCACGAAGCGGTGCGGCAGGGCGCGCAAATAGAGGTCGTAGGCGGTGAGGCTCTCGGTCGGCCTGGCGCGGACGCGCTCGACCTCGGCCAGCCGCAGGCTGGGCTCGATGGCGCCGACCACCGCCTCGGTCAGGCGGTCCTGCAGGTCGAAGATATCGGCGAGATCGCCGTCGAAGCGCCCGGCCCAGACCTGCGCCCCGGCTTCGGCCTCGCAGAGCTGCGCGGAGATGCGGACCCTGTCACCCGCCTTGCGAACACTGCCCCCGAGCACGTAGCCGACCCCGAGCTCGCGTCCGACCTGGCGCACGTCCACTGCTCGGCCCTTGTAGGTGAAGGCCGAATTGCGGGCGATGACCGAGAACCAGCGCAGGTGCGAGAGCGCCGTCGTCAGGTCCTCGGTGATGCCGTCGGCGAAGTATTCCTGCCCCGGATCGCCGGTCATGTTGGCGAAGGGCAGCACCACCAGCATCGGGCGGCTGGCCGGGCGGTGGGAAGCTGCGGCGGCCTCGGCCAGACTTGCCGGCGCTTGGTCCGGAGCGGGGGGAAGGACAACCAGGGTGGCCTTGTCGTCGAGGCGCGAGACCTCGGCGGCGAACAGGAAGCCGCGCCGCGGCACAGTGCGCAGCAGTCGCTGCTCCCCGTCGCCCAGCGCACGGCGGATCTCCTTGATGGCTTGGGTAACACTGTCGTCGGTGACGATCACCCCTGGCCAGACCGCGGCCATGATCTCGTCGCGGTCGATCAGCCGCCCGGCATTCTCGACCAGCCGGCGCAGCAGGGTAAAGGCCTTCGGGCGCAGCGCGACCTCGGTGCCGCCCGCCGCCAGCAACGCGCCCCGGATGAGGTCGAGCGTGAAGCAGTCGAAGCGATAGACGGCGCCCTTCGGCGCGGGTGCGTCCACGTCCATTGGCCGGTCCTCCTGGCGCACGTCGACGGGGCATTGCTGGCCCTCCTGACACCGCACATTCGCGAGGACCGCGGCACCGCCGTCAAGATCTCCCAAACCGCGCTGAGCGCGGGCCGACGCGGCGCATCTTGGGACACCGCGCCGCCAGCATTGGCATGAGCACGGCTCAATTGAGCGCGGACAGGGGGATCTCGCAGGAGTCCGCGCCAGTCCAACTTAGCCGCGCGACGCCAGCAGTTGCCGCTTGATGGCCTGCAGAGATCCCTTCACCACCTCGATAAACGGCGGCGTGAGAGTGACGCTGGTGCTATTCGGATCGACACTCATCCAGTTCACCACGAAGCAGAACGTGACGGGCGTTGCGTTTACAACCATTTGCCCGGCGTACGACAGCGCGTGGAAGTCGGCCACGTCAGAGCGTTCGGCTACCGCATCATCGCTGCCGCCCTTGGCATAACCGATGGTGTCATCCGGGAAACCCACGTTGGTCAGGTGGATGCGCTTGAACTCTGTCAAGGTCGCGGGCTTGGTGAAGAACTGCCCTGCCAGCGCCCGCTTGTAATACGATACCATATCATCGGCGCTGCTGGCCAAGGTCTCCTGCTCATTGAGCGGCGGACGCGGCGGCCCGAGCGATTGCCCCGAGGCCAGCACTTGCTGCACGCCTGCCCAGCCAATATCCACGCCAAGTGGTGCGCCAACGTTGTAGGAGAAGAAGCGGCGCGTCGAATCCGGAATCAGCGTTGCGCTAAGTCCCGCGGCGGCAATGAAGGACCGGACCCGATCCGGGCCGACATGCAGCAGGGCAATGTCGGTCGCGGTGTTGTCGCTGTGCGTGATCAATGCCTCCAGGATCGAGCGGGCCGGAGTGGTGCCCGTCAAGTTCAGAAACACAGGGCTGTCGGAGTTACGAACGCTGTCGTTAACTGGTAGCTGTTCATCCTCGGATAGACGACCCGCCTCGACGTCACGCAGGTACTGGCAAACAATGAAAGTCTTGATCGCGCTGGCAACAAATAGCTGGCTTTCGGAAGAGCTGGCGGCCATTGTGTCATCGTCGACATCGATTCGGAAGCTCGTGGTTCCTGGAAACCCTTTGAACTGCTGGAGCTGAGTTTCCAGATCGCTCGATGCATTTTTCGCCGATGCGGACCGCACGGCCGCCATGCCCGCGAGTGTCGCGAGAGCCAGTTTGCCGAAATTTCGACGATGCATTGGTTGCTCCCCTGTCGGCGCCGGCGCCATGGTGCCGGCCGTGCGGCCGGGAATGCAGGCGGCGGTTTCATTGGCATCCATCGACTCGAAAAGCCAGAGTAAGCTCTCGAGATGACCGAAGGCTCAGGGCGCGGCACAGGCGGCCAGACTTTCCCCGCATGGAAGCGGCGCCGACACGCCATGATCGCCTAGCAGCCGGGCGCCCGTAACCGCGAGAATGGCGATCACGGCAAAGGCCAGGACGGGGCGGAGGAGGAGCGCGGGTCGGGAACGCGCCGGGAAGGTCTCGAGGCGGAGCGGGCGGGGGCTGACGTACATGGTGTTCTCCAGTGCTGGGAGTGGCGGCGGCGAAGGCGCCGTCAACGCAAGGGAGCAGACACCCTGGGGGCGTTCGTGTCCTGAAAGTTGGCGGGAGGATGGCGCGAAGTTTTGCCGAAACCGCGGCGAAGCCGGCGTACGGCCCCGAAGTCTCGCCGAATCATACGGGCTGGGATCGGGGTTATGCCCCCCGGCCGCTCCCGCACCGGGCAGGGTTATCGCATTTGGCGCCCAGGCCTCGCTTCCCCCTCGTCATGGCCGCCCCCGGACTTGATCCGGAGGTTTGTCACGGCCATCCACGACTTTCCGTGCGAGACAGGAAGGCGTGGATGGCCGCGACGAGCATGGCCATGACAATGCAAAGAGGGGGAGATCGCCACATGCGATTGCCCTGCCGCAAGGGAAGAGGAAGGCGTTGGCCGCTTCAGTCCGGCAGCCCGGCCCTGCGCAGCCCCTCGAACAGCGCCGGGTCGCGCATGGCGGTATGCGAGCGGGCGGCGGCGACCGTGTAGCCCGGCGCCACGGCGAGCAGGGCTCTGAGCGCCTCCGCGGTCGCCGCCCGATCACCGAGCTGGGCGAGGCTTGCCACCAGAAGCCGGTGGGCCGGCACGAAGGCCGGCCGGTCGCCGAGGGCGCGGCGGCCCAGTTCCGCCGCCTCGCTATAGCGGCGAAGCAGGAAATTGGCGAAGCCGAGCGCGGTGATGACGTAGAACTTCGCCGGATCGACCGGGCTGAGCCGCATCGCCCGTTCGAGATGCGCCACCGCTGCGGGCGCGTCGCCGACATAGACCCGGAGCCAGCCGCCCGCCCAGAGCACCTGTGCCGAGTTGGGGGCGAGCATGAGCGCGCGCTCGACGGCTGCGGACCCGGATTCGTAGTCCCTGGCGAAGAAGGCAAGGGCGTGCCCGGCCCAGGCGAGGGCGCTCGGGGCCTCCTCCCCGCCGACATCCACCACCTCCCGCGCGAGGCGGACCGCCTCCTCCACGTCGCCCTTCTCCGCCCAGTCCTGCCCGAACCGGATGACATGCAGGTTCGCGAGGGCACCCTTGGGGGCGGCGAAGCCTGGGTCGATGGCGATGGCCCGGCGGAGCAGGCGCAGCGCCTCGTCATTGCCCTCCTTCGTCACGAAGCGGTGCGGCAGGGCACGCAAATAGAGGTCGTAGGCGGTCAGGCTCTCGGTCGGCCTGGCCCGGACGCGCTCGACCTCGGCCAGCCGCAGGCTGGGCTCGATGGCGCCGACCACCGCCTCGGTGAGACGGTCCTGCAAGTCGAAGATGTCGGCCAGATCGCCGTCGAAGCGCCCGCCCCAGACCTGCGCCCCGGCCTCGGCTTCGCACAGCTGCGCGGTGATGCGGACCCGGTTGGCGGCCTTGCGGACACTGCCTTCAAGGACGTAGCCCACCCCGAGCTCGCGTCCGACCTGGCGCACGTCCACCGCGCGTCCCTTGTAGGTGAAGGCCGAGTTGCGGGCGATCACCGAGAACCAGCGCAAATGCGAGAGCGCCGTCGTCACATCCTCGCTGATGCCGTCGGCGAAGTAGTCCTGCCCCGGATCGCCGGTCATGTTGGCGAAGGGCAGCACCACCAGCATCGGGCGGCTGGCCGGGCGGGGACGGGGCCTCGGCCGTGCCTGCCGGGGTTTGCTCGGGCGCGGGGGGAAGCACGACCAGGGTGGCCTTGTCGTCGAGGCGCGAGACCTCGGCGGCGAACAGGAAGCCGCGCCGCGGCACGGTGCGCAGCAGTCGCTGCTCGCCGTCGCCGAGCGCGCGGCGGATCTCCTTGATGGCCTGGGTGACACTGTCGTCGGTGACGATCACGCCCGGCCAGACCGCGGCCATGATCTCGTCGCGGTCGATCAGCCGCCCGGCATTCTCGACCAGCCGGCGCAGCAGGGTAAAGGCCTTCGGGCGCAGCGCGACCTCGGTGCCGCCCGCCGCCAGCAACGCGCCCCGGATGAGGTCGAGCGTGAAGCAGTCGAAGCGGTAGACGGTGCCCTTCGGCACAGGTGCGTCCACATCCATTGGCCGATCCTCCTGGCGCACTCCGATGAATCGCCAGCACCGCGACACCGTCAAGAGTCACCCGCGCGATCTGCTCGGTGCGAGACCGGTCAATGCCGCGCCCCTCAGCCGGTCAGCAGCGAGTGATGGCTCTGCAGGTCGGCGAGCCCGTAACTGACTCCGTTCAGCGTGGCGATGCCGGTGCCGGCGCCGCTACCCCCGGGCGTGATGGACAATGTCGTGTTGCCGCCGCTGTCGGTCACCTTCAGGTAGTTGCCGAGCGTCGATGCCTTGTGGTTCCAGCTCGTCGCCGCTAGCGCCGCGCGCAGGTCGAGAATATCGCTGTTTGTCTCGCCGAAGCCGGTGATCGCGTCGAATCCCTGGCTTGCCTTCGGCAGCACGAAGGTGTCGCCGCCGCTGCCGCCGGTGATGGTGTTATTTCCGGCGTCGGCGTCGATGTGGTTGCCCGATCCGCCAACCGTGATGGTGTCGTTGCCGGCGCCGGTGGTGATGAAGGCCATGCCCTGCGTGCCGCTGATCATGTCGGTGCCGGTGCCGAGCGCGATCACGTCGTGCGAGCCGCCGATCCGCACGGTGTCGTTGCCGTCGCCCAGCTTGACCGCCGTGTAGCCGTCCGGTGCGCCGGTGATCGTGGTGTTGCCGGTGCCGCCGGTCACCGCGTTGAACCCGCCGCCCAGGGTGACGGTGGCGTTGCCGTTGCCGAGCACCACCACCGCGCCGCCATCGCCGGCATTGATGACGTCGTTGCCGCCCTCGCCGAAAATCGCGTTGGCGGTGCCATACGCGGTGATCTGGTCCGCGCCCGGCGTGCCCTTGATCACCGCGTGCCCGTTTGGCGGGCCGTTGATGACGTTGAGCACGGGCGTGATCACCACCGAGCCGTTGCCGCTGTTCTCGCCGGCGATCCGCACGAAATCCGCGTTGCCTGGGGTGCCGCCGTCCAACGAGCCGCCGCCGCCGCCATTCCCGCCCTGGCCGGGCGCACCACCGCCACCGCCGCCGGAGTAACCTCCGCCACCGCCACCGCCGTTGCTGCCGCCACCGCCGCCGCCCCCGAAGCCTCCATTGCCTCCATTGCCGTTATTACCGCCGCCGCCGCCCAGGCCGTTCGCGAAAGAGGCGCCGCCGCCGCCGCCGCTGGAGGCGTTGCCCCCGTTGTCGGAGAAACCGCCGCCGCCCCCACCGCCGTAGTTGCCGCCGGCCAGCCCTCCGCTCCCGCCGGTGCCGCCAGCGCCTCCGTTCGCGCCTGCACCTCCCGCTGTCCCGGCCTGTCCGGGGGCGCTCGTATAGCCGATATCGCCACCGCCGCCGCCGGCGGCGATCACCAGGGGCGCGGGCGTGCCGCCCTGCAGGACCACAAAGCTGCCGCCGCCACCCCCGCCGCCGCCGAAGCCGGTGGTTCCTCCCTCGCCGCCCACGGCGACGGTAAGCTTCTGGCCCGCGGTGAGCTGGAAATCGCCGCCGATTTCGGCCCCTTGGCCGCCCGGAACAGGCCCGGCGCTGCTCGCGGTGTCTGGACCGCCCTGCGCGCCGTAGGCCACGATGTCGTAAATGCCGGTAGCCGGCACCGTGTAGGTGACGATGCTGCCGGTGTTGCTGAAGGTGGTCGAGCCAGACATGGCGTTCTCCCCGGAGTGGTGTGGGAGCCCGTCGCCCGACGGTCAGAATCCGCCATGCCCGGAAAATCCTGTTCCGGCCCCTTCCCGCGGATTGCTGCCGAAACTGTCCGGGCGGTGCTTCTCGCGGGCCACGGTTCCCTGTCCGGAAGCATGAGACGCGCGCTCGCGCGAGCGCAACGGCGGCGTGCAATCCGGTCAATTTTACGTCGCGATCTGTCCAGTTCTGTCGCGATCTGTCCTATAATGGCGGCGTCTGCTTGGGCCGGCGCAACCGGAGCCGCGGGGCAGTATCGGGGAGGCAGGAGTTGACCATCCCGCCGTCGCCGCCGCCGAGCGGCTTTGTCGTCGTGAACGTCTCTGACCCGGCCGAGATGGACGAGCAGTCGCGCATCTCCCGGCGCCTGCCGGGGGGCCACAACATGCACACCTACACGCTGCGCGACCCGGTCCTCCGCCGCTCCGGCACAGGCCGACTGCTCGCCCTGCACATGGGCGATCCTCGACTGCTCTGTCACGTGGCGGAGCGGTTCGGGAGGGAGGTCGGGATCGTCGAGCCCGGCTACCCCGCCTACTGCTTCACCCTGGTCCGCGCGGGCCGGGTGATGTTGTCCACCCCGGACACGAGAGGGACGACGGAGGCGGGACCAGGGCAGGGCGTCATTCAAGGTGGTCGGCCTGGCACGCGGTTGCTGACCACGGACGGTACGAAACGGACGAACTTCTGGATCGCGACAGCGCGGTTCGAGTCCGCCCTTGAGGCGTGCCTCGGCGAGCGGCTTCGCGCTCCGCTGGTCTTCGCGCCCGGGCTCGACTGGGCGAGCGGTGCCGGCGCCGGGCTGCGCCGTCTCGTGCTCCATCTCGCCGAGGAGCTGCGGCGGCCCGGCGGGCTCGCCACGAACGGCCCGGCACTCGCCGCCTTCACCGACCTGTTCGCGCACACGGCGCTGCGGGGCGTTCCGCACAACTATGCCGAGCGTCTCGCGCGACAGCGCGACGGCGCGGCGCCGGCTTGCGTCCGTCGCGCCGAGACCTGGTTCCGCGACCACGCGGAACAGGCCGTCCTCATGGAGGATGCCGCCGTCGCCGCACGCTGCAGCGTGCGGGCGCTGCAGCGCGCCTTCCGCCGGTTCCGTGACACATCGCCCCACGCCGCCCTGGAGCGCGTGCGATTGGGGCTGGCGCGGGCGGCGCTGGCGCACGATGAGGGCACGGTGGCGTCCGTCGCTCGGCGCTACGGCTTCACCAACGCCGGCCGCTTCGGCGTGGCCTACGCAAGCCGATTTCGGCGAGAGCCCGTCCGAGACGCGGCGCCGGTCGGCAGCAACACGGCCCGACAGTGCCGCGTGACCGGCCCGCGCATGATCGGGTCCAAGCAGGACGTGTGCGAGCGTGTGAGGCCTTTCCCGCCTGCACCCCGAATTGCTTGACTGCGCGGAGGCTCGATCCCGATTGGGCCAACGGTTCCGAGGAGTGAGTGGCTGCCAGGGAGTGCGGCCAAGCCTGACACACTATAGCGATTAGCGTAACGCCCCGTTCGCTTCGCTCGCTGTAAAGCACTGCCGAACGTCGTGAAGGTCTCGACCAATCCCTCGATCATGGCGCGCCGCTCAACCGGGGCGCCTCCTGCCGAGCGAGGGAAGTCGCGCGGGGCTTGAATCCGGCAGCCCGGCCTTGCGCAGCGCCTCGAACTATCGTCGGTAACGGTCACCCCCGGCCAGACCGCTGCCATGATCTCATCGCGGTCGATCAGCCGACCGGCGTTCTCGACCAGCTGGCGCAGCAGCGCGGGAGTCCGGTAGATCCGTCGAGTACCCTAGCGTTGCCGTCAAGGTCGCCCCAGCCGTACTGAGCAGGGGGCGCGCGACCTTGACGGCCGCTCAGCCTCCCTGCCGAACCGGTGACGACGGGCCGCCCCGACGCACAAGTGAAGCCGAGTGCTGTGCCGATCACATCGCCGAGCTCATCAAGCGCCGCGAAGCAGGCAGTCTCTTCCAGGTCCAAATCGTTCCGTCTCTTCTAGGTCCAAATCGTTGAAGTGCTGCTGGATTGCCCCGTCGCCCGAGTTGCCGCCGAGGTGGGTGCGCCGATCCTCCTGCGGCGAGCCAACGACGTGTGTCGCCAGCGCGGCGCGATCGCCCTGCCCGAGACGGCGGATCAGGAACCAAGTCGGCGGGAAGGCGCGCGACGGCGCGACGCCCGCGTCTGATGTCACTGAGGGGCAAGCGCTGGTCACGTCGGCAACGAGCGGTGCAAGGCGGGACATCGGTTGTAGCTTCATGGTGGCTTTCTCCCCTGTCGCAGGGCGACGCTCCAAAGCGCCGGCCTGACGCCAGGGAGCAGACACCGTGGAGGCCGTTCATGTCCTGGAAGGTGGCGGGAGGGCGGCACGAAGCTTCACCGAAACCGGGACGAAGCCGGCATACCATCCCGGAAGTCTCGCCGATCGCGGACGACCGGTTCGCCGATGGTGTCCGTGCTGAAGACAAGTGGCACTTGGGCGAAGTCGGAGCGATGATGCCGGCGCGATGCGCAGGCCGCCTAGCGCCTGCTGCGCAAGCTGCTGAAGAGGCAGATGCGGCCACCGCGGGTCATGATCACCGATAGGCGGGTTCCCGGCCCATCCCCTCGATCTGGCCATGGGCGGCGCGGGTCAGCGCGTTCGTGCCGTCGATCTCGAACGGCGCGAACTTGGAGACCCGGCGTTCAGGGAAAGTACAGCGTCCGGCATCAGGCCGCCGCCGTCGACGTTGCCCGAGTGACCCGTTGTGCCCGGGCCATGACCACCAATTCAGTCTTCAGGCGCTCGGGGTGCGTCGTCGGGCCCGTAGATGAGCATCCCAGTGTTCGGTTCAATGCAGATGACCCGGTTCTCGATCTTCTTCACGCCAGGTACATTCTCCGCCAGCACCCGCATGGCGTCGCGCTCGCGCACGTCGAACACGCAACCGTCCAGCAGCACGGCCCCGTTCTCCACGGCGACGGTGACGCCGCGTGGGTGCGCCCAGGGCTGGCGCCGTAGTTCGCCGCGGATGCGCTCGGCGATCGCGGCATCATCGGGTGTTTCCGAGGAGGCGAACAGGGCATCGGCCAGCACGCGCACAAGGTCGGCCCGGCTGACAATGCCGACGACCTTCCCGCCCCGCAGCACCGGCACCCGCTTGATCCGCTTGCGCTGCATCAGCAGCACCACCTCCTTCAGCGAGGCATCCTCCTCGACCGTGACCACGTCGGGCGTCATGACCTCGCCAACTCGGCGGCCGTGCGTCTGGATATAATGCTCGGCAAGCCGGCCCGGCATCATCAGGCTGGCGAACCAGCCCGGCGCGGCGCCCTCGGTGCCCGTTTCGACCCGGCGCAGCAGGTCGCCCTCGGTCAGCATTCCGGCCGCCCGGCCCTGGGCGTCGATCACGGGCATGCCGCTCACCTTGGCATCGATCATCAACCGGACGGCCTGGGCCAGCGGCGCCTCGGGCCTTATGGCGATGACGGTCCTGGACATGATCTCGGCGGCGTTCACAGTGCCCCTCCTGGGTTGCCACTCGCGATCCGTATCACGGCGCCAGCGGGACGACGTTGATCGAGATCAACGCCGCACCGGCATCGAGGGCCGCTGCGGGACGGCCGGCTCCATGGATGACATCGCGGCCACCCTCGCCCGCGCCAAGCACCGGCTCGGCCACGTGGATCACGGCGCGTAAGCCGGGGTGGAGGGCCCGATCGAGGGT
Organism: uncultured Pseudomonadota bacterium; assembly: GCA_963830565.1. Taxonomy (GTDB): domain Bacteria; phylum Pseudomonadota; class Alphaproteobacteria; order Acetobacterales; family Acetobacteraceae; genus DATFDN01. The sequence continues at coordinate 191,358 of CAWHMO010000010.1, forward strand.
TATCCCCAGAAAAGGGGGTAAGTTCGTGGGTAAACCCGTGGACGGTCGTGCCTCGAACCGTTCACGGCAGGCAGGCGCTTGGGGCTGAACCGGCATCCGGGTTGGGATTCGCCGCCGGCGTGCCGGTGCTCGAGAGCCTGGGACAGCGCCGCGCCGGCCTCTGCCATTTCCGTGCGATGCCCTCCTGCCCTTTCGATGGGCCGGCGGACACCGGCGGTGATCCGCCATGATCCCCAATCGGCTGGTGATGATGCCCGCGATTGTGATCGGCGAGGTCCATGCAGCCGCCGCGCGGCTCCGGTTCTGAGTCGTTTTACGGTACAGGCGATGGCCTGCTGCACCGCTGACCGCATCAGTCAATCATTTCGGCGTGGGGAGTTGTGACACAGATGGCTGAACCGGCACCGCAACCCGTGAGAGATGGCAAGGGCGCGACTGTTCTCGGGCCTCGCAACGTCGAACTTGATCGGCAGAATCCGGATCTGCTCCGGTCGCCCGACACCGATCACGGCAATATGCCGAATCTTAAATTCCCCTTCGCCCTGGCGCACAACCGCCTGGAGGAGGGTGGATGGGCCCGGGAGGTGACGCAGCGGGAGCTTCCGGTCGCCACCACGCTTGCCGGCGTGAACATGCGCCTCACGCCTGGAGGCGTGCGGGAACTGCACTGGCACAAGCAGGCCGAGTGGGCCTACATGCTCGCGGGCCGGGCGCGGATCACCGCCGTGGACGAGGACGGGCGCAACTTCGTCGACGATATCGACGTGGGCGATCTCTGGTACTTCCCACCGGGGATACCGCATTCGATCCAGGGCCTGGAGCAAGGCTGCGAGTTCCTTCTCGTGTTCGATGACGGCAATTTCTCCGAGGACAGCACGTTCCTGATCAGCGACTGGTTCGCGCACACGCCGAGGAGCGTGCTGGCGCAGAACTTCGCCGTGGCACCGATCGACTTCGCCGACCTGCCGGAGAAGGAACGCTACATCTTCCAAAGCAGCATCCCCGGACCGCTGGAGCGGGACAGAGTGGCCGACCCGCAGGGACCGGCACCCAAGACCTTCAGCCACCGTCTGCTGAAGCAGACGCCGTTGCAGACGCCAGGCGGAACGGTGCGCATCGCGGATTCGACAAACTTCCCCATCGCGACGGCCATCGCCGCGGCGCTGGTCGAGATCGAGCCAGGCGGCCTGCGCGAGATGCACTGGCACCCCAACAACGACGAGTGGCAGTACCTGGATCGAAGGCAACGGGCGCATGACGGTGTTCGGCGCCGAGGCCAAGGCGCGGACCTTCGATTTCCAGCCGGGCGACGTGGGTTATGTGCCGTTCGCGATGGGCCACTACATCCAGAACACGGGCGAAACCACTCTTCGCTTTCTGGAGATGTTCGCGAGCGACCGGTACCGCGACGTGTCGCTGAACCAGTGGATGGCGCTCACCCCGCCGGAGCTGGTGCGTGACCATCTGCATCTGAACGAGCGCGTGATGCAGGCGCTGCGCAAGCAGAAGCAGCCGGTCATTCGTTGAGAAACCCGCGCATCGTACCGTCAGCGCGGTCGCGCCGGCCATGGTGCAGCAGATCCAGGGGCCCCGGCCTGGTGGATACGCCGATGACGCGCAACCAGGCGGGCTTTACCGATGCGCTGAAGGAGGCCACGCCCAACCCCGCAGCTGATGAAGAACCAGTGGCCCCGCGCGATCGTCGCGTCCATGCGCTCAAAGATCGCCTTGATGGGGATGTTGTCGAGCATGCCCAACCGGGCGATCGCGTCGGGGTGGTCCTTGGCAAACAATGGCGAGCCTCAGTTCTGGCGGCGCTCTCGACCGACCCGCGGCGCCTTCCGCGCCTCCGCCGCCGGACGGCGGGGTTGAGCGTCGTTCGCTCCCGGCGCGCCGCGTACGCCCGCCAGGGCGAGGATCAGAGTGGCGAGCTCCTGGCTCGTCGCCTCCAGCGTCAGCCGCCCCTCCGACCGGTACCAGACATACGCCCAGCTCACCATGCCGCTGATGGCAAGCGCAGCCATCCGCGTATCGTGCAGGTGAAACTCCCCCGCGGCCACGCCTTCATCCAGGAGGCCAACCAGCTTGCGGTCGAACTCGCGCCGCATGTCGTTGATGCGGCGGAAATCCTTGGGGAGAAGATGCTTTTCCTCGCGCGTGAAGATCGCGATGTGTCGCTGGCTTGTCAGGACCGCGGCAACGAAGCGCTGTCCCACCTCGGCGAGAAGCTTGGTCGGCGTACCCGGTCTCATCAGCACGCCATCCAGCGCATCGAGTGCCGCGGCGATACCGCGCGAGCAGATCTCCGCTAGCAACTCGGCCTTGGAAGCGAAATGCGCATAGATGAACGGCTTGGTGACGCTCATCCGTTCGGCGATGGCGTCCAGCGACGTGTTTTCATAGCCCCGCTCATAGAACAGTTCCGCCGCGACGCTGATAGTTCTTTCGCGCTTTAGATGCGCGACCTCGTCCCTGATTCCCATTGCTCGAGCGGCGCTCGCCGATACCATGTCAGCCAATTTGCGGCTCGAACCAGAAATCCAGCACGTCGCCGATGCGCTTCCCGGCGAAGCGGGTCACAACTCGGGTTCCGATCTTCAGGCGCTCCGACGCGGCCTGGGGATCACTGAGGTCCACGCCCCGGAAATATCCGCCGATGGCGGTATCCGCCTTGTCGAGCAGCACGTAGCCGAATGCATAGGGCGGTGGCGGCAGGCCCTGGAATTCGTCATAGACGATGGTGAACGTTTCGATCCGGCCACCGGGCCCGACCTCCACCCAATCGGTGGTCGGCTCCAGCGTCTGGTCGGAAAATGCCCGCGGCGGGACCAGTACCCGGCCGGACTTGGCGTCGCGCTTGCCGTACAGCTTCGCGTTGTCTCGCAACTGCACGTAAAACCAGCTCGCCGTCTCGCCGAGCGCGTGCGTGTAGGTGATATTCCAGGCTTCCTGCCGCTTCAGCAGTTCCATTTCCCGTTCTCCCGATCTCAGGCTTCGACGACCATGGTTCCGAAGAACTGGTGATCGCCGCCATTGCCGCTGGCGATGCCCACGCGCGCGCCCTCCACCTGGTGCCTACCCGCACGGCCTCGCACCTGCTGGGCGATCTCGATCACCCGCACCATCGCGGTCACGGCGATCGCATTGGTGCAGAGCGTGCCGCCGGAGGGATTGACCGGGATGGCGCCGCCGAGCTGGAACTGGCCCTCATTCAGCATCGCCGGGGACTGGCCGAGATCGGCGAGCCCGGCGGCTTCGATCGAGTGGAACTCGGTGTTGCTGAACGGCGCGTAGAGTTCGGCCACATGCACCTGCCGACGCGGGTCGGTGATGCCCGCCATCTTGAACGATCGCGCGAAGGAGTTGCGCAGCGCGTAGGCATCCGCGTGGTCAGCGGTGTAGTTGTTCCCCATGCGGTCGCCGATGTAGTATGTCTCGGAACAATGACCGACGCCGGTGATCCAGACAGCGTCCAGCTTGCGTTCCTTGATGTACCGCTCCGAGGCCAGCACCATCGCGCCGCCGCCGCTCGATTGCGGGCAGCAATCGAACAGCTTGATCGGCCAGGAGATGATGCGGGAAGCGAAGACCTCCTCCTCCGTGGTCTCCTTGCGCAGATGTGCGTTCGGATTCTTCGACGCCTGCCAGCGATTCTTCACCACCACGCGCGCCATGTCCTGCTCGGTCATGCCGTATTTGTGCATGTAGCGGACCGCCGACATCGCCAGCATGTTGATGGTACCGAGCGGCAGCGCGCGCTCGTAGGTCGGGTCCCAGATCTTGTTCAGCACGGTCTGGCTGTCGCCGCACTCGCCCACCTTGTCGGCGCCGGCCGTCAGCACGATGTCGCAGGCGCCGGCCGCGACGTGGTAGTAGGCGGCGGCGACGCTTGAGATGCCTGTCGCGCCGCCGGTGTTGATGCGCAGGAACCGCTTGTTGCGCGCGCCTACCGCATCGACGCCGACCCGTTCGGCGTTGCCGATACCCACCATGGCGTCGGGCGAGAGCGAGTAGACCACGGCCTCGATGTCATCGAGTTCCAGCCCGGCGTCGTTCAACGCGAGCGTCACCGCCTCGCGCACCAGGTCGGGGTAGCTGGCGTCGTCGCGCCGTGACCGGAAAGCCGACTGGCCAACGCCAATGATGCCGACACGCAGGCTCATGCTGCCGCTCCCTGCTCGCCGCTTCTCAGCACCACGACCGTGTTGTACTGCATGGCGAACCCGCTTGCGGCATGGGCCAAACCGGTGCGCACCTTGGCCCGTTGGTGTCGGCCGGCGCGGCCGCGCACTTGGTTGGCGACCTCGGCGATGCGGATCAGTCCCGTGCAATAGACGGGATTGAGCGAGAGTGCGCCGCCCGAGGGGTTCACGGGCATCTCGCCTTCCGGGCCGAAGCGGCCATCCGCGACGCGGTCTCCCCAGGATGGACGCGGCGCCAGTCCCAGTGCCTCGTAGGCCAGCAGCTCCTGGAAGGGGGTGGTATCGGCAATCTCGGCAACGTCGATGGCCTCGGCGGGGCTCGTGATGCCGGCTTCCCCATAGGCCTGCCGCGCCGCGGCCTGCAGCGCCGGGGCCTCCGCCAAGTCGCGGTCGCCGAGAAAGCTCGGCTCGGTGGCCCAGCCCATGCCGGAAATCCAGGCCACCTCGGCAATACCGCGTTCTTGCGCGTAGGCGTCAGAGGCAAGCACCAGCGCCACCGCGCCCGTCATCGGCTCGGCCAGCATGCCCTCCTGCAACGGCCATCGCCGTGCCGTCGCAGCCGGCGCGTCGCGGACCAGGTCGGGATAGGCATGGGCGCCGTTGCGGCGGTTCTTCTCGGCCACTTCACGCGCCATCTCCGCGATGCCCGGAACGGCGGCCAGCAATGCGCTTGCCTGCAAGGCGTGCGAGGCCGGTTCGTCCAGCGGCAAGCGGCGATGGAAGTAGGGGTCGGCGGCGAGGCGCTGCGCCTCGGCCAGCGACGATGCCTCGGTCGGGCTCCAGGCCACCACGAGCTGCGTGCGATACTGGCCCGAGGCGACACGGAGCGCGCCCATGACGAAGGCGTGCTCGCCGGCGGACGGCGTGGAAAGGATGTCCCGGTCCACCCCGCCGACCGAACCCGATGCGGCCATCACCGAGATGGCTCGCCCGTCATATTGATCGTTGGAGGCGACGACGATGCCCTCGATGTCGTCGATCCCCAGTCCTGCGTCGCGCAGCGCAAGCTGTGAGACGTCGTAGATCAATTCCTCCAGCGAGCGCCGGTCGCCGGTGATGCGGGGCATGATGGCGACGCCGATCACCCCGGTTTTGGTGAGGTACGGCATTTGGCTCCTGCCTCCTTTTCGTGGACTTGGCGCAGCTTGGGTCGACAGGCGGGCGGCGTGCCGTTCACCCGGGCCGGGAACAGCGCCTGCAAGGCGCCGTCCGGAGCCTGCCGGACCAAGCCGCGCGCGCGATGGTGCGGTGAGGTGATCGCCTCGCCGAGGTCGAGGACCGAACTCACGCAGCAATCGGGCGAGGCGAACCGGGCCTCGCATTCGGCCAAGGTGAAGGTGCCGATCAGCGCCGCGACATCCGCGATCAGCGCGGTTTGCGGCAGGGGTTCGGCCTCGCGCCCGATCCAGTCCGGCCGTCCGGCGACCTCGGAGAAGGCACGCCAGAACTTCGGCTCTGCGGCACCGAGCGCGATATGCCGTCCGTCCACGGTGCCGTACACCTGATAGTACGCGGCGCCGCCATTGAGGTATGTCTGCCGGGGCTGCGGAACCGCCCCGATCGCGCCGTAGGCGGCGACCTGGAACAGTTGCAGCGGCATCGCCGTATCGGCCAGCCCGATGTCGATCTCGCAGCCCTGGCCGTCCGCCTCCCTCGCCCGCAGCGCGCCGAGGATGGCGATAACGCCGAACAGAGAGCCGGTCACATCCGAAAGCGGCGGGTCATAGAACAGCGGGGCGTCGGCGCCATTGCGGTGCAGCACCCCGGCGGCGGCGAGATAGTTGGCGTCGTGTCCGGCAAGCTGCACCATGGGACCGGTCGCGCCGTAGCCGCTCAGAGAGCAGTAGATCAGCCCGGGGTTGATTTCCCGCAGCACCGCATAGCCGAAGCCGAGGCGCTGCATCACGCCGGGGCGGAACCCCTCGATCAGCACGTCGGACTCCGCGACCAAGCGCAGGAACTCCGCGCGCGTCTCGGGCTGCTTGAGGTCCATGCGCCGCACGGCCTTGCCCGCATTCACGGCCTCGTAGAAGACTGGGCGGCCCTCGGCGTCGCGCGGACCAAGCTGCATCATGGCATCGCCCGAACTCGGCTCGACCTTGAGTATTTCGGCGCCCATGTCGGCGAGCAGCAGGCTGGCGAGTGGCCCGGGCAGGAACGCGGACAGGTCCAGGACCCGCACGCCACGCGCGAACAGGCCCAGACGGGACGGCGCCGCGTTCACAGCACCGCCACCGGCGCCACCGGGCCGCCCGTGCCGCCAACCACCGGAAGCGGGGTGACGACAAAGAGGAACGCGGTGCCGCCGACCTCGGCCAGGGGCCGCAGCACCATTCCCTCGAGCAGCGGGATTCCGTAATCGCGGATCAGGCGCTGGTGGACTGGAAACACCGTGCCGGGCGGGAAAGGCAGGGTCTCGATCGCGAAATTGTCGGCGCCCACCATGGCGACGCCGCATGACGCCAGCCACAGCGCCGCCTCGACGTCGATGCCGGGCTCGGTGTTGAAATCCACGTCCCGCGATGTCTGGCTTTCCAGCCAGCCGGTGCGGATCAGCACGGCGTCGCCTTCCTGGAGGGTCACTTCAGAGAGCGCGGCCGCTTCTTCCAGCTCCGCCCGGCCGATCGCATCGCCGGGGGCGGCCGACCGCGCCGCGCAGGCGCACGATGTCGAGCAGCACGCCGCGCGTCACCAGCGGCGGCATCTTGTCGATGCCGCAGCGCAGCGCTCCCGTGGTGCTGCGGACCGTGCTGCCGGGGAAGCCGTTGTACAGGTGGTCGTCGCACCAGGCATGACACAGCGCGTCGATATGCGTGCCGAGATGCAGGGGCAGGATGACGGTATCCTCGGCGAACTGGAAGCCGCCCGGTCGCTTGGCGCCCGCTGCGTAGTCGCCACCGTCGCGGCCCATGAAATGCATGACCCCGGCGCGGTGTTTGGGGACGGGCGTGCGCTCCGAGATCGGCTGAGTCAGGCTGACGATCCGCCCGGTGCGCACCAGCGACGCCGCCAGCCGGACCTGCTCCGGGCCGATCAGATTCGGCGCGCCGATCTCGTCCTCCGCGCCCCAACGTCCCCAGGCTTCCCGCGCCATTGCTCAGGCTCCCCGCGACAGGTGGGCGGCGGCGTCCCTCAGTTCGCGCCGCATCAGCTTGCCGGTGACGGTGGTGGGCAGCGCGTCGAGGATCTCGAACCGGTCCGGGGTCTTGTAGCCGGAAGCGAGCGCGCGGCAATGCGCCGCGAGCTCCGCCGGACTCGGCCGGTCGTCGCCCTCCAGCACCACGAAGGCGATGATGGATTCGCCGATCTCGGACGGCACGCCGACGACGCCGGCCTGCGCCACGGACGGGTGCTGCATCAGCACGTCCTCCACCTCGGCGGGCGAAACGTTGATCCCGCCGCGCTTGATCATCTCCGTCGAGCGGCCGAGGAACACGAACTCGCCGGCTTCGGTGAGCTGGCCGATGTCGCCGCTGCGGAACCAGCCGTCGGCAGCGAAGGCGCTGGCGTTGTGGCGCGCACTATACCCGACGTAGCCGCGCATCACGTAGGGGCCGCGCACCTCGACCAAGCCGGACTCGCCGGGGCCGCGCACGTCCCCTGTGATTTCATCGACGATGCGCAGCTCCACGCCCGGCAACGGCAGGCCCTGGCAGTTGGCGCGCCGCTCCAGCGCCCAGTCGTGGTGCGTCACGCAGCAATTCCCGCCGGTTTCGCTCGATCCATAGACATTGCAGAGCTCGGCGGCACCCAGTGTCTCGGCGGCCTTGATCACATCCTGGGGGCTGCCGATGGTAAGGCCCGTGCGCAGGCTGCGCGTGCGCTCCGGCCGGAACTCCGGATGCCGGATCAGGGCGTCCGTCATGCCGGGCAGCGTGTAGATCGACGTGCAGCCGTGACGTTCGATCAGATCAAGCGCCTCACCGGCATCAAACCGCCCCTGCAACACCAAGGTCGCGCCGTGGCCGAAAGTCGCCGGCAGCGCGTTGATGCCGCCATAGGCCCAGAACAGCGGCGGCGACAGCAGCACCTTGTCTTCTGGGCCGAGGCCCTGGCGCTCGCCGATGTTGAAGCCGTTCTCGAGCACGAGATAATGGGCCAGCGCGACCCCTTGGGCCGGCTGGTCGAGCCCGAGCTGTACAGGATCATGGCGTCGTCGCTGGCGCTGGCGCCCTCGCCGGGAGCTTGGGTTGGCAAAGGCGAGGCCGCCTCGCGCGCCGCCGCGTAGTCGGGAAAGCCGCCGTCGCCATCAACGAGGAGCACCGGGATGTGGCGCTCCGGCGCGAGGTCGCGCAGGATCGCGGCGTAGTCCTCGCGCGCGAAGCGAGCCAATGCCACCAGCACGCGAATTTCGGAGTCCGCGAGCAGGAACTCCAACTCCCGCCGTGTGGACCAGGTGCTGAACGGCGCCACCACGGCGCCGAGCAGCCACGCCCCGAAGGCCACCTCCAGCCATTCCGGCCGATTGTTGATGAGCAGGCCCACGCGATCGCCGCGGCCGACGCCGCGCGCGCGTAGCATGGCGGCGGCCTGCCGGGCGCGGGCGGCGAGGGTCCGCCAGCTCAGCGCCTCGGCGCCGGCGATGACGGCGGTCGCCTCCGGCCGGCGCGACGCCTGCTCGTCCAGCAGTTCGAAAAGGGTACGGCTGTAAGGGGGCTGCATGTCGCTTCGGATGCCCGCCTGATCAGTGGCTACTCAACAGTATGCTTCTATTCTCTACGGTCGCGCAAGCGGCGGCGGCCGTGCTACGGAGCATGAAACGAAGAGAGGCGAGGGAATGTCGCTTTGCGGAACATGCGCGATCACCGGCATTGGGGAGACCGCCTATGTGCGGGGTTCCCCGCACAACGCCTTCGCGCTGCAGATCGAGGCCTCGCTCGCCGCGATCCGCGATGCCGGGCTTGACCCGAAGGATATCAACGGGATTATTCCGATCGGCATTACCGGGGCGTCGGCGGAGGCATTCGTCACCAATTTCGGCATCCCCGACCTGCGGTTCTCGGCGGTCGTTCCATGGGGGACGCAAGCGGGCTCGCCTCCGTGCAGTGCGCCATCGCCGCCATTTCGTCGGGCATCTGCAACCACGTGCTGATCCCGGCCGGGCGCAACGTCTCCTCCGGCGCGCGGGCCGGCGCGCGCATCCACCAGATGCCGCAGTTCCATCTGATCACGCAGCTCGAGCTAGGCGCGATCGCGCCGGCACAGCTCTATGCCCCGACGACCAACACGCATGGCGGGCTGCTGTCGCAGGGGCACATGCTGGGCATGAACCACATCGTCGAGCTGGTACGCCAGCTTCGCGGCCAGGGCGGGCGCGCGCAGGTGCGGGATGCCGAGATCGGGCTTGTCACCGGCTACGGCTACATGGGCGACGGCGCCATGGCCATCATGGGACGGAGTTGAAGCGATGAGCACCACCATCGAGAGCAAGCCCGTTCCCCATCCGACGCCGGAATCACAGCCCTACTGGGATGGTGCGGCGGAGGGCAAGCTGCGCCTGCAACAATGCGCGTCTTGCAGCAAGTTTCGTCACTATCCGCGGCTCGTCTGCGACCGGTGCTATTCGGTCGATGCGGAATGGGTCGAGGCCAGCGGACACGGCGTCGTGCATAGCTGGACGGTGGCACATCACGCATTCCATCCCGCGTTGAAGGGCGACCTGCCCTACACGCTGGTGATCGTGGACCTGGAGGAAGGCCCGCGCGCTATGGGCCGTCTCGATCCGGCGGCGGAGGATCGCCTGCACATCGGCCTGAAGGTGCAGGTTTCCTTCGCGCGCAACGCCGAGGGTGTCGCGTTGCCGGTATTCGCTGCGGCGAGTGACGCATAGGCTCCGGCTCTTCGCCGCCCAGCTACCGGAGCCCCAGCGGCCGAGTGCGCCGGAACAGCGAGCAACGACTTAGGAATGGCGGGCACACCGTCGAGCGCTCCTAGAGGCTGTTATGAACTGGCCATCAGTAAAGCGGCTTGCTTCAACATGAGGCAAGCGAGGGCGACGAAGTGCAAGCCAGCCAGAGTGCTGGCATAACGCTCATAGTCTCTGACCAGACGCCGGAAGCGGGTTGTCCAGGCCAGCGACCGCTCCGCGACCCAGCGGGTTGGCAGCAGCACGAAGCCCTTCTTGGCCTCGGGCAGCCGGACGATGACCAGCTCGATGCCGTGTGCCTTGGCCGCCGCCTCGGCCCTCTCGCCGTTGTAGCCCTGATCGGCAAAGGCAACCTCGACGCTGCCCGCCGTTGCGTCCTGCACCGCATCGACCAGGCGCTCCACCTCGGCGCGGTCGTCAACATTGGCGGGCGTGACGTGCAACGCGAGCACGTGGCCCAGCGTGTCCACGGCCAAATGCAACTTGGAGCCCTTCTTACGCTTGGCGCCGTCATAAGCGGCACGCTCGCCGCTTTCGGGCGAAGAGCGCAGGGTTGGTGCCGAGGGTGACCCTGGCGCGCCGTACAGGCTGTCGATAGCAGCGACATCCGCCGCGTCCGGAGTGCGGTTGGTGGCTGTTTGAACATGGTTCATGATGGACGCTGGATCGCTGCCTTCGGCCAGTCCCAGCGGCGCACCGGATTCATGCGCGGCAAGCTGCTGCAACCATGTTCCCGTGCCGGAATACGTAAGGATCCCGCTGGCATCCGGTGCCAACGGCGAGATCGCCGGGTCCTGCAACAGCACCGTCGCGCTGGTGCAGTGATCGGATTTCCGGATTGTACCCCCATGAGCTCTGGCCGAGCAGTCCTTGCGAACTGCATATTCGCCTGCGCCGGGTCCGACACCTGCTCCAGATGGATGCCGGAGACTTGTGCCCATTCCTGGATACCGGCAGCGACGGCGGTCTGCTGCGTAGGGTCGGTGATCGCATTGGTTACGTCGGACGCCGATGCTGGCGAGGCGAACGCCCATGTCACGGTGTTACCTGCCCAGGTGAGGCCCGAGAGCGGTGTTGCCATCTCATTTTCCAATTCGTGCAGCCGGAACGCGAGGAATGTTCCAGGGAATTGGTGGCCCCTGACCAGCACATGCGGCGGTGACAACCCCGATAACGTTCGCGTGCTCAATCCATTCGGATAATCCGAATTGGGCGATCCGTTTTCGCGATGAAATTCCTAATTGGGGAAGATGGCTGATTTACCTGGTGCGGGACTGGTCTCCGCTGGCAAGCGATCCTCTACCGAGCACGGGCGCGGCGCACGATCCGGTAGTTGGCGAGCACCGGCTCACTGTCGCTGCCCATGCCGATCTCATCGCGGACGCAGGAGGTCGTCGGAATCCGGGAGGCGCGGGCATGCCCCTCAGGTTGGGTCAGACCGACTTAGTCGTCATGCCCGCCAACAACGTTGGCTCCGCCCTGCTCAGCGGCAAGGAGTGCACGCCCGCAACGCGCCGATCTTGATCACCGAGGACTGCGCGCGGGCACGCCGGGCGAGGACGATCGCGGGCACAGCGGCGGTAGCGGCGAGCAGATGGCGGCGTAACAGTATTCTAAGTTCTCCCGATTAGCGTCCTGTCAGGCTGACCGTATAACCGCCGTGGTATCAGGGATGCTGCCGTTTTATCGGTGCTACCAATGCCGCAATGATTTCCGCGCATTCCGCCGCCGATAGTTTGTCGTATTGCGTCGCGAACGTGGTCATCGGTACAAGGTCTTCGATGGGCAGTTCGCTGGAACTTCGCGGGCTAAAACCACCCGTGGAGGTAGCGTAGCGGTTTTGGATAGAACATCTCGCGTTGTCCAAGTGGCTTCGCCGAGTTCGACGCTATAGCCGTTACCAAAATTTTCTTGGTGCTGAACGTTCATCATGCCCTCCCTTACGCAACGCGAACCGCAAGGATTGGCCCGCCTCGCTGCTACAAGCCGCATGCCGTTCGCTTTGCCCCGGAACACCTCGCCTTCGCGGATGTCGCCCCGCCACTGCACCTCTCCCGCCGCGCGGGAGAGGTCGCCGCGCGCAGCGCGGCGGGTGAGGGTCCGGCGGGCGGTGCCCTCACCCGGCTCGTTTCACTCGCCGACCTCTCCCGCAAGCGGGAGAGGTGTACAATCCCCGTGAACATGCTTTATCCAGCCAATCGCGCGATGTCGCCTCGGTGAATCCGTGTTCGCGCAGCACCTCCGCCGTGTGCTCCCTCAGCCGTGGCGGCAGGCGCCGGATTTCGGGTGGGGAAGCCGGCATCTCGATCGGGTTCGCCGGCAGACGCACTGCGCCCTCGGTCGGGTGCTCCAGCATCCGCCAGAACCCGGTCGCGGCCAGATGCGGGTCGTCGAGCAAATCCTCGAGATCGTTCAGCACCGCATGGGGAATGTCGGTGCGATCCAGCGCCGCCAGCCATTCGGCGTTGGCCCGGCTTCCCACCAGCCGGGCCAACTCGTCCCACACCCGACCGATATTGGCCTGGCGCCCGCGATTGGTGGCGAAGCCGGGATCGGCGGCGAGGTCGCCGGTCGATCAGTTCGAAGAAGCTGCGCCAATGCGGGTCGGTGTAGGGCAGGAAGCACAGGAACCTGTCGCGCGTGCGATAGGGCCGGCGCATGGCCTGGCGGATCGGCTCGTAGCCCATCCGGCCGGCCGGCGGCTCGAACACCGCGCTACCGAGATGCTCGTGCATGGTGAAGGCGACCATGGTCTCCGTCATCGGCACGCTGACCGCCTGGCCCTGCCCGGTCCTCTCCCGGTGCAGCAGCGCCAGCGCGATCGCGTAGGCGGCATGAACGCCGGTGATCTTGTCGGCGATGATCGAGGGTATCTAGCGCGGCTCGCCGGCGACGATCGTTTGCAGCATGGCGAGACCGGACAGGGCCTGGATGATGTCGTCATAGGCCGGCCGCCATACGGGCCGTCGTCCTGGAAGCCCTTCACGTGGCAGGTAATCAGCCGCGGATTGATCGCCGCCAGCGTCTCCGCGGATAACCCGATCCGCGCCGCCGCGCTGGTGCGGATCGAGTGCAGCAGCACGTCGCTGCGCGCAGCCAGCCGATGTAGGGTCGCCCGTCCGGGCTCCGTCTTGAGGTTGAGGACGATGCTGCGCTTGTTGCGGTTATTGGCGAGGAACAGCGCGCCCATGCCCTCGGGCCGACGGGCGCCGATGGAGCGGGTGATGTCGCCCTCCGGCCCCTCCACCTTGATGACGTCGGCGCCCATGTCGCCGAGATACTGCCCGGCCATCGGTCCCAGGATGACCGAGGACACGTCGGGCACAGTGATGCCGCCAAGCGGTCCCATCTCAGCGCGCCCGCTTGGTGTTATCGGCAGCATGGAGCGGGCGATGATCTGCTTCATCACCTCCACGCTGCCGCCGCCGATGCGGCCCATGCGGGCGTCGACGAAGGCGCGCGCGATCGGAAACTCCCACATGTAGCCCCAGCCTCCGAAGAACTGCAGGCACTGGTCCATCACTTTGCCCTGCAGCTCGGCGCTCACCAGCTTGGCCATCGCAGCGTCCACCGCGTCCAGCTCGCCGCGCAAATGCAGCTCGATGCAGCGGTCCACGAACACGCGCTGCATGGTCAGCTCCGCCTTCATCTCCGCCAGCCTGAACTGGGTGTTCTGGAAGTCCGCGAGCGTCTGGCCGAACATCTGGCGCTGCGTGGCGTACTCGATGGTCCATTCCAGCGCCGCCTCCGACGAGGCGATGGCGCGGACCGCCTGCACCAGACGCTCCTGCGCCAGTTCCTTCATCAACTGGTAGAACCCGCGCCCTTCCTGGCCTAGCAGCGATCTTCTCCAGCGTCCGGCCGCGCTGGAAGCCGGGCCGGTCGGTCTCGACCAGGACCAGGCTCACGCCCCGCGCCCCGGCCTTCGGGTCGGTCTTGCAGGCGAGCACCAGCAGGTCCGCGTTGAACCCGGCGGTGATGAACAACCTTCTGGCCGTTGATGACGTACTCTTCGCCGCCCTCGTTGAGCGGCACGCAAGGGCCGTCCGCCGGCAGAATGCTCAGGATGTCGCAAGCATCCCATGCCGAATGTGACGCGGCCGGCGTCTTCACCCGTAGCAGCAGCATGTCGCGCAGCACTTGGCCGTCGGCGCGGACCTTCGAGGGCACGAACAGGAAATCCTCGATGGCCTCGCCTTCATCTGTTCGTACGGACCGTTCAGGTCAGTGAGACAGCCGAGCCGGATCGCCTGTCCAGCGGCTACGCCCCGAGTGGTTAACGCCATGGGCAGGGCTGCAAGCCCGGCACCGGCCAGCAGCGAACGCCGGGTGATCGTTCCGCGCATCGGTCTCCTCCGCCCTGCAGCACTCTAGGGTGCGAAGCGTGCCGACGGACGCGGCCGGGCTCGACCAGTTGTTTGGAACGCGCGCGCAGGCGACCTGCGCCATGGGCGAGGTCTGACCGTCATGGCGCATCAGGCCCTGAGCCGCGAATTCAATTCCGTTGTCGTGGGCGCCGGCTTCGCCGGCCTCTACATGCTGCACCGTCTGCGGCAGCTCGGCTTCTCCATCGTGGTCTTCGAGACCGGCGACGGCGTCGGCGGCACCTGGTACCTGGAACCGCTATCCGGGCGCGCGCTGCGATGTCGAGAGCCTGCAGTCCTCATACTCGTTCTCCGACGAGTTGCAGCAGGAGTGGGCCTGGACCCAGCGCTACCCCGAGCAGACGGTGATCCTGCGCTGCATCAACCATGTGGCGGACCGCTTCGATCATGTGGCGGACCGCGCTTCGATCTGCGCCGGGATATCCGCCTGAACACGACGGTGACGGCGGCGCGCTTCGACGAGGCGGCGACGCAGTGGCAGGTGTCCACCGACCGCGGTGACCAGGTCTCGGCGCGGTTCCTGATCATGGCCAGCGGATGCCTGTGGGCGGCGCGCGCGCCGGATCCAAGCGGATCTGCGTCGACACGGGTTATTACGCCACGTTCAACCGGAAGAACGTGACCCTGGTTGACGTGCGTCGTTCGCCCATCGAGGCGATCACGCCGACCGGCCTGCGAACGCGCGATGCCGCCTATGATCTGGATAGCATCGTGTTCGCGACCGGGTATGACGCCGTGACCGGCCCCGTGCTGCGCATCGACCCGATCGGTCGGGGCGGCCGGCACCTGGCCGAGAAATGGACCGAGGGGCCACGGACCTGTCTCGGCCTGATGACCGCCGATGTTCCGAACTTGTTCATTATCACCGGTCCCGGCAGCCCATCAGTGCTGACCAACATGGTCGTTTCGGTCGAGCAGCACGTCGATTGGATCGCCGATTGCCTGTCGCATCTGCGGGCGCAGGGTCGCCACGCGATCGAGCCGACCGAACGCGCCGAGCACGACTGGGTGGCGCATGTGAACGAGGTAGCGGACCGCACGCTTTTTCCCCGTGCGAATTCCTGGTACATGGGCGCGAACATTCCCGGCAAGCCACGCGTGTTCCTGCCCTATGTTGGCGGGTTCGCGAACTATCGGCGCATGTGCGACGAGGTCGCCGCGGAGAAATATCGGGGCTTCGACCTGCGATGACCAGCGCGACAGGGACGGAGATCGGCCCACGCCACCTCCGTCACGCGCTCGGCCGCTTCGCGGCTGGCGTCACCGTGATCACCACGCCTGCGCCGAACGGCAGGCTGGAAGTCATCACGGCCAACTCGTTCGCGGCACTGTCCCTCGACCCACCGCTGGGGCTGTGGAGTCTCAGCCGCAGCCCCTCGGCGCTTGCCGGATTCCAGGAGTCCGGCTGCTTCGCGATCAACGTGCTGCGTGCGTCGCAGATCTCGCTGTCGCATCGTTTCGCCAAGCCAGGCGCAAGCAAGTATGACAGTGTCGAGTTCGATACCGGACTCGGCGGCTGCCCTCTACTTCGCCAGCCGCTTGCCACCTTTGAGTGCGAGACCGAGAAGCAGGTGGACGGCGGCGATCATGTCCTGTTCGTGGGGCACGTCCGCCGGACTGCATGGCACCATGGCGAACCGCTGATCTTCAGCGCGGGGCAATACTGCACGTCCCTGCCGTTGCGCGAAGGGCAGCCGAGTCCGACCTGAACGATATCTGGGGAGGGCTGGGATGACCGCTTCGAGCCGGTTCCTGCTTAACTCGGCCAGATCGTCGCTGATGCTCGTCACTAGCAGGCGGCTTCGTGCTGCCGAGGAGGATTATCTAATGTCCAACGAGGCGCGTCCGCATAGCATCGCCGAGATGCCGGCCCAAAGGCCGGCGAGCCCGGCCAGCCTCGCCGAGGGCCGCGGGCGGTTCTTCAACACCGGCAACGCCTTCAACGTCAGACTTCCGCCCGTGCCCGACCGGATCTTTACCGAGGAGCCGCGCGCTGCGCTTAATCCCGCGACGCCGACCGGGCTGATTTCGTGCGACATCTCAACGGAGCTGGAGTGCGCCTTCCCGGCCACCACGCCGCTGGTGCTGGCGCACTACGCGAAGATTCGGGCGGGCGAGACGCTGGAAACGGATTTTGTGGCAAGCGGCGTGATCGCCTACGTGATCCAGGGCAGCGGCACCACGCGGTGCGATGCGGAGACGCTCGCCTGGGATCAAGGCGACCTGTTCATCCTGCCCGGCGGCGTGCCCGTGACTCATCAGGCGGGCGAGGCGGATGCCGTGTTGTGGATCGTGACCAACGAGCCGCAGCTTGCCTTCGAGAACCTGCGCCCGCCCGCGCCGGGGCAGGCGCCGACCGGAGTGGTGCATTACCGCGCCGCGGAGATCGCTCGGCAGATCGACCTGATCTACGATGTCGGACGCAGTGAGGAGATCGCCGGCTCGGCGCTGATCTTCTCCGCCGACCGGCAGGAAGCGACGCGCAACATCCTGCCCACGCTGACGGTGGCAATGAACTCGCTGCCGGGCGGCGTCGTGCAGCGCCCGCATCGGCACAACTCGGTCGCGGTCTCGCTCGTCATCAAGGGCGATCGCTGCTTCTCGGTGATCGACGGCCGCCGCAAGGACTGGGCGCCCTGGGCCACTACCATCACTCCGCCCGTGTCGGTGCACTCGCACCACAACGCCGGCAACGAGCAGGCGCTGTTCCTGATCGTGCAGGATGGCGGCATCTACTATCACACACGGGCCATGGGCTTCGAGTTCACCGAGCACCCGCAATAGGAGGAAGCCATGTCGGTCAGCGCAGAAGCGGCGACGCAAACCAAGTTGACGGCGCGCGTCCTGCATCCCGCGCTGGGCGCAAAGGTTAGAGGGATCGACATGCGCGCGCCGCTCGATCAGGCTATCTTCCGCGAACTGCACGAGACCTGGATGCGCTATCTCGTGCCGGTGTTCCCCGAGCAGCACATCAACGACGCCGAGCACGTCGCCTTCACGCGGTATTTCGGCGAACCGGAGATCTTTCACCAGAAGACCATCCGCTCGAAGCGAGTGCCGGAGATCTTCCGCGTTTCCAACGTGGACGACGACGGCAATCTGATGCCCCCCGACCATCCCACGGTGCAGCAGGTCGCACTCGCTCAGTTCTGGCATACGGACAGCCGGGTGACAACCGAGATGGCGGTCGCGGATTTTGGCGGCTCGGTTGCTGGGCCGTCCGATCGAGGTGATGCAGAGTGACGACCAGAACAAGGCTGAGGTTGCCGGCGCGTTGGCGCGGCAGTGGATCGACCAGGGCGTCAGCGTGCTGGTGGACGGCGCCGCCACCTCGGCCGGCTTCGCCATCCAGCAGATCCCGCGCGAGAAGAAGCGTATCTTCCTCATGAGCACGCCCACCGCCACCGCTCTCATCGGCAAGCAGTGCTCGCCCTATGGATTTCAGTTCGCGGCGGATACCTATGCGCTGGCGAAGGTCGTGGGCGGCGCGCTGTCGAAGGCGGGTGGCGAATGAGCACACGAGAAGGCTGCCGGCGGCAAGGTGCTGGGTAGCGTCCGCGCGCCGCTCGGCACGGCCGACTTCTCAAGCTATCTGATGCAGGCCAAGGCGTCGGGGGCGAAGGTGATCGGCTTGGCCAATGCCGGCACCGACCTGCAGAACTGCATCAAGCAGGCCGCCGAGTTCGGCATCCCGCAAGGCGGCCAGCGGCTCGCGACGTTGTTGATGATCGTCGGCGACGTGCTTTCGCTCGGCCAGGACGTCTGTCAGGGGCTGGTGCTGACCAACTCGTTCTATTGGGATCTCACACCCGAAACGCGCGCCTGGACCGAACGCTACCTGACGAAGATGCCGAGGCCGCCGAACGAGTACAACGCTGGCTGCTACGCCGGCGTGACGCATTGGCTGAAGGCGGTGAAGGCAGCGAACACGCTGGATGCCGACGCGGTGGCCACGAAGATGCGGGCGATGCCGCTGGACGACTTCTACAACAAGGGCGTCCGCATCCAGGCCAATGGCTGCGTGCCGCACACCATGTATCTCTGGGAGGTGAAGCCGCCCGCTCAGGCGACCCATAAATGGGACGTGTTCAAGAAGCTGGCCACCATTCCAAGCCCCGGGGCCTACCCGCCGCCGGGGCTGTTCGGCTGCCCGCTGGTGCCGTCATAGGATCGGATCATGCGGGGGCTGAACCAGGACTGTCCTCTGCTGCTCTCCACGATCCTGGAGCATGCGGCGGCAAACTTCGGCGACGTGCCCATCGTCGGCCGCTACCGGGAGGAATCGGTCCAGTATGATTACGGGCGGGCCGCGCGGCGTGCCCGCCGCCTCGGGGCCTCGCTGCGCCGACTTGATCTCGGGCCAGGCGGTTCAGTCGGCTCGCTCGCCTGGAACACGCACCGGCATTTCGAACTGTTCTATGCTGTGGCCGGCATCGGAGCCGTGCTGCACACGGCCAATCCACGGCTGTCGCCCGAGCACATCGCCTATACGATCAACGTCACCGGCTACCGCACCCTGTTCTGCGATCCGGAGACATTGGCGCTGGTCGAACAGCTCGCGCCCCGGCTTGAGCACGTCGAGCATTTCGTTGTCATGGCCGCGGCCGACTCGATGCCGGCGGCGGCCTTGCCCGATCTGCAATGCTACGAAGAGCTGATCGACGCCGGGGAGGACGGCTTCGCGTGGCCGGCGCTGGACGAACGATCGGCCTGCGCGCTCTGCTTCACCTCCGGCACGACCGGTCTTCCGAAGGGCGTGTTGTACAGCCATCGCGGCACCGTGCTCTCGGCCATGTCGACCGGCAGCGGCAATGGCTGGGGACTGTCCGCGGACGACACGATCATCGCCATCGCCGGGTTCTTCCATTGCAATGGATGGGCGGTGCCGTTCTTCGGACCAATGTACGGCGCCAAACTCGTGTTGCCGGGCCGGCGCGCCGATACGGAGTGGCTGCATTCCCTGATCGTCGATGAGGGAGTGACCGCCGCGCCTGGCGTGCCGACGATCTGGCTGGGGATGCTGGAGTATTGCCGGCGGACCGGAAAGAAGCTCGGCCAGCTCGACCGCATCTATTCCGGAGGCACCGCGCCGCCGGCCGACATGATCGAGGCTTACCTGTCCGAATACGGCGTCCGCACGATCCACGGCTGGGGCATGACCGAGACCACGCATGGCGCCACCATTTCCTTCGCTCCGAGGCGCCTGCCCCGACAGGACGCAGTGGCGGCGATGCGCACGCAGGGCAAGCCACTTTATGGCAACGAGATCCGGATCGTGGACGAGTCCGGCCGTCCGTTGCCGCGCGACGGGCGCGCGATCGGGCATCTGCAATGCCGCGGCCACTGGATCGCCGGTGCATATTTCCGCCGGCCCGACGTGACGGTCGAGACCGAGGATGGCTGGATGCGCACCGGCGACGTCGCCAGGATCGATCCCGACAACACGCTGCACATCGTCGATCGCGCCAAGGACGTCGTGAAGTCGGGCGGCGAGTGGATCAGCAGCCAGGCGCTGGAGGAAGCGGCGGCCTCGCACCCGGCGGTGCGGGAAGCCGCCGTCCTCTCCGTGGCGCATCCGCTCTGGCAGGAGCGTCCGTTCCTGGTCCTGGTGACTACGCCGGGCACGGAAATCACCGCCGATGCGATCCGCGAGCATCTCCGGGACCGTGTGCCGAAATGGTGGCTGCCCGAGGCGATCGCGTTTGTCGAGGAGCTGCCGCACGGGCCGACCGGCAAGCTCGACAAGCAAGAGCTGCGGGGATGGGTTGCCGAGGGCAAGCTCGGCCCCTGACGGTGCCGCATCCACATCAGTCCTGCTTGTGGCGGCTGGTGTAGCTGCCGATCAGCTCGGCCTCGGCGACGATGTGGGGGCGGATGATGTCCCACAGATCGGCTGCGGGCTCCTTCGGAACGGCAAGCGGCGTGTCGAGGTCCAGCGCCGCGAGGCGGAAGCGGTAGCGGTGCGCGTCGTCGCTCTCCGGCGGGCAAGGGCCATCATAGCGGGGATGGCCGTAGTCGTTGACGCCGTGCCCCAACGCCTCGGTCTTGACGCCATGCCCGATGCCTTCCGGCAGAAGCGTTCGGTCCGCCATGAGGTCATAGACCGCCCAATGCCGGAACAGGCCCGAGGGCGCGTCGAGATCCTCCATCACCAGCGCGAAGCTCCGCGTCTCTGGCGGAGCGCCCGACCATTCGAGCGGCGGGGAGATGTTGGCGCCTTCGCAGGTGTAGCGGGTCGGCATTTCCTCTTCCTGGGAGAAAGCCGGACTTTTCAGGACAAGGGCCATGCGCCGCTCCTTATAGGACCGGTGACATCAACGCCGGCATCGCGCCGGGGATGCGGGCGCGAATGCATCCCGTCCGCCGCACCCGCGTTGCGGCACCGGCACAAGGGGGATGCCAGCCATGGCGGCGGGAGGCATCGCATTCTTCGACCGAAACTCGACAGTATCGGTGTGGCGGACCGTCTCGCCGCCCTGCCGCGGGACGGGCTGCCGTTGCGCCGCGCCGTCCTGGTGCATTGGGATGATCACCAGGTTCCCTTCATTGAAGCGGAGACCGATCATGACGCGGCGGCTACGCTTGGCATTCTGCACGTGCACCTGCGCTGGACGCAGCTCGAGCTCATGCGCCATGTGGCCCGTGGACGGCTATCGGAGCTTGTAGGCCCGTTCGGGATCGGGATGGATCGCGTGCTGCGCACGCTGGATTTCACCAAAGCCGTCCCGGCGATCGCCGAATCCCTGCCTGCGGAAACCCGCACCTGGACCGAAGCATTCGTGGCGGGGATGAATCACGCGGTCATGCATCTTCCGGCCCTGCCGCCCGAGTTCCGCCTGCTCGGCCTGTCCCGACGGAGGTGGGATATCACCGACGTGCTGGCCATTGCCCGGCTCGCCGCATCCGATGTCACTTGGCAAGTATGGCTCGCCTTGCTGCCGCACAGGCACCGCGGGCAGGTCGCAGCCTTGTGGCGGCGGTTGCTCGGCGCGGAGGCGTCCCTTGACCTTGGCGGCATTCAGGACTCCGCTGACGCAGCAGGCCGCCTGCGCGCGATGCTGATGCGATTTGCGCGGCCGGGCAGCAATTCATGGGCCGTCGC
This sequence comes from uncultured Pseudomonadota bacterium, assembly GCA_963830565.1. GTDB lineage: Bacteria > Pseudomonadota > Alphaproteobacteria > Acetobacterales > Acetobacteraceae > DATFDN01. Next base: position 212,913 of record CAWHMO010000010.1, read on the forward strand.
GCCGGCGCGAAGCCAGTCCGGCGGGGCTTGGATCGCCAGCGACACGCATCTTTCCGCCTTGCTGCCGAATTTGTGGCTGATCGCCGGCTATCGCTCGCCGTCTTTCCATGCCGCCGGCCTGATGGTGCCAGGCGTTCCGGCGATCCTTCTCGGCCGCAATCCGTGGATCGCGTGGGGCGGCACCAATCTGCACGCTGCCAGCAGCGATCTGTTCGATGTGTCGGATTTGCCAGCGAGCGCGATCACGGAGCGCCGCGAGCGCCTGCGAGTCCGCTTCTGGGGCCGGCGCGACATCATTGTGCGCGAGACCGAGTGGGGGCCGATCGTCTCCGATCTGCGTCCGCTGCGTACCGGAGGCGGCCGGTACGCGCTGCGCTGGATGGGTCATCGGCCGAGCGACGAGATCAGCGCATTGCTGGCCGTCAGCCGGGCAACCAACTGGGAGTTGTTCCGAGCTGCGCTGGATCTGATCGCCGCGCCTGGGCAGAACATGGTGTACGCCGATGCGGCGGGGCATATCGGCAAGGCCATGGCGGTCCATCTGCCGCGCCGGCCGCCCGTGCCGCCCGAGTCGCTGCTGCTGCCGCGTTCCGCCGCGCGCTACTGGGAGGAGATCGTGCATGGCCGGGATTTGCCGGCGCTGTTCGATCCCCCTGAAGGGTTCGTGGCTTCGGCCAATGACCGGCCGCCGCCGGCCGAGGTGCTGATCGGTCATTTCTTCTCGTCCCGCTTCCGGATCGAGCGACAACGACAGGCGTTGCAGGACTCGGCCCGCATCGACTTCGCGCGGCTCGCCGCCATGCAACAGGATAGTCTCATGCAACCGGCGCTGCCGACGCGGGACCGGCTGGTGATACTGCTGCGTGACCAGCACCAGCCCGCTGCGCATCACCTGGCGGATCTTCTCGCCGGCTGGAACGGACGCTATGAAGCGGATGCCGCTGGGCCGCTGGTTTTCGAATTGCTGCTGTTCCACCTCGGGGTCGCGCTGCACGGCAGACGTCTGCTGCGGGTCTATTCCTTCACCTGGAACACCCGCCAACTGCTGTTCCGCGATCTGGAGATGCTGCCGCCCACGATCGCGAGCCGGGCGATGACCCGAGCGATGCCGCGCGTGCTGCGCGGCGTGCGGCGGTTTCGCACCTGGGGTGCGATGCATCGCCTGGAGCCACGCCATGTGCTGGCCTCGCTGCCGATCCTGGGACGACGCTACCGATTTGGCGAGTGGGCCGCGGACGGTGGTAGCGACACGCTGATGAAGACCGCGCATCCGCCAACCAGCCGGCGGCACCGCGCCGCGCTGGCCAGCACGGCCCGGCATATATCCGATCTGTCCGACATGGACGCGAACTGGTTCACGCTGCTCGGCGGACAGGATGGCTGGCTCGGCAGCACCACGCTGTTCGATCAGGTCCGGCTATGGCGCGAGGGTTCATATATCCGCGTGCCGCTCCGGCCGGAGACGGTGCGGGCCGAGTTCCGTTATCATACGGAACTCCGGCCATGACATGATCGATGTCACTCCGGTGCTGCGCGCCTATGCGAACCGGCGGCGCCGTCGCCTCGCCACCGAGGAGTCCGTTGCCGAGCAGCAGCGTCAATTGCTCAGCCTCGTTCGCAGCGCGCGTTGGACGAAGTTTGGACGCGCCCATGGGTTCGAGCGCATCGACAGCGTGACGGCATTCCAGTCGCGCGTTCCGCTGCGTCGCTATGAGGATTTCTGGTGCGAGTGGTGGCAGCCTTCGTTTCCCCGACTGACGGATGTGAGCTGGCCTGGAACCATTCCCTATTTCGCGGCGACGTCCGGGACGACCACCGGAGCGACGAAGTACATACCGGTTTCGCGCCCCATGGTGGCCGCGAACCGCCGCGCCGCGCTCGACATCCTCACCCACCACCTTGCCGTGCGGCCCGACAGCCGCGTTCTCGCAGGCCGTAATTTCATGCTGGGCGGCAGCACGGACCTGGTGCGTCAGGCGGCTGGCATCCACAGCGGCGACCTCAGCGGGATCGCCGCCAACGAGGTGCCCTGGTGGGCTCGCCGCCGCTATTTCCCGCCACGCCGACTGGCGCTGATCGCGGACTGGGAGCGGAAGGTTGATCTGCTCGCTCCCCTATCGTTGGAGATGGATATCCGCGGCCTCAGCGGCACGCCGAGCTGGGTGCTTCCATTCCTTGCCAGGCTGGCCGCGCTGCGGCCGGATCTGCCGGTGCGCAGCACGAGCTGGTACCCCGACCTTGAGCTGTTCATCCACGGCGGGGTCAGTTTCGTTCCGTACCGGCCGCAGTTCGAGGCGATCTTCGCCGGCAGCCGGGTGGACATGCGGGAGGTCTATCCCGCCAGCGAGGGGTTTCTTGGCATCGCCGACCGCGCCTACGGCGAAGGCCTGCGTCTGCTCGCCGACAATGGCCTGTTCTTCGAGTTCGTGCCCGTGGACGAGATAGGCGCCGCTCAGCCGACCCGACACTGGCTCGCGACCGTCGCACGCGGTGTGAACTATGCCGTGGTGCTCTCCAGCAATGCGGGGCTGTGGGCTTATGTGCTTGGCGATACGGTGCGCTTCGTCTCGCTGCGTCCGCCGCGCGTGCTGATGACCGGCCGGCTGTCCTATACGCTTTCGGCCTTCGGCGAGCACCTGATTGCCGAGGAGCTTGAGGCGGCGATCCAGCAGGCGGCACGACGCGTCACGCGGCAAGTGACGGAGTACACGGTCGCCGCGGTGTTTCCGACGCGGCCGGAGGAGCGGGGCGGTCACAGTTTCGTCGTGGAGTTCGCTTCGCCGGTGGATGAGGCGACCATCGCGCACTTCGCCGAGGCGCTCGACCGGGCACTGGCGATCGAGAATGCCGATTATCGCGATCACCGCGCGGGCATGCGCGCACCCGAGGTGACGGCGGTCGGCCCTGGCAGCTTCGCCGCCTGGATGCGCCAGCGCGGGAAGGAGGGCGGGCAACACAAGGTGCCGCGTGTCATCGCGGACCAGACGCTGTTTGCCGCCTTGCAGGATTTCCTGCGCGAGCGCGGCCGCGTCGTCGCCCGCAGCGGGTGATGCCGCCCGCCTTCGCTCTCACCGAGGCACGGTCTGCTTCTCCCCCTGCCTTCGTGGGCCGGGGGGAGAGGTCGCGGGCCTCCCGCCCATGCCGTTGGCATGATCGTCGCGCGCCAGTCCCAGCCCGCCATAGAGCCGCTGGCTGGGCGGCCAGGCGCGCATCACGGCGGTGCGCCAGGCCACCGCTTCCCAGGTGCCGATCACCAGCACCAGCACGCTCGCCGCCCAGGCTAGACGCAGAGGCGCAGCGCTGCCCCGCAAGGCGGCCATTCGGGCGCGGGCGACCATTCCGAGCGGCGCCGGGGCACGGGCTTCAGCCGCGTCCGCCGAGGCGCCAGCCCTGGCGCCCGCTGCATCCGTGTCGCCGGGCCGTGCCCCGTGCTCGACCCAGTCCCGCCCACAGCGGACGCAGCGCACCGTGCGCCGGCGGCCGAGCAGGGCCGGCGGCACTTCGTAGGCGGCGGCGCAGTGCGGGCAGACGAGTCGCATGGGAACCAGTTCCACACGACATCGTGACCGAGCGCTTTGCGGGATGCAACATTATCGCGCCTCTTTCCCCGAGCCTGCCGGGAGTGGCAGAACGATGCGGACAGAGGCGGCGATGGTGCGATTCGATGGCGTGAGCCTGAGCTACGCGGGTGCGGGCTCCGGGCCCGAGGTTCTGCATGACCTGACGCTGTCCGTGCCCCGTGGCGTGTTCCGCTGGCTGCAGGGCCCGTCCGGCGCCGGCAAAACTAGCCTGCTGCGGCTCATGTACTCGGCCGCGCGGCCGACGCGCGGACGGCTCTCGATCCTGGATATCGAGATCGAGCGCGCGCCGCGCCGGGCGCTGGTCGCCTTGCGCCGGCGGATCGGCGTCGTGTTCCAGGATTTCCGCCTGCTGGGCCATCTTTCGGCCTACGACAACGTCGCCCTGCCGCTGCGCCTGGCCGGCCGGCCGGAAGGTCAAATCCGAGCCGATGTCGGCGAGATGATGCGCTGGGTCGGCCTGGCGAAGCGGGTCGAGGCTCGCCCGGCCGAGCTGTCGGGCGGTGAGCAGCAGCGCGTCGCCATCGCCCGGGCGGTGATCGCGCGCCCCGCCCTGCTGCTCGCCGACGAGCCGACGGGCAATCTCGACGACGCTCAGGCCGAGCGGCTGATGCAGTTGTTCCAGGAGATGAACCGGCTCGGCACGACCGTAATGGTGGCGACGCACAACGACCGCCTGGTCGCGCGCTATCCGGCTCCGGCGCTGCGTCTCGAAGGCGGACGGCTGGTGGCCCGGCCCGGATGAAGGTGCGCCGCGTCTCGCTCCGCCCGTGTCCCTTCGGCCCGTGTCCCTTCGGCCCGTCTCCCTCCGCCCGATCGGGTTTGACGAACTGGGCTTGCGCCGGGCCTTGGCCGACCGGATGCTGCCGTTCCTGGTCGCGTCGATGGCGTTCCTTGCCGCGCTCGGCCTGGCCGGTTGGGTCGGCGCCGCGGCGCTGGCGAGGCACTGGCAATCGGGCGCAGCCGCGGCGCTCACCGTCCAGGTGCCGCGGCCGGAAGGAGGCGGCCGAGGGCACTGGCACGCGGCTCGCGGTCGTGCTGACGATGCTGCGGGGAACGCCAGGGGTTCGCACGGCGCGGGCGCTGTCGTCGGCGGAACTGACGGATCTGCTCCGGCCCTGGCTTGGCGACAAGGGGGATGCGCCCGCCCTGGATCTGCCTGGGGTCATCGCGGTCGGGCTCACCGATCCCGACATGGACACCCTGTCCCTTGCCGACCGGCTCAATGCCGCGGCACCCGGCACGCAGGTCGAGAGCCACGGAGTTTGGGTTGGACGGCTCGCCGTGCTGGCGCGCAGCCTACAGGCCTGCGCCGGTGCGGTGTTGCTGGTGCTGGCGGGAGTCGCAGCGGCGGTGATCGCGGTGGCCACGCGGGCCGGTCTCGTCGCGCGGCGGGAGGCGATCGAGATCGTTCATGGCCTGGGCGCCAGCGACAGCTACATCGCCGGCCGCTTCGCCGGGCGGGTGACCACTCTAGCCGCGATCGGCGGCCTTGCCGGAGGACTGGCGGCGACGCCGGCGCTGCTCGGGCTCGCCCGGCTCGCCGCGCCGTTCGTCGGGGACCGACGCCGGAGGCCGGCGGCCTGGGCGCGGCGCTGCCGCCGGCGCTGTGGATGCTGCTTCCCGGCCTGCCGCTGGCGGCCGCCTGCATCGGCTTCCTGACGGCGCAGGCGACCGTGCGCCGCTGGCTGCGGCGGCTGCCGTGATGTCGCTGCGTCTAATTCGCCCTTGGGGCGCCCCGTCGGGTCGCGCGGCCCGGCTTTCGCCGGCGCGCGCTGGCCGCGTTCGGCGCCGCCGCGCTGGCCTGGATGGCGGGGTTCGCCTGGTTCGTCTATCGCGTCGGGCAGCCCCCGATCGCCCCGCCGGCAGCGGAAGGGATCGCGGCCCTGACGGGCGGGGCAGAGCGCGTGCGCGCCGGGCTGCTGTTGCTGGCGGACCATCGTGCCGAGCACCTGCTGGTGACCGGCATCGGCGGCCATGCCGGGTTCACTGACCTGGCCCGGCAGGCGGGTCTGGACCCGGCGCCGCTGGCGGGGCGCGTCACGCTCGGCCGCGGCGCAACGTCGACTCGCGGCAACGCCGAGGAGATCGCCGCGTGGGCGCGCGCCAACGGACTGCGCTCGCTGATCGTGGTAACCGCGTTCTATCACATGCCGCGCGCGCTCGCGGAGATCGGCCGGGCGCTGCCGGATGTCACGCTCTACCCAGCCAGCGTCGCCCCCGCGCACGCCGACGAGCGGCTGGGGAGCTTTCGGCTTCTCGCCGAGGAATACACGAAGTACCTGGGGCGGAACTGGGGCTCACGGCATTGGCGCGGGGACCATCGCCCCGTCTCTCGGCGGCGGACCCGCGGGCACGGGCGCCATGACGCTGCTGCGCTCCGCCCTGTTCAATCTGTATTTCTTCGCGCTGACCGCGATCCTGAGCGTCGTCGGGACGGCGGTGCGCCTGATCTCGCCTCGGCGCGCGCTGGCGGTCCCGATGCTGTGGGCACGCTCTGTGCTCGTCGGGCTGCGCGTGATCTGCGGCATCCGCTTCGAGGTGCTGGGGGCCGAGCACCTGCCGCGCACCGGCCCCGCCTTGCTCGCATCGCGCCACCAGTCCGCATTCGATACGCTGGTCTGGCTGGCCCTGCTGCCGCGGTGCTGCTACGTGATCAAGCAGGAGCTGCGGCGCATCCCGCTGTTCGGCGGAATGATCGTGCCGGCCGGCATGATCGTGGTCGATCGGACGGCCGGGGCCGGCGCGGTGCGCCATCTGATGCGCGAGGCCGAACGAGCCGTGCGGGAGCGGCGCCAGATCGTGATCTTCCCGGAAGGAACCCGCGCAGACCCCGGCGAGATGCGCGTCCTGCAGCCTGGCGTGGCGGCGATCGCCGCACGCACCGGGCTGCCGGTGATTCCCGTGCTCACCGATTCCGGACGCTTCTGGGGACGGCGGGCCTTTCGCAAGCGTCCCGGCACGATCCGGATCGCGCTGCTTGAGCCCATCCCGGCCAGGACACCCCGGGAAAGCCTGATGCGCCGCCTCTCGACCGCTCTTGCGCGGGAGCCGTCCGAGCTTGTGGAAAAGTCTGTGCATTGAGCCCTCACACGCTTTGCGGGCCGGGGCGGTCCATGAAGTCAACCTGTTGGTTAGATATGATTTTTTGTCATGTTTTCCTGCAGGAATGTTGCTTCTCCGACGCTGGGGATGATTGGCGGGGAGTCAGACCGCACATCCGGACGCGGATGGGCCTGGCATGAGGCGTTGGGTCGGGCTTGGCGGGCTGGTGGCCTTGGCGCTGCTTACGGCAGGGTACACCGCTTGGTGGTACGTACTGTCGCGGCGCGTGGAGGCCGGTTTCGCTGCCTGGGCGGCGTTCCGACGGGCCGAGGGCTGGACCATCAGCGTCGGCGCGACCCGCCTGGCGGGCTGGCCGATCACCGCCGGCATTGAGCTGTCGGATCTTCGCATCGCCGGCGGCGCGCCGGAGCTGCCGGTCACCTTCGGCTGGCAAGCGGCCAAGCTCGGCGTGCAGGTCGCGCCGTTCCACCCCGCAACCCTGGTCATTGTTCCACAGGACCAGCAGCTTATCGGCGGTCCGGGCGGCCCGGCATGGGCATTGACGGGCGGCAGGCTGCGCGGGCGGCTGCCGCTCGACCGTGCCGGGCCGCCCTGGCCGTTGGACGTGACGGCAGAGGGCGTGCGCGTGCGCCCGGCGCAGGGCGGGGCCGATGCGCTGATCGGGCACGCCGCGGCCCATGTCGAGCTCCATCCCGCCGCCTCCGCAGCGTCCAGCGCGCTTGTCGTGACCCTGGAAGCGGGGCGGATCGAGCTGCCGCCGGGGCGCCCCTGGCCTTTGGGAGAGCGCATCGAGAGCATCGCCGGAGAGGCCGCGATCAGCGGCCCGGTGCCCCCAGGCGGCTTTCCGGCCGCACGCGCGCAGGCATGGCGCTCCGCGGGCGGCACGGCCGTGCTGCGATGGGGCACGCTGAGGTGGGGACCGCTGAACGCCTCCGCCACCGCCCGCGTGTCGCTGGACGCGGCCTTGCAGCCGGTGGCGGAGGGAACCGCCCGCATCACCGGTTGGCCGCAGGCTCTGGACGTGCTCGCGGCGCACCACGTCATCACCGATCACGCCGCGCTTACGGCCAAGGCCGTGGTGTCGCTGCTCGCCGACACCCCGCCGGGCGGCGGCCCATCGGTGCTGACCGTGCCGTTCAGTGCCCGCGACGGCGTGCTGTCGGCCCGCCAGATCCCCTCGCGCGCCTGCCGGCATTGCAATGGCCGAGCGAACAACGATCGGCCGCGGGTTCAAGTCAGTTACAAACGCGTTGACTCGGATAGCATCCAAGTCAGCTCCTTCGGGAAGTTGACGCCGTCGCAGCGCGATGCGAGCCATTTGCGCGCCGTGCGGTGATGCTCGGCCGTGGGCGTCCTGTTTAATAGCCCGCATGAACACGACCCTCCTCACCCGTCTCGGCGACGCCTGGGCGCGGACACGCAACAGCTATCTCCTGATTCCCGGGCTCATGCTGGTGACGTCCGTCGGCTTCGCGCTGGGGATGATCTATCTCGACGTGAGGCTGCACGAAAGCGAGCTGAGGCTGCCATGGCTCACCACGCTCACGGTCGGCGCCAGCCGGACGATCCTCGCCACGCTCGCGGGCAGCATGGCGACGATCGCGGGGGTGGTGTTCTCGATCACCATCGTGGCCCTGCAGCTCGGCACCTCGCAGTTCGGGCCGCACGTGATGCGCGGGTTCCTTGCCGATCGCGGCTCGCAGGTCGCGCTCGGCAACTTCACCGGCACGTTCGCCTATTCGCTCATCGTCCTGGTGACCGGTCGGGCGGACGTCGACTTCGTGCCGTATGTCGCCACCGACGTGGCCATCCTGCTCGGCATCCTCGCGATGGGCGTGCTGATCTACTTCATCAATCACATCGCCAACGTGATCCGACTGGAAAGCGTCATCGTCTCGCTGGCGCGCGACCTGGCGGAAGCAACCGAGACGGTGTTTCCCGCCCGCCTCGGGCAGGCCGAAACGGTCTGGCGCGAACAGTCGCCCGCAACGCCGCCTTGCCTTCAGGAGCGTGGCACCGCCGTGGAGGCGCGCGCGAGCGGCTATGTCCGTCGGATCAACGAGGGCGCGCTGATGCGCCTCGCCACGAGGCGCGATCTGCTGGTCCGGCTTGAGGCGCGGCCAGGCGATTTCGTGGTGGCCGGCATGGTGCTGATGACCGTGGCGCCAACCGCTTCCGGCCGGCTGGACGCATCCATCGTCGATGGGCTGCGCGGCGTGGTGGTGCTGGGCGAGCGCCGGACGCCCCAGCAGGACATCCCCTATGCGCTACAACAACTCGTCGAGGTCGCCGTCCGCGCGCTGTCGCCGGGGATCAACGCGCCGTTCACCGCGCTCCCGGCCATCAACGCGATTGCCGCCGGACTGGTCCGGCTGGCGGAGCGCCGGATGCCTGCCTTGCGGCGCCTCGACGCATCGGGCACGGAGCGCGTCCTGGTCGCGCACGGGCATGCGCTGGCGGAGCTGGCGCGCGACGCCTTGGGTCCGATCGCCAGCGCCGGCGCGCGGCAGGGCTTTGTCGTCGCCCGCGTGGTCGAAGTCGCGTTCCTCGTCGCTGCCAGCGCCCGCGTGGCGGAGGACCGCGATGAGTTGCGTGCCTTCGCCGATGCGATCGCCGCCGAGGGCGAGGCGGCGCAGGAGACGGAGCGGGAGCGGACCGTCATCCGCCGGCGCCACGACGCGGCCAGGACGCGCCCGGCGAGTGCCGTGCGGTAATCGAACGCAGCGGGACGGCTCACCCCTGCAGCCGCTCCAGCACCTTGGCGTTGACGCGGATCACCCGCGACCGCCTGATCTTCTGCGAGGGCGTCAGCAGGCCGTTTTCCACGGTGAACGGCGCAACGAGGGCGTGCTTGCGGATGCGCTCGGTGACCGACAGGCGGCGGTTCGCGCGCGCCAGGGCCTGCGCGACGGCGGCACTGTCCTCTCCCTCGGCGGGCACCAGCAGGCAGGTCAGGCCCGCGCGCCCGTCGCCGGTCACCACCGCCTGGGCGACCTCGGGCTCGGCCATCAGCACTTCCTCCACCTTCGCGGGCGAGACGTTCTCGCCGCCCGAGAGGACGATGATGTCTCTCTTGCGGTCGGTGATGCGAAGATAGCCGCCGGGATCGAGAACGCCGACGTCGCCGGTGTGCAGCCACCCGTCCTGGATCGCGGCGCGCGTCTCCGCGGGGCGGTTCCAGTAGCCGTCCATGACTAGGCCGCCGCGCACCAGGATCTCGTTGTCCTCGGCAATCCGCAGATCCACGCCCTGCAACGGCTTGCCGACGGTCTCGATGCGGATGGCGTCGGGCGGATTGGCGCTGATGACCGGGCCTGCCTCGGTCTGGCCATAGCCCTGCATGATGCGCAGCCCGAGCGCGAGGAAGAACCGCCCCACTTCCGGGTCGAGCCGGGCGCCGCCCGACATGACGCCCTTGAGGCGTCCGCCGAAGCGCGCGCGGACCGTGGCGCGCACCAGCCGATCGAGAATCGGCTCGGCCAGGCGCTCTCCGAAGCTCAGCCGAGCGCCATCGAGTTGCTTGAGGCCGATCACGATCGCTTGATCGAACAGTCGCCGACGCCAGGACGCCTCGCGCGCGAGCTGGCCCAGCACACGGGCGCGGATCACCTCGAGCACGCGCGGCACGGCCGTCAGCACGGTGGGACGGGCACGCACTAGGTCGGCGGCCAGATGTTCAGCTCCGCGCCCGTACACCACTTCCGCGCCGAGGCTCGGCATCAGGAACAGTCCGACCAGGTGCTCGTAGGCGTGCGCCGTTGGCAGGTAGGAGAGGTATACCTCATGTCGCAGCCGCATCGGGCGCAGCAGCTCGAAGCCGCTGGCGCAGTTCGACAGAAGGGAGCGGTGCGGCAGCATCACGCCCTTCGGCGCGCCGCCGGTGCCCGAGGTATAGAGCAGGCAGGCGAGCGTCGTTGTCGGGATCTCGGCGGCCTCGCGCGCCACCGCTTCGGGCTGGCCCTGCTCGGCGACCAGCCGCGACCACGGAAGCGACCGCGGCGGGCCGGCGAGGGTTTCGTTCGGCCCGTCCATGCTCACCAGCAGATCGAGCCCACCTGCCCGGCTTCCGGCCTCACGCAGCCTGGCTGCCAGCGCCGGCGTCGAAACGAGAACCGCACGAGCGCCGGAATTGCGCAGCAGATGCGCATAGTCATCGACGGTGTTGGTCACGTAGGCCGGCACCGGGACGGCGCGGATCGCCATCAGCGCGGTCTCGGCGATCGGGTATTCGGGGCGGTTCTCTGAGGTGATCAGCACGCGGTCGCCGGGCGCGACCCCGGCCGCGCGCAGCCCGTGCGCCGCGGCTGCCGCCTGCCGGGCGAACGCGCCCCAACTGGTGGAGCGCCAGGCGTCGTCGCGGAACGCCCGCAGCATCGGCTTGTCGGGCCAGGTCCGCGCAAGGGCGAACATCATGGCCGGCAGGTTCGGCCAGCTCTCGTATTTCAGCACTCCCTCCGCCCTTCGGGGCCTGCCACCCTTGGCCCCCACCCTTGGCCATTGGGGCGGCCCGCTTACATGAACATCGGACATAACAGCAAAGGCTCGCGCCCGCGACATGGGACAGATCGACACCGCATCAGCCCCGGACGGGCACGCCGCCGCCACCAACGCCATCGCCGAGCCGGAGTTGCCGGCCTGGGATCTCACTGATCTCTACCCAAGCCACGACAGCCCCGCGCTGGCGCGCGATCTGGATCAGGCGGAGGCCGAGGCGCGTGCCTTCGCCGCTGCCCATGCCGGACGCCTGGCGCGCGCCTCTTCCCGCGAGCTTGCCGCCGCGATCGCGGACTACGAGCGCATCGAGGAGCGGCTGGGCCGGCTTGCGTCCTATGCGCAGTTGTTGTTCGCGGGCGACTCGACCGATGCCGCGATCGGACAGTTCTACCAGACCATCACGGAACGGGTGACGGCGATCAGCAGCCACCTGATCTTCTTCACGCTGGAGCTGAATTGCCTTGACGACACCGTGCTGGAGGCGAAGCTCGCCGATCCCGCGGCTTCGCGGTGGGCGCCCTGGCTGCGCGATTTGCGGGTTTTCCGCCCGCATCAGCTTGGCGACGAGCTGGAGCGCCTGCTGCATGAGAAGGAAGTCACCGGCCGCGCCGCCTGGAGCCGACTGTTCGACGAGACGGTGGCAGGGATGCGTGTCGCCGTGGATGGGGAGGAGCTGACGGTCAATGCCGCGCTGAACCGGCTGTCGGACAAGGACCGCGCGGTGCGGGAAACCGCTTTTCACGCCATCGCCACGGCGTTCGGAGGCAGCGTCAAGCTGTTCGCGCTGATCACCAACACGCTCGCCAAGGACAAGGAGATCATCGACACCTGGCGCAGCTACCCGCGTCCGGGCAGCGCACGCAACCGCGCCAACATGGTCGAGGACGAGGTGGTGGACGCGCTGGTTTCGGCCGTGACGACCGATTTCGGGCGCCTGTCGCATCGCTACTACGCGCTGAAGGCGAAGTGGCTCGGCCTGGAGCGGATGCAGCACTGGGACCGCAACGCCCCGCTGCCGGACGACGACGACAGCCGGATCGGCTGGGAGGAGGCACGGGATCGCGTGCTGGGCGCCTATGGCGCGTTCAGCAACGAGCTGGCCGAGATTGGCGGCCGCTTCTTCGACCGTCCCTGGATCGACGCGACCTTGAAGCCCGGCAAGGCGGGCGGCGCGTTCGCGCACCCCACCGTGCCCTCGGCGCATCCCTACCTGCTGCTGAACTATCACGGGCGCACGCGCGACGTGATGACCCTGGCGCACGAGCTGGGACACGGTGTGCATCAGGTGCTGGCGGCCGAGCAGGGTTATCTGATGTCGGGCACGCCGCTGACCTTGGCCGAGACGGCGAGCGTATTCGGCGAGATGCTGACCTTCCGTGCCCTGCTGGACGCTGAGCGCGATCCGCGCCGGCGCCGGGTGATGCTGGCGGCGAAGGTCGAGGACATGCTGAACACCGTGGTCCGCCAGACCGCGTTCTACCGTTTCGAGACATTGCTGCATGACGAGCGGCGCCGGGGCGAGTTGCTGCCCGAGCGCATCGGCGCGCTGTGGCGGCAGGTGCAGACCGAGAGCCTGGGGCCGGCTTTCGAGTTCACCCCTGAGTACGACGTCTTCTGGTCCTATATCCCGCACTTCATCCACACGCCGTTCTACGTGTACGCGTACGCCTTCGGCGATTGCCTGGTGAACGCGCTTTACGCGGTGTTCCAGTCCGGCCATCCGGGGTTTCAGGCCAAATACCTCGACATGCTGCGCGCTGGCGGCACGAAGCGGCATAAGGAACTGCTCGCGCCGTTCGGTCTGGACGCCTCCGACCCCGCGTTCTGGAAAAAGGGCCTGGACGTCATTGCAGGGTTCATCGACGAGCTGGAGGCGGCTCGCTGATGGCCGACGAGGGGTCCAGCTTCCTCGGGGAGCTTAGGCGGATGGCGCGCACCTCCGGTGCCGTCGGCGGCATCGCGGCGCGGGTGGCCGGGGCACGCGTGTTCGGCATGAAGACCGACCGGACGGCGCATGCCGAGGATCTGCGCGCGATTCTGGGCGGGCTCAAGGGTCCGCTGATGAAGGTGGCGCAGTTCCTGTCCACGGTGCCGGACGCGCTGCCGGCAGAATACGCGGGCGAGCTTGCGCAGCTGCAAGCCAACGCGCCGGCGATGGGCTGGAATTTTGTGCGCCGGCGCATGGCGGGCGAGCTCGGCCCGGACTGGGAACAGCGTTTCGCATGGTTCTCGCGCGAGGCCGCCGCCGCAGCCAGCCTCGGACAGGTCCACCGCGCGCGACTTCCCGACGGGACCGAGGTGGCTTGCAAGCTGCAATATCCGGAGATGGCAAGCACCGTCGAGGCCGACCTGCGCCAGCTCCGCTTGGCGATGGCCATCTACCATCGCATGGACAGCGCCATCCAGCATGAGGAGATCTACAAGGAACTGGTCCAGCGGCTGCGCGAGGAGCTGGACTACGGACGCGAGGCGGCGCAGATGCGCCTCTACGGGGTCATGCTGAACCATGTGCCGGAGGTGCATGTCCCGACGCCGATCGCCGGCTACTCGACGAAGCGGCTGCTGACCATGACCTGGCTCGACGGCCGGCCGCTGATGGAGCGGCTGCGAGAGAAGCCTTCCCAGGAGGAGCGCAACCGGATCGCGGAGGCGCTATTCCGCGCGTGGTATGTGCCATTCTACCGCTACGGCGTGATCCACGGCGACCCGCATCTCGGCAACTACCAGGTGCGGCCCGATGGGTCGGTCAACCTGCTCGACTACGGCGCCATCCGGGTGTTCCGGCCGCATTTCGTGCGGGGCGTGATCGACCTCTATGAGGCGGTACGCGACGGCGACGAGGACAAGGCGCACCGCGCCTATGAGAGCTGGGGATTCGCCGATCTTTCGCGCGAGAAGATGCAGGTGCTCAATCTGTGGGCGCACTTCCTGTACGAGCCGCTGATCGAGGATCGCGTGCGCCGCATCCAGGAGACCAACGACCCGCAGTATGGGCGCGAGGTCGCCGAACGGGTCCATGCCGGTCTGAAGCGCACGGGGGGGGTGCGCCCGCCGCGCGAGTTCGTGATGATGGACCGATCGGCGATCGGCCTCGGCGGAGTGTTCCTGCGACTGGGCGCGGAGCTGAACTGGAGCCGGCTGTTCGGGGAGCTGATCGCCGATTTCCAGGAATTGGAACTGGCTCAGCGCCAAGCGGCGGCGCTGGCCGAGGCAGGCGTTCCGCCGCCCCTATGATCGCGGAGCAATCGCGTCAGAGGCCGAAAGGATAGGTTTCGGGAACGCCGGGAGACCGGCTGGTCGGCAGCAAGGTGACCGGCCGCGTCTCCTCAAACCATACGAAGGCGTCAAACTGATCGGGCAGCACCGCTTCGAAGTAGTGGCTACGGAGTTCCGTCTCGGGCCGGTAGATCACGCCGATGGCGCGCTCCAGCCTTGGCTGGGATAGTGCCTCGCGCAGCTCGCCCCGATCTGGACGCCGCCAGTCCGTCAGCGCGCAAGGCGCCCCAGCCTCGCGAAACACCCATTCGTAGCTGTCCTTGCGCGCCGGACGAATGGTCTTGATCTCCATGTCGCCGTCCCAATCGCTGGCCGCGGCGACCTGGCCGCGATCCGTGCCGAACCCGATCAGCACCGCGTCGCGCCCGAACGCCGTCCGGCACAGCTCACCGATGTTGAACTCGCCGCTCCACCCCATCTCGGTCGCGGCGGCATTGCCGATATGGGAGTTGTGCGCCCAGACGATCGCCTTCGCGCCGTCGCCGCGGGCCCGCAGCACGGCCTGCAGCGTATCGAACATGTGCCGGTCCCGGAGATTCCAGGATTCCGTCGAGCCCAGGTACATGATCCGGTAGTACCTGCTCCGCCGCGCGCACGATACGGGCGTTCTGCGCGGCGTCGAAAAATCCTTCCTCGTCACGCGCGATGTACTCCAGGCGTTTGTCGAGGATCTCCTGCAATTGTGCGACGATCGCGTCCTCGCAGGGATCCTTGGCGCCATGCAGAACGGCGCGGCCGTAGTCGGCGGGCTCGACCTGCCAAGGAGTGAGACAGCCGTAGCGACGGCGCGCGGTCGCGGCCAATCCCGGATCCACCGTGTCGAGATACTCCAGCACTCCGGCGATGGAGCCGCGCAGGCTGTAGATGTCGAGCCCCCTGAACTCCGCGCGGGCATCCGATGGGCGTCCTTGGTTGTGACAGCGCAGCCACTCGACGAAATCGAGCACCTCCTTGTTGCGCCACATCCAAGTCGGGAAGCGGGCGAATGCCTCTTCCCGTACCGTCACCGGGGCGCGGTGACGCACGTAGCGGTCGATCCGGCCGGCGTCCGGCCAGTCCGCCTCGACCGCGACGATGGTGAAGCCGTGCTGCGCGATGAGATGGCGGGTGATCGCGGCGCGGGCGCGATAGAATTCAGACGTGCCGTGCGTTGCCTCGCCCAGCAGCACCACCCGCGCGTCGGCGAACCGACCGAAGACAGCGCCAAACGCCTCTGGCTGGTCAAGCGGAGGGAGCGGCTCGCAGGCCTGGCGCACATGGCTTGCCGCCTCCTCCGCCGCGACCCTCCGGCGAATATCGGAGACTCCTTGAGCTGCCATCGTCAATCTCCCGGTTCCGAACAACGGTGACGAGAGCCTCAGCGATTCCGGGCCCGAGCGGTTTCCGCGACGTGGCCAGGCGCGAGCCGGCTGGCAGTGCGGGAAATCTGACCGATGCTCCGGCGGTTCACTCGCCACCGTTAAGGGGGGCCGGGAATGATCGACGACGGACCGCAGCGCGAACTGGTGGCCGAAGGCCCTAGCAGGAACTGGCGCGCAACCGTCGCAAGCTGCTCCGGCGCCGTGTAAACCAAGGTGTGCGCGACGCCAGGAATGACCACAAGTCGCCCATCAGGTAGAAGCCCTGTCACTTCCTCGGCCCAGGAGGCTCGCGCGATCGGATCATGCTGGCCACGCACGACGAGCGTCGGCGCCGCGACGCGCGGCAGCTTGTCCTCCACGCGGTCCAGCAGCGACAAACGGAAGCTCTGAAGCGCCCGCTTATAGCCCGCCTTGCGATAGTCGCTCCAGGAGATCGGGCCGAGTTCGGGCGGGTTGTAGCGATTGTTCTGTCGCCAGCGAACGAACTGCCAGAACCAGCTACGTTCCCTCGGCGGCGTGGTCGGTCCCTGCAAGATCGCGCGCGAGACGCGCCCTGGATAACGCGCGGCGAGATCCACGATGATTTGGCAGGCGAAGGAATTGCCGAGCAGGGACGCGCGCTCGAGGCCGGTCGCATCCATCCAGGCGACCAGCGCATCGGCGAGGCCCGGCACATCGAGCACCTTCGCCGGATGGCCAGAGTCGCCGAAGCCGGGCAGGTCCGGGACATAGACGCGAAATTCCGGGGCAAGGCACTCGGCTGTCGGCATCATGTAGCGATGCGAGAGATCAAGCCCATGCACGAGTATCAGCGGCACTCCCGTTGCGGCGGCTGGCTTTCCGGTCGAGACCTTTGTGTGCATCGGAAGACCACGCACCTGCGTCCAAACGCTCTGGAATGAAGTACCAAGCGGTCGGTCCATAACCGCACCCCGCTCAGTGGTCCACGACTGCCGAATGCCGCTCCAGGAACTCGACGCCGCACCGCGCCGCGTGGTCCCGAAGCAGCGCCTCGAAGCGCGCCAAGGCAAGCGGCGGCGGTGCGTCGTACACCGGCCCGAGCGCGTCCACATCGCGGTGAAAGCGCGCGAAGGTGGCGAAGTCGCGCGGGTAGCGGGCCGGGTCCACGCCCAGCAGTCGTCCCGGCCGCCGCCCGCGCGCGGCAAGGCTCTGCCAGATCTCGATCGGCGCCCCGCCCACGCCCTCGATCCCATGCGAGAACAGGAACAGATCCACCTGCTCGAACCGGGCTCGCGAGTTGAGGAAGCGAGCGAGGCGGTCGGCCGAAGGCTCGACGCCGAACACCAGCCAGAACGGGATGGCGCGCAGAAGCTGCGTGCGGCGCGGCGCCATCAGCACGAAACTATCAACCAGCAGCCGCCATGGTCCGGGCGCGCCCGACTCGCGATACCACGCCTGATGCAGTGCGGCCGCGGCCTCACTCAACGCCTCCGGCTCCTCGAAGCGGATCTCGACGACACGCCAGCCGTGATCGCGCGCCATGACATCGAGATCCTCGCGCAGGCGCGGGTCGAAGCCCCATTCGGCTTCCGGTGCCTCGTCATCCGCCTCCGGCGGATCCCATCGGTCCCGATCCACGCCGTAGCGGGCGAGATAGGCGCGAACGCGCTCGCTGCCGCGCAGGTACTCCTCTGGCCTCATGCCGCCGACTGCGCCGAACTGGAACACGGAGCGCGCGCTGGTGCGCGTCACCGGCCAGCGCCTTGTACAGTCCACTATGTAGAGCGTCGCGCCGCGCGGCAGCCATCTCGCCAGCGCCTCGCGATAGGCGGGGGGCAGGCACCGATGCTTGAGGCGGTAATAGCTCATTGTCCGCAGCATCAGCCGGTCCTGGTTCGGATCGAGCATGTGATGCACGGACAGATCCGGATGCGTCTCCAGGAGCGCCTCCACGATCGGCTGTCCCGCGGCGAAACCGGCCCGCGCGTCGTCGGGGTCGGCGCCGAGGTGCCGCACCGGGCACAGGAAGGTCTGCGGCAGCCAGGGCACACCGAGCGCCGCCGCCAGATGCACCAGCGCACCGTTGGAGGAGCCGACGAAGGCCGCCTGGTAGCCGCGATCCGGATAAAGTCCCGCAAGCCAGGCGGCGATTCCCTCGACATCGAGACGCCGTATGTCTCGGCGCTTCAACGCCTCTACCGTTCCGGAAAACGAATAGAACCACTCCCGCGGGCGGCGCGGCAGCAGGTTGGCGAGCGGCAGCACACGGTCTATGGCGGGTGAGCCGGTGAGGCTCTCGAAATCCTGGCCCTGGAGGAACCGGCCCAGTGCGCGAGCCATGCCGGCGGCGCTGTCGAAGCGCGCGATGCCGGGCGGTGGGCGGTTGGCGGTGGAGGCGATGCGTGCCACGCTGCACCAACAGCCTCCCCAGCCAAGGGTTCCGAACGGCGGGCCGGTGCCGCCTCGGCATCAATCCGTCAAGAGGGAATGCGCTGTGCTGGCGCGTCCTGCAATCGCGGGACTTGCCTCTTCTAGAGGCAGTATCCGCCACTCAGGCGCCGGAGCGGCGGAGATCGCCGCGTTCGTGGAGCGGGCGGGGCGGGCTCGGTCCGTTAGCGTAGCGGGTCCAGCACCACCCGGTCGGGGCTGCCCGCCAGCACTGCCTGATAGGCCTCGACCGCGCGGGCCAGCGGATAGGTGTTCGCGTCCAGCACCGGGAAGGGCCGCAGCTTGCCCGCCTCGAATCCTGGCCGCAGCGCGTCGAGCACCGTCGCGCAATGGCCACTGTCGAGCGCCAGCGTGTCCAGGCCGATGAAGCGGTGCCGGCCACGGTAGAAGGCGAAGATGTCGAACAGCACGGCGCGCTCGATCGTCGAGATGAAGATCTGGCGGCCCCGCACCGCCATCGCGCGGCAGGCCGCCTCGAAGTAGGGACTGCCCACGGTGTTGTAGACGATGTCGGCACCGTGCCCGCCGGTGGCGTCGCGCACGAGGGCGGCGATGTCGTCCTTGGCGGCCAGCATCGTGACCGGGCCGGAGGCATGGCCGCGATACGGCTCCTGCGTGCGCTCCACCCCGAACACGCGGGCGCCGCCCATCGTGGCGAGCTGGATGGCCGCCTGGCCAACCTTGCCGTTGGCGCCCAGGACGAGCACGGCATCGCCCGGCTGGACGGAGCCGGCCTCACGCAGGCCTTCATAGGCCGTTATGAACGGCACGCCGACCCCGCCGGCCTCGGGCAGGCTGATCGTGGACGCCTTCTCCCGCACATGGCTCGCGTCGAGCACCAGATGCCGGGCATGGGTGCCGTCTCGCCGTATGCCCAGCTCGCCGCCGCTGCCCCAGACTTCCCACCCCAGCAGGTGGGCGGGGCCACCCACGACGACGCCTGCGTAGTCCCGGCCCGGCGTGCGAGGCCAGACAGCGTGCGGCATAGCCCCCAGCACGGCCTTGACGTCCGAGGGATTCACCCCGGCGCTGTGGACCTCGATCAGCGCCTCGCCCCGCTCCGGCGTGGGCAGGGATAGTTCCTCGAGGTGGATGGCGGTGGTCAGCGCGTCAGCCCCGGACACCTTGGCATGCACGCGGAGCGCGGCGGTGCGGCGGGAGCCGGATTCGAAGGCGTGCAGGGTTGCGGACATTGGATTCCTCCGATGCTGACGGTGCGCGTGATCGCTGAGCGACAATGGACAGAACCATCCGCACCTGCTTTTCCATGGGCATCACCACGCCGCGCGCGGATCGTGCATTCCGGAGCTGCAGGAGATTCTACGTGACACCCGTGTCCAGGTCTGAGGTGCCCTCCCCCTTCCCGCTGTTCCTGGACCTGGAAGGCGCGTGCGTGCTGGTGGTAGGCGGCGGCGACGCGGCCGTCGCCAAGCTGCGCCTGCTGCTGGCCAGCGGGGCCGTGCCGCGAGTGGTAGGCCCCGCTCCGTCCGAGGATTTGACGGCCCTCGCCGAGGAGCGCGGCTTCGCCCTGCATCGGCGGGAGTTCCAGCCGGACGATCTGGAAGGCGCGCGGCTCTGCTACGTCGCACTGGACAAAGGCGCCGAGGCGGTTGTCGCCGCCGCGCGCCGGTGTGGCGTGCCGGTGAATGCGGTCGATCAACCGGCGCTCTGCGACTTCACCACGCCCGCGATCGTGCAACGCGGGCGTATCGCAATCGCGATCTCCACTTCCGGCGTGGCCCCCGCGCTCGCGCGCGCCGTGCGGGCGCAGATCGAGGCCGCGATCCCGCAAGGCTATGGCGCGCTTGCCGCGTTCTGCGGGAAATGGCGTGCGCGCGCCGCGGAGGCTTTCGGCCGCGACGAACGGCGGCGGTTCTGGGACGCCGTGCTGGGCGGACCCGAAGCCGCTGCGGTGCTTCGTGGCAGCGAAGCCGAGGCCGACGCGCTCATGCGCGAACGGCTGGCGACTCGCCGGACCGGTCCAGCCGGACGCGCGAGCCTGGTCGGTGCCGGACCGGGCGACCCGGATCTGCTCACTCTCAAGGCACTGCGTGCGCTGCAAGAGGCGGATGTGATCCTCTACGACAGACTGATTGGCCCAGCGGTGCTCGACCTGGCGCGACGCGACGCGCGGCGCATTGACGTCGGCAAGCGCTGCGGCCGCCATGCGATGAGCCAAGCCGCGATCAACCGGCTGATGCTGGATTTCGCGCGCGATGGTCTGCATGTGGTGCGGCTGAAAGGCGGCGACCCGTTCGTGTTCGGCCGTGGTGGCGAGGAACTGGATGCGCTGCTTGCCGCCGGCATACCCGTCGAAGTGGTTCCCGGCGTGACCGCCGCCTGCGCCGTCGCCGCCGGGCTGCAAGCGCCGCTGACGCATCGCGACGTGGCGCGCAGCATGCATTTCGTGACCGCGCACGGCAAGGAGGAAGGCCTGCCGCCGCACGATTGGCACGCGCTGGCGCAGATGGGTGGAACGCTCGCCGTCTATATGGGCGTGCGCACGCTTCCGGCGCTGACCCGCGCTCTTCTGGACGCCGGGCGCAGCTCCAGCACGCCAGCCGCCGCGGTGGAGAACGCGACGCTGCCGAACGAGCGGCGGATAAGGGGCACGCTCGCGACCATTGCCGAGGTGGTGCGCGTCGCCGGGCTGGACGGCCCGACGCTGGTGCTGATTGGGGAAGTGCTCGATGTGGCACGAAGCGCGCCAGCGGAGCCGTACATTGCCGCCTGAATGGACCGCGGCCGAACGCCGCTTCGCCCATACGTTCGTATCCTGAAACACGGCGGCTACGGCGCCGGTTCGTCGAGCGGCACCCAGTGCTGGCCATCGAAGCGCACCAGACGAACCGATTTGAGCGGCTGATAATCCGTCGGGCTGGTGTTGATGACGAGACCCGGACTGACCATCGGTAAAACGAGGTCGTGCAGGTTCGCCGCCTGGCGCATGACGTTGGCGCGCGACAGATCATCGCCACACTGCTTGAGCACCTGCAGGAAGGTCTGCGCGATGGAGTAGCCGATCACATTGTTCAGGTCGGTGACATTTCCCTCCGGGAAGTATCGCTGCATGAAGGTCAGCCACGTCTTGTATCCGTCGGTCGCCTGGGTCGCCGGGTCGGTTGGATCGCGCACATAGGCGCCAGTGATGATGCCGACCGCATTGTCCAGCCCCGCCGGCTGCAGGCCGGAGGCTATCGAGGAACCAATGTCGCTGATCAGATGCAGCGGCTTCCAGGAAAGATCGTGGGTCTTGCGGATCACCTGCGCCGTGAATTTCGGGGCCGCGACGCTGATCAGCGTATCCGCGCCCGACCCTTGCAGCGTCGCCATCTGACTGTCGATCGTCGGATCGGTCACTTCAAAGCTCGCCTTGGCGATGACCATGGCCTTCGTCTTGTCACCCAGCGCCCGTTCGATCCCCTTGATGTAGTCCCTCCCGATATCGTCGTTCTCGTACAGGACGGCGATCTTCGCGGATGGCCTGGTCCGAAGCACGTACGCGGCCAGATCGTGGCCCTCGGCCTCGTAGCTCGGCAGCCATGGCATGGTCCAGGGGAAGTGCTCGGGATCGTTGAAGCGCGCAGCACCGCTGGAGATGAATAGCTGCGGCACCTTGCGGGCATTCAGGTATTTCTGGATCGCGCTGTTCGGCGCCGTTCCCATCGCATCGAAGATCAGCAGCACGCCATCGCTCTCAACCAACTTGCGCGTCTGCTCCACGGTCTTTGGCGGGCTGTAGCCATCGTCCATGCTGAGGAGCTTGATCTTGCGTCCATTCACTCCGCCCTGCTCGTTCAGCATGCGGAAATAGGCCTGCTCCACGAGCCCGATCACACCGTAGGAGGAGGCCGGTCCGGAATAGGGCATCGTCTGCCCCACCAGGATCTCGGTCGCGGTCACGCCGGGAACCGGCGTCTGTGCCCAAGCCGACATGCTCGGGCCGGACGAGCCCAGCACCCAGAGCCAGGCCGACGCCATGGCCAACACAACTGGTCTTTTCAAAGCGAGCTCCTCGACCGAACCCGGCCCCTGCCGGCTTCCCGCGAGAACAGCCTCCGTGCTCCGTGGCGTCAATGCAGGTGGAAGGTCAGGCAACCCGGCGCCATGTTCGCGCGCTCTGACTGGGCTTGGAGCGTGGGCATGGCGAGCAGGTCAGACCTCGTTGAGGCTTTCCGAACCCAGTCGCGCGCCTGCGGCGAGCTCGGCTCGCCGTTCATGGCGGCGCTGCTGGATAGAGCTGCGGGCGAACTCGACCGCACCAGGTCGATCGGCGGCGTGCTCGCCTCCTGGTCCGGCGACCCGGATCGGGATGCCGTGCCGCTCCGTCTGGCCGCCGCCCTGCACGCGCTGGCCCTGTCCGGAACCGACCCGGATCTCGCCGCCGTCTATCCTCCATCTGATACGGCGGGCGACGCCGAAGCGGTCTGGCGCGCGGCCCTGGCAACGATCGAGGCCCACCGCCCTGATGTGGAGGCCTTCCTGGGCTCGCCGCCCCAGACCAACGAGGTTGGACGCTCGGCGGTCCTGCTGGGCGGTTTCCTGGAGATCGCGCGGGAAACGGACCAGAAGCCGATGCGGGTGCTCGAGATCGGCGCGAGTGCCGGCCTCAACCTGCTGTGGGACCACTACCGCTACGAGTTGGGCGGGCAGGTGCAATGGGGCGACGCGGACAGCGCCGTGGTCGTGGCGGCCGACTGGGCCGGCCCGCTGCCGCCGCTGGATGCCCGCGTCGTGGTTGCCGACCGTGCCGGCTCCGACATGGAGCCGGTCGATCCGGAGGACCCAACGGCGCGTCTGCGTCTCCGGGCCTATGTCTGGGCCGACCAGCCCGCGCGCATGAACCTGCTGGACGCCGCCATTTCCCTTGTGCGCCGGGAGAAGGTCCGGGTCGAGCGGAGTGAGGCCGCCGCCTGGGTATCGGCGCACCTGCAAGCACGGGCCACCGGATGCACCACGGTGCTGTACCACTCCATTGCCTGGGAGTATTTCCCCGAGGACACCAAGGCGCAGATTCGGTCCACCGTGGAGGAGACCGGCCGGCGTGCCGATCCGGACTCGCCGCTCGCCTGGTTGCGGCTGGAACCGCCTTCCGGCAATGCCCCCGGCGGCGGGCAGCCCGAGTTGCGCCTGATGCTCTGGCCCGGCGGCCGTGACCGCTGCCTCGCGCGGGCGCACACGCACGGCCCCCCCGTCACCTGGCTTGAAGGTTCGGGCGATGAGTGATCGAGCGCGGGCCGTCGAGATCCGCGGCCGCGAAGTGCTGTCCGACAACTGGTTCAAGCTGGAGAAGATCACCTTCGAGCAGACCCGCCGGGACGGCTCGCATCAGACGCTCGACCGCGAGGTGTACCATAACGGGCCGGGTGCCGCCGTGCTGCCCATTGACCACGCACGCGGCATGGTGCTGCTGGTCCGGCAGTTCCGCATCCCGGCCTGCGTCAACGGTGATGCCCCCATGCTGGTCGAACTCTGCGCGGGCATGGTCGACGCGGGCAACGACCCCGCTGACACCGTGCGCAAGGAAGCCGAGCAGGAAATGGGCATTCGCCTGCGCAACGCGCGCAAGGTTTTCGAGCTCTACATGAGTCCGGGCGCCTCGGCGGAAAAGCTGCACCTGTTCGTCGCGGACTACGGTCAGGACGACCAATTCGGCGAGGGCGGCGGCCTGCGTCGGGAGGGAGAAGAAATCGAGATCCTTGAGCTGCCGTTCGCCCGCGCCTGGGAGATGGTCACGAGCGGGCAGATCGTGGACGCCAAAACGGTCCTGCTCCTGCAGCATATGCGGCTAAGCGGCATCGACTCTGCCGACCGCCAATCTCCCTCTCCCGCGCAAACGGAGGAGAGGGAGTTATGATCATCAGAAAATGCCCATCGCCATGCCGGCCGTAAGGGCCGCTCCGACGTCCTCGCAGCGGCGGAGATCGTCGGCCCCGATCACCTTGGGCCGCAGGATCGCCTCCGGAGTTTGGGCGTGCGTACAGACGATGAGCGGATCGGATACCTCCCGCAATCTCCAGCCGGTGGCGATGCGCCCGATCTGGCGCACGGCATTGCGGCCATCGCTGCCGGCGCAGACGAGCACCGCGTATGGCCGGCCGTTGATGCGGTCCAGCGCAGCGTAATAGGTGCGGTCGAAGAAATCCTTCATCAGCCCCGCGATGGCCGCGAGGTTTTCGGGGGCCGCGAAGACGTAGCCATCGGCCGTCAGCACATCCTCGGGCTGCGCCTCCGAGGCGGGCAGGAGGCGAACCCGCACCTCGGGCTCGGTGGATGCGCCGCGGGCGGTTGCCTCCGCCATCTGCCGCGTGCCGCCGGTGGCGGAGTGGAACACGATCAGCAGCGTCTTCACGACGCCGGAGCCCGGCTAGTACTCCCTATCGGTGAACGATGAGTCGCTGAAACCGTCATCGCGAGGCGCGCAGCGCCGTGGCGATCCAGGCCCGCCGCACCGTATCACCCGTCTGGGTCGCCCGCCTGGATCGCCACGCCGCCAAGAGGCGGCTCGCGATGACAGCCTCGGCGACGCGTTTCACCGTTCAATGATTCCGGGTACTAGCGCGGCGTCAGCACCATGATCATCTGCCGGTTCTCCATCCGCGGCATCTGTTCGACCTTTGTGACGCCGTCCATTTCCTGGCGGATGCGCTCCAGCACGCGCATGCCGATGTCCTGGTGCGCCATCTCGCGGCCGCGGAAGCGGAGCGTCACCTTGACCTTGTCGCCCTCCTCGATGAACGACTTCATGGCGCGCATCTTCACCTGATAGTCGTTCTCGTCGATGTTCGGGCGGACCTTGACCTCCTTGATCTCGATGACCTTCTGGCGCTTCTTTTGTTCGTTTTTCTTCTTCTGTTGTTCGTATTTGTATTTCCCGTAGTCGAGGATCTTGGCGACCGGCGGATCGGCATTGGGGCTGATCTCCACCAGATCGAGCCCGACGGAAAACGCCTTGTGCAGCGCCTCTCGGGCGGACAAGACGCCCTGCATCTCGCCGTCCTGATCGATCAGCCGCACCTGGGCTGCTCTGATCTCCTCGTTCACACGGGGGCCCTCGCGCGTGGGCGGGGCAGTCATCGGTCCTCTGGCTATGGTCTCGCTCCTGTCTCTGTTGGAATGGCCGACGGCCTATCCTGGCCATAGGCGGCCGTGTGATCAAGCGGCTTGGCGATCACCGGTCGGCACCAAGCGTGCGAGATCGGGAGGCATCGCCTCGGCTGCAAGACGGGCGACGGCCTGCTCCAGCGGCAGGACCTGCTGCGCCTCAGTGCCCAGCCGGCGCAGTGCCACGCTGCGCGCCTCGGCCTCGCGCCGTCCCACCACCGCCAGCACCGGCACATGCGCCAAGCTGTGGGCGCGCACCTTGGCGTTGATCTTCTGGTTCGACAGGTCGAGCTCTACGTTCAGTCCGGCAGCACGCAACGCCTCCGCCGCCTCCCGGGCGAAATCGTCGGCGTCCGAGACGATGGTGGCGACGGCCACCTGCACCGGAGCCAGCCAGAGGGGGAAGCGGCCGGCGTAGTGCTCGATCAGAATGCCCAGGAAGCGCTCGAAGCTGCCGAAGATCACCCTGTGCAGCATCACCGGGCGATGCCTTGCGCCGTCCTCCCCGACATACTCGGCATCGAGACGCTCGGGCATGTTGAAATCAAGCTGGAGCGTGCCGCATTGCCACTCCCGCCCGATCGCGTCGCGCAGCACGAATTCGAGTTTCGGGCCGTAGAACGCGCCCTCCCCTGGGTTCAGTTCGTACTCGACACCGGCGGTGGCGCAAGCTTGCTTCAGCGCCGCTTCGGCATGGTCCCAGACCGCATCGGAGCCGGTGCGCTCCGTCGGACGATCGGCGAATTTCACCTGGAAACTGTCGAAACCGAAGTCTTGATAGACGGAGCCGAGCAGATCCACGAAGCGCACCGTCTCGGGGGCGATCTGGTCCTCCGTGCAGAAGATATGCGCATCGTCCTGGGTGAAGGCGCGCACCCGCATGATGCCGTGCAGGGCACCCGAGGGTTCGTAGCGGTGGCAGGACCCGAACTCGGCCAGCCGCAGCGGAAGTTCGCGATAGCTGCGCACGCCTTGGCGGAAGATCTGCACGTGGCACGGGCAATTCATCGGCTTGAGGGCGAGCGTCTTGTTCTCGTCTTCCACGGTGGCGATGAACATGTGCTCGCGGAACTTCTCCCAGTGCCCCGACGCCTCCCATAACGAGCGGTCCACGAGCTGGGGCGTGCGGACTTCCTGATAGCCGGAGGTGTCCTGCCGCCGTCGCAGGTAGGCTTCGGCGGTGCGGTACAGCCGCCAGCCTTTCGGGTGCCAGAACACGCTGCCGACCGCCTCCTCTTGGATGTGGAAGAGGTCCATCTCCTTGCCGATCCGACGATGGTCGCGGCGCTCGGCCTCCTCCAGCATGTGGAGGTAGGCGTCCAGCTCCTTCTGGTCGCGCCAAGCGGTGCCGTAGATGCGGCTCAGCATGGCGTTGCGATGATCGCCCCGCCAATAGGCGCCGGCGACCTTCATCAGCTTGAAGGCGGAGCCGACATCGGCCGTGCTCCGCATATGCGGGCCGCGGCAGAGGTCGATCCAGTCGCCTTGCGAATAGAGGCTGATCGTCTCGCTTTCCGGCAGGTCGCGGATCAGCTCGGCCTTGTAGCTCTCGCCTCTGGCCTCGAAGAAGCGGATGGCCTCGTCGCGGTCCACGACCTGTCGGCGGAACTTGGCGCCGCGCGCGACGATCTCGCGCATCTTCGCCTCGATCGCCGGGAAGTCCTCGGGGGTGAACGGCGTGTTGCGGGCGAAGTCGTAATAGAAGCCGTTCTCGATCGGGGGCCCGATCGTGACCTGCGTGCCGGGATAGAGCGCCTGCACGGCCTCGGCCAGCACATGGGCGCTGTCGTGGCGGATCAGCTCCAGCGCCTCGGGATCGCGGCGGGTCACGAACATCACGGCGGCGTCACGGTCGATCTCGGTCGCGAGGTCCACCGGCTTGCCGTCCAGCTTCATCGCCAGCGCAGCGCGCGCGAGGCCCGGCCCGATGGCCTCGACCACCGCCGTGCCGGTGACCGGGCCGTCGAAGCGGCGAACGGTTCCGTCGGGCAAGGTGATGGCGGGCATGGGCAGACAGCTCCTGAGATAAGTTTCCGTCTATGGGGTCAGGCGGCCGGCGCCGCAAGCACCTCACGATACACCGCAAGCGTGGTCGCCTGCATGGCGGCGGTCGTGCAGCGGGCCAACACGGCGCCCCGCGCTCGCGCGCCGATCGCGCGCCGCGCCGCATTGGGCAGGGCGAGCACGCGGTCGATCGCGGCGGCGAGCGCCGCAGGATCGCCAGGCGGCACGCGCCAGCCGGTCGCGCCATCCTCCACGGTCTCGACCGGCCCGCCGAGATCGGCAGCAATCACCGGCCGGCCCATCGCCTGCGCCTCGATCACCACGCGCCCGAACGCCTCCGGGGCCGTGGAGGCATGGACGACCACGTCCGCAAGCAGGAGTGCCGCGGGCATGTCGTCGCACTCGCCCACCAGATGCACCCGGTCGGCAAGCCCGAGCGCCGCCGCCCGTCGCCGCAGTATATTGGTATAGGCGGCGCGGCCCTGGTCGGAGCCGACGAGCACGATCCGCGCATCGCGGCGCGCGAGCCTTGCCGCCGCGTCTACTAGAACTCCCTGTCCCTTCCAGCCGGTCAGCCGGCCGGGCAGCATGACCACGGGCGCCTGGTCCGGAAGACCCCATGCGTGGCGCAGGCGCTCGACGCGCTCCGGCCTGATCGCGGGGTCAAACACGATCGGGTCGATGCCGCGCGGGATCAGCCGGATGCGCGCCGGATCGACACCGTGCCGGCGTTCGACCAGCTCGGCGATGAACCGGCTGGCCACGATCACCCGCTCACCTTTCGCCATCACCGCGTTGTAGCGGCGCTTGAGCGGCAGATCCTCGCCATAGGCGCCGTGATAGGTGGTCACGAAATGCGCCCCGGTGCGTCGCGCGGCCAGAAACGCCGACCAGCCCGGCGCGCGGGAGCGGGCATGGACGATAGCCACACGCTCCTTGGCGATCAGCCGCGCGAGCCTTTTGGCATTTCTCAGGATGCGCAGCGGGTCCTTGGCGGTCAGGCTCAGCGCGACATGGCGCCCGCCGACGCGCTCCACGTCGGCTATCATACGGCCGCCGGCGCTCGCCACCAACGCATTCCAGCCGGCGCGGGCGATTGCTTCCGTGATCTCCACCGTGCCGCGCTCGACCCCGCCGGTTTCCAGGGAGGGCACCACTTGGAGAATGACGGGCGAGCTCATCAGGGTCATGCCGCGCTTGCGCGCCGCCTCCCTACACAGGTAAGAATGCCCGTGTCCAGCCACCCGCGGGAGGCCCGCCTTGCGAACCCCGATCTTCGACCCGAATGCCCGGCGCAAGACCGTCAGCATCACGCTGAACCAGGATCTGGCGGCCAAGGCGACTGCGGCCGGCCTAAACATCTCCCGATTGGCCGAGGAGGCCGTTGCCCGTGCGTATACGGAGCTCGAGGAAGGGCGGATCAGGGCGGAGTTGAAGGACGCCGGAGAGCGCGCATCCGCTTACGTCGCGCTCTACGGTCGGCCGTTTGACGACTGGGCGAGCGAAGGTGAGGCGGAAGCCGACACCGATCATGCGGCATGACCTGCATGTGAACCCGAACGGGCGATCACGGCGAGATTTTCCGCTGGTAGCGGTGGTGCAGTCGGATGCGGTCGGGGGCCAGGACCGGCTAGTGGCGCCTCTGGCCCGGCCTGTCCCGCCGCTGGCCGGACTCCCGAATCGCGCCCTGGTCAGCGTGCGTCACGACGGCGCCGAATACATAGTCCTGCTACTCATGATGGGAAGCATCCTGGCTTCCCGGTTGGGCAAGCCGGTGGGCAGCCTGCACGAGTACCGCGACGACCTCAACCGCGCGCTCGACTGGATCTTCTTCGGTCTCTGAGCCTCCAGCATGATTCCCAACACACTCGACCGCGGCGACGGCACCCATCTTGCCTACGCCCTCACCCCAGGCAACCTCCCTACCGTCGCCTTCCTCCCCGGCTTTCGCGGCGACATGACCGGCGACAAGGCTACCCATCTGGCCCGGTTCTGCGCCGCGCGGAAGCAAGCGATGCTGCGCTTCGACTACTCGGGCCACGGCGCGAGTGGCGGTCGGTTCGAGGATGGGTATGTAGGGCGGTGGACCGCAGACGCCCTGTGGCTGATCGACGCGCTTACCCAAGGGCCCTTGGTGCTGGTCGGCTCCTCAATGGGAGGCTGGATCGCCCTGCTAGCCGCCTTGGCGCGGCCGGAACGTGTGGCAGGCCTGGTCGGCATCGCCGCTGCCCCGGACTTCACCGAGCGGCTGATGTGGCAGGCCATGGCGCCGATCGAGCGCGAGCGACTGATGCGCGAGGGCGTGCTGCATGTGGGCAGTCAGTATGGCGAGCCCTATCCGATCACCCGCCGCTTGATCGAGGACGGGCGGACGCGCCTGCTGCTGGATGCGCCGATCGCGCTTGATTGCCCGGTCCGCCTGCTGCACGGCCAGCGTGACCCCGATGTGCCGTGGGAGACCGCGCTCCGCATCGCCGAGCGGCTGACGGGGAGGGATGTGCGGGTCACGCTGGTCAAGGACGGCGATCACCGGCTGTCCCGGCCGCAGGACCTCGCGCTACTCCAGCGGGTGATCCGCCCGCTCTGCGGTCAGGACGGCCCGTAGCCCCTCGCGATAGGTCGGATACAGCCAGGAAATGCCGAGCGCGGCCTTGGTTGCTCGGTTGCTGACCTTGCGGTTCTCGGCCCAGAAGCTGCGCGCCATGGGACTCATTGTCCCCCAAGCCTCGGCGAACGGCAGCTCCGGGGGCGCCGGGACGCCGATCAGCCGCGCTGCCTCCTCAATCACGGCGGCGCTTTCCGCCGGCTGATCGTCCGACAGGTTAAAGACCCTCACCCCAGTCTCGGCGTGTTGAGACATCGCGGCGCGGAGGGCGCGAACGATGTCGTCGCGGTGAATGCGGCCGAAAGCGTGGCCCGGCCTGGCGATCCGGCGCGCGCGCCCGGCACGCAGGTCATCAAAGGCGGAGCGGCCTGGACCGTAGATGCCGGCCAGTCGGAAGATGTCCACCGCGCGCTCGCCGGCGAGCGCCGACCAGGCGGCCTCGGCCGCCACGCGCCGGCGGGCGCGCTCCGATCCCGGCGCCGGCAGCGTCGCCTCGTCCACCCAGCCGCCGCCACGATCGCCATAGACCCCGGTTGTGGACAGATAGCCGATCCATCTCAGCGGAGAACGCGCGAGCGCGGCGGCTGCCCCCTCCAGCGCGAGCATCGGATCGCCCGCCTCGCCCGGAGGGGCCGTGACCAGCAGATGGGTCGCCGATGCGAGAGCGCGCACCGAGTCGTCGGGCCGGATCCGGACGATATTGGCCGGCAACTCGGGAACTGGCCTTCGCGCTGTCCCGGTCACGCCGGTGCCGGCCCATGCCGCCGCGACCGCCCTACCGACATAGCCGAGGCCGAAGACCAGCAGACCCATGGCGTTCCCGAAAAGCAAAAGGGGCCGGTTGCCCGGCCCCTTCCGTTACGCCCTCGCGACCCGTCAGGCGGCCTTCGTTGCCTCGGTCGCCTCATCGTTGGCGATCTGCGCCGTCTCGACCTGCGGGGCGGTGCCGATCGTGATGCGGCGCGGCTTCAGCGCCTCCGGCACGACCCGCTTCAGCCCGACATGCAGCAGTCCGTTCTGCAGATCCGCACCCTCGACCACGATGTGGTCGGCGAGCACGAAGCGCCGTTCGAACGCGCGTCCGGCGATGCCGCGGTACAGCACCTCGGCCTTCTGAGCCTCCTGGCCGACACGGCCAGAGATCAGCAGGGTATTTTCCTTCACGACCAGCTCGATGTCCTCGGGCCGGAACCCGGCCACCGCCATGGTCAGGCGGTAGGTATCCTCACCGGTCTTTTCGATGTTGTAGGGCGGATAGCTGGGCGCTTCCGCAGTGCCCACGGTGTCCATCAGGCGAGCCATGCGGTCGAAGCCGATGGCAGAACGGAACAGCGGGGCGAAATCGATCGTAGTCATCGCAAACCTCCAAAAAAGCAAGGTTTCCACTCGGGCGCCCGGTTGGGCCGGCCCTGTCTCAAGCCCCGGAACCCCGAAGGCGTCCCGGATGCAAGGAATCTGGTAATCGCGCGCCGCGGTTCAAGAGGAGAAAGCGGTTGACCGCGACGCTATCCCTTCAGCCCGAGCCCGGCGAACTTCTTGTTGAATTTCGCCACCTGCCCGCCGGTGTCGATGATGCGCTGTTGGCCAGTCCAGGCCGGGTGTGATTTCGGGTCGATATCAAGGCGCAGCGTATCGCCCGGCCTGCCCCAGCAGGAGCGCGTGGTGAACTGGGTGCCGTCGGTCATGACGACATTGATTTCGTGGTACTCGGGGTGAACGCCGGACTTCATGAGCTGCTCCTTTCCGCGAGGCCGCCGATGCCGACCGGCTGCCCAAAGCGGGCCTTCTACGCCGGCCGGCAGCCAGTTCAAAGCCCGGCTTTCAGGGTCGGTCTACTGCTTCGCGGAGCCGGGTTCGGCCATCCGACGATGCTGCTCGGCGAGCACGCCCGCCGGCGTCACGGAGGCGATCGCCGTCTGCAGCTTGTTGTGCCAGCCGGTCACCACGTCGCCCGTCCCCTTGATCATCGCGTCAAAGCCGGTCTTGGCCACGCCGGCGGGGTCGTCCTTCTTCGCTTGCCCGACCTTGGTATCCATCATATCGGCGCGCTCGAAGAATTCGGTCTCGGTGGCGCCGGGCATCAGACAGGTAACCGTCACCCCGGTGTCCTTCAGCTCATGCCGGATCGCAAACGAGAACGAATCGAGGAACGCCTTCGTGGCGTTGTAGACCGCCTGGTAGGTGCCGGGAATGAAGCCGGCGATCGATCCCGTGATCAGGATGCGGCCGCTCCCCCGCGCGCGCATATCCCTGCCGACCTTCTGGATCAGATAGATGGTGCCAGTGATGTTGGTGTCGACGACGCGCCGCACATCATTGAAATCCTGGTCGAGGAAGCCCTTTCCCAGTCCGCGGCCCGCATTGGCGAGCAGCGCCTCGACCGGGCGGCCCTTGGCAGCCGCATGGAGCTTATCGACGCCTGCGATGGTGGCGAGGTCGGCTTGCACCGCATCGACGGAAGCGCCGAACTGTTTGAAGGTTTGGGCCGCGTCGTTGATCGCCGGCTCATCGGCGGCAACCAGAAGGTCATAACCGTTCTGGGCGCAGCATTTCGCTAGTTCGTAGCCAATGCCGGACGAAGCGCCAGTGACGATGGCGAGGGGACGGGTTTCGGAAGGCATGGATCAGGTCTCCTGTACGATAATGAGCCGAGCTGACAGATACCCTCGCTGCTTCCGGGGCAGTGACCTCCCGGTTGCGAGGGGCAAGCGCGGGCCTTAGCGTTCGTTAAACGGAGGGGAACCCATGCGGCTGCAAAGCAAAATCGCAATCGTGACCGGAGCGGCAAGCGGCTTCGGGGAGGGCATCGCGCGACGGTTCGCCGCCGACGGCGCACGCGTCGTCGCGGCGGACCTCAACCTGGATGGGGCACGGCGCCTTGCTGCCGAGATCGGCGCGGTCGCTGTCGGCGGTGACGTCAGCAAGGGCGCCGACGTGAAGGCGATCGTGCAGGCGGCCCTGCGGGAGTTCGGCGGGTTGGATATCGTGGTGAACAATGCCGGCACCACCCACCGCAACCGGCCCATGCTTGAGGTGGACGAGGCGACGTTCGAGCGAATCTACGCGGTGAACGTGAAGTCGATCTACTGGATGGCGCAGGAGGCGATTCCGGTGCTGCGCCAGCAGGGGCGCGGTGGGTCGATCATCAATATCGGCAGCACCGCCGGTATCAGCCCGCGTCCAGGCCTGGTCTGGTACAACGGCACCAAGGGCGCGGTGAACACCATCACCAAGGCGATGGCGCTGGAACTCGCCAAGGACAATATCCGCGTCAACTCGGTCTGTCCGGTGATCGGCGCGACCGCCCTTGTCGCGGACTTCATGGGCGGCGAGGACACGCCGGCCTTGCGCGACCGCTTTCTCGCCAGCATCCCGCTGGGGCGGATGAGCACGCCCGCCGACATCGCCAATGCCTGCGTGTGGCTCGCCGAGGACAGCTCCAGCTTCATCACCGGCGTGCTGCTGCCGGTGGATGGCGGCCGCACCGCCTGAAGCGGGTTTCACGCCAAGGGACGCGGCAGGGGGCCTTGCGGTGAACATCCTGTCCATCCAGTCCTGGGTCGCTTACGGCCATGTCGGCAATGCGGCCGCGATGTTTCCCCTGCAGCGGCTTGGCGCCGAGGTGTGGGCGGTCAATACGGTCCAGTTCTCGAATCACACGGGCTACGGCGCCTGGACCGGGCAGGTATTCACCGGCGCGACCATCAGCGTGCTGATTGACGGCATCGCCGCGCGCGGCGCGCTGCCGCGCTGTGACGCGGTGCTGTCGGGCTACATGGGCGACCAGGAGATCGGTGACGCCGTCCTCGATGCGGTCGGGCGCGTGCGGGGGGCGAGCCCAGGCGCGCTCTATTGCTGCGATCCGGTCATCGGCGACGATGGGCCCGGCGTATACGTCCGTCCTGGCATCGCCGAGCTGATGCGCTACCGCGCCCTGCCGAATGCCGACATCGCCACGCCGAACCGGTTCGAGCTGGAGCGGCTCACCGGCTGCACCTGCGCCACGCTCGCGCAGGCCCGGCAAGGCGCAGCCCACCTGGCCACGACCCTGCGGGCGGACGGGCCGCGCGCAGTTCTCGTCACCAGCCTGCGCGCCGCTGAGACGCCGCCGGGCTTCATCGACATGCTGGCCGCCGAAGGCGGAAACTTCCATCTCCTTCGCACGCCCGAACTGCCGATCAGCGTCAACGGCGCCGGCGACGCACTGGCGGCGCTGTTCCTGTTTCATCGCCTCAAATCAGGGAGCGCCGCGGCGGCGCTGGAGCGGGCGGGCTCCTCGCTCTGGGGAGTGCTGCGCCGTACCGCGGAGGCTGGCTCGCGCGAGCTGCTCACGGTGGCGGCACAGGAGGAATTCGTCTCGCCCACCGCACAATTCTCCGCAATTCCGTGCTGACCTACGTGATCCCGTGCCCTCTTGCTGCCACACAGGCGTGCCAGATTACTTGCTGGGGATGGGACCAGCGCGGGCCAGCCGATGCGATTCCTGAAGTCTATTTGCGGGCCCTGCGCCTGCTCGGGTCGGACCTGAAGGTGGCCGCCCTGCTTTGTCTCGGCAGCCTCATGGTGGCCGGGTTGTTGTTCCTGGAACCTGTGCTGTTCGGCCGGGTGATCGGGCTGCTGAGCGACTCCGACCAGCTTCGCCGTGACGTGCTGTGGCAGCAGGCCACCGTGCTCCTCAGCATTTGGGCTGGCGTCGGGGTAGCCGGAATCGCCTCCAACATGGCGACCGCCTTGCAGGCCGAGCGGCT
Organism: uncultured Pseudomonadota bacterium; assembly: GCA_963830565.1. GTDB lineage: Bacteria > Pseudomonadota > Alphaproteobacteria > Acetobacterales > Acetobacteraceae > DATFDN01. The sequence goes on from CAWHMO010000010.1 coordinate 247,558, forward strand.
GGCGCACCGCAACCGCATCCAGGTGATCGGACGCTACTTCAGCCACGTCCTGGCGCTGCCGCTGTCGTTCCATGGCGACGTCCATTCGGGCCGTTTGATGAAGGTGATGATCACCGGCACCAACTCGCTGTTCGCGCTCTGGCTGGTGTTCTTCCGCGATCAGTTGGCGACCATTGCCTCGGTCGTGGTGCTTTTGCCGCTGACCCTGATGATGAACTGGCGCCTGTCCGTCTGCCTGATCGTACTTGTCATCATCTTCATCAGCATCACCTCCTTCGTGGTCAGCCGCACGCAGGCCGGCCAGCGCCGGGCCGAGGGCGCCAATTCGCGCCTGGCCGGCACGGTGTCGGACGCCCTCGGCAACATCATGGTCGTGCAGTCCTTCACCCGTCTGGCCGCCGAGCGTCGGCTGTTCGGCGACATCGCCCAGCAGGTGATCTCTCATACATTCCCGGTGCTGAACTGGTGGGCGGTCGTGAACGTGCTCACGCGCGGAGCCAGCACGCTTGCCGTGATCTCGATCGTTGTAATCGGCACGATCCTGCACCTGGCGGGCGAGGCCGAAGTTTCGGACGTGGTCAGCTTCATGGGTTTCGCCACCCTGTTGATCAGCCGGTTGGAGGCGGCGGTCAACTTCATCGCCAATGTGTTCTTCCGCGCGCCGGCGATCGAGGAGCTGTTCGACGTGCTGGACGCGCAGAGCTCGGTGCCCGAGATGCCGGGGGCGCGGCGGCTCGAGGCGTCGCACGGCAAGGTGGCATTCGAGTCCGTTTCCTTCGCCTATCCCGGCGGGCAGAACGTGCTCACCGACATATCCTTCATCGCGCGGCCGGGCACGGCGGTCGCGCTGGTTGGCCATACCGGGGCCGGGAAGTCGACCGTCATGGCCCTGCTCCAGCGCCTGTGGGACCCGACGGACGGTCGAATCCTGATCGATGGCCAGGACTTGAAGGAGGTCACGCTGGAAAGCCTGCGAGCCGCGATCGGCGTAGTGTTCCAGGAGAGCATGCTGTTCAACCGGTCGGTCCGCGACAACCTGCTGGTCGGCCGGCCCGATGCGACCCAGGAGGATATAGAGGATGCGTGCCGCCTCGCCGACGCGCATGATTTCATCCTGCGCCAGCCGCGCGGCTACGACACGCTGATCGGCGAACGCGGCTCTACCCTGTCAGGCGGGCAGCGCCAGCGCCTGGCCATTGCCCGTGCGCTGCTCAAGAACCCGCCGATCCTGATCCTGGACGAGGCGACCAGCGCCCTGGATGCCGCCACCGAAGCGCGGGTCAGCCGGGCACTGCGCAACCTGATGCGCGGGCGCACCACATTCATCATCGCGCACCGTCTGTCCACGGTGCGCGACGCCGACGAGATCCTGGTCTTCGATGCCGGCCGCGTGGTCGAGCGCGGCACATTCGACGCGCTGCTCGCGCAAGGGGGCGTGTTCGCGGAACTGGTTCGCACCCAGCTCGCCGCCGCTCCGGTGCTGGCGGCGGCGTGATCCGGTCAGTGAGTATCACCACCCGTGGCCGCCAGGGGCGGGCAAGCGCTACCCCAGCAATGCCGCCCGGAACCGGTCCCGGGCCACGTGCGGAAACAGAGTGCGCCGGCTCCTGAGCGGCGGACCTTCGATCACCCGGAGCAGGATGAAGGCGAGGCCGCCATCGGCGTTCAACAGCCGCCGGCCCTCGGCAATCTCCGCCTCGGTGTTGATCGTGTGGACCACGGGGAAACCCGCGCCGGCCGCGATCTTGTCGAGTTGCACGCCAAGCCCGGTGTGGCTGTCCTGATTGCCGGTTTCCCCGTAATGGCCGTTGTCGACGCAGACGATCCGCAAATTGGGCGGGTTCAGCAGCGCGATCGTGGCGAGCGCGCCGAGGTTCATCAGCAGCTCGCCGTCGCCGGTCACGACCAGCACGCGCCGGCCCGGCTGGGCGAGCGCGAGCCCCAGGCCCATCATCGGCGCGGCGCCCATCGCACCGGCCAGTCCGAACACGCCGGGGCCGTCCGTGGTCATGGCGCACAACTCCTGCGCCGCGCCGGCCAGGCCGGCGATCACCAGGAAGTCCTGCGGACGCTCGATCAACGCGGGCACCGCCTGGCGGCGGTCCAGAACAGGGTCGGGCAGCGCCGACATCTGCATCCGATTGAGCTTAGCCATCCCCCGCCCTCCCGTCAGAACTTCTTCGCGCCGATCAGCTTCTGCGTCAGCAGGACCGCGACGGCCTGACCCGACTGGAAGGCCATGGTCAGCGCCGCGCTCACGGTCGGGACCACCTCATCGGGCCGCTCGGTGTGCAGGCACACAACTCCCATCGCCGTCATGACCGGCACCACCGCCTGACCCATCGGGAACTGCCAGGGATTTCCCTCGCCGAACTCGCCCCGCATGCTGATCAAGGTCAGGAACGGGAACCGGGCACCGGCGATCAGCGAGAGCATGTTGACGCAGTTGCCCGCGCCCGAGGACTGCATCAGCAGCACGCCCCGCGCCCCGCCAAGATCGGCACCGGCGAGCAGCGCGACGCCTTCCTCCTCGGTCGTCAACGGGACCGAGTGCACTTCCGGGTCGGCAAGCGAGCGGTCGATCAGGACGCGGTGCCCGGCGTCGGGCACGTAGGCGAACTGGGTGACGCCATCGCGTCGCAGGAGATCGTACAGCTCATGCGCCCATGCCGGATCGTTGGCTCCCATGCGCTCCTCCTATCGGTCGTGGGCAGCATGAGACGGCGCCAAGCCGGATGCAAACCGGGGTTTCTCATCACAGGGGCCGCTCGCGCGGTCCCGGATGGCCGCCTGCCCTCTGGGCCGTGAACCGAATGCAAGCGATCATGAAAGCTAAAAGGACCAGGGAGGAACTGATGCGGCTGAGATCAAGTCCCCCGTTCGCGCGGGGCTTGGTGAGAAGATCGCCAACGGTGGCGCCAAGGGGCCGGGTCAGGATGAACGCCAGCCAGAACAGAACCGTGTGGGATATCCTCGTACGGAAGTAGGCGGCCGCGACGAGCACCAGCGCGCCGGCGAAAACCAGCGCCCCACCTTCATATCCAAGCCCTGAGTTGTCCGCCAGGAAGTCGCCAAGCGCGGTTCCGAGTGTGTTCGAGAAGAGAATTGTCGTCCAGTAGAATATCTCGACCTTCGGCGACGTGATGTTGTTCACCGACACGGAGCCCAAGGAGAGCCACCACGATCCGAGAACGAACATCAAGATCGTGAAGAGTATGAGCGAGCCTCCTACATAGCCGATCCCGAGAGATCGGTCCGCGTAATCCGCCATTGTCGTGCCCGCGGTCGTGGTCGCGACAATGACAGCCCAATACAGAAAACGATGAAAGGCTCTCGAGGTGACCTGAGCCGCGACGGCGACGATGAAGAAGCCGAAGAAGATGGCGGTGCTGAGGGCGTAGCCCAGATTCATCGTCATCGAAAGGGCATCTCCGCCCGTTTCGCCGACCGTTGTCGCGGCGATCTTGATGATCCAGAAAACCAGAGTGACTTCGGGAACCTTGCTCAAACGAGCCTCCGGAATCCTGTTCATGCCGCAAGCTCTCCATTCCCATTCGGGTCGGCTTCCGGTGCGAGGGCGCCCGGAAGGTCGATACTGCCGCGCGCAAGGTTGAGGGGCGATCCCTCAAAGGTTGAGGATTGCCAATGATGAACTCTGGGTATGCGCGGATTGGGACGCCAGAACGGCGGGGTTTGCCCTGGCGCAAAGACGGAACTCAACCCGCATGACACCGTCGGGTCCGAATCTTCCGGGAGTAAGCCATGTCGATGACCGCGGAAGCCCATCATCCGCTCACGGAGGACCCCGTCAGCAACGTCCTGAAATGGATCCTGCTGGTCGTTGCGGTTCTTACCTTCGCGTTGATGGGGTGGGCGACCGCCGTCACCTACGAGAGATCGCCGCCGCAGCCCGACCGCTTCGTCACCATGGCGGGCGCCCCTCTGTTCACCGGCGATGACGTGTTCGCCGGCAAGGCCGGGTTCCAGAAGTCGGATCTGATGGACTACGGCAGCCTCTATGGCATGGGCTCGTATTTCGGCGAGGACTACACGGCGTGGGCGCTGGTGCGACTGGCGACCCTGACGGAGAACAATGTCGCGCAGGCCCGGTACGGCAAGCCGTTTTCGGCCCTGGCTGGCGACGAGCAGGCCTCCGCCGCGGCAACGATGCGGCGTCAGTTGCAGGGGATCGACCTGACCCAGCCGCAGGTCGCGGTCCCCGACGCCCTGGCAGCTGCGATCCGCACCGTGCAAGCCGAGATCGCCAAACGGCTGAACACCGTTGATGCCGCGGCGGGGTGGACCCCAGCCTACAGCCTCAGCCCGCAATACGCGGTGCAGACCGCGGACTTCCTGATCTATTCCGCCCTGACGACGGTAGCACGGCGACCCAACGTCGATTGGTCCTGGACCGAGAACTGGCCCTATGAGCCGATGGTGGGCAACACGCCCACCACCAACACCTTCATCTGGACCTGGGCGAGCTTCTGCTTCACCTTCTTCGCCTTCGGCGCGGTGCTGTTCATCTACGAGTTCTATCTGAACCATCCCGATGACGCGCCGATGGACCCGGTGCTGGCCAAGTTCGGCCCGCTCACCCCGAGTCAGCGCAAGGTCGGCAAATACTTCCTGTTCGTCGCCGCCGTGCTCCTGCTGCAGATCGCCGCCGGCACCATCATGGCGCATTCCTACTACGACCGCGTCAGCTTCTACGGCATCGACGTCAACCGCATCTTCCCGTTCAACTTCCTCCGCGACGTGCATATCCAGGCGCCGATCATCTGGATCGGCGTGTCCTGGATCGGGGCCGGGCTGTTCCTGGCTCCCGCGATCGCTGGCGGCCGGGAGGCTCGGGGCCAGGGGCTCCTGGTGGACCTGCTGTTCTGGGTCACGGTGGCGATCGTCGTTGGCGCCCTCGCCGGCGATTACTTCGGCATCATGGGCTATATCGACCGCGGCTGGTTCTGGTTCGGCAACCAGGGTCTGTCCTACATCCAGCTCGGACGCTTCTGGCAGATCGGCTTCTTCCTGGGCCTGGCGATCTGGAGCGCGCTCGTGCTGCGGGCGTTGTGGCCGACCGGCCCCGCTGTCTGGCAGGCGACGCGGCAGTTCTGGTCGGGCCGGATCCGGATGGAACACCTGATCTGGGCCTCCACCGTGAACATCGCGGCGCTCTACGCATTCGGGATGATCCCACTGACCGGGATAGAGAAGTCGTTCACCCTCAGCGATTTCTGGCGCTGGTGGGTGGTCCATCTGTGGGTCGAGCAATCCTTCGAGTTCTTCGCCGCCTGCATGAGCGCGTATCTGCTGATGGCGGTGGGGCTGATATCGCGCAAGCTCGCCGAGCGCGCGGTCTACTTCGAGCTCATCCTGATCTTCCTTGGCGGCGTCGTCGGCACCGGGCATCACCTGTACTGGGCCGGCGGACCCAGCATGTGGGTGCCGATGGGCAGCATGTTCTCGTTCATCGAGGTGCTGCCGCTGGTGCTGCTGATCATCGAGGCGATCCAGCAGTACCGGTTGATCCGAACGCACCGGGAGTTCAAGTACGGCCTCGCCTATTCCTACATCATCGGCGCGGCATTCTGGAATTTCGTCGGCGCCGGTGTATTCGGTGGCGGCACGCTGAACGCTCCGCTCGTCAACTACTACGAGCACGGCACCTTCCTCACGCTCAACCATGCCCACACGGCGCTGTTCGGCGCCTTCGGGCTGCTCGCGATCGGGCTGGTCTATTTCTGCCTGCGCTACGTGGCGGCCGATCGCGTCGCTTTCTCGGACCGAATCGGGATGCTCGCGTTCTGGCTCTACAATGGCGGGCTGGTGCTGTGGATTCTGCTGAACTTCTTCCCGATCGGCTGGCCGCAGCTGAACGCCGTGTACGAGCATGGCTTCGCCTACGCCCGCAGCGCGGCTTTCTACGACACGACGCTCTATTGGCAGTGGATGCGACTGCCGGGCGATGTGGCCTTCGCCGTGGGCGCCCTCCTGATGGCCTGGGACTTCACCATCAAGCTCCGGCCCTTGTTCCCGCGATTCCTCGGACAGTCGGGTCATGGCGCAGGCCTTCCGGCCGACAAGGGCGCCGGCGCGGCCGTGCGGACGATTGCAGATGGCTGAGCGGATCAGGCACTGCCAGCGCTCGGCCACGGCGATTGGCAAAGAAGCCGGAGCAACGTATGCGATGCGCTGTTCCGCGCACGGACGCCACTTGGCGCAGCCGCACCAAGCCTTCTACAGTGGCCGGTCTTCGACGCGAAAGGCCCAGTGATTTCAAAGGGCGTTCTTTCACGAACTCGATATCTTCACAGGCTCTATCGCAAGCTAACGGGGAATAGGCTAGGATCAATGCCTCTTCACTAACCGGAGCAAGTCCACTTCACCACATAGCGGGAAGCCGAGTTATGACGACGGACGATGCCCTCCAGATAGAGTCGGAGATCAATACCCTGGTGCAGGGATGGACCTACCGTGATCTATCCATGTGGGACAAGCTACGGTCGTTGTTCCATCCCGGTGCATCGATAGAGGTTACTTGGTTCACGGGAACAGCGTCCGATTTCATCGACGGCTCGCAGAAGATGGCCGGCTCGAAGCTGCGCACCAAGCACATGATCGGCTACCCCCTGATCGACCGTCAGGGCGACCGTGCCATTGCCGAGACAAGCGCGATCATCATTGTCGACAACCAGGAGCTTGGGCTGGCGTGCAACGGCTATTCGCGATTCTATGACCTCATCGAACGCCGGGACGGCGCATGGAAGATATGGAAGCGCTACTGCCTGTATGATCTTGCCGCCTTCACCTTTCCGCGCGGACCTGTCGAGATCGATCAGGCGCTGCTGGACCGCTTTCCATCCGAATATGCACCGCTGGCCTATCTTCTTCAGTCGGGCGGCTTCCCCGTGGATCATGTCTTCCCGACGCGCGGGAGCGAAAGGGAGGCGCAGCTGAAGCGGGAGGGTGCTCGCTGGCTGCAGGCGAAGTGCTAGGCTGCTGGAATCAAATAACGGTCTGATCTAATCCGCGTAGCCTGCGGGATGCGCCCGACGCCACGCGTAGGCCGTGGAGACGATATCATCCAGCCGCGCGAAACGCGGCCGCCAGCCGGTTTCGCTTCGGATGCGTTCGGCGGAGGCGACGAGCACGGCCGGGTCTCCCGCCCGCCGAGGCCCAAGGACGTGCGGCACCTTGCATCCGGTCACCCGCTCCACGGTCGCGATAACCTCCAGCACGGAGTAGCCCGCGCCGTTGCCGAGATTGTAGGTTACGCTGCCATGTTCCAGCCGCTCCAGCGCGCGCAGATGCGCATCGGCCAGGTCGGAGACATGGACATAGTCGCGGATGCAGGTGCCGTCCGGGGTCGGGTAGTCGGTGCCAAACACGTCGAGCGGCGGGCGCCGGCCGAGCGCAGCGTCGATCGCGAGGGGGATGAGGTGCGTCTCCGGCGAATGGTCCTCGCCGATCCGCCCCCCTGGATCAGCGCCAGCTGCATTGAAGTACCGCAGGCAGCCGCTGCGCAAGCCATGCACGCGCCCGGCCCACAGCAGGGCCCGCTCGATCATCCACTTGCTCTCGCCATAGGGCGACCCGGGATCGAGTCGTGCCTCCTCGGCGATGGGCACGGTGTCCGGCGTGCCGAACAGGTTGGCGGTGGAGGACAGCACGAAGCGCGGCACGCGATGGCGCACACAGCCCTCGATCAGGCGAATGCCATTCAGCCCGTTCTCGATCAGGTACCGGAACGGCAGGCGCATGCTCTCGCCCACCAGCGAGAGCGCGGCGAAGTGCAGGACGCCGTCCCAGGACCCCGCCGCAAGCGCCGCATCCACTGCGGCGGCATCGGCCAGGTCCGCTTCGACCAGCTTCACGCCGTCCGGCACGGCGGCGCGATGGCCCTGGCGCAAATTGTCGAGCACGATCAGTTCGTCGCCCCGCTCGGCGAGCGCAAGCACGACGTGACTGCCCACGAACCCGGCCCCGCCGGTCACCAGGTAGCGCATCCTGTCATCCCCGCCTGCTGAGGCGTCATCAGCCCACGCTCATCGACGTGGAAGGCGCAGGGCGCTATAATAGGGTTCGGAGTGCCTCGTAGCAGCAATAAGCTACCCCCAATGCGGCGGCGGCCGACACCGTCATCAGCAGCATGGCCCGGCGCCGGGCGCGCGGGCAGGGTGGGATCGTCTCCTCGGCGACTTCGCGCAGGGGCTCCCAGTTTTCGATCAAAGGGGCTGGGGTCGGAGATGCCGGTCTTTCTGGTGCGCGCTGTTGAACCCGAGCAGTCGGACGAGAGGCGAGAAGTTGTGTGTCTGCGCTCGACAATGGTTCCCCCTCGTCTGCAACGGAGGGAGGATCGCATAGGCGTGAGCCTAAGTCAACGGACTGTGAGGAATATAGCCTTTATCTCGCCTTATGGAGAGGGATCCGCAGGAGAGTAACAACAAGTTAAGGCTGTGTTGCGCCCTCGTTGGGACCGGCGGGGCGGGACTGATAGGGATTCGGCGTGTTCCCGGCCGGAGCCGCTGGAGCCGAGACGCAGATCCCGCCCTGATGCACCGCTTCGCGAAAGCAGGCGCTGGCATCCTGGTAGTCGCACGAGGAGGCCAGCCCGGAAGTCACCACGCAGTAGGCGCCACCACTGGGCGTGAGACTGGCTTCTTGCGGGTTGATCACGCAGGCTGCTTGCTGGTGGGACGCCTCCCGCCGACAGTCATTGACATCAAAGTAGATGCATTGCGGCGGCACCGTCTGCGTCTCCAGGCAGAATGGCGCGGCCAACGCGGCGGGTGCCGGCAGGGCGGCCACCGCCAGCAGCCCGGCCAGCAGTTCGGCGGTCCTCAGACGTCGTCTCATCGGGCGCCTCCTGCGCTGATGTCCGCAAAGATGGGCGCGGTTCCCATGTCGCGCGCGCGTTCCGGACCGAAGAGCGCTCCCCGGCCCGGGGACGCGGCGTATGGTTAGCGAATGGCCGGCGCCTGCACCACCTGGGTACTGCCGCCGCCGCCGCCGCCGCCGACGATGTACGAGAAGCCCCAGCTGATCGGCACGAACTGCTGCACGTACTGATTGAAGTACCGGTACACCTCGGCAATGCCGGTGCGCGGCACATAGACCACGTCGTACGGCGCCAAGGTAATTTCGGCGTTCGGGTCGCGGGCGTGCTCGACCGCGTCGAAGCGCGTGGACAGGAATTCCGGCCGGTTGCCGGGGCCACGGCGGATGATGAACACGGAATTGTCGTCGCCCGAGAGCCGCAGTCCGCCCGCACGCGAGATCGCCTGCGTCAAGGTGGGCGCCGGGCCGACTGAGATGAACTCGCCCGGATTGGTCACTTCCCCCCCGACATAAATCCGCGTCGGGGCGAAGGACCGGACCACGATCGTGAGGTGCGGGTTCTGCAACTGGCTCGAGTAGTCTCTGCGCAGCGCCGCGGCGAGCTGCGGCACGGTGCGCCCGGCCGCCAGCTCGTCGCTGGCGACCGTGGTGGAGATGTGCCCGTCCGGACGAACAGTCACGTCCTCGTTCAGTTCGGGGTTCAGCAGCAGGCGGACCTGCAGGACGTCGCCGATCTGGATCCGATAGGGCTGGAGAGTGCTGACGGCCCCCGTATCGGGTGCCGGCACTGGCGGAGCCGGCGGCATCCGGGGGACCGTGGAGCAGGCCGGCAGTGCCGCGACCACCGAGAGCGCCAGGAGCCGCTGCACCGCTTTCACGGCAGGCACGCCAGCGAACCGGCGCGCAGACAACCTTTCCGCAGTGGCATCAATCGCGGTCACATCGATCCGTCTTGCGTTCATCGTCTCCATCCTTGGTCAGTGAACCTCCCGGATCGGCCGGGTGGAGCGTGGCGGGTTACGTCGCGCGTCCAGCGGCCGCGTTGCTGGACGACCACGCGGCGGGTCGCCGGCAAGTTCGCGCTTTTATGCCACAAAGTCCAGTTGCTGACGTACCACACGCTCCGAAGTACGCGCTCGAAGCTGAGGCGCGCGCACGATTTTGGGACGAGATGGCCGCGAAGGCACTGTGTCGAGTCGCCTCTCGCGGCTTCCCCTCCCTCCCGCTTAACGCGCTGTTAAGCACCCTCGCGGATCATGCGGCCAATCCCGAGGGTTCGTTGCAGATCACTCCCCCCGCCGTTCAGGATGATGTGCCCCGCTTGGCCCCGGGCCTCGTGCCGCCGCTGATCCGGGGCACTGCCGCGCTCGCCCATCGCGCGTTCGTCGATCACGGACTGGAGGATTTGCTCCGCTTCATTGACCGCCCCGCCGGGACACCCCGGGACCATGCCGCGCTGACCCTGGACATGGCGCTCGCGCACGAACTGCGGTTCCGGCGCGGTCAGGCAAGGGCGCTGCAGCGCGAGGCGCTGGCCGAATGCCGGCTGTTCCGCGTGGCCGACGGCTTCGCCGCACGCTCGGACCGTCCGCTGCGCCTGCTCGCGCTGCTTGCCCCAGGCGACCTGATGGTCAACACGCCGCTCGACTTCATCACCGCGCACCTGGACGTGCGGCTCGACCTGCTGTTCGTCGTTCCGGGGCACCCCTTGCCGCCCAGCGTGCCCGACCATGACGTCGCGTTTTTCGCGGTCAGCGAGTCCGATCCGGCGACACTGCGTCGGCTGCGGCCTCTGTTCAAACGCTGGCCACGTCCGGCGCTGAACGATCCGGCCGCGGTTGCCCGCCTCTCGCGCGACACGGTCGCGCACGGGCTGGCTTCCTGCTCCGGCCTGTGCAGCCCGCCAGCATACCGCCTCTCGCGCGCCCCTCTCGCCGGTTGCTCGACCCTGCCGTTCAGCGGTCCCGCGCTCATTCGTCCGGCAAACTCCCATGCCGGCCAGAACCTCGAGAAGATCGAGTGCTCGGCCGACCTCCCCGGCTATCTGCAGGCCGTTGAGGCGGACGAGTTCTTCGTCACACAGTTCGTGGATTACCGGGGCGGGGATGGGCTGTTTCGCAAATACCGCATCGCCTGCATCGACCGGGCGCCGTTCCTCTGCCACATGGCGGTCTCCGAGCACTGGATGGTGCATTACCTCAATGCCGGGATGAGCACGAATGCGGCCCGGCGGGCGGAGGAGGCGCGGGCGATGGCCGAGTTCGATACCGGGTTCGCCGTCCGCCACGCGGCGGCGCTGGAAGCCCTGAACGACTGGATGGGGCTCGACTACTTCCAGGTTGACTGCGCCGAGACGCCGGACGGTCGGCTGCTGGTATTCGAGGCGGATGTCGCCGCGATCATCCACCTGATGGACCCGCCGGACCTGTTTCCCTACAAGCCGGCGCAGATGCGCCGCGTGTTCGAGGCCTTCAATGCCATGCTGCGCCGGCGCGCGAAGCGGGTGTGACCGCGCGCCGCCCGATCACCACAACCCGGCGTCCGGACCCGCTGCGGGGACCGTCGTCGCGAAGCGGCGGCTGGCGGCGAGCGATGAGAAGCCGCGGCCCTGATCAAGCGCGGCGATCGCCGCGTCCACGAGGCTGAGGGCGCGCGCCGGCTGTCCGGCGCTCAGCCAACGCAGCGCGTCGTCGACCCGCGCGGCGGCCGGGCTTCCCGGCGCGTTGGCACCCCCGCCATCGCCGGGCTGAAGCACAAGCTGCGCGGCGGCCGCCTCCAGCAGCGGTCGGGCGCGGTCGGGCTCTCCGGCGGCCAGCAGCACGCGCGCCATCGCCAGGCGATCGCTGGGCGGGACTCGATGAGCCGGAGCCGAAGGAGGCGACGGGGCGCGGGCGGCGTCGCGATGATGCGAGGTCCGCAACCGATGGACCAGCAACTCGACCGAGGCGAAAGCATCTTGCTCCGGCGATTCGGAAGCCGAAGCGCTCGCCCCTGCCACGGCGTCCGGTGCTGGCAGGGCGGTTGCGGGTTGATCGGCCTGCTGGGACGGGGTCGGGACCGAGGCCGGCAGGAGCGGGGCGGCGGGAGGCGGCGGGGTGGGGACGGAAGATGCCGCGGGCGGCGCAGGCGATGCCACCGGCGACTCGGGTGCCGCCGGCGGGAGCGCGGCCGCGGCGGAGACATTCGCGGGAGCCGCTGGCGGGACCGAGGCCAAGGCCGCCAGAGCGAGCCGCATCGCATCTTCTTCGGAGGCCACCGGCGGCGGTGCCGGACGTTGGGGCGCAACAGCGGAAAGCGCCGGCTGCATGGGGCCGGTTGCACTGGGGCCGGTTGCACTGGGGCCGGCTGCACTGGGGCCGGCGTTGCAGGCGCCGTGCCGGGTGGGGCGCTTTGGCTGGTCGGCGCCACTCCGCCGCCGAAGGACCAGGACGCGAGAGAGCCGGCCAGCAGCAGCAGCGTCATTCCCACCACCCCAGCCCCGGGTAGAACGAACCGCCACATCGCCGTGACTCCCCGACACACACGCGCATGTTAAATAAGGAGCCGGGAGGAGCCGGGCAATCCGGCGCCTGCTCACCGTCTCACGGCGCAATGATTCGAACGAGGTCTTCATCGGCCGCGTTCCCGGCTCGGCTTCTCGGGCGGGCGCGCATGACACATCCACACATAGGCGACGAGGCGATCGGCCGAATCGAGCAGGCCGAGTGGCTCGACCCTCCCGGGTTCGCGCTCGGCAATGCGATGGCCCGGCCGATGCAGATTGCCGGGCGGCGCAGTCATCTAGTTCGCGACGCCATGCACGGAAGCTGGCTCGGCCACCCGCTGCACCCGCTGCTGGTGACGGTCCCGATCGGGAGCTGGACACTCGCGCTCGGCCTCGACATCCTGGGCGCGCTCGGCCTGGCGCGCGACCAGGGCGAGGCACGCGCCGCCGAGCTTGCCTTGAAGACGGGAGCGGCCGGCGCGGTCGCCGCCGCCGCGGCCGGCCTTTTCGACTGGCAATACACCGACGGTCGCGACCGGCGGACCGGTCTCGTGCACGCGGGCATCAATAGCGCGGCGCTCGGGCTGCATCTCCTCTCGCTGTCGCTGCGACGTCGCGGCCACCTCTCGCGGGGGCGCATGGCCAGTGCCGTCGGCTGGGCGTCGATGTTCGCCGGTGCCTATCTGGGCGGACATCTGGTCTATCGGCGCCGGATCGGCGTGGACCACGCCGATCGCAGCCCCGAGCCGCGCGGCTTCGCGCCGGTGTTGCCGCTCTCCGAACTGGTCGAGGACCGGCCGCGCCGGGTGGAAGTCTGGGATGGGATCGCGCGGCAGGGTGTCGGGGTCGTGCTGGTCCGCCATCGCGGCCGCATCCATGCGATGGGCGCGCGCTGCGCGCACATGGGCGGACCGCTGGACGGCGGCTGGGTTCTGGGTAACGCGCTGGTCTGCCCCTGGCACGGATCGCGTTTCGATCTGGAAACCGGACAACCCATCGGCGGCCCCTCGACCTGTCCGCAGCCGCGTTACGACACGCGTGTGCGGGACGACGTCATCGAGATCAGGCGCGAACAGGAGCCGGGCGACGAGGTGGTGACGCCGGAGGACGTGGCGCGGGAGGCCGCGTCACCTCCCAGCTTGGGCGAGATCGGGAAGAAGGCCGACGAGGTACTGACCGAGCACCACCAGCTTCTGCGGCGCATGTTCGAGAGGATCGAGCAGATGCCGCCGCAAGACCCCGAGCGCCGCGATCTCATGCGCACGCTCGCTGGCGAGCTCGAGATCCACGAGCACATCGAGGACAAGATCTTCTACCCGGAAGTCCGCGCTATCAGCGAGGATGTCGCGGTCGCCCACTCCGAGCACCGCCAGATTGGCCGACCTTCTCGCGATCACGCTCCGGCTCGGCACAACCGCCCCGGAGTTCGACGAGCATCTCAAGGCGCTGCACGCCGCCGTCAACCATCACGCGGGCTCGGAGGAGCGGTCGATGTTCGTGCAGGCGCAACGGCTGGGAGAGCGTCGGTTGCGCGAGATCGGGCACCGGCTTGAGAGAATGCTGGAAGAGCAGAGGACTTCGCGCTTTCAGCGCGCGTTCCGGGAACTGAAGATCAGTCTGCTGGAGGGGCTTCCAGGTTCAGGTTAGGCGCGCAGGGCCAAGCTCATTCCGCTTCGGCCCGGTGCTGGAAATCGGGCCTCCGCTTCTCCAGAAAGGCCGCGACGGCCTCGCGGGCCTCTGGTCCCCGCAGCAGCCGGGCGAACTCGTCGCCCTCGGCGCGCATGGCTTCCTGCACCGCCTGATGCTGCCAACCCCGGAGCAAGGCGCGAGTGGTCCGCAGCGCGTCGGGCGGCTTGGCCGCGAGTGCCTGGGCCTTCTCCCGTGCGACCTGGTCGGCCTCGGTCGGAGTGGCCAGCACCGCGTTGACCAGCCCCGCCTGGTGCGCGGCCGCGGCATCGAAGGGCTCGCCGAGCAGAAGCAGCTCCGCCGCGCGAAGCGACCCCGCGCGGGCCGGCAGCAGAATAGTGGAGCCGGCTTCCGGGCACAGGCCGAGATTGACGAATGCCAACTGGAAGCGCGCCCCTGCCGAGGCGTAGACCAGGTCGCAGTGCAGCAGCATCGTGGTGCCGATGCCGACGGCTGGTCCGTTCACCGACGCGACAATCGGCACCTTGCAGCCGGAGAGCGCGGCGAGGAACGGGACCGCGGACGACGGCCGGTCCGGTTCGCGGCGGCCGAAATCGGCCATGTCGTTGCCAGCGGTGAAGCACTCCTCCGTGCCGCACAACCAGACCACCCTGGCCTTGGCCTCCGACGCGCCCGCGAGCGCGTCGGCGAGCCGCCCGTACATATCGCGGGTCAGCGCGTTCCGCTTGGCTGGACGGTCGATGCGCACCCTGCGCACCCCGCCCGTGTCCGTGACGAGCACCTCGTTCATCTTATCGCCTCAAGTTCAGAGGCCCGCCAGGCGGTCATCCCGCCGCGCAGCGCACCAGCCTGCCCGGCAGCGCCTCGGTCGGCGTGCCATCCTGGTAGGTGATCTCGCCGGAAACCAAGGTCGCCACGTAGCCGTGCGCCTTCTGCAGCAGTCGCTTGCCGCCGGCGGGCAGATCGTAGGCGACGTGCGGGTTGTCAAAGCCGATCCGGTCCCAGTCGATCAGGTTGAGGTCGGCCTTCTTGCCGGGCGCCAGCACGCCGCGATCGGCCAGCCCCGCAGCCCCCGCCGGGTCCGAGGTCAGGCGCCGGACCAGTTCGGGCGTGCTCCAGCGTCCCCGCTCCTTGCCCCAATATGAGAGCATCCAGGTCGAGAACCCGGCGTCCAGGATGAAGCCGACATGCGCGCCGCCATCGCCCAGGCCCATGATGGCGTTGCGATCCGCCAGCATCGCCTCGGGCACCGAGAGGTCGTAGCGGGCATAGTTGGTGATCGGCGCGTAGATGAACTCCTGCCCGTCATGCTCGAGCAGGATGTCGTAGGCGACCTCCGGCGCGCTGCGCCCCTCGCGCGCCGCCATCGCCTCGATCGAGTCCTCGGGCCGGGGCTGATAGTTGGCCGGCCGGCCGAGCCGGAACATCTGCGCGTAGGAGAGCCGGTGCATCAACGGAAAGGTGCTGCCGGCAACGGGGTCTTCGGACAGCAGGCGCGCGCGGAACTCCGGATCGCGCATGGCCCGTACCCGCGCATCCAGCGGCAGAGGTGCGATCCGCTTATAGGAGGGCGTGCCGGAGAACGGGTTCTGGCTGCCCTCCAGCCCGAGCAGGATTCCGATGGCGCGCGGCGCCACCACCGGGCGGATCGGCACACCCTCGCGCGAGGCTTCGGCCGCCATCTCCAGGAGGTCGCGCCAGATGTCGCCCTGGCTGTGGCGCTGCGACAGCGAGAATACAACCGGCCGGCCGGAGGCCTCGGCGACGCGGCGGATCATGCGGAACTCGGCCCGGTGGTCGTCCCACTCCGCCACCACTTCCATGAAGCCGCCACCGGCGTCGGCCAGACCCCGCGCGAGGCCGGTCAGCTCCTGCTCCTGGGCGCGCAGGGTGGGGGTGAAGTCGCCCTTCAGGCTCTTGTGGCTGGTCGTGCGCGAGGTCGAGAAGCCAAACGCGCCCGCGCGCACCGCTTCGGCGGCGATCTGGCGCATCTCGGCGATATCGGCCTGGTTGGCGTTCTCCAGCCGCACCGCGCGATCGCCCATCACGAACACCCGCACCGCCGCATGCGGCAGCAGCGCGCAGATGTCGATGTCACGGCGTCGGCGATCAAGCGCGCTGAGATATTCGGGGAAGCTTTCCCACTCCCAGCGCAGCCCCTCATGCATGACCGGGCCGGGGATGTCCTCCACGCCCTCCATCAGCTCGATCAGCTTCTCGCGGTCGGCCGGGCGGCAGGGCGCGAACCCGACGCCGCAATTGCCCATCACCGCGGTGGTGACGCCGTGCCAGGCCGAGGGCGCCAGATGGCTGTCCCATACCGCCTGGCCATCGTAATGGGTATGGATATCGACGAAGCCGGGCGTGACCAGCAGGCCCCGCGCGTCGATCTCGCGCCGGGCCGGGCCGGCCTTGCCACCAACCGAAGCGATCCGGCCGCCTTCGATCGCGACATCGCCGGCGAACCCGTCCCGCCCGGTTCCGTCCAGGATCGTTCCACCGCGAATCACCACGTCGTGCATCGCCCGTTCCTCGCCTACTCGTAGCTTCGATGTCAGCTTCCGATGCGAGGGCAGCGGGCGCAAGCTGCGGGCATGCAGGGGAGGCCAGCGGAAAGGGTATGGACGCACCGGAACCATCATCGGCCGGATGGGCGCGGCTGCTCTGGGTGATGGTGGGCATCCAGTTCGTCATGACGCTCTCGTTCACCATCCTGAGCCCGATCATGCCGCTGTTCCTGCCGGACCTCGGGGTGACCGACCCCCGCGCGATCGATCTCTGGGCCGGCATCCTGAACTCCGTGACCCCGTTCGTCGCCGCCTTCGCCTCCCCGCTCTGGGGCCGCATGGCGGACCGGCGCGGGCGCAAGCAGGCGCTGCTGCGCTCCACCTTCGCCATCGGCGTGTTCACCGCGCTGATGGGCCTGTCGGCGACGGTGTGGCAGTTCTTCGCCGTCCGCGCGCTGATGGGCGCCTTCGCCGGGTTCTCGGCCGCCTCGATCGCGCTGGTCGCGACGCAGGTGCCGGAGCAGCGGCTCGGCTATTCGCTCGGCTGGCTCAGCACCGGCCAGCTCGTCGGCGGGCTGGTCGGTCCGGTGCTCGGTGGCGGCATCGCCGACTTGACCGGCAGCTATCGCGTGCCGTTCTACGCCACGTCGGCCATCACCTTCGCCGCCTTCGTGCTGGTGATCGCCCTGGTCAGCGAGCAGCGGGTCTCATCCAGGGCCGCGGCGCGCAAGCAGCCGCTCCTCGGCACGCTCGCGCTGCTGCTGCGCGCGGGCGGATTGCTGCCTTTGTTCTTCGTCCTGCTGCTGGCGCAGTTCGCCGTGCGCACGGTACAGCCCGTGGTGACGCTGTTCGTGCAGGAACTCACCGGCAACGTCGCCTCGGTCGCGACCTTGGCCGGCTTCGCCTTCTCGGTGACCGGCTTGGCCGACCTGATCGCCTCGCCCTTCCTCGGCAAGCGCAGCGACGTCATCGGCTATCGCCGCGTGCTGCTGATCGCGCTGTTCGGCGCCGCATTGGCCACGCTGCCCCAGGCCTTCGCCGGCAGCTACTGGGTGTTCCTCGCCGAGCGGTTCGGCGTTGGCTGCTTCATCGGCGGCATCCTGCCGACCGCCAACGCGCTGGTCGGGCGCATGGTCCCGCGCGAGCAGCGCGGCACGGTGTATGGCATGACCGCCTCTGCCACGTTCCTCGGCAATTCGCTCGGGCCCCTGACTGGCGGCGGCCTGGCGGCGGCGGTGAGCATCCGCTTCGTGTTCGTGGTCACGGCGGCAGTGCTGCTGGCAACGTGGGGCTGGGTCTATATGACGGTTCCCGAATACACCGAGGCGGGGGGACTTGAGCCGGCGCGCCGGTTCCGACGACGCTGACATGCAGGGAGGACAAGGATGCCGGTCGATCCGCAGATTCAGGCCTTGCTCGACGCGGCCAAGGAATTCCCGCCGATCCAGACGCTCTCGCCCGAGCAGGCCCGCGAGCAATACGCGGCCCGTCCGATCGAGGGATTGCGTGTCCCCGAGATCGCAAGCGCCGCGGACCGGATGATCGATGGCCCCGGCGGGACGCTCGGGTTGCGCATCTACACGCCGCTCGGTCAAGGCCCGTTCCCGCTTCTCGTGTTCTTCCACGGCAGCGGCTTCGTGGTGTGCAGCCTCGATACGCACGACGCGATGTGCCGCAACCTGTGCGCCGGCGCCGGCTGCGTCGTCGCCTCGGTCGATTACCGGCTGGCGCCCGAGCACAAATTCCCCGCCGCGCCCGAGGACTGCCTGCACGCCACACGCTGGGCCGGCGCGAACGCCACGATCCTTGGCGCGGACCCGGAGCGCATCGCGGTGGGCGGCGACAGCGCGGGCGGCAACCTCGCCGCCGTCACCGCGCTGCGCATACGCGACGAGGGCGGCCCGGGATTGCGCGCGCAGCTGCTGATCTACCCGGTCACTGACTACTGGAAACCTGGCACGCCGTCCTACGCCGAGAACGCCGAGGGCTACGGGCTGACGCGCGCCGGCATGGAGTGGTTCTGGGACCATTATCTTGCGAGCCCGGAGGACGCCCGCAACCCGCACGCCGCGCCGCTGCGCGCGCCCGACCTGCACGGCCTGCCACCGGCACTGGTGATCACCGCCGAATACGACCCGCTGCGCGACGAGGCCGAACTCTACGCCGCCCGCCTGCGCGAGGCCGGCGTGCCGGCCGAGCTGGTGCGCTACGCGGGCATGAATCACGGCTTCTTCTTCTGGCCCGGTATCGTCGATGTGGCGAGCACGGCGCTCGACGCGGCAAGCGCATGGCTCCGCCGCGCGTTCGCGACCGGAGGCACGCAATGACCGACCGCTACGCCGATTGTTGATTGGACGAAGGTGGGGGATAATCTTGACCAACCTTGGTCAGGACCGTCGCGTGGATACCATCAACCTCTACGAGGCCATCTGGGAACATCTTGCGTCATCTGAGTTGCTTGTGGTCCGGTGGCAGGGGCCGATCCGTGAGGGGCGCAGAGTGTGGACGACCGAGAACCGCGGCCGCTACGACCGCAGCAAGCTGCGCTACCCGAGTGACCTGACCGACGCGGAGTGGGCGTTCATCGAGCCGCTGATCCCACCCGCCAAGCGTGGCGGCAACAAGCGCACGGTGGACGTGCGCGAGGTCGTCAACGGGGCCTTGTATATCTTGAGCGCGGGCTGCCAGTGGGCGGCGCTGCCCAAGGACCTGCCGGCGCGCAGCACAGTGTGGGACTACTTCCGGCGCTGGGACGACGAGGGCACGCTCGACCGCATCCACCACGCGCTCTATGTCCAGTGCCGCGAGCAGGCCGGGCGAGGCTTGCCAAAGGTTCCATTCGGCGCAGCCGGATGGAATGGCAAGACGAGGGGCGAGGCAAGTCCCTCGGCGGCAATCATCGACAGCCAGAGTGTCAAGAGTGCGGAAAAGGGGGGCGCTCGGTCGATCCGTCGGGGTATGACGCAGGCAAGAAGATCAAGGGCAAGAAGCGGCACGTCCTCGTCGATACGCAAGGTCTGCTGATGCAAGCCATCGTCCACGCCGCCGATGTCCAGGATCGCGACGGTGGCGTGCTGCTGATGGGCGCCCTGTTCGGTCTATTCCCGTTCCTGCTCAAGCTCTACGCCGACAGCGGCTATCAGAGCCGACTTTCGCAATGGGTGGAGGCGTGCCGCCAGGAAAGAGGAAATCATCATCGCCAAGGCCGGACGCCCGCTTGCCCGTCTGGTGCCCCTCGCCCACCAGGCAGGCCCGCGACCGCTCGGCCTGCTCGCCGGCGAGGTGCGCGTCGGCGCGGATTTTGACGAGCCATTACCCACGACAATCCGCGAGGCGTTCGAGGGCAAGCCGCCCTGAGATTACTGCTGGATACGCACGTCCTGATCTGGGCCGTGGCAGCGCCTGCCGCCAGTGCGCCCGTAGGGCCAGCCACTCCGGCGATTACTAGTGGATACGCACGTCCTCCTTTGGGCGGGACGCGGCACGCTTGGACGAGCGCGCCCGCACAGCGATCGTCTCTCCCGGACGCAGGTGCGCTCTCAGGCAGCGGCGGTTGACGGCGACACCAGGTCCTGATCAGTGCCGCGACGGCGTGGGAGATCGCGATCAAGCGGGCGCTCGGCCGGTTGGAGTTCCCTTTGGAGCGGTTCGGGGAGACGATGGAGCGCATGGGCTTCGAGCCCCTGCCGATCCACCCCGGACACGCGATCGCCGCCGGCGGGCTGTCCCGCCTGCACGACGATCCGTTTGCTCGGATGCTGGCGGCCCAGGCTCAGCTTGAGAACTTGGTGCTGATTTCGGAGGACGCCGCTGTCGCCCGCTATGACGTGCGTGTTTTGGGCCTTGGGTCGTAAACTGCCGCATCACTCTCGCGCCAACGGATGCCGCGCCACTACCTCGCGCAGCCGCTCGGCCTCGACATGCGTGTAGATCTCGGTCGTGGTGATGTCGGCGTGGCCCAGCAGCAGTTGGAGACTGCGCAGATCGGCGCCGCGCGCCAGCATGTGGCTGGCGAAGGAGTGGCGCAGTACGTGCGGCGAGACGCGGGCGGGGTCAAGGCCGCCGCGCAGCGCCGCCTGCTTGAGCACCAGCGCGAAGCCCTGGCGCGTCATCGGCTGCCTGGGGTCGCGGCCGGGAAACAGCCAGAGGTCCGGCTTGCGGCCCGCCAGCATCGCCGCCGCCGCGGCCTTCGCTGCTTCCGACAGCGGCACCATACGCTCCCGCCCGCCCTTGCCGCGCACCAGCAGCATCGCCGCGTCGGGCGCGAGGTCGGCGGCCCGCAGCGACAGCACCTCGCTTACGCGCAGGCCGGTGGCGTACAGCACCTCCAGCGCGGCGCGGGCCATCGCGCCGGTGGGGCCGGGCAGATCGGCCGCGCCCGCCATCAGGGAATCGACCTCCTGCTCAGTCAGGTAGCGGGGCAACGTGCGCCCGAGCCGGGGGGAATCCAGCAGCGCCGCCGGATCGTCGGCGCGTACGCCCTCGCGCAGCAAGAACCGGTAATACTGCCGCGCCGCCGAAAGCCGGCGCGCGGCGGTGCGGGCGGACAATTCGGCGCCGTGCATCGCACCGAGATAGGCCTGCAGCACGCCGGCCTCGGCGCTAGCGAGAGTCGTTCCCGACGCGGCGGCAAAGGCCGCCAGATCCTCGAGATCGGCACGGTAGGCGATAAGCGTGTTGCGCGCCGCGCCGCGCTCGGCGGCCAGCATCTCCAGGAACGCCTCCAGATGGCGCTCCATGCGGCGCTTCAGCGCGGGTGGAAGTCGGCGTTGGGCAAGGTTCGCTCGACCGGGTGCGCGGCGGGAGTGGGCGGGAAGGCGCCCAGATACACCACGCCCCCGATCACCAAGGCCAGCCCTCCGGCGACCACGATCATGAACACGCGGGCCATCGCCTCACCTCGAACCGAACCGGTAGGCGCCGACTCGGCGCCGCTTGGCCACCGGCGTGGCGCATGTGCTACCGTTTCGGATCATGACACGCAACATCGCCGTGCAGGAGCGGACGGCTTCGGACGAACCGATCATCAAGCGAACCATTGTGCTGGTAGGGCTGATGGGTGCCGGCAAGACCTCGATCGGGCGCCGGCTCGCGGCTCGGCTCGGCCTGCCGTTCCGCGATGCCGATGTGGAGATCGAGGCCGCCGCCGGCTGCACCATCCCCGAGCTGTTCGCGCGCTATGGCGAGCAGGCCTTCCGCGACGGCGAGCGGCGGGTCATTCGCCGGCTTCTCACGGGCGGGCCGATGGTGCTGGCCTTCGGCGGGGGCGCGTTCATGGACCCGCGCACGCGCGCGGCAGTGCGGCAGGTCGGGACATCGGTGTGGCTGCGCTGCCCGTTGCCGGTGCTGGCACGCCGGGTCGCCGGGCGCGACCATCGGCCGCTGCTGGCCGGGGGAGACGCGGCGGAAATCCTGGAGCGGCTGACGGCGGTGCGCGACCCGATCTATGCCGAGGCCGACGTGATCGTTAACTGCGGCGATGAGGGATTGGAGAGCACGACCATGCGGGTGATGGATGCGGTCCTTGGCTATCGCCCGCCGCACCGGCTTCCGGTCGCGCTGCCCAGCACGCGCTACGAGGTGGTGATCGGCGATGGACTGCTGCCCCGCGCCGGGGCGCTGCTCAGCCCGGTGCTGGCGCAGCGGCGCGCGATCGTCGTCACCGACGCCGTTGTCGCCCGGCTGCATCTGCCGGCGCTGCTCGCGGGCCTCGCAGAGACCGGGATCGCGGCGGGGCACATCGTCGTGCCGGCCGGGCGAGAGCAGCAAGACCATCGAGACCTGGGCCCGCGTCGTGAACGACCTGCTGGCCGCGCGTGTGGAGCGGGGCACGACGGTGATCGCGCTGGGCGGCGGCGTGGTGGGCGATCTCGCGGGCTTCGCCGCCGCCGCCACGCTGCGCGGCCTGCCCTTCGTGCAGGTGCCGACGACCCTGCTCGCGCAGGTCGATTCCTCGGTGGGCGGCAAGACCGGGGTGAACACCAAGCATGGCAAGAACCTGGCCGGCGCCTTCCATCAGCCGCGCGCGGTGCTGGCCGATACCGCGACCCTCGCCACCCTGCCGGCGCGGGAGCTGCGCGCGGGATATGCGGAGATCGCCAAGGCTGGGCTGATCGGCGATGCCGAGTTATTCGCCTGGTGCGAGAGGAACGGCGCCTCCGTGGTGCGCGGGAATCGCGAGGCGCAGGCGCAGGCGGTGCTGCGCGCCTGCGCCTTCAAGGCTGCCGTGGTCGGTCTCGATGAGCGGGAGGAGCAGCCGAGCGACGGCCGCGCGCTGCTGAACCTGGGCCATACCTTCGGTCACGCACTGGAAGCCGAGTACGGCTACACTGGCGGTTTGCTGCACGGCGAAGCAGTGGCGGTCGGGCTCGGCCTGGCGTTCCGCCTCTCGGCGAGACTTGACCTCTGCGCCGACGAGGATGCCGCCCGTGTGGTCGAGCACGTCGCCTCGGTCGGGCTGCCGGCGGAGCTGCGCATGCTCAATCGCCGCTTCTCGGCCAAGACGCTGATCGGCCACATGCGTCGCGACAAGAAGGTGCGCGACGGCGCGCTGACCTTCGTGCTCGCGCGCGGCATCGGCCGGGCGTTCACGACCAGGGACGTGGACCCGGAGGCGGTGACGGAGCTGCTGCGTGACGAGGGGTGCGAGGCGTAGCGGGCCTGGCGCCGGCAGCGTCCCCGGTCGGAATCCCCGCCGCGGGCTGAAAGGAGGCTCCGTCCTTCCGGTTCAGGGCGCCGGCTTGTCGCCGAATAGGGTAGCCCCCTATGATACCCACCAAGCACATGACCCATACGGTACGAGAGAAACAGAAGCTGCTGGCGCGGGTACGTCGCATCCGGGGACAGGTCGAGGCGGTCGAGCGCGCCCTGGAAGCCGAAGCCGGCTGCGAGCAGGTGATGCACCTGCTCGCGAGCACCCGCGCCGCAATGGCCGGGCTGATGGCCGAAGTGGTCGAGGACCATGTGCGCACGCACCTGATCGATCCCGAGCTGCATCCGGGCGCCCTGAACGAGGAAGCAGCGGAGCAGTTGCTCGCGGTCGTCCGCACCTACCTGAAGTAGGAAGGGCAGGCATGGCCGACATCCATGGTTCCGTGGCGCCCGCCGGGCATAGCCACGTCTTCCTGGGCGAAGGCCACAAGCACGCGGAGCGCCGGACCTGGGCCGTCATCTGGCTGTGCGGAGCCATGATGGCACTCGAGATCATTGGCGGCGCCTTGTTCGGCTCGATCGCCCTGGTCGCCGATGGCCTGCACATGAGCACCCATGCCGGGGCGCTGTTGCTGGCGGCCCTGGCCTACAGCTACGCCCGCAAGCACGCGGGCGATCCTCGCTTTACCTTCGGGACCGGCAAGCTGGGCGACCTCGCCGGGTTCACCAGCGCCATCGTGCTGGCGATGATCGCAATCCTTATCGGCTATGAAGCCGCCAGTCGCTTCATTGCCCCGGTGCCGATCCGCTTCGCCGAGGCCATCCCTATCGCGGTCCTCGGGCTGGTGGTGAACGTGGCCTCCGCATGGCTGCTTTTCAGCGGTGGTCACCACCATCACGGCGACGCCCATGGGCGCGGACACGATCATGTCCACGAACCCGAGAAGGAGCACCGAATCGCCACACCGGACGGAGTGCTAATCCTGAGTGTCTTCGAGGAGCGCCATCCGCCGGTCTTTCGCATCCGTGCCGAGGGTGCGTCCGCTCCGGCGGCCCGAGCTGATGCGATCGAGACGGTGCGTCCGGACGGCGCGCGCCAAGTCTTCGCTCTGGAGGAGCGCGGACCTTACCTTCAGAGCGTACAGGAGATTCCGGAGCCGCACGCCTTCACCGCGAATGTCCGCGTGAACGATCGCGATTACCCGGTCGCCTTCGAGGAGCACGACCATCCCCATGCCCCCGGCGCCGCGCATCGGGACAACAACATGCGCGCGGCGATCGTCCATGTCATGGCCGATGCGGCGGTCTCGCTCCTGGTCATCTTCGGGCTGCTGCTGGCCCGTGCCTTCGGCTGGCTCTGGATGGACCCCCTGGCAGGCATCGCAGGCGCGGTCGTCATCGCCAGCTGGTCGTATGGGCTGATCAGGGACACCGGCGCCATCCTGCTCGATATGAGCCCGGACCGAGAGGTCGAGCAGGGCATCCGGCGTACCGTGGAGGCGGACGGGGACCGGCTGATCGACTTGCACGTCTGGCGGCTCGGCCCCGGCCATTTGGGCGCCATCGTTTCCGTCATTACGCGCCAGTCCCGCGATCCGAGATTCTACCGCGAGCGGCTGGCCCGCTTCCGCTCGCTCTCGCACATCACCGTCGAGGTCCAGCGGGCCACCTGATCCTGGCGCCCCTTGGCTTCCGCCGTGCCTGCGCCATAGTGGCGCGGACACAGCCTTAAGGGACGCCGATCGTGCCGGTGGACAAGCAGACCTACCGCGAGGCCATGGCCCGGCTGGGGGCGGCGGTGAACGTCATCACCACCGACGGGCCCGGCGGACGGGCGGGCTTCACCGCCTCGGCGGTGTGCAGCGTGACCGACACCCCGCCCACCCTTCTGGTCTGCGCCAATCGCGCCAACGATTCCTATCCGGCGCTGCGGGCCAACGGCGTGTTGTGCGTGAACACGCTGACCGCCTCGCACGAGGAGGTCTCGGCGGTGTTCGCGGGCATGACCGAGCACAGCGTCGATCGCCGCTTCGAGGTCGGTGTCTGGGATGTGCTGGTCACGGCCGCCCCCGCCTTGCAAGGCGCGGCGGTCGCCTTCGACTGCCGCATCGACCAGGTCGTGGAGGTAGGCACGCATGACGTGTTCTTCTGCGCTGTGGAGGCGGTGCGCATCGGCTCGGTGAGCGAGGCGCTGATCTATTACGGGCGCGGTTATCATCACCTGCCGCATCCGCCGGTATGAAGGGAAGGCAGGGATGAAAGCTTCGGTGTTCTACCTGCCCAGCATCGGCAGTCGCGCCGAGATCGAGCAGGGCATGGCCGGGATGCGCGCCGATCTATACCAGCGGATGCTGCGCGAGCTGTCCGAGCAGATCCGGCTGGCCGACGAGCTCGGCTACGATTCGGTCAGCTTCACCGAGCATCATTTCCACATCGAGGGCTTCGAGCTGTCCAACAACCCGGTGCTGCTCGACCTCTATTTCGCGATGCAGACCAAGCGCATCCGCGTCGGCCAGCTGGGCATCGTGCTGCCGGCGTCGAACCCGATCCGGGTGGCCGAGGATATCGCCATGCTGGACCACATGACCGGCGGGCGTGCCTGCGCGGGTTTCGCGCGCGGCTATCAGCGGCGCTGGGTCGACGTCATGGCGCAGCAGACCCACGGCGTCCACGGCGCTCTGCCCGGCCAGCACGACGAGATCGACGCCGCCAACCGCGCCGCCTTCGAGGAGCACTTCCAGATCATCAAGAAGTGCTGGACCGAGGAGATGCTGTCGTTCCAGGGGCGGTTCTGGCGGATCCCGCCGCCCGAGGTGCCGTGGACGCTCGACACCACGCAGAAATGGGGCAAGGGCGTCGAAGGCGGGATGCTGCGTCGAGGTGGGCGTCGTGCCGAAACCGCTGCAAAAGCCGCATCCGCCGATCTTCCTGCCGTTCGCCAGCAGCGAGAACAGCATCAGGTGGGCGGCGCGCGAGGGCGTGACGGCGATCCTGCCGCCGATGCATCCGGCGTACGAGCGCAAGCTGTACGACCTTTATGCGGAGGTCTCCGGCCGTCGCGCGCGGCCAGGGCACCGGCTTGTTGCGCGATGTCATTATCGCCGATACGGACGAGGAGGCGCGCGCGCTGTGGCGCGACTCCGGCCAGTTCTCCGGCCGCGCCTGGTTCGAGCCCTTCGGCTTCCGCAAGGGCCTGATGGACCCGGTTACCGGTGGCTTCCCGACCACGGAGGAGGCGATCGCGAACGGCTACGCGCTGGTCGGCACGGTGGACACGGTCAGTCGCGCGCTGGAGCAGAACATGAGGCGCCAGCCGGTCGACTGGCTGTTCTGCTACACCTACAACGCTCTGGTGCCGCACGCCGTGCTCATGAAGTCGATCGAGATGCTGTGGACGAAGGTGATGCCGCGCTTCGTGTAATGGCGTACGGCGTGGCGCGCGCATGATCGCTTTCGCCGAACTTCTCGAACGCCTCGTCTTCACCCACGCGCGCAATGCCAAGATCGCGCTCCTGCGCCGTTACTTCGCCACCGAACCGGACCCGGAGCGCGGCATCGCGCTGGCCGCTATCGCCGGCGAGCTGGCCTTCACCGCCGCCAAGCCTGGGCTGATCCGTGACCTCGCTGCCGCCCGCACCGACCCGGTGCTGTTCGGCTGGTCGTATGATTTCGTGGGGGACCTCGCCGAGACCGTCTCGCTGATGTGGCCAGCGGAGCCTACCGACGCGCCGCCGCCCGCGCTGTCGGAAGTGGTGCGGACGCTGGAGACGGCCGAGAAATCGGCGCTGCCGGGAATCGTCGCCGGCTGGCTCGACGCCGGCGAGCCCTCGGTGCGCTTCGCGCTCCTGAAGCTCATCACCGGTGGCCTGCGCGTCGGCGCCTCGGCCCGGCTGGCGAAGATCGCGCTGGCGGCAATGGGCGATGTGGAGCCCGACGCGGTGGAAGAGGTGTGGCACGGCCTCGCGCCTCCGTACCTTGCGCTGTTCGCCTGGCTGGAGAAGCGCGGCCCGCGCCCGGACCCGGAGGACGCTCCGGTGTTCCGCCCGCCGATGCTGGCCCAGCCGCTGGAAGCCGCCGATCTCGCGGGGCTGGATGCCAGCCGGTTCCGCGCCGAGTGGAAGTGGGACGGCATCCGCGTCCAGCTGGTCGCGACCGCGCGCGGGCGGCGGCTCTATTCGCGCGCCGGCGAGGACATCTCGGCGGCTTTTCCCGAGATCATCGCTGCAATGGACTTCCATGCGACGCTTGACGGCGAGCTGCTGGTGATCCGCGACGGTCCGGACGGGAGGCAGGTCGCGCCATTCGCGGATCTGCAGCAGCGCCTCAACCGCAAGCAGGTCAGCCCGCGGATGCTGCGGGATTTTCCGGCGGGCGTGCGGCTCTACGACATTCTGTTCGACAGCGCGGAGGATGTGCGGCCCCTACCCTTCGACGCGCGCCGCGACCGACTGGAGGCATGGTTCGCGCGCACGCGCCCGACGCGAATGGACGTCTCGGGGCTGATCGCCTTCGCCTCGCTCGATGCGCTTGCCGCGCTGCGCGAGGGAGCGCGCGCGGCATCGATGGAAGGCATCATGTTGAAGCGGGCCGACAGCCCTTACGTGCCCGGCCGGCCGAAAGGCCTGTGGTGGAAATGGAAGCGCGACCCGCACACGGTGGACGCGGTGCTGATGTATGCCCAGCGCGGGCACGGCAAGCGCAGCAGCTACTACTCCGATTACACGTTCGGTCTGTGGCGCGGCGAGGAACTGGTGCCCGTGGGCAAGGCCTATTCCGGCTTTACCGACGCCGAACTGGGATGGCTCGACCGATGGATCCGCAACCACACGATCGCCCGCTTCGGCCCGGTGCGGGAAGTGGAGAAAACGCTGGTGCTGGAGGTGGCCTTCGACGCCGCCCAGCTATCGGCCCGGCACAAATCGGGCGTCGCCATGCGTTTCCCGCGCATCGCGCGTCTGCGCACCGACAAGCCGGCCGTCGAGGCGGATCGGCTGGAGCATCTGATGGCGATGGTGGAGAACGGAACGGCGGGGTAGTACCCGGAATCATTGAACGGTGAAACGCATCGCCGAGGCTGTCCTCGCGAGCCGCCTCTTGGCGGCGTGGCGATCCAGGCGGGCGACCCAGATGGGCGATACGGTGCGGCGGGCCTGGATCGCCACGGCGCTGTGCGCCTCGCGATGACGGTTTCAGCAACTCATCGTTCACCGATAGGGATTACTAGGCCGACATCTTCTGCATCACCGTCTCCGGGATGTCGAAATTGGCGTAGACGTTCTGCACGTCCTCGTTCTCATCCAGGGCCTCGACCAGCCGCAGCACCGATCCGGCGCGCTCCTCGTCCAGCGTGACCGTCGTGGTCGGGCGCCAGTCGAGACGGGCGGACTCCGGCTCGCCGAAGCGGGCCTCCAGCGCATCCCGCACGGCGAACAGGTCATCGGCGGCGCAAGTGATCTCGTGGGCTTCGGCGTCGCTCTGCACGTCCTCGGCGCCGGTCTCGATCGCAGCTTCGAGCATGGCATCGGGGCTGGCGACCGAGGCCGGGTAGCGGATCACGCCAAGCCGGTTGAACAGGAAGCTGACGGCGTTGGTCTCGCCGAGCGCCCCGCCATATTTGGAGAAGGCCGAGCGGATGGCGGCGGCGGTGCGGTTGCGGTTGTCGGTCAGCGCCTCGACCACGACGGCGACGCCGGCCGGGCCGTAGCCCTCGTAGCGCACCTCGGCGTAGTCGTCACCGGCGCCGCTTCCGGCCGCCTTCTTGATGGCCCGGTCCACCGTGTCCTTGGGCATGTTGGCCTGCCGCGCCGCCGCCACGGCGGCGCGCAGACGGGGATTGGAGCCTGGATCGGGCAGGCCCTGGCGGGCGGCGACGGTGATCTCGCGGATCAGCCGGGCGAACTGCCGGCCGCGGCGCGCGTCCTGCGCGCCCTTGCGGTGCATGATGTTCTTGAACTGGGAATGGCCGGCCATGATCGCGCTATCGGTTGTCGGGAGATTGGCTCAATCTACTCCGCCAGAGACCCCGCGTGGAGGGAATGCATGTTCATCGCGATGAATCGGTTCAAGGTCCAGCCCGGTTCGGAGAAGGACTTCGAGGAGGTCTGGACTGGCCGCGACACGCATCTGCGTGGCGTGCCTGGCTTCGTCGAGTTCCATCTGGTGCGCGGTCCGGAGCGGGAGGACTACGTGCTGTATGCCTCGCATACGATCTGGCGGTCGCACGGGGACTTCGAGGCCTGGACCCGCTCCGAGGCGTTCCGCTCCGCCCATGCCAATGCCGGGCAGAATAGGCCGCTCTATCTTGGGCATCCGGAGTTCGAAGGGTTCGAGGTGATCCAGACCATCCGGCCGGAGTAGCGGCTGCGTCACCCCGACCCCTCCCGCCTGCGGGAGGATCGGGGTGACGGCGGCGATCGGCGAGGCGGATAGTCGGGCCGGGTGGCAGGCCATAGGATCGATCCTGCGGGTAGTCGGACGGCTGATCGCGATAATCATTTCGATCCGCTCGTCCGCGGTCCTCGCGCGCCTGATCCTGACGCCCTCGGTCATAGCCGCGCCGCCAGGCGTCGCGCAGGGACTGGTCCTGCTGCTGGTTACCGGTCAGCAATCCCCTGAAGCATCTGCTGAACGTTCTGTGTCTGCGCGGCAACAGGGGTTGCCACGGCCGATCCCACCAGCAACGCCGCAATCGTGGTCCGCATCTTGGCCCTCCGGCAAGGCCCCGAGTTCGGGAGCGTTCTGAACTGAGGGCAGAACGCTCTCCTTCTCACCCTGGCCGGCTCAAGACTGCTTGAGGACGGCGCTTGCCATCCGCCCGACCACGTGCGAGAGCCGCAAGACCAAGGGGCAGGAGGGCGCGATGCAGCGCGAAGTCGTGGTGGTGTCAGGCGTGCGCACGGCGATCGGCGATTTCGGCGGCGGGCTGAAGGACGTGCCGCCGACCGAGCTGGGCGCCCAAGTGGTGCGCGAGGCTCTGAGCCGGGCCCAGGTCGCCGGCGAGGAGGTCGGGCATGTGGTGTTCGGCAACGTCATCCATACCGAGGCCAAGGACATGTACCTGGCCCGCGTCGCCGCGCTGAATGCCGGGGTGACGCAGAACGCGCCGGCGCTGACGCTCAACCGGCTGTGCGGGTCCGGATTGCAGGCGATCGTCTCCGCCTCGCAGAGCATCCTGCTCGGCGACACCGACATCGCCGTGGGCGGGGGCGCCGAGAGCATGAGCCGCGCCGCGTACCTCGCTCAAGGCATGCGCTGGGGGGCGCGGATGGGCGATACGGCGATGATCGACATGATGCTCGCCGCGCTGCACGACCCGTTCAACAACATCCACATGGGCGAGACCGCGGAGAACCTGGCCGAATCGCACCAGATCACCCGCGCCCAGCAGGATGGCCTGGCGGTGGAATCGCATCGGCGTGCCAGCTCGCGCTATCAAGGAAGGACGGTTCAAGGAGCAGATCCTCCCGATCCGACTCAAGACCCGCAAGGGCGAGACGGTATTCGATACCGACGAGCATGTGCGTGCCGACGCCTCGGCCGAGGAATCTCGGCAAATTGCGCCCGGTGTTCCGCAAGGACGGCACGGTGACGGCTGGGAACGCCTCCGGCATCAACGACGGTGCTGCGGCGGTGGTGCTGATGGAGGGCGGCGTGGCGGAGCGGCGCAACGCCAAGCCGCTCGGCCGGCTGGTGGCCTATGCGCATGCCGGAGTCGATCCGAAGGTCATGGGCATCGGCCCGGTCCCCGCGACGCGCGCCGCATTGGAACGAGCGGGACTGAAGCTCGCCGACATCGACGTGATCGAGTTCGAACGAGGCCTTCGCCGCCCAGGCCTGCGCCGTTGCCAAGGATCTTGGCTTCGACCCGGAGAAGACCAATCCGAACGGGTCCGGCATATCGCTCGGCCATCCGGTCGGCGCCACCGGGGCGATGCTGACCGTCAAGGCGCTCTATGAGTTGCAGCGCACCGGCGGACGCTATGCCCTGGTGACGATGTGCATCGGCGGCGGTCAGGGGATCGCGGCGATCTTCGAGAGGGTGTGATCGGGTAACACCCTCACCCCGACCCTCTCCCGCAGGCGGGAGAGGGAGAGAGAGGGCTCACTCATTCCGCGGCTATCCGCGCCGGCTCGACCAGGCGCTCGGCCGAGCGGAGATCGACCGATAGCAGGCGCGAGATGCCGCGCTCCTGCATCGTCACGCCGTAGAGCCGGTCCATGCGGGCCATGGTCAGCGGGTGGTGCGTGACCACCAGGAAGCGCGTCCCGGTCTCGCGCACCATGTCGTCGAGCAGCGCGCAGAAGCGGTCCACGTTGGCGTCGTCGAGCGGCGCGTCCACCTCGTCCAGCACGCAGACCGGCGCCGGATTGCAGCGGAACACGGCGAAGATCAGCGACAGCGCGGTCAGCGCCTGCTCCCCGCCCGACAGCAGCGAAAGGGTCGCGAGCTTCTTGCCGGGCGGCTGGGCGTAGATCTCAAGCCCGGCCTGCAAGGGGTCGTCCGAGCCGACCATCGCGAGATGCGCGCGCCCGCCGTTGAACATGCGGGAAAACAGCGCCTGGAAGTTGCGGTCGACCTGCTCGAAGACCTGCGCCAGCCGCTCGCGTCCCTCGCGGTTCAGATGCCCGATGGAGCCGCGCAGCTTGGCGATGGCGGTGCCGATCTCGGCGTGCTCGGCGTCGATGGTGGCTATCTGGCGCTCGCTCTCCTCCACCTCGATCTCGGCGCGCAGGTTCACCGGACCCATCTCGTCGCGCTCCTTGACCAGACGATCGAATCTGCGCCGCGCCTTCTCCTCGGTCTCGGCATCGGAGGTCTCGGGCGGGTCGGGGAGCGTAGGGTTGCCCCCGAGCCGTTCCAGGATGCGCTCGGCGACGACGCCCCAGGCATGGTCGGCCTGCTCTGCTTCCGCCTCGGCGCGCACCGCGGCTTCGCGCGCGGCGCCGGCGGCGGCTTCGGCGGCACGGGCCTCCCGCTCAGTCTCGGCAGCCTGCTTCGTCGCACTTGCCAGCGTGTCGGCCGCGCGCCGATGCGCGGACTCGGCCGCCGCCAGCGCCGACTGCGCCTCGGCTTTCGCCTCGGCGAACTGGCCCGGCGCGGCTTCGAGGGCAGCGCAGTGCTGTTCGGCCTCGCGGCCACGAGCCACAAGATCGGCCAGCCTGCCGGCTGCATCGGCGGCGCGATCGCGCCAGTCCTGGCGCTCGCTCGCGATCACCGGGCGCCGGGCCGAGCGCGCCGCGCCCTCTCGCGCCAGACTGTCGCGTTCGGCGCGGGCCGTGCCCTCGATGGAGCGGGCACCGGCAAGCGCCGCACGGGCCTGGTCCACCGCCGCGCGCAGGCCGGCGATGTCGGGAAGGCTGGCGTGCGCGGCCCGCGCCTCCTCGAGTGCCCGCGCGCCGTCGAGCTGTTCGGGCGTCAGCGCCGCGACCTGCTGCTCGGCGGCGTTCAGCCGGGCGGCGACGCTGTCGGCCTGAGCGCGAAGCTGGGCGGCGGCGGCGCGCGTGCGCTCAACGAGCTGCTCCGCCTCGCGACGTGCCTGCCGGCCGCGCTGCTCGGCGGCATTGGCCTCGCGCTCGGCGGCCTCGGCGCTAGCACGCGCGGCACCCGCTTCGGCGCCGCGCGCCTCGGCCTCGGCGAGGTCGGCGCGCAGCGCATTCAGCCGGTTGCGCTGACGCAGCCGCACGGCGGCGGCGGTCGGCGTGCCGGCGCGGATCGTGTAGCCGTCCCAGCGCCAGACCGCGCCGGCCTCGGACACGACCATCTGCCCCGGCGCCAGAAGCGCCTGCGCCGCGTCTCCGGCGGCATCGTCCACCACCAGCCCGATCTGCGAGAGGGCACGGGCCAGCGCCGGCGGCCCCTGCGCCAAACGCGACAGCGCCCGCGCGTCATCCGGCAAAGCGGGGGGATCGAGCGGCGGCAGGGTCCGCCAGTGGCGTGCGGCCTCCGGATCGGCGGCCGAGGTCAGCTCCTCGCCGAGCGCCGCGCCGAGCGCCGCTTCCAGCCCGGTCGGCACGGAGACCGCATCGACCATCGGCGGCCACCGTTCGTCGTCCTTCACCGCCAGCACCTCCGCCAGCCCGCGGGCTTCGGCGGCGAGCTTCGCGCGCGCCGTCTCGGCGGCCGACAGAAGCGCACGCGCCTCGGCAAGCGCGGATTGTGCCCTGAGCGCGGGTCCGCTCTGCCGTATCCTGGGCTGCGCGTGCGGCCTCCAGCCCCGCCTCCGCCGCTTCGTGCTGTTCGATTGCCGAGGCGATGCGGGCGGGATCGACCACCTGGGCGCGGATGCGATCGCGCTCCTGGGTCGCGCGGTCGAGCTGCTCGCTCGCGCGGCGCGACCGCGCCTCTCGACTCGCGCAGTCGCTGGGCGATCGCCTGCGCCCGCGCCGAGGCCTCGGCGGCGGCCTCGGTCGCGCGGTTGGCCTCGGCATCGGCAACGCGCGCCGCCTCAGCGGCCTCGGAAGCGGCATGGTCGGCGGCCTCGATCCGCTCGGGATGCGCCGCTTCGGCTTCGGCGAGGCGGAATTCCTCGGTGGCCAGCCGCTCCTCCGCCGCGGCGGCGTCGCGGCTTGCCTGCTCGGCGTGGGCAACGTCCTTGGCGATCTGCGCCGCGCGCCGCCCGGCCTCGGCCAGGGCGGCGCGGGCGCGGCTCTCCTCGGCGGCGATCTGCTCGCCGGCGATGCGCCGGCGCTCCAACCCGGTGCGGGACTCGATTTCGATCTCGCGCAGCCCGGGCAGCGCCGCCGCACGCTCCTCGGCGCGCGCCCGTGCGTCCCGCGCCGTTTTCTCGGCCTCCGCGACCGCAATTCGCGCCGCTGCTATCGCCGCCCGTGCCGTCTCCCGCGCACGCACGACGCGCGCCCTCTGGATCGACAGCAACTCGGCCTCGGCCTGGCGAATCGCGCCGGAGATGTTGCGGTAGCGGCTGGCCTGCCGGGCCTGGCGCTTGAGGGCGCCAAGCTGGGTGTCGAGCTGGCCCTTCAGATCCTCGGCACGGGCGAGGTTCGCTTCCGCCTGGCGCAGTTTCAGCTCGGCCTCGTGGCGGCGGGCATGCAGGCCGGTAATGCCGGCGGCTTCCTCCAGCACCGCGCGCCGCTCCTCGGGGCGCGCGCCAACCAGGGCGCCGACGCGGCCCTGGCTCACCATGGCCGAAGCGCGGGCGCCCGAGGCCAGGTCGGCGAACAGCGTCTGCACGTCGCGGGCGCGCACTTCCTTGCCGTTCACGCGATACTGGCTGCCAGTGCCGCGCTCGATCCGGCGCACGATCTCGATCTCGCCGAGTTCGGTGAACGGCGGCGGGGCGAGGCCCTCCGCGTCGTTCAGCACCAGCCCCACCTCGGCGATGTTGCGCGAGGAGCGGCCGGCGGTGCCGGCGAAGATCACATCCTCCATCTCGCCGCCGCGCAGGCTGCGGGCGCTCGATTCGCCCATGGCCCAGCGCAGCGCCTCGACCACGTTGGATTTGCCGCAGCCGTTCGGCCCGACAATCCCGGTCAGCCCCGGCAGGATGTCCACCGTGGCCGGCTCGGCGAAGCTCTTGAAGCCAGCGATGCGCAGGCGGGAGAAGCGGACCGGCAAGCGATGTCCTCAGGCGTTCGCGATCAGCTTGGCGAACTGGTCGTAGTCCATCTCGCCGAGGCCTTCTTGCCGTTGACGAGGAAGCTCGGCGTGGCGTCGATCCCATATTGCTTCTCGGCGGCCGCCTGCTGCGCGAGTATCCAGTCGCGCAACGCCGTGTCGTTCCAGGCGGCGTCGAACGCGGCACGGCTCATGCCGGCCAGCGCCGCCATCTTCCAGATCTCGTCGCGCGGATCGACGCCCTGGGCAAAAGCCCAGCGATCCTGGCTCGCCAGCAGCGCCAGCACGAACGGCGTGTAGCGCGCCGGCGGCAGGGCGCGGGCGACCATTGCCGCCTGCAGGGCGATCGCGGTCGAGCGGGAAATCGCGGAACACCCAGCGCACCTTGCCGGTGTCGATCAGATCCTTCTCCACGCGCGGGAAGGTGGTCTGGGCGAACGCCGCGCAATGCGTGCAGGTGAGGGAAAAGAACTCCTGCACCTCGGCCTTGGCATCGGCGCTGCCCAGGCTGCGCGGGCTTTCCCAGGCAGCGGTCTGCACCGCGGTGGGTGGGACGGCGGGCTGGCCTTGCGCCCGCGCCAGGGCCGGCACGGCGAGCGAGGCGGCGAGGCTGAGCAACGTGCGGCGGGGAATCGGCATGATGACCTCGACAGATAATCGGAGTTCTAACGATCGGAGTCGCGCCGCGTCGAGCGTGTCGTGCCGGCCAGCACGGCTCGGCCGAGTGCCGTCAGCGCGTCGCGGAACGGTCCCGCCGGCAGTTGGCCGACCGCCTTCTCCGCCGCCCGCCGGGCGGCGGAGCTGGGCGGAGGCGCCGGCCGGGTGTCCGGCGCGCGGCGCAGCACGGTCTGGACGAAGCGCAGCCGCTGCACCGGCTCGCCGCCGAGCTGCGCGTTGATCCGCGCCATCAGCTCGGGCGCCAGATGCTGCAACTCCATCGCCACCGGACCGGAGCAGGCGATGGTCAACGTGCCACCCGTCAGGCGGCGGGGCTGGGTGATCGCGGCCATCTCCGGGCCGACGATAACCGGCCAGTCGGCCAGGACCTGCGCGGCAGCCGGGCCTTGGCGCCGGAACGCGGGGCGGGTGAGGGCAGGCAGCAAGGAGCCGATCGGGCGCGGGCCGTAGACGTGGCGCGCGGGATGGACGTCGCGCGCGACCGATGCCACACGGGACGCTGTGTCGACCCTGTCCGCCTCTTCCGTCATCGCTCCCGCCACCCTGCTCGCATGGTACGACCGCAATCGCCGCGTGCTGCCATGGCGCGCGGCGCCGGGCGAGACCCCCGACCCGTACCGGGTCTGGCTGAGCGAGGTGATGCTTCAGCAGACTACGGTCTCTGCCGCCATACCCTATTTCGAACGGTTCGTCAGGCGCTTCCCTGATGTCGGCGCGCTGGCGGCCGCGAGGCTGGAGGACGTGCTCGCCGCCTGGGCGGGGCTCGGCTACTACGCCCGCGCCCGCAACCTGCACGCCTGCGCCCGCGCCGTGGCGGCGGCGGGCGGCTTCCCGCGCGATCCGGCGGGGTTGCGGAGGCTGCCCGGGATTGGCGCCTACACCGCGACCGCCATCGCCGCCATCGCCTTCGGGGTTCCTGGGGTGCCGGTGGACGGGAATGTGGAGCGGGTGATGGCGCGAGTCTTCGCCATCGAGCAGCCGCTTCCCGCTGCCGGGCCGGCGATCCGCGCCGCCGCCGACGCGCTCGGCGCCGCTCCGGAGGCGGCTTCGCGTCCGAGCGATTTCGCCCAGGCGCTGTTCGACCTCGGGGCAAGGATCTGCACGCCGGCCGCGCCGGCCTGCATCCTGTGTCCCTGGATGACGCCCTGCGCGGCGCGGCGGCGCGGCATCCAGGCGACCCTGCCCCGCAAGGCGCCGCGCCCGCAACGCCCGCTCCGTCACGGCGTGCATTTCATGCTGGCCGACGCGGCGGGGCGCCTCCTGCTCCGCCGCCGGCCGCCATCGGGCCTGCTGGGCGGGATGGCGGAGCTGCCGGGCACCGAATGGCGGCCCGAGCCCTGGCCGGAGCCGGAGGCGCTGGCCCTCGCGCCGATGCCGGCCGCTTGGCGCGCGGCGGGCGAGGTGCGCCACGTCTTTACCCATTTCGAGCTGCGCATCGGCGTGTATGCGGCAATCGTCCCGGACATACGCTCGGAAGGCTTCCTTTGCGCGCCCGAGGCACTGGACGCTGCCGGGCTGCCGTCGGTGATGCGCAAATGTGTGAGGCTGCTCGCGCCGCAACGCGCCATTCCATCCTGAAATATACCGGTTACAGAGATAGGCTATCTCGGTCGGGCATTGGAGCAGAGGAGGAATCCATGTTGACGGGAAGGCGCCTGGGTGCCGCGCTGGCCATTCTCGGCGTGATCGGTCTCGGTGTCACGGCGGCGCCACGCTCGGCGGAGGCGTGGTGGGGCGGCGGCTGGGGATGGCGTGGCGGCGTGAGCATCGGCGTGGCGCTGCCGCCGGTGGTCGTCGCGCCCCCGCCCTATTACGCACCGCCCCCAGTCGTGTACGCGCCGCCGCCGGTCGCCTACGCTTCCCCGCCGCGCGGACCATACTGGGTGCCCGGTCATTGGCAAGGCGGGTATTGGGTGCCGGCCCACTGGCAATAGTCAGTCAGAACGTCACGTTGGTCCTGAGCCCGAGCACAGCGGCGCTGCCGATCACGCGGCCGGACCCGTCCGGGTTCAGGATGCCGCCGCCAGGATTGAAGATGTACTGGAAGTCCGGCTGCACCTGCCACCACGGCGCAAGCTGCGCCTGGTAGGTCAGCTCGATCACCGTCTCGGCGCTCTGGACAGGCGTGTGCCGGTTGGCGGCTGCCACCGTCCGGTCGGCGGCGATCGCATCGCCGCTGACCCGCGCCCAGCCGATGCCGATGCCGACCGTATCGTTCGCGCGCCCGAACGGCCCCTTCCAGGTCACGCCGCCATCGGCGAAGGCGACAAGCTGGTTGCGG
This sequence comes from uncultured Pseudomonadota bacterium, assembly GCA_963830565.1. Lineage (GTDB taxonomy): Bacteria > Pseudomonadota > Alphaproteobacteria > Acetobacterales > Acetobacteraceae > DATFDN01. Next base: position 285,219 of record CAWHMO010000010.1, read on the forward strand.
TTGGCCGGGGCGCCCACGGCGCGCAGGAACATCCCGACGCCGCCCTCCTTCACCCCCGGCGGGCGGTACACGATCTGATCGACAACGCCGTAGAGACTCCAATCGCCGCGGTGCGACGACGGCGGCGCCGCGCCCGACGCAGCGGCCGAAATCCCGCTCACGGTGAAGAACTGGTCGGTGAAGGCGTTGGAGTTGTACCAGCCGCCAAGCCTGAAGGTCGCTGGCAGCCCTTTCGCGGCTTCGCCTTGGTTCACGGCGTATTGCAGCTCGGTGATCGCGAAGGCCCCCTGGAAGCGAAGATTGGCTCCTGACGGATTGCGAAGCTGCGGATCGCCAATTCCTGGACCGCCCGGATTGCCGTTGAACACCCCTAGAAGCAGCGTGGTCTGCTCGTTCGGCAGCACGCGCAGCCGCACGCCGGGCGTCGCCAGCGGAAAGGCCGGGCCGCCCGCCGGGAGATCGACGGCCGGCAGTGTCGGCCAGCCAAAGCCCGAGTTCACGAACAGCAGCGCATATTGGCTGATCATGAACTCCTGATCCGCGGCGAGCTGGCCCGCCCGGATGTCCAGTTTCCCCCCAAGGAAGGATTGCTGGTACCATAGCTCGAACAGGCGCGTAGCGCGGTCCGCCTCGATCGTGCTGGCCAGCTGAAGGTTGTCGACGTCGTTGGTGCTGAGCCCGCGCCCATGGATCTGCCAGGCGCTGACATTGAACAGCCCGCCCGGCAGGCCCACGGCCTTGCCCAGGTCGATGCCGAGGCTCAGCTCCGTCGCGCCCTCATAGACCACGCCGGTCTTGCGCCCGCCGGTCGGGTTGCCGAGCACCTCGCTGGTCTCGGTCAGGCCGAGCGATATCCCGAACCGCCCCAGCGCCGGACGCAGCCCGTCGATGTCGCCGAGCAGGTTCGAGCGCTCCCACAGGCCCGTTCCCTCCGCCCCGGCCTCGGTCTTTCCAGGCGTGGGCCCCTCGCGCGCTGCCGCGGTCCCTGGCGCCTGCGCTGGCTGGGCGGGCGCGTTGCCGGCGAGAAGGATCAACCCGGCGATCGCACTTGCCGCCGTTCGCGCCCATCGCCGCATCGGCATTGCGTCCCAGTTGATACATTATAACGTAGGCAGCCGACCAACCCTTGGTCAATCGGTTCGGCTGTTTGGGAGATGAAGAGATGGCCCGCCTCGCTGCCCTGCTGGGGGTCACCGTTTTCGCTCTGGCAGCCTCCGCGAACGCCCGCTCCCTCGGCATCGTCGCCGCCGAAAACTTCTACGCCGATGTCGCGCGCCAGGTCGCCGGACCGGCGGCGGCGGTCACGGCGATTCTAAGCAACCCCGAACAGGACCCGCACGAGTACGAACCAACCATATCGGCCGCGCGTGCGGTGGCGGATGCGCGGATCGTGGTGCTGAACGGGGCCGGCTATGACCCGTGGATGCAGCGCCTGGTCGATGCCGCGCCGGTCTCCGGACGCGCCGTCATCGAGGTGGCGCGTCTGGTCCAGTCCGGAAGCAACCCGCATTTCTGGTACGACCCGCAGACAATGCCGGCGCTCGCCCGAGCCCTGGCCGAGGCTCTCGGGCGCGCCGACCCCGCCGGTGCAGCCGGCTATACGCGGCGCGCGCAGGTCTTCGCCGAGTCGCTCGCTCCGCTCCAGGCACGCATCGCCACGATACGCAATCGGTGGCACGGCACGATGGTCACAGCAACCGAGCCGGTGTTCGGCCTCATGGCCGAGGCGCTCGGACTGAGGATGCTCGATCAGCCGTTCCAGCTCGCGGTCATGAACGGCACCGAGCCGCCCGCTTCCGAGGTCGCGACATTCGAGCGCAATCTGCGGACGCACCGGGCCCGGGTGCTGATCACCAATCGCCAGACCACCGACGCGGCGGTGCAACGGCTGCTGCGGATCGCCGCCGAGGCGGGCGTCCCCGTCGTCGGCGTGACGGAGACCGAACCGGCCGGCCAGGACTATCTCCAATGGATGTTAGCCCAGCTTGATGCGCTGGACGCGGCACTGGCGCGCGGCGCAGGTCGGTGAACGCGGTCGAGCTGCGCGAGGTCACGCTGGCGCTAGGCCGGCGCGATGTGCTGAGCGGCGTGTCGCTCACGATCGCGCAGGGCGAGTTCGTCGGCGTCCTGGGGCCCAATGGCGCCGGCAAGACCACGCTGATGCGGGCGATCCTGGGCCTGCTCCGCCCGCGAAGGGGTGAGATCCGCGTGCTCGGCCTCCCGGTGTCGCGCGGCAGCGGCGCCATCGGCTACATGCCGCAGACACGCGGCATCGCCCCGCGCCTCAGCGGGCGCGACGTGGTCGCCATCACCGCCGGCGGACACCGAATGGGGCTGCTGCCCTCCGCCGCCGATCGCGCCGAGGCAATGCGGGTGATCGCGCTCGTCGGCGCCGAACGTCTCGCCGAGCGCGCGGTCGGCGACCTGTCGGGCGGGGAGCGGCAGCGGCTGTTGTTGGCTCAAGCCCTGCTCGGCCGCCCGCGCCTGCTGCTGCTGGACGAGCCGCTGATCAGCCTGGACCCGCGCCATCAGCAGGAGGTGGTTGCCCTGGTCCGACGCATCCAGCGCGAGCTTGGCATATCGGTGCTGTTCAGCGCCCACGAGCTGAACCCCTTGCAGGGTGCGCTCGACCGCGTGCTCTATCTCGGCGGCGGACATGCCGCGCTGGGCAGCGTGGAGGAGGTGTTCACCGGCCCGGTGCTGTCGCGCCTCTACGACGCCGAGATCGAGGTGGTGCGGGCCGGCGGGCGCGTCTTCGTCCTGTCCGAGGGCCACGATATCGAGCGCGACGCGCACCGTCATGAGCACGACCGGCACGAGCACTGATGTTCGCCTACGATTTCATGGTGAATGCCTTCGCCGCCGCCGGCATCGTCGCCGTGGTCGCCGGGGCGGTCGGCTACTTCCTGGTGCTGCGTGGACAGACCTTCGCCGGGCACGCGCTGGGTCATGTCGGCTTCACCGGCGCCACCGGCGCGGTGCTGATCGGGATCGCGCCGCTCTGGGGGCTGCTGGCGGTCACGCTCGCGGCGGGGATCGGGATGGGCCTGATGGGCGAGCGGCTGGCCGGGCGCGACGTCGCGATCGGCATCGTGCTCGCGGTCTCGCTCGGCCTCGGGCTGCTGTTCCTGCATTTCTTCACCACCGGCGCGACCCAGGCAACGGCGCTGCTGTTCGGCAATGTGCTCGGCGTCGACCGGGCCACCGTCTGGGCCTTGGCGGGGCTGGCGATCGTCGCCCTTGGCGGGCTCGCCCTTCTGGGCCGCACACTGCTGTTCGCAAGCCTCCAGCCTGAGCTGGCGGAGGCGCGCGGAGTCCGCGTGCGGCTGGTCGCGGCACTGTTCATGGCGCTCGTCGCGCTTGCCACTGCCCTCAGTGTGCAGGTCGTCGGCGTGCTGCTCGTGTTCGCGCTGATGGTCGGCCCGGCGGCGGCCGCGCAGCGCGTGACCGCGCGGCTGGGGAGAGGCATAGTGCTCGCCGTGGCGCTCGCGCTGGCCGCTTCCTGGGCCGGGCTGGTAGCGGCGTTCTACACGGATTGGCCGAGCAGCTTCTGGATCACCGCGTTCGGCGCCGGCGCATACCTGGCTACAAGCCTGTTCTAACGGCCATCTGCGGGGCAGCGTAGCGCGACAACCTGAGTACCACGGCAGGCCCGCTTCCGACGCTATGGTAACCATTTCTCGATAATCGGCGCCTACCCTCGCGTTCGAGGCCGGGAGGTGGGCATGCAGCCGGACAGAACGGGGCTGGCGCGAGCGGGCCGGCTGGAGCGGGCGCTGTTCGCGTTCGGGCGTGCGCGCGATGGGTTCGCGCGGCGGGCCCGCGCCCTTGCTCCCAGGATGACGCTCCCGCCGCGGCTGCGGCGGGCGGTGCAATTGCTTGGCTGGACGGTCACGCTGCGCCTGCCGGGCGAGCTCGGCTATTGGCTGCGCGCCCGACGCCTGCGCGGCTGCGTGCCCCGACGGTTCTCTCTGCCTTCCAGCCCGACCCCGGCCGTCTCGGTCATTATCCCGACTTACGGCAAGGTCTGGCTGACGTTACGCTGCCTCGCCTCGATCGCCGAGTTTCCGCCCGTCGCCGCGATCGAGGTGATCGTGGTCGACGATGCCTCGGGCGATCCGGCGCTTGGGCGGCTGCGGCGCCTGCGCGGACTGAAGCTGCTCACGACCCCCCGTAACCTCGGCTTCATTGGCGCCTGCAACCACGCCGCTGGATTCGCCAGTGGCGATTTCCTGCTGTTCCTGAACAACGACACCCTGGTCCGGACGGGCTGGCTGGACTCGCTTCTCGCGCTGCTGCGCGCGCGCCCCGACGCGGGGGCCGCCGGGTCGAAGCTGTTGTACCCGACGGGGCGGCTGCAAGAGGCCGGCGGCATCATCTGGCGCGACGCGACCGGTGCCAATTACGGGCGCGGCGACGACCCGGGGTTGCCCGTTTACAACTATGTACGCGAGGTCGATTACTGCTCGGGCGCGAGCCTGATGGTGCGTCGCGCCTTGTTCGCCGAGCTGGGCGGTTTCGACCCGCACTACGCGCCGGCCTATTACGAGGACGCCGACCTCGCCTTCCGGCTGCGCGCCCGGGGCTATGCGACTTTGTACCAGCCGCGCTCCGAAGTGGTGCATATCGAGGGTGCCTCGCACGGTACCGACCTGCGCAGCGGGGTCAAGGCGCACCAGGTGGCAAATCGTCACCGCTTCCTGGCGCGCTGGGCGCCGGTGTTGGCGGCGCGCCATATGCCGCCCGACACGCGCCGGATGCGCGCACGCGATCATGCGGCCAACCGCACGCTCGTCCTGGTCGTCGAGCACTGCGCCCCGGAGCCCGACCGCGATGCCGGCTCGCAGACCGTGCTGGCGTTCCTGCGCGCCCTACGCGCGGCGGGGTGCGCGGTCAAGCTATGGGTCGAGGTGGTGCGGCCCGAGCGCGGCTATGTCATCGCTCTTCAGGACCTGGGCGTGGAGATCATCGACGGCGGTCTGGCCGCGTTCGAAACCTGGATGGCGGAGAACGGCGCCGAGCTCGATCGCGTGCTGCTCAGCCGGCCCGAAGTCGCCGCCGCGCATCTCGGCATCGTCCGCCGCCACAGCACGGCGCCGGTCGCCTATTATGGCCATGACCTGCATTTCCGTCGCCTGCGCGCGCAGTTCGCGCTGACCGGGGCGGCCCGCCAGGCCGCCGAGGCGGCGCGGCTGGAACGGATGGAGCGATGGCTCTGGCGCGCCGCGGATTGCGTGCTCACGCCCTCGGAGCAGGAAGCGGTCGTGGTGCGCCAGCTTGAGCCGGCGGCGCGGGTGAGCGCCGTGGCGCCGTTCTGCTTCACCGTCTTCGGCACGAGGCGGACGCCGCCTCCCGGCGCCCGGCTGCTTTTTGTCGGCGGCTTCTCGCATTCTCCGAACATGGACGCCCTGGCCTGGTTCGTCGCCGAAATTCTGCCGCTGGTCCGCGCCCGCGTGCCTGGCGCTCGGTTGGTGGCGGCCGGCTCGCACGTGCCCCCGCGCGTCTGGGCGCTGTCCGGCCCGGCGGTCACGATCCGCCCCGATGTCCCGCCCGAAGAGCTTCGGCGCCTTTATCTCTCCTCCCGGGTGGCGGTCGCGCCGCTGCGCTACGGGGCGGGGGTGAAGCTGAAAGTGGTGGAGGCGCTGCGCGAAGGCGTGCCGCTGGTCACCACCGGCATCGGCGCGCAAGGCCTGCCCGGGCTGGCCCACGCCGCTTGTGTCGCCGACGAGCCCGCCCGGTTCGCTGACGAAGTGTGCCGCCTGCTGACCGACACGGCGGCGTGGCAGGATCGATGCGCGGCCCAGATCGCATATGCAAGGAGGCACTTCAGCCAGGTGACGCTGCGCCGCGGTCTGCTGCACGCGCTCGGCTTGACGCCAGGCATCTCCGGCCCGGCGCCTGTGTCCGCCCCGGATCATTCATCGGCTCCACGGATGTCCGACGCGAAGCTGGCGGCGATATTGGGATGACCCTCTCTACCGGAGGGTGACACGCAGGTTGCCGAACCCGTCCACTGCCACCGTCGCTCCTTCCAGAACCAGGCACGTCGCATCGTATTCCTGGACGATCAGCGGCCCGCACCGTTCTCCGCCCGCCAAGCCGGCGCGGTCCAGCACCGGGATCTCCTCCCAGCCCGCGCCGGCGAACCAGGCGCGTCGCCTCGCGGGCACATTGCAGCGCGCGGGCGGCACCGCATCCGGCAGGCGCGGCCGATCTGGCAGGCCGCGGGCGACCACCGACACCGCGACCAGCTCCACAGGCTCTTCCGGCGGAGCGCGGAAGCCGTAGGTGCGCGCGTGCTCGGCAGCGAACAGCTCCGGCAAGGCGCGCAGGATCTCGGCGCCATCTCCGGCCGGCAGCGCAACCGCGATCTCGCTCGACTGGCCCAGGTAGCGGGCCATCGCCGCGCGGCGGAACGCCCGACGGTCGAGCGGGAAGCCGTCTGCTGCCAGCCGCGCGGCACCCTCCGCGGCAAGCGCGTCCAGCGCGGCCTGGAACACTGACGGCTCGATCCTGTCCAGCGGCGCGCGCAAACTGCGTGTCGCGTGGTGCTCGGAATCGGCCACCAGCAAGCCGAAGGCGCTGAACAGGCCGGGCAGGGGCGGCACGATGATTCGCTGAATGCCAAGCTCGGCGGCGATCCACGCGGCGAACAGCGGGCCGTTGCCGCCGAAAGCCAGCAGCGCGGCGTGACGCGGGTCGCGCCCCCGCTCCACCGACACCGCGCGGATGGCGCGCATCATGTTGGCCGACGCAATGCGCAGCATCCCCCAGGCGGCCTGCTCGACGTCGCAGCGCAACGGGGCGGCAAGGTCGCGCGCGATCGCCGATCGCGCCGCCGCCACATCGAGCGGCAGGGCGCCGCCGACGAGCCCGGCGGGATCGAGATAGCCGAGGACCAGGTTGCAATCGGTGATCGTCACCACCGTCCCGCCCCGGCCGTAGCAGATCGGGCCGGGGTCGGCGCCCGCGCTTTCGGGTCCGACCTTCGGCGCCCCGGCCGGGTCCAGCCGACACAGCGATCCGCCGCCGGCGCCTACCTCCGCCAGGTCGATCGCCGGCAGCTTCAGCATGTAGCCCGCGCCAACCAGCAGGCGCGACCCCGCCATCACGCCCGCGCCGACCTCCATCGCCTCGGTCCGGGCCGCCTCGCCATTCTCCACCAGTCCGGCCTTGGCGGTGGTCCCGCCCATGTCGAAGGTGATGACCCGTGCTTCCTCCAGCCGCCGCGCCAGGGCGGCTCCGCCCACGACGCCGGCCGCCGGGCCGCTTTCCACGATGCGAGCCGGCTGCGCGATGGCGAACTCGGCCGCGGCAAGCCCGCCATTGGACTGCATCAGGCGCGGCTTCGCCGTGACGCCGAGCGCCTCCAGCCGCGCCTGGAGCGCGGTGAGGTATGCGCGGACCACCGGCTGGATCGTGGCGTTGATGACGGTCGTGCTGGTGCGCGGATACTCCTTGATCTCGGGCAGGATCTCGTGGCTGACCGACAGCGCGACATCGGGCAGCGCCGTCCGCACCGCGCGCGCGACCGCCTGCTCGTGCGCCGGGTTGGCGTAGCTGTGCAGCAGACACACCGCGACGGCTTCGACCTGTTCCGCCCGCAGCGTCGCGATCGCCGCCGCCACGCTCGTTTCATCGAGCGGGAGGGAAATACTGCCGTCGGCGCGCGTCTTCTCGATCACCTCGAGCCGCAGCCGACGCTCGACCAGGGGCGGCGGCTTCTGCCAGGCGATGTCGTAGAGCCGCGGCATCCGCAGGTCGCGAATCTCCAGCGTGTCGCGGAAGCCCTTGGTGGTGATGAGGCCGGTGCGGGCGCCTTTGCCTTCGAGGATGGTGTTGGAGCCGATCGTCGTGCCGTGCAGCACCTCGGTCACGGCCTCGTCCAGCAGCGCGCGCACCCCCGCGACGATGCCCTGGGCGTAGTCATGCGGGGTGGAGGCGGTCTTGTGCATCCGCACCCGCCCCTCGGCGCTGATGGCGACCAGGTCGGTGAAGGTGCCGCCGATATCGATGCCGATGCGGAGGCTCATTCCGCCGGCTCCCACGCCACGGCTGGCAGAGGCGCGCAACTCGCGCCCAGCCGTGCGCGCAGGGTTTCGGTCGCGGCCAGATCGATCTCCGGCGGGTCGCCGCGCGCCACCACGCCGTAGTCGCGCGCGGCGCCCTCGAGCGTCACCAGACCGTCACGCAGGTCCTTGGCGACGGCAGGGAGATCGCGGGTCAGCGCGGGGCCCCATCCGCCGCCGCCCGGCAGGTCGTGGCGGAACACCTCGCCGCGCCGGAACGGTCGGGTGATCTTGGCGTGCAGCACCTGCTCCGTTGGCTGGCCAGGGTCGAGCACGCTGCGCCCGGGCGCGCCCGGTCCGCCCCCTTGCAGCCCGTAGGGCCGATGCGTCTGGCGATCGGCGCGGACCTGGAGGATGCCTTCCTCGGCCAGCATCCGCCATGTCCGGCGCAGCGCCGCGCCGCCGCGGAAGCGACCCGGCCCGCCGCTGTCCGACACGAACTCGTTGTCCACGACCTCGAGCGGGTTTTCGGCCTCGATCACCTCGACGCTGAAGCTCGCCATGTTGGCGAACATCGTGGTGTTGCCTTCCAGCCCGTCGGCCCAGGGCCGCGCGCCCCAGGCGGCGGAGAGGAAATCGACATAGATGAAGGGCCGCCGCGCCTTATCGGTGCCGGCCACCGTGATGCCGGTGTTGCCGCCATCGGAGGCCGCGAACACGCGGTCGGGGTAGAGCATTGCCAGCGCCCCGAACGCCGCATCGGCGCAGCGGAACCCGGTCAGCCCGCGCGCGGCGCAGGCGGCGGGCGGCAGGGCGTTGGTAATGGTCCCCGGCGGCGCGGTCACGCCGATGGCGCGGAACACGCCGTCATTGTTCGGCATGTTGGCCGACAACACCGACTTGGCGGCGGTGTAGCTGGCGGCGGCGGTGTAGCTCCAGGTGTTGTTGATCGCGCCCTTCACCTGCGCGGCGCTGCCGGTCCAGTCGAACTCCATGCGCTCGCCCTGCTTGCGCACGGTGCAGACCAGCTTGATCGGCTTGCCCGCGTCGATCTGGTCGTCGTCGATCCAGTCCGTGAAGCTCGCCTCGCCATCGGGAAGCTCGGCCAGGCTGCTTCGGGTCAGGCGCTCGCTGTAATCGAGCGCCTCGTTCATCAGGTGCCGTGTCGTCTCGGCGCCATGGCGCGCGACGAGATCGGTGATGCCGCGCGCGGCGATCTCGCAGGCGGCGAGCTGGCTGCGCAGGTCGCCGAACACGCGGCCGGGGAGACGCACATTGCGCTCGATGATGCGAAACAGCGTCTGGTTGGGCCGGCCGCGCTCATACAGCTTGAGCGGCGGGATGCGCAGCCCCTCGGCGAAGATCTCCGTGCTGTCGGACGCATTGGAGCCGGGCACGCGTCCGCCGACATCGGTATGATGGCAGATGGTCGCGGCATAGGCGAGCACTGCGCCGTCGGCGAAGATCGGCTTGAAGACGAAAATGTCCGGTAGGTGCATGCCGCCCTCGTAGGGGTCGTTCAGCACCAGGATGTCGCCCTCGGCGATGTCGTACCCGAAGCGGGCGAGCGCGGCCTTCAGCGCGACGGGGATGCTGCAGAGATGGCCCGGCAGGCTGAGCCCCTGCGCCACCAGCCGGCCCCGCGCGTCGCAGATGGCGGCGCTGTAATCCATGATATTCTTCAGCACGCCGGAATAGGCGGTGCGATAGATGGTCAGCACCATCTCGTCGCCGATGCCGGCCAGCGCGTTGCGGAACAGCTCGGCTTCGATCGGGTCCATCGGGAGATCGGACCATCAATGCGGGAGGCTGACAATCGGGAACCGGACAGCCGATAGGATGTTCTCGGCGCGAGACAGGACAGGAGCGTACGCCATGCGTTGGCCGATCCTTTTCGCCGGAGTTCCGCTGGCGATTCTTGCCTTCGCTGCGCCCGCCCTGGCGGGCAACATGCCGAACGCCGCCAATCTGTCCACCCAGCAGGATTCCCGCGCGATCACCTTGCAGAACCTCACCGGCGAGAAGATCACCCAGGCGCATGTGCAGACCACCGACGGGCGGGTATGGAACATCGGTCACGGCGCCATCGAGGACAATCACGCCTCGGAGGTCATCGTGCCGGCGCGCGACTGCCTGGCCAGCGTCACCGTGCAACTCGACAATGGGCGCACGCTGCAGTCAACCGAACTTCATTCGTGCAACAGCACGAAGGTCGTGGTCAGGAAGGACGCCATCAGCATTCCCCAGGAGGCGGTGCCCGGCGCGCAGCAGCATGGCACGCCGGGCTGAGGCTTGACGCCGCCCCGGCAGGCACCCCAAGAGCGGCAGGACTAGGGAGACCGGCGCATGAGCAGCAGCCTGCCGCAGCAGATGACCCAGATCGTCGCCGCCCAGGCGGGCGGGCCGGAGGTGCTGGAGCCGGCGACCGGCCCGGTGCCGTCGCCGCGGGCCGACGAGGTGCTGATCCGGGTCGAGGCCGCCGGCGTGAACCGGCCTGACGTGCAGCAGCGCAAGGGCGCCTACCCGCCACCGGCTGGTGCGAGCCCGATCATCGGGCTGGAGGTCGCGGGCGAGGTGGTCGCGGCGGGCGCGGAGGCGCGCGGCTTCCGCCTCGGCGACAAGGTCTGCGGCCTGGCCAATGGCGGCGGCTATGCCGAGTATTGCGCGGTGCCCGCCGGCCAGTGCCTGCCCTGGCCGGCCGGCTACGACGCGATCCGCGCCGCCGCGCTGCCCGAAACCTATTTCACGGTATGGGCCAACCTGTTCCAGCACGGCCGCCTCGCGCGCGGCGAACGCGCGCTGATCCATGGCGGCACCTCGGGCATCGGCGTCACCGCCATCCAGCTCGCCCGCGCGTTCGGCGCCGAGCCGTACGCCACCGCCGGGTCGGACGAGAAGTGCGCGGCCTGCGTGAAGCTCGGCGCGGCGGCCGCCATCAACTATCGCACGCAGGATTTCGTGGAGGAGATCAAGCGCCTGACCGAGGGGCGCGGCGTCGATGTCGTGCTCGACATGGTGGGAGGGGCGTATTTCGCACGCAACCTGCGGACCTTGGCGATGGACGGGCGGCTGGTGCTGATCGCGTTCCTCGGCGGCTCGAAGGTCGAGGCGCTCGACCTGACCGCGATCATGACCCGCCGCCTGACCGTCACCGGATCGACCATGCGCCCGCGCACCGCCCCGCAGAAGGCGGCGATCGCCTCGGATCTGCGCGAGAAGGTCTGGCCGCTGCTCGACAAGGGGCAGGTCGCGCCGGTGATCCACGCCACGTTCCCGCTGGCGCAGGCAGCCGAGGCGCATCGGCTGATGGAGAGCAGCACGCATATCGGAAAGATCGTGCTGAAGGTGGGGGCGGGTTAGCGACGAAAGTTGCATCGGCCTGGGACCAAACATTGGCACTCATCTCGGTTACCCGCCTCCGGCTCCGGTCGCTACGATTTCTCCCGGGATTCGCCTGGCACACATGGGCGAGCACGCGCCAAGTACAGCGCGCTTTGGGGTTCCTGGAGGGGCAGCTTGCCAGGGAAGGCACGCGAGCGTTCTGGACCTGGACTGCCTGGAGCGACGAGGCGGCCATGCGTCGATACCGGAGTACGGACGCGCATGTGCGGGCCATGCCTAAGCTGCTCCACTGGTGCGACGAGGCTTCGACGGTGCATTGGACGCAGGACGGCCCGGAGCTGCCCGACGCCGCCACGGCGCTCGGCCGGATGGTCGCCGAAGGACATCTCTCGAAGGTGCGCCATCCCTCGCCGGAGCACGCCGCCCAGCAGATTGCGCCTGCCCGGAGGATGCCCCAACCAAACGTGCGGCTTCGGCCGGCGAATTCGATCCTCTGAGAGATAAACGGCAACTCAGGTCACGACCCGTTCGCGATCCGACCGGACATCGGCCGAGATGGATAGCGCCGGGCATCAGAATTCCCGCCTGAACGTATCGGGAAAGCCCTCTGGCTTTGTGCTACCCACATGCGAACCATGCTCCAATTCGCGCCCGGATTCACGCCATGACTCGCCTGCTCGGCATCGACCCCGGCCTGCGCTTCACCGGCTGGGGGCTGATCGAGGCTACCGGGAACCGATTGCGCCATATCGGCGACGGCGTGATCGCGACCGATGCCGCCATGCCGGTTCCGGAACGCCTGCGCGTCCTGCACGCGGCACTGGCCGGACTGATCGCGGCGCACTGCCCCGAGGAGGCCGCGGTCGAGGAAACCTATGTGAACCGCAACGGCGCGGCCACCTTGAAGCTCGGCTATGCACGCGGCGTGGCGCTGCTCGCTCCGGCGCTCGCCGGCATTCCGGTCGCGGAGTATGGCGCGATGGCGGTCAAGCTCGCCGTCGTCGGCACCGGCGGGGCGGCGAAGGAGCAGGTCGCGGTCATGGTGCGCCGGCTGCTGCCCGGCGCCATCCCGCGTCGCGCCGACGCGGCCGACGCGCTGGCGGTGGCGATCTGCCACGCGCATCACCGCGCTAGCCGGATCGCCTGGGCGCGGGCCGAGGCGCGGGCTTGATCGCGCTGCTTACCGGGCGGATCGCGCAGCGCGAGGAGGGGAGCTGCGTCCTCGACGTGAACGGCGTCGGCTACCTCGTGTACGCCTCGACGCGCACCCTCGCCGCGCTGCCGTCGGGCTCGGAGACGGCACGGCTGCTGATCGAGACGCATGTCCGCGAGGACGCCATCGTGCTGTACGGCTTCGCCGACCCGGCCGAGCGCGACTGGTTCCGCCTACTGACGACGGTGCAGGGCGTCGGCGCCAGGGTGGCGCTGTCGGTGCTCTCCGCCCTGTCGCCGCGTGAGCTGGTGGGCGCGATCGCCGCCGGAGACCGTGCCAGCCTGACCCGCGCGCCGGGTGTCGGCGCCCGGCTTGCCGTGCGGCTGCTGACCGAACTGCGCGACAAGGCGGGCGCGATGCCGTCCGCGCCGGGCATCACGTGGCCCGCCTCGGCCTCGCCCGGTCCGGTCGAGGACGCGCTGTCCGCGCTGGTCAATCTCGGCTATCGCCGTGTCGAGGCGCATCCGGTGGTGACCAAGGTGATCGAGCGGCTGGGCCAGGACGCCGGGCTGGACGCGGTGATCCGTGACAGCCTCAACGAACTGGCGCAGCGGAGTCCGGCATGAGCGACGAGGAACGCGCCGTCTCCCCGGCGCGGCTGGACGAGGATGCGGGCGAGGCGTCGCTACGCCCGCAGCGTCTTTCGGAGTTCATCGGCCAGCGGGCCGCGCGCGAGAACCTGGCGGTGTTCATCGAATCCGCCCGCGCCCGCGCCGAGGCGCTCGACCATGTGCTGCTGCACGGCCCGCCCGGTCTCGGCAAGACCACGCTGGCGCAGATCGTCGCGCGCGAGCTGGGCGTCGGCTTCCGCGCCACCTCCGGCCCGATCATCCAGCGCGCCGGCGATCTGGCCGCGATCCTGACCAACCTCCAGCCCCGCGACGTACTGTTCATCGACGAGATCCACCGCCTGCAGCCGGCGATCGAGGAGGTGCTGTATCCGGCGATGGAGGACTTCCAGCTCGACCTGATGATCGGCGAGGGCCCCTCGGCGCGGTCGGTGCGGATCGACCTCTCGCCCTTCACCCTGGTCGGCGCCACGACACGGGCGGGCCTGCTGGCGACGCCGCTGCGCGACCGCTTCGGCATCCCGCTCCGCCTGGTGTTCTATACCCCCGAGGAACTGGAGCTGATCGTCCGCCGGGGCGCCGAGAAGCTCGGCCTGGCGCTGGCACCCGACGGCGCGGCCGAGATCGCGCGGCGCGCGCGGGGCACCCCGCGCGTGGCCGGGCGCCTGCTGCGCCGCGTGCGCGACTTCGCCCTGGTGGACGGCACGGCAGTCGTTGATCGCCCCGCCGCCGACGCAGCGCTGCGCCGGCTGGACGTGGATGCGCGCGGGCTGGACGCGATGGACCGGCGTTATCTGCGCCGCATCGCCGAGCACCACGCCGGCGGTCCCGTCGGCGTGGAGACCCTGGCGGCCGCGCTGGCCGAGGCGCGCGATACGCTGGAGGACGTGATCGAGCCCTACCTGATCCAGGAGGGCTTCGTGCTGCGCACGAGCCGCGGGCGGATGCTGGGCGAGACCGGATGGCGTCACCTGGGCCTGCGGCCGCCCGCCACGCCGCAGAGCCAGCTCGACCTGCTCGGGGGCGAGGCTTGATGCCACATGGCTCCATCCGTGAGGGCCGGCACCGCTACGCCTTGCGGGTCTATTACGAGGACACCGACGCGGGCGGCATCGTCTATCATGCCAATTACCTCCGTTTCGCCGAACGGGCGCGCACCGAGGCGTTGCGTGATCTCGGCGTGCCGCATGCCGAGATGGTGCGCGACTGGAGGCTGATGTTCGTGGTGCGGCGCGCGAAACTGGACTATTTCCGCCCCGCGCGGCTGGACGATTCGCTGGAGGTCGTCACCGAGCCCGTGGAATTGCGCGCCGCCGTCGTACAGGCTGCGCCAGGACATACGCGGCCGGCTCGGGTCGTGCGCGGTGGCCGAAATCGAGCTAGCGTGCGTCATGCTCGACGGCACGAAGCCGGCCCGCATCCCGCCGCGTTGGCGGGCCGCGTTCGAGGGGATGCTGGCGGACCGGCCGCCGGCTGAAGGGAAGTAGGATGGACCGGGCTGTCGATGCCGTGAACCAGGGCGCCGCGACTCTGGGGGCCGCCGCCGGCGACCTGTCGCTGTGGGGACTGTTCCTGCAAGCCGACATCGTGGTGAAGCTGGTGATGGTCGGACTGCTCGCCGCCTCGGTCTGGGTTTGGGCGGTGGTGTTCGAGAAATGGTCGAGCCTGCGCAAGGCCAACAAGGATGCCGACGGGTTCGAGGACCGCTTCTGGTCTGGCGGGAGTCTAGAGGAACTTTTCGACGAGGAGGGAACGCGCCCGACCCACCCCATGGCCGCGGTGTTCGGCGCGGCCATGGGCGAGTGGCGGCGCAGCGCGCGCGTCAACGGGGTGGAGCTCGTCAAGACCGGCGTGCGCGAGCGCGTCGATCGCGCCATCACCGTCACGGTGAACCGCGAGATGGACCGCATGGAGCGGTGGATGGTGTTCCTCGCCTCGGTCGGCGCCACGGCGCCGTTCATCGGCCTGTTCGGCACCGTATGGGGGATCATGCACAGCTTCTCGGCGATCGCGGCGATGCACAACACCAATCTCGCCGTGGTCGCGCCGGGCATCGCGGAGGCGCTGTTCGCCACCGCCATTGGCTTGGTGGCGGCAATTCCCGCGGTGCTCGCGTACAACAAGATCAGCACCGACCTGGCCCGCTTCGCCGGGCGGCTGGAGGCGTTCGGGAGCGAGTTCAGCGCGATCCTGTCGCGCCAGGGCGAGGAGCGCGCATGACGACGACGATTGGGACGGGAGGCTGAGCATGGCCGCGGGGCCGCTGTCGCCGCGCAAGGGCCGGGGGCGCTACCGTCCGCTGGCCGAGATCAACGTCACGCCGCTGGTGGACGTGATGCTCGTGCTGCTGATCATCTTCATGGTGACGGCGCCGCTGATGACCTCGGGCGTCAACGTTGATTTGCCGAAGACCGACGCGCAGCCCCTCAATTCCGATAGCCAGCCGCTCACCGTCTCGATCGACGCGCACGGGCAGATCTACCTGCAAAACGAGAAGGTGGATCTCGACGGGCTGGTGGCGAAGCTGCAGGCGATCGCGCAGGGCAATGCCGACCGGCGCATCTTCGTGCGCGGCGACAAGGATCTCGCGTACGGGCGGATCATGCAGGTGATGGGCACGATCACGCAGGGCGGGTTCACCAAGGTCGCCCTGCTGGCCGAGCAGGCGCCGCCCGGTCCGGGTTCCACCGGTGCCACGCCGGCGCCCGCGCCGGCCGGACGGGGCAAGACTGGCTGAGCGATGTTGGCGGCGTCCGAGACCATGAGCCCCGAGCTCCGCCGGGGCGCCTTCGCCTCCGCTGCGCTGCATGTCCTTCTCCTCTGCGCAGTGCTGATCGGCCTGCCCCTGGCACAGCCGCCCGAGCCACCGCCCGAGACGGCGGTGGGCATGGTGTTCCAGGCCGAATCCGCCCCGCCCGCGAAAGCGGCGAAGCCGGCGAGCAATTCGGCCCCGGCGCGCACCGCTGTTCCCATGCCGGCGCGTCCGGCCCCGGCCCCGCCCAAGCCGCAGCCGCTCGAGGACGCGACGCCGCCCCCGCCCCCTCCGCCCCCGCCACCCGCGCCCGCGGCGATCCAGCCGCCGCCGACACCGGCTCCGCCGCCGCCCCCGCGCCCGGCACCCACGCCGGCGCCGGCCGAGGCGCTGCCGCTGCCGCCCCCACCAGTGCCGCCGCCACCCACGCCCACCCCGCCGCAAGCGCAGCCCGCGCCCTCCCCGGCACCACCGCTGCCCTTGCCGCCGCCGCCCGCGCCCCCTAGCCCGACCGCGCAGCCCCATCCGACCACCAATCCGGCACCCTCCAGCCCCGCGCTTGAGAACACGCTGGAGAAGCTGCGTGCGCTGGCCCGGGCGCAACAACATGCACCGCAGGCGCGCGCCAACCCCCGCCAGGGCGGGGCGCCGGAGGCGGGCGGCAGCCCGGCGGCGGACGAGACCGGAGCCTTGTCGGGAGCGGAGCGGGGTGCGATCGGCGATCACGTCCGCCCTTGCTGGACGTCCGATCCCGGTGCGCCGGACCTCGATCGGATGTCGGTCCTGCTCACCGTGACCACCGACGCGGACGGCGTGGTGCGCCGCGCCGAGGTGGCGGCTGCCGATCAGGGCCGCCTGTCCAACCCCAGCCTTCGCGCCTTCGCCGAGCGGGCGGTGCGCGCGGTCATGTCGCCCGACTGCGCCAACCTGCCCCTGCCGCCAAGGATGCTGGGCAAGGTGAACGTGCTGACGTTCCGGTTCCGACCCTGACCGATCCACCTCTGATCCCATGCCAAGGACCCGCATGACGCACCCTCACGTCGTACCCCTTCTGCCTCGCCGCGGCCTGATCGGCGCGGCCGGCGCCGCTTCTCTGCTCGCCGCCGGTCCCGTCCGCGCCCAGGCCACGAGCGCGGTCATCGACGTGAGCCGCGCCCGTGCCGCGCCGATCCCGATCGCGATCACCGACCTCGCCGGCACGGACCCGGCCTCGGCCGCGCTCGGCCGCGACATCGCGCAGGTCATCACCGCCGATCTCGGCAATTCCGGCCTGTTCCGCCCGATCGGGCAGGCCGCCTTCGTCCAGGGCTCGGCTGGCGCCGGCGGAACGCCCGACTTCCAGAACTGGGCGGCGATCGGGGCGCAGGCGCTGGTGACTGGTACGGTGCAGGTGTCCGGCCCCAGCATGCGCGTGGAATTCCGCCTGTGGGACGTGCTGCCGCGCGCGCAGCTCCAGGGGACCGCCTACACCACCAGCAGCGCCAACTGGCGCCGCATCGCCCACATCATGGCCGACGTGATCTATGAGCGGCTGCTCGGCGAGAAGGGCTATTTCGATACCCGCATCGCCTATATCTCCGCCACCGGGCCGCGCGGGCGGCAGGTGCGCCGCCTCGCCGTCATGGACCAGGACGGCGCCAACCAGCGCCTGCTGACGGACGGCACCTGGATGGTGCTGACGCCGCGCTTCGCGCCGGTGCGCGACCAGCTCGCGTTCATGAGCTACGCCAACAACCGCCCGCGCGTCTATCTGCTCGACCTCGGCAGCGGCCGGCAGAGCGCGCTCGGCGAGTTCGAGGGCATGACCTTCGCGCCGCGCTTCTCGCCCGACGGCGGACGCGTCATCATGTCGCTTGCCCAGGGCAGCGGTTCGGACATCGTCGTGGTGGACCTGGCTAGCCGCGCGGCGCAGCGGTTGACGCACTCGGATTCGATCGATGTCAGCCCATGCTACAGCCCGGATGGCGGGCAGATCGTGTTCAACTCCGATCGCGGCGGCGATCAGCAGCTTTACGTGATGAGCGCGAGCGGCGGCGCGGCGCGGCGGATAAGCTTCGGGTCAGGGCGCTATGCGACCCCGGTCTGGTCGCCGCGTGGCGACCTGATCGCCTTCACCCGGTTCGGCGGCGGGTCTGGTGGGTTCGATATCGGCGTCATGCACCCCGACGGCAGCGGCGAGCGGATCCTGGCGCAAGGCTGGGACATCGAGGGACCGACCTTCGCACCCAATGGGCGCGTGCTGATGTTCTTCAGCCAGAGCCGAGCAACCAGCGCCACCGGCGCCGGCTTCTCCTCGCATCTGGTGTCGGTGGACATCACCGGCTTCAACCAGCGCCCAATCCCGACCGCGACCAACGCCACCGACCCGGCCTGGTCGCCGCTTGGGGGATAGGTACCGCGCTGCCCCTCCGAGCTGACGGCGCAGAGGGGCACCTGCCTTGAAGGCCCGGTAAGAGGCCCGTAGAAGGACGGCAAGCGCGCAAGCAAGACATTGGGGGAGCACCGTGTCGGTCCGCGTGGGACCTGTTATCGATGTGCGATCTCTTGAGAGGGATCACGGGGCCGAGCTGTCAGAGCGCAAGGATGCGGCTGCCCTGGCGCTTGTTCGGAAGTGGCGAAGCTCGCCCTCCGGTCGCCGGATCGCGCTTTCCGTCCTTGCCCATGCGGCAATACTCGCGGGCGTGCTTTTCTTCGTTCAGGTCCAGACGAGCGACGTTCCCGTCTCGGAAGAGGATTCGGTCGCGGTCGTCTTCGAGCCGACGCCAGCACCCGTACAGACGGCCGCGCCGCCTGCCCGGGCGGCAGAGTCGGTTCCGAATGAGGCGCCTACACCAGCGGAACCAAGCACCCAGCCGGAGAAGACGGATCAGCCGCCACCGCCGGCGCCGGAGGCAGCTTCCGTGCCGGCCCCAGTGCCGCCACCCGCGCCTACAGCGGCCCAAAAGGTCGAAGTCTCCGCAGCCGTCCCCGCCACCGGCTGCGCAGACGGCAGAGCCGCTTCCAGATAAGACGCCACTTCCCCCCGTCGTGCCGAGCACCCCGACGCAGATGTCGGATCAGCCACCCCCGCCTGAGCCCACAACGGCCCGGCCGGCCGAGCCTGAGCAGCCGCCCTTGCCCGCGAAGCCGGTAACGCCCGAACATCCGCCGCCACGGCCCCGCCCGGCATCGCGGCCGACCAGCGCACCGGCCGCGCGCAGCCCCGCCGCCGATGCATCTCATGGATCGCGCATGGCGCCGGCCTCTCCCGCTCCGACTTCCAGGCAAGGGCCTCCGAGCGTAATGGTTCCGCCACGGCCGGTCGCCGGCATGGCCGCCGACCGGCCGCCGGTCTATCCGGAACTCGCACGAAGGCGCGGCGAGCAAGGGCGTGTGCTCCTACGGGTCAGCGTCGGTGCGGACGGCACACCGCTGGCGGTGGGGATCGGCCAGAGCAGCGGCCACACAAGCCTCGACAACGCGGCACTCCTGGCGGTACGCCAGTGGCGGTTCATGCCGGCAATGCGAGGCGGCCGGCCAGTGTCGGCTTCCGCCGAAGTTCCGATCCAGTTCCAACTCGAGAACTAACCCGGCGCGACGCCGATCTCGATTGCGATGCGGATGAGATCCGCTGTCCGGGCAACCCCGAGCTTGGCCTTGATCCGGCTGCACGCGTTGGCCACCGTCTTGTAGCTGAGGCTGAGCGCGCCGGCGATGTCGGTCATGCTGCGGCCTTCTGCCAGGTAGCGAAGGATTTCCAAATCGCGATCGGCAAGCTGGCGTAGCGGGTCCGTCGTCGAGACGGTCTGCATCGCCAGTTCCTGGGCAATGTCGCTCTCGATGTAGCGCCCTCCCTCTGCAACCTTCCGGACCGCCCGCAGCAGCTCCTCCGGCGCGGCGTTCTTGCTCAAGTAGCCTCTGGCACCCGCCTCGATTGAGCGCGCTGCATACAGCGGCTCCGCGTGCATGCTGAGCACCAGAACGCGCGCCGTCCGATCCTCCACCAGCAATCGGCGCACCAGCTCCAAACCACCGATGCCCGGCAGGTTCAGGTCGAGGATGACCAAGTCTGGGCGCGCAGTGCGGACCAGCGCCAGCGCCTCCTCGCCCGTCGCCGCCTCGGCCAACTCGGATCTAGGGAGTGTGGCGAGCAGTCCACGCAACCCCGCGCGCACGATCGAGTGGTCGTCGACGAGCAGGATTTTCATGGTACGGCCGCGCACATCTGGACCGTAGCGGGCAGCGGTAGCCGAACGACAACGCGCCAACCTGAACCCGTTTTCGGGCCGTCGATCGAGATCGTACCTGCCAGAGCAGCAACCCGTTCACGCATTCCCATGAGTCCGAAGCCTGGCCGTTCCGCTGCCGGCGAGCCGGCACCGTTGTCGCTCACCTCAAGGACAGTCCCGCCAACGCCGCCTTTGATCGCAATCCCGATTCGGCTCGGCCGGCCATGCCGCACCGCGTTGCTCAACGCCTCCTGGACGATACGGTAGAACGTCTCCTTGAACACGTCGCTGAGCATTGTCTCGTCGATCGACAGTTCGACGGCGAAAGCGATGGCGGGACAATGAGTGCGCCAGAACGCGATCAGGCTCTGGACCGCTGGGCCAAGCCCAAGCTCGATGGCACAACCAGGCCGCAAGCGGCCCAGGATGTCCTTGATGTGGCGCTGCGTGCCAGCAATCACGTCCCGGATTGCCCGTACCTGCTCGGGGATGTCGCCGCTCCGTCCGGCCTTCGCCAACGCGTCGATCGTCGCTGCCGTGATGCTCATGGCGAACAGCGAAGGGCCGATCTCATCGTGCAGGTCGCGCGCGAGGTCGGCACGCTCCTCCTCCTGCAAACTGGCGAGTTGCGCGTGCAGTCGAAGGTTCTGCGCCTCGATTGCGGTGAGGCGCGCGGCCATCCGATTGAAGCCGCTGGCGAGCATTGCGAGCTCCGCCGGACCTTCCTCGACCACCCGCGCATCGTAGTCGCCCGACCCGACGCGCGACAATCCGGCGATCAACCCCGATATGGGGTGCAGCAACCGCCTGACCGTCCATGTGGTGAATGCCAAGGCCAAAAGGCAGAAGACGGCCAGTGCCAGGGCGGCGTCGTGGAACTCGCCCCAGACCTCCCCGGCCTCATTGGTGGGATCGGTCTGCAGCCGAATAGTCGGCTCATCGGCTCCGTCCGACGGGACCGCGACGTCAAACGGCGGAATGTGTGGGCCGATCAGGTCGCGGAACCAGCCGGGGACCGAGGCGGCGGGAGACAACAGCCGCGACTGAACGAGCACGGTGCCGCTTGGGCCAAGCAGGGTCGCCCGCACATGGCGATTGCCGTCGAAGGTGCGGATCAGGCTGCGCAGGTCGTGCCCAGGATCGCCGGCAAGGGATAGCTCCTCCATCCCGGCGTGGACGCTTTGCCGGCCCACCTCCAGCGCCGCCGTCAACTCCGTGCGCACCGACCGCGTCGCATGCCAGCTGACGAGCATGCAGCCGAACACGAGGCTGAACGCCAGGGGAATGGCGAAGGAGACGATAAGTCGGAGGCGCAACGACATGATCCTGCATCCCTCCAGGTGATCATGATGCGCATTTCACCCTGTCATTCGCCGATCGGGAAGCTTTTCCCTGGGAATCGGGAAGCATTGCCCTAGCGGACCGTCGTGGATTGCCGCCTACTCGGCCGGCGCACAAGGCGCGCCTGTCAGGGAAACACGTCTTTGCGGCGACTAGACTCTATGCGGCTCGGAAAATTTCTTCAGGAATTGGGCCGACGAGCCGTGGCCTGGGCCGTTTGGATCGCGGCCATGGCGCTGCCATGCCTGGGGCACTCGCAAACGGCGTCGGTCACCCAACTGCCCGAAGTCAATGTCGTCGCCCCCTCGCCGCTGCTAGGCTCGGGCATCGATCGCAACAAAGCTCCAGCCGGTGTCAACGTGCTGACCGGGCAGGACATCGAGCGCACCGGCATTCCGAATGCGCTCGGCGCGCTCAACGAGCAGACGCCAGGGGTCGCGCTCGACGACGCGCAGGGCAATCCGTTCCAGCCCAACCTGGAGTATCGCGGCTTTGTCGTCTCGCCGCTCGACGGCAACCCGCAAGGGCTTGCGGTGTACGTGAACGGCGTGCGGTTCAACGCGCCCTTCTCGGATTCGGTGAACTGGGACCTGCTGCCATCGGTCGCGATCGACCGCACGAACCTGGAAGGCTCCAATCCCGTGTTCGGGCTCAACGCGCTCGGCGGATCGCTCTCCATCCAGCTCAAGAACGGCTTCACCTGGCACGGTGGTCTGGCGGAACTGTACGGCGGATCGTTCGGCACCGTCGATGGCAGCCTGCAGGTACGGAAAGCAGAGCGGCAACGTATCGACCTACGTCGCCGGCAACGTCTTTCATAGCAATGGCTGGCGTCAGCTCAACGCCTCCGACGTCCGCCAGTTCTATGGTGACGTGGGCTGGCGCTCCGAGAAGGCGGAGCTGCACCTGAACGTGCTGCTCGCCGACAATGCGCTGAACAGCCCGGCCACGCTGCCTGTCCAGCTCCTGGACGTGGATCGCACCGCCACCTTCACCGCGCCCAACCGGACGACGAACAAGTACGGCCTGGTCAGCCTGTCCGGCACATGGAGCGTCACGGACGCCACCTCGCTCCAGGGCGTCCTCTATTATGACAATCTCTCGCAACGCATTGCCAACGGCAACGCGTCGGGTACCATGCTCTGCGCGACAACACCGGGATTCCTTTGCGACAGCGGCGGTGACCCGCTGTTCGACCGCGCCGGCAACCCTGTTCCGGATTTCCTGAACGGCGGCCCCTACTCGCAGCTCAACAATGAGGCAGTGGACAGCAACGGCTACGGTGCCGCGGTGCAGGTCACGCACGATTCGACGCTGCTTGGCCGGCACAACCAAGTGGTGGCGGGGCTGAGTTTCGACGGCGGCGTGTCGACTTTCACCGCGAGCACGCTGCTTGGCGGCGTGACCGACGTGAACGGGGTCTTCATCGGTCCCGGCATCCTCATCGACCAGCCGGGGGGTCCCGTCGCGCCGGTCCGCGTCGGCATCACCAACGCGTACTACGGCGCCTATTTCGCCGACGTGTTCGACATCACCAGCCGGCTGGCGCTGTCGCTCGCGGGCCGGTTGAACGTGGCGCAAATCGACCTGAGCGACCAGAACGGCACCGCGCTGAACGGCAACCACGGCTACGCCCATTTCAACCCAGGGGTCGGCCTGACCTATCAGATCCTGCCCAGTCTCTCGTTGTACGCGAGCTATTCCGGGGGGAATCGTGCGCCGACGCCGGCCGAGCTGTCCTGCGCGAGCCCGACAAGTCCTTGCACGCTCGCCAATTTCTTCACCGGCGACCCCGACCTCAAGCAGGTGGTCTCGCACACGATCGAGGCGGGACTGCGCGGCCGGCTGCGGCCCGCCGCAAGCGCCAGTCTCGACTGGAATGTCGGGTTCTTCCGCACCAATGACGACAACGACATCGCGTTCGTCGCCAGCGCCATACCCGGCCTCGATTTCTTCCAGAACATCGGGCAGACGCGCCGGCAGGGGCTGGAGGCGGGGTTGACCTGGCGCGGGTCGCGCCTGCGCGCCTGGGTCAACTATGCCTACACCGGCGCCACCTTTCAGGCGCCGCTGACGCTCGACAGCCCGCTCAATCCCGGCGCGGACGCGAGCGGCCAAATCCATGTCGTGCCCGGCGACCATCTGCCGGGCGTGCCCGCGCACCGGTTCAAGCTCGGCGCCAGCTACGCGGTCACGGACCTTTGGACGGTTGGCTTCTCCGGGCTTGTCAGCAGCGGCCAGTACTTGTTCGGCGACGAGGCCAACCTGACCGCGAAGACGAATCCAGTACGTGGTACTCAACGCCAACACGAGTTACCAACTCACGAAAAACCTTGAGGTCTTCGGCCTGGTGCAGAACCTGCTGAACGTGAAATACGAGACCTTCGGCACCTTCTCGCCCACGAGCACGGTGCCGATCGCCGCGGCTCCCGGCGCCACCATCACCCGCAGCCTCAGCCCCGCGCCGCCAGTGGCTGCCTACGCCGGGGTTCGACTCCGCTTCTGATCGGGGGTTCGGTGTGCCGCACAGGGCCCTGCGGCTCACAATTATTTTTGCGATTAACGCGGATTTTCAGATTTCCGCCGCAAACATTCCCGGAAGGTGCCGCTTTCGAAGGCGATAACCCTGGTGTTCGCTGGCTTCCTCCCCCAATGCGGTGCGCCGCCAGCAAGCGAGTTCTGGCGCGCCGCCACCTTCGCCCCGCCCCGCAAGGGAGCGGGGCTTTTTTTAGCCGCTGGCCGCCGGGGACTTCAGGGCCGCGATTTCCTTCTGCAGCGCCCGGACCTGCTCGAATCGCGCGGTCCCGTCGCGCATGATCGCCGCGATGCCCTCCATGCGGCCGGCGGGATCGTGCAGGGGAACGATGGTGAACTCCACCGAGAGCCGCGCGCCGTCTTTGCGCAACGCGGGCACGGAGAGGATCTCCCCCGCGCCGTAGCGCGAACGCCCGGTGCGCATGGTCTCGTGAAAGCCGGTCCAGTGACGCGCCCGGAGCCGCTCGGGGATGATGATGTCGAGCGACTGGCCCAGCGCCTCCTCGGCGGGGAACCCGAACAGGCGCTCGGCGCCCGCGTTCCAGAACTGGATCAGGCCAGCCGCATCGGCGACGATCAGCGCGTCAGGCATGTCCCGCAGGAGCGCGCGCGCCAGGCGGTCGGGATCGAGGCTCATCATTGGGCCGGTCCGCGCCGCCGCAGCAGCATCGCGTAGCTACAAGGCGGCACCTGGAAGTCGATCACGCCGCGGAACGCGTCTCCCTCGAAATGGCCGACCAGCGTGTTCTGCCCGTAGATCATCCGTAGCCCGCCCTCCTCGCCGATAGTGCCCCGGAAGGGACCGAAGGTCACTGCGCGTCCCGCGACCCGGAAATCGGCGGCGTGGCGAAGCTCGGCGCAGCGTGCGCCGGCGCTGTCCAGCGCCTGGGCCGTACCCGCGTACACTCCATCGTGGCCATAGGCGGTCGAGGGTGCCGGCCGGGGCACCGGCTGCGTGCCGGCCACAGGGAGCGTCGTGTACACGGCGGTCAGCTCCAGCGGGCCGCCGCCGGGAGGCGTGGTATAGACCTGGGTGCAGGCCGCGAGCGCCGCGCTGGCGGCAGCCAGCGACAGCGTACGGCCGAACCATGCGCGCATGGGCTGATCCGTCCTTCGTGCGTGACATGCGCCGACCGCGCCCGGCCTTCAACACCCTCCTTGCCGGATTGGACAGGGCGCAAGATCATACCCGCATGACCTGGTCCATCCTTGCCCACGACCCCGAGTCCGGCGCCCTGGGCGCTGCGGTCGCCTCCCGCTTCTTCGCCGTCGGCGCGCTCTGCCTGCATGTCGAGGGCGGCGTTGCGGCGCTGTCCACCCAGGCGCTGGTCAACCCGCTCTATGGGGTGGAGGCGATGCCGAGACTCCGCGTCGGCGACGACCCGCGCGCGGTTCTCGCCGCGCTGACCGATCCCGACCCCGGCGCGCCGCACCGGCAACTCCATATTCTCGATGCCGCCGGGCGAGTTGCGCAGCATACCGGCGCGGCGTGCGTCGCCTGGGCCGGGCATGTCCAGGGCACGGATGTTTCGGTCGCCGGCAACATGCTGGCCGGCCCGCTTGTGGTCGCGCGCACGCTGGAGGCGTTCGTGGCCGCGCGCGGGACCCTGGCCGAGCGGCTGCTGGCCGCCATGGAGGCGGGAGAGGCGGCGGGTGGCGACAAGCGCGGCAAGCAGTCGGCGGCGCTGAAGGTCTGCACGCGCGACCCCTACCCCGATCTCGACATCCGCGCCGACGACCATCCCGACCCGCTGGCCGAGCTGCGGCGCCTGTATCGGGTCAGTCAGGAGCGTTTCGCCGTGTTCCGCCGCCTGCTGCCCGGCGCCGATAGTCGGTGGGGCGTTCATGATCGCGCGGTGATCGACGCGATCATCGCCCGCGACGCGCGCCCGCCTGGCGAAGCGTGATCCACGATAAACGACGGAGAGCCTGATGCGACGCTTCGCCCTCGGCCTGGTCTGCGCGCTGGCCTTGCTGCCCGGCGTGGCCGCGTCCGCGCAGGAAAAGACGCTGCGCATCGGACTGCGCGAGGACCCCGACCTGCTCGATCCGACGCTGGGCTCCAGCTATGTCGGACGCATCGTCTTCGCAGGGCTGTGCGACAAGCTGTTCGACGTCTCGCCCAAGCTCGAGATCGTGCCGCAGCTCGCCACCGGCTACGAATACAAGGACCCGACGCATCTGGTGATCCATCTGCGCCAAGGGGTGAAATTCCAGGACGGGGAGCCGGTGGACGCCGAGGCGGTGAAGTTCACGCTGCTGCGCGACCTGAACGCCACGGGCAGCATGCGGCGGAGCGAGATCAGCTCGATCGCCAACATCGTCGTGATCGACCCGCTGACGGTGCAGCTCGATCTGAAGGCGCCGGACGCGCCGCTGATCGCGCAGCTCGCCGACCGCTCCGGCATCGTGCTGCCACCGAAGGCGGTGCAGCAGGCGGGCGACAAGTTCGGCCTGCATCCGGTCTGCTCCGGCCCGTTCAGCTTTGTCGAGCGCGTGCCGCAGGACCGCATCGTGCTGCAGCGTTTCCCTGGCTATTGGAACGCCGGAGCGATCCATTTCGACCGGGTGGTGTACTTGCCGAACCCGAACCCGGCGGTGCGGCTGGCCAACCTGCAGGCCGGGGCGCTTGATCTGGTCGAGTACATCGTGCCGACCGACGTGCCGGCGGTGCAGAAGGATCCCAGGCTGAAGCTCGCGATCGGCGACAGCCTGTTCTATCAGGGCACTACCTTCAACGTTGGCAATGGCTCGCAGGCCAACTCGCCGGTCGGGCAGAGCGCGTCGGTCCGCCAAGCCTTCGAGCTGTCGCTCGACCGCACCGCCATCATCCAGGTGGTCTATAATGGGCTCTACACACCCATCGCCCAGGCGAACTCGCCGAGTTCGCCCTACTACATCCCCTCCATTCAGCCACCGCCACGCGACGTGGCCAAGGCCAAGGCGCTGCTGAAGCAGGCGGGGGTGAAGCTGCCAGTGCCGGTGACCTTGACCGTTGCCAACAGCGCCGATGCCCAGCAGGTGGGCGAGGTGATGCAGGCCATGGCGCGCGAGGCCGGGTTCGACGTCAAGATCACCGCGATGGAGTTCGCCTCCTCGCTGCAGGCCGGCTATGCGGGGCGCTTCGAGGCGTTCAATGTCGGATGGTCCGGGCGCGTCGATCCAGATGGCAACATGTACCAGTTCCTGCATACCGGCGGCACGTTCAACTACGGCCATTACAGCAGCCCGGAGATGGACAAGCTGCTGGACCAGGAGCGCCAGACCAACGACGCCGGGCAGCGCAAGGCGATCATCGCCCGGATCTGGGAGCAGGAGCGGAAGGACCTGCCGCTAATCTATCTCTGGAACCCGAAGAACACCGTCGGGATGAAGAAGACGCTTGAGGGGTTCGTGCAGGTGCCGGACGGAATCATCCGCCTACAGGGGATGCATTTCGCGCCGTAGATTGCGGTCGGGAACGCATCTCGGGTCGCAGGCTTACCCATGGGTCGGCGGTGGTGGCCCTGGTCTCGCGACATAGCGGACGCATGAGCCGGCCGGACCGGAACGGAAGGGGAAGTGCGATGATCCCGAGGACGGCGCTGGCTCGGTCCCTATTGATCGGTGTCCTCGGCCTCGCGCTTGGCGGCTGCGCGACTCCTCAGCTGGGGGCGAGCGACCAGGAGCGGATCGCCGGCAGGACATATGTCATTACCGGCGCGTCCAGCGGCTTCGGCCGTGGCGTCGCGATGGAGCTCGCCGCCGACCATGCCAATGTGGTGCTCGCCGCTCGTCGCACAAACCTGCTCGACGAGTTGGCGGCCCAGGTGCGCGTTGCCGGTGGGGTGCCGCTGGTCGTCACTACCGATGTTGGCAACCCGAAGGATATCCAAAGGCTTGCTAACGCCGCGGTTGCTCAGTTCGGTCGCATAGACGTTTGGATCAACGATGCCGGCGTCGGCGCGATTGGCCCTTTCTGGGATATTCCGATCGAGGATCATTCCCGCCTGATCGATATCAACCTCAAGGGCGTCATCTATGGCAGCCATGCGGCGATTCAGCAGTTCCGGACTCAGGGCTTCGGCACGCTCGTCAACATCGGCTCCATAGACAGCGAGGTGCCCCTTGCCTACCAGGCTTCCTATTCCGCCTCGAAGGCCGGCGTGAGGAGCCTCGGGCAGGCGCTCAACCAGGAACTCCGGCTTAGCGGGATGAAGTCGATCAAGGTGGCGACCGTCATGCCTTGGGCCGCGGACACGCCCTGGTGGGAGCATGCCGCCAACTACAGCGGAGGCACGCCGCGCATGGCGGCGATGGATGATCCGCAAAAGGTCGTGGACGCCATCGTCTGGGTTTCGCTCCATCCCGTGCAGGAGCTCCCCGTCGGCTGGAAAGCTCAGGCGTCGTACGCCTCCCATCACATCGCGCCGCATCTGACCGAGCGCATTTCCGCGGATATCTCGCACGAGTACCAGATCGAGACGGCGCCACCCGCTCCGCCAACAAACGGAACTTTATTTGTGCCAATGCAGTCCGGCAGCACTGTGGAGGGCGGCGTTCGAGAGCGGATGAAGCAGGAAGATTGGCAGAGGCGCGAGCGGGAGGATCGCTGAGGTCGAAGCGAAGCCTACGCCAGTTCAGCACGCCTTGCCTCCCTCTCGCGTTGCGGGCAGGGGGAGTGCTACTCCGCCGCCGGCACCCGCGCCTGCGCGTCCAGGCTTGCGAGCGACCGCCCCCGCGTCTCGGGCAGCAGCATGAGCCCCACCACCATCAGGCTGTAGGCGAACAGCGTGAACACGACGATCGCCGCGCCGAGCCCGAGGCGCAGCGTGAGCCAGCCGACCAGGGCCGGGAACAGCGCGCCGATGCCGCGCCCGGCATTGTAGCAGAAGCCCTGGCCGGTGCCGCGCACGGCGGAGGGGAACAGCTCGGTCATGAACGGCCCCATCGGCGGGAACATCATGTAGATGACGAAGCCGAGCGGGAAGCCGACCGCCAGGATCGCGCCGTTGCCGATCGGCGCCAGCAGATAGATCAGGACCATCGCCATCGAGCCGAACACGGCGATGAGGAAGGTCGGCTTGCGCCCGATCGCGTCCGACAGGAAGGAGCCGACGATGAAGCCGCAGAGCGCGCCGAGAATATGCACGAGCAGGTAACTGCCCGCGCCGACCGAGGACAGGTGGCGCACGGTCTTGAGATAGGTCGGCAACCAGGTGGACAGGGCGTAGCTGCCGCCCTGCGCGCCGATCACCATGAGGATGAGCCGCCAGGTGGTTGCCAGATAGGGCGGGCGGAGTGCCGAGAAGGCATGCCCGATGCCGCTTGCGGCGATGGCATGGCGCGGCGCGAGGTCGGATTCGGCCACGTTTCGACGGATCCAGACCACCAGCAGGGCGGGTAGAATGCCGATCCAGAACATCACGCGAAAGGCCAGCTCGGGCCGGACGAAGGCGAACAGCACGGTATAGGCGATCGCCGCCGCGCCCCAGCCGATCGCCCAGCCGGTCTGCACCAGCCCCACGGCGCGGCCGCGAAAGCGATCCTGGATCACCTCGCCCATGAGCACGGCCCCGGCGGCCCATTCGCCGCCGAAGCCGACCCCCTGCAAGGCGCGGAAGACGAAAAGCTGGCCATAGTTCTGCGCGAAGCCGCAGAGGAAAGTGAATACCGCGTACCATAGGATCGTGACTTGCAGGACCCGCATGCGTCCGTAGCGATCGGCGAGCGCCCCGCCCAGCCAGCCGCCGAACGCCGAGACCAGCAACGTGATGGTCGCAAGCTCGCCCGCCTGCCCGCTTGAGATGTGCCAGAGGACCAGCAGGGTCGGGATGACGAAGCTGAAGATCTGCACGTCGAGCGCATCGAGCGTCCAGCCGCCGAAGCAGGCGGTCATGGTGCGACGTTCCCGGGCCGTCAATTCGGAGAACCAGGACAGCATTCGGCGCAACCTCCCCCGCGATTACGGGGAGTGAAGCACGCCGCCTTGCCGGGGCAAAGTCAGCGGCCGGTCAGGATCCGCTCGACCAATTGGCGTACCGTCGGGATGAACCCGTTCGAGTAGAAGGGATCGCGGCCGAACCGGAAGGCGTTGTGGCCGCTGAACATCAGGTTGTGCTCGATCGCCTCGGGATCATCGCTGTCATGGCCGATGGTCTGCAACGTCTTCTGGATGCAGAAGCTGCGCGGGTCAGGCCGCTTGCCGGTGCTGTATTGCGGAGGGTTCTGGCTCCAGTTCGAGAACCGGCACTGGCTCAGGCAGCCCATGCATTCGATCTGGTCGCGGGTGATCTCGCGGGTCTTCTCCGGGGTGACGAAGATCAGCGTCGAATCCGGCGTGCGCAGCGCGTCGGTGAAGCCCTGTGCCTCCCATTCGCGCACCCTGGCAAGGTCGGGCGCGGCGAGATAGACCGAACGCTTGCGCGGCCCGACCCCGAACACCGCGACGTGCTCGCCCACCGGTTCGGTGGTGAAGGCGACCTGGCGCTCGCTGCGGTGGCGCAACTCCTGGATGAAGCTGTTGTTGACGGCGCTCGACCAGAAGCCGGTCGGGCTGAAATGGTTCAGGAAGACATCACCCTCCTTCAGCATCGGCAGGCGGCGTTTCCACGCCTCGCCGATCGGGCTTTCCTGTGTCAGCAGGGGACGAGTGCCGAACTGGAACGCGACCGGGCCGAGATCGGGATTGTCGATCCAGTCCTCCCATTCCTCCAGCCACCAGACGCCGCCGGCCATGATGATGGGGGTGTCGTGCAGACCGAATTCCTGCATCTGGCGGCGCAAGGCGAGCACGCGGGGAAACGGGTCCTCGGGCCGGGTCGGGTCCTCGCTGTTGGACAGGCCGTTATGCCCGCCGGCAAGCCAGGGATCTTCGTAGACCACGCCGCCCAGTAGAGCCGCTGCCTTGTGGTAGGCCCGCCGCCACAGCGCGTTGAAGGCGCGCGCCGAGGAGATGATCGGATAATAGGGGACGTTGAACCGCGCGGCGATGTCGGAGAGGCGGTACGGCATTCCGGCGCCGCAGGTGATGCCGTTGATCAAGCCTTTCGCCTGCTCCAGCGCGCCATTGATGACGCGCTCGGCGCCGCCCATTTCCCAGAGGATGTTGGCGTGGATGCGTCCCTTGCCGCCGGCCAGCTCATAGGCGCGACGCGCCTGCGCCACCGCGCCCTTGATGGCGTAGGCGATCAGCTCCTCGTGGCGCTCACGGCGAGTGCCGCCGTGATAGATCTGCGGGATCCGGCGTCCTTGCTCGTCGTAGCTGTCGGCATTGACGGCGCTGAACGTACCCACACCGCCCGCCAACGCCCAGTTTCCGCACGACAGGCCGTTGGAGACAGACACGCCCTTGCCGCCTTCAACCAGCGGCAGGATTTCCGCTCCGCCCATGCGGATGGCGTTGATGGCTTTCATGGGCGTGCTTCCCCGTTCGTGTTTTGAATTGTCGCGCAGCCTCTCGGTTGCATCAGCACCATACGTGTCATCAAGGAGCGCAATGCGCTTAGCAGCATTATACCGTCATGGCCGGACTTGGTCCGGCCGCCCACGTCTCTTTTGGCGCGCGGCAAAGGCGTGGGTGCCCGGGCCAACCCCCGGACCAAGTCCGGGGGCAATGGCCCATCCGGGCATGACGCATAAAGTTGCTGATGGCGCTACTCCCCCGCCGCGGCCGGCTCGGCCGAAGGCTGCTCGCCGCGGTCGCGGCGCTCGCCCCGATCTCCGCCGCGCCCCGGCTTCGCGCCCACCTTGTCGGTGATGTCCTCGCCGGTCTGCTGGTCCACGACGCGCATCGACAGCTTGATCTTGCCGCGCTCGTCGAAGCCGATGACCTTCACCTTCACGCTGTCGCCGACATTGACCACATCGGTGGTCCTGGCCACGCGTCCCTGGGCAAGCTCGCTGATATGCACCAGCCCGTCGCGTGAGCCGAGGAAGTTCACGAAGGCACCGAAATCGGCGGTCTTGACCACCTTGCCGGTGTAGATCACCCCGATCTCGGGTTCGGCGACGATGCCGCGTATCCAGTCGATCGCGGCCTGCGCCCGATCCTGTTCGGTGGCGGCAATCTTGATCGTGCCGTCGTCGTTGATGTCGATCTTGCAGCCGGTCTGCTCGACGATCTCGCGGATCACCTTGCCGCCGGTGCCGATCACCTCGCGGATCTTCTCCTTGGGCACGTTGATGACAGTGATGCGCGGCGCGTTGGCGGCGACGTCGCCGCGCGCGCCGGTGATCGCCTTGGCCATCTCGCCCAGGATATGCATCCGCCCGTCGCGCGCCTGATCGAGCGCGACGCGCATGATCTCCGGCGTGATGGACGTGATCTTGATGTCCATCTGCAGGCTGGTGACGCCCTTCTCGGTGCCCGCCACCTTGAAGTCCATGTCGCCCAGATGGTCCTCGTCGCCCAGGATGTCGGACAGCACGGCGACGCCGCGCTCCTCCTTGATGAGGCCCATGGCGATGCCGGCCACGGGACGGGCGAGCGGCACGCCCGCATCCATCAGCGCCAGCGACGAGCCGCAGACGGTCGCCATCGACGACGATCCGTTGCTCTCGGTGACCTCCGAGACGACGCGGAGCGTGTACGGGAAGTTGGCTTTCTCCGGCAGCACCGGATGGATCGCCCGCCAGGCGAGCTTGCCGTGCCCGATCTCGCGCCGTCCGGGGCTGCCCATGCGACCCGCCTCGCCCACCGAGTAGGGCGGGAAGTTGTAGTGCAGCATGAAGTGCTCGCGGTACTCGCCCTCGAGCGCGTCGATCACCTGCTCGTCCTGCCCGGTGCCCAGCGTGGCGACGCACAGCGCCTGCGTCTCGCCGCGCGTGAACAGTGCCGAGCCATGCGCGCGCGGCAGCAGACCGACCTCGCTCAGGATCGGGCGGACCGAGCGCGTGTCCCGGCCGTCAATGCGGATACCGGTATCGAGGATGGCGTTGCGGACGATGTCGGCCTCGAGCTTCTTGAACAGCGACTTGGCCTTCTCCGCATCCAGCCCCTCCGCCGTGACCTGTTCCAGCGCGGCCTTCTTGGCGGCGTCGATGCGGTCGTGGCGCGCGGCCTTCTCCTTCTCGGCGTAGGCGGACGCGAGGTCGGCGCGGGCCAGCGCCTCCAGGCGCGCGGCGAGCGACTTCTCCTCGACCGGCGGCTCCGGCAGCGGCCACGGCTCCTTGGCGGCGCGCTCGGCGAGTTCGATGATCGCCTCGATCACCGGCTGGAACGCCTTGTGGCCGAAGGTGACGGCGCCGAGCATCACGTCCTCGGGCAACTCGCGCGCCTCGCTCTCGACCATCAGCACGCCCTCGGAGGTGCCCGCCACCACCAAATCGAGCGCGGCGTCCTCAAGCTGGTCGGCGGTGGGGTTCAGCAGATAACGGCCTTCCCGGTAGGCCACCCGGCAGGCGCCGACCGGGCCGAAGAACGGGATGCCCGAAAGAGTGAGCGCCGCCGAGCAGCCGACCAGGGCGACGATGTCCGGGTCGTTCTCGAGATCATGGCTCAGCACCGTGGCGACGACCTGGACCTCGTTGCGGAAGCCGTCCGGGAACAGCGGGCGGATCGGCCGGTCGATGAGGCGGCTGACCAGCACCTCGTTCTCCGACGGACGGCCTTCGCGCTTGAAGAAGCCGCCGGGGATCTTGCCGGCCGCGAACGCCTTCTCCTGGTAGTTCACCGTGAGCGGGAAGAAATCCTGGCCTGGTCGGGAGGTCTTCACGCCCACGGCGGTGCAGAGCACGATGGTCTCGCCGTAGCGGACCATCACGGCACCGTCGGCCTGGCGGGCAACCTTGCCGGTCTCCAGCACCAGCTTGCGCCCGCCCCAGTCCAGTTCCTTGCGGTAGTAGTCGAACATGCGTCGTCCTTCGATGCGCGCGGCATCGGCGGACGATCCCCGATCAGCCCTCGTCTCCCGGCGGGAAACGGCGTCTCGGGTCGCATGGAAGCGCGGCTGCGATTACGCGCAGGCCGCGGGCCATGTGGCCGGAAACGCCGTCACGAATCCCAAACGGGTACCGGACCGGCGGTATGTGGTCCGCCGCGTGTCGCGACGTTGCGGGAATGATCCCCGCGTTGCCCCGCAACCACCATGGCGCGGGGAAAGTGCGTGCAGACAACCGCGCATATAGGCGCGGCCATCCCCGTTATCAGCCCCGGCTGCTCAGCGACGCAGGTTCAGCCGCCCAATCAGCTCCTGGTAGCGCCGGCTGTCCTTGCGTTTCAGATAGTCCAGCAGCCGACGCCGACGGCCGACCAGGGTCAGCAAACCACGGCGGCTGTGGAAATCCTTGGCGTGGGTCTTGAGGTGGTCAGTCAGCATGCCGATCCGCTCGGAGAGCAGGGCCACCTGCACTTCCGGGCTGCCAGTATCGTTCGGCTGTCTTGCATAGTCAGTAATGAGCGTGCTGCGGCGCTCGGCGGTGAGCGACATCGGGTTTGCTCCTTCCTGATCGGGATTCGCGGGATGCCGTCACAGCACCCGTTCGGGCCTGAGCCAGCCCTCCTGGAGCCGGCACAACCCGATGACGCGGCCTCCCGCCATGGCGCGCACCAATCCTCCATCGGGGCTGGCGGCCTCTGGAATGCGACCAAGCAGCGCGACCAGGCTGATCGCCTGTCCGTGTCGCAGATCGGCAACCTCCGCCTCGGTCAAGGCCAGCGCCGGGATGTCGGCCAGCGCGGTCGCGACCGGAAGCAGCAGGTCCGGGGAAGCCGGGGCGGTATGGTCCGGCCCGGCCACTTTGTCCAGGGCAATCGCCTGCCGTTCCACGAACGGTCCGACTCGCAGCCGCCGCAGGGCCGCGATATGGCCGAGCGTGCCGCAGGCGATGGCAAGATCGCGCGCCAGGCTTCGCATGTAGACGCCCTTGCCCGATTGCACCTCGAACAGGGCGCTGTCCGGGTCGGGACGTTCGATCAGCGCGAAGCGATCGACGCGCGCGGGGCGCGGCTCCAGCACCGGGGCGCGGCCCTCGCGCGCCATGTCGTAGGCGCGCTCTCCGGCGACCTTCACGGCCGAGAAGGAAGGCGGGACCTGCATGATGAGGCCGTGAAAGGCTGGCAGCGCGGCCTTGATATCCGCATCGCTTGGACGCGATGGCGCGGTGGCGACCACCTGCCCGTCCGCGTCGTCGGTATCGCGCGCCTCGCCGAAGCGGAGCGTGAAGCGGTAGAGCTTGGTGCCGTCCATCACATAGGGCACGGTCTTGGTCGCGGCGCCGAAGGCGATGGGCAGCACGCCGGTCGCGAGCGGGTCGAGCGTGCCACCATGCCCGGCCTTCTGGGCGTCGAAGCCGCGGCGGACCCGGTTCACCACGTCGGTGCTGGTCAGCCTCGGCGGCTTGTCGATCACCAGCCACCCGTCGAGCGGGCGGCCGCGAGGCTTGCGGCGGGACATTGTCGGTCTCCTGGGTGGCGGGGTCGCTTAATCCGCCCAGGGATTGACGATGTCCACGCCTGCATCCTGGAAATCGGCTTGGTTGCGCGTGACGAGAGTTCTTGCGATAGGTCAGGGCGGTCGCCGCGATCAGCGCATCCGCCACCGGACGCGGGCGGCGGGCCATCAGGGTGCCCCAGGCAAGCGAGACCTCGGCATCGACCGGCAGGATACGATCGGTGTAGCCAGTGCAGAGGCTGTGCAACCAACGCCGAAGGGAGTCCGCCGCGACACGGTCGCTCCGCGCGCGCATCTCGATGCCCTTCCTGATCTCGCCAAGCGTTATGACGCTCAGGAACAGCGCGCCCTCATCGACGCTGTCGAGCCAACCGACAGCGGGGCGCGATCCGCGGCGCGCCTCGGACAGCAGACACGTATCCAGCAGATACATCAGAACGCGACGTCACGACCGGGGTCGCGGGAACGGTCGTTGATCGCCTCGACCAGATCATCGGGCCATGCGGGCCCTTCGAGCAGGAACCGCGTCAACGGCTTCCGTGCTGGGTTTAAGCTGGCATAGGCGGCTGCCGAGAGGACCACGGCGGCGGGCTTGCCGTGGACGGTCACTGTCTGCGGCCCTTCTTCCGCGGCGCGGCGCACCACTTCGCTGAAGCGGTTCTTCGCCTCCTGCAACTGCCACTCGCTCATGTAAACCTCCGCATACTTAATCTAGTCTGTCTAGCTGGAAATGCAAGTGTGGCGATGGATAGTGGGTCGGTTTGCGTGAAAGGTAAGTGACCTTAGTCCTGCTCGTCGGTAGGTTCTGGATCATTTTCGATCGCATCTACGGCCTGGAGGTATTCTTCCGTGCCCTGCCAATTAGAGTTTGACTCTGAACTCAGGTTGTCCCTGCGATGTTCTCGCAATTTTCGAACGATGACGCGAGCTTGCCCGATCTGCACCGGCTGTTCGAAGCGGTCATACAGAACAAATATGTCCATTTGACCTAAGAAACTTACCGCCCGGAATCCCCTAATTCTCAACAGACTCTAACCTGGCGATGAGAGTAGCGGCAGGGCTCGTCAGACGCTGATCGCGTCCAGATCCTTCCCCGCATGATCCGGCACGAACAGCCACACCCCGACCGCCATGAGCACCATCGCCGCCGGGATCAGCAGGAACGAATTGGCGAACGAACCGGTATGCTGCTGCAGCGCGATGGCGACGAACGGCCACAGCACGAACCCGATCAGCCAGGCGACCGCCCAGGCGAATCCGTTGCCTACGCCACGGATGCGGGTGGGGAACACCTCGGCGGTCAAGGTCATGGCCGGCGCCCAGAAGCCGAGAAAGCCGATGCTCCACAGCAGGCCGAACACCCACACCTCGGCATCGGTCTTGGCGAATACCCACAGCGTGATGAACACCGCGCCCTCCGCCAGCATGACGTAGAACGCCGGGCGGCGGCCGAAGCGGTCGGAGATCCAGCCGGCGCAGAGCAGGCCGAGAAAGCCCACCAGGCCCCAGGCGATGTAGAAGCTGCCATAGGTCGCGGTGGACCAGTGCCGCTCCTGCGACAGGTAGAGCGGCATCCAGCCGCCGACCGTGCCGTAGATGATGGTGCTGCAGCACGCGATGAAGGTCGCGATGGCGGTGCTGCGCCGCATGTCGGGCAGGAACAGTTGGCGGAGCGGGATCTTGTGCGTCTTCTCGATCCAGGCGCGATCCTCGGCAGCCAGCGGCAGGCCGCGCGCTTGCGCTTCCTCGATGCGCCGCTTGCGGTCCTGCGTGCGGACCCAATAGGGCGATTCCGGGCACTTGGCACGGACATAGACCGCGAGCAGCGCCACGACGGCAGGGACGATGCACGCCGCCCGCCAGCCCCAGTGCGCGATCACCACGGTCGCGATCACTCCGGCCAGGGACGCGCCGAAGCACCAGGTTCCGCGATTGATGCCGATGACGCGGCCGCGCAGATGCGCGGGCCAGGTCTCGGCGACCAGCATCGAGCCCAGCGCCCATTCCCCGTTCAGGGCGAAGTTGACGGCGCAGCGCACGGCGATGAATGCCGCCCAGGTCTGCATGGCCGCGAGGACCGGCATCAGGGCCGAAAACAGCGCGATGTTCAGCGCGAGCAGGGTGCGCCGGCCGTAGCGGTCGGCGAGCCAGGGCCAGGCGAACATGCCGGAAATGCCGATCAGCAGCGCGATCTGCCCGCCCGAGCGGTACTGCGGCAGGGTGACGCCGAAATCCCTTGATGATCAGCGGCGAGGCCAGCGCGAAGATCACGCCGTCCATGCCGTCGAACATCCAGCCGAGCCCGTTCGCCGCGGCGATGTGCCAATGCGTCGGCGTCACCCGCGTGCCGTCGCTGGCGGCGCGGAACGAGGCGGATTGTCGGGACCGTTCCTCCAGCGGCCCGATGATCGGACCAGCGATCGCTCCGGCTGCACTCATGGCAGGTTCCCTCCTGCGCGCTCTGGGGGCGCGCCATCCGGCGAGCATAGGCAGCAGCCGCCGAACGCTCTAGCCAGGCTTGTATTTCAGCCCGTGGGAGCAACCCAGGGAAGCCGATCTGCCCGAAGGCGGCCTTCTTTGCAAGTCACTCATATCGGCAGTGGCTTGCCGGCCCGAGTCGCGTGTAATCAGGCGCCCTGACCGCCCGACAGGTTCCATGGATCAGAATCTCCCGATCGCGTTTCAGAGCCCGCGCCTGGTGGCCCTGCCCTCTCGGCGAAGCGCGCTCGCCCAGCGCCTGCGAAGTCTGGCCCGAAGCTGCGCCGACATCGCGGCCAGCTGGGCCTATACGCGCTACGAGGCGCGGCTGCTGTCCGAGGTGCGCGCGCGGCCGGTGCCGCGCCACGTTGGCATCATCCTGGACGGCAATCGCCGCCATGCACGGGGCCATGGGCTCCCCAATGGCGCCCCCCATGGCGTCCAGGACTTCCGGCGCATCTACGAGATGGGCGCGGGCAAGCTGGACGAGGTGCTGGACTGGTGCACCGCGCTCGGTGTCGGCGCCGTCACCCTCTGGGTCTGCTCGACCGACAACATGGCCCGCCCAGCCGAGGAGGTCTCGGGCATCCTCGCCGCGATCGAGGCCAAGATGCGCGGCCTCGCCGCCGATCCCCGCCTGCGTCGCCTCGGCGTGCGAGTGCAGGCGATCGGACGCGTCGATCTGCTGCCCGCGAGCCTGGGGGACGCGATCGAGCGGGCGCGGCGGGCGACCGAGGCCAACCGGCGGATGACGCTCACCATCGCCGCCAATTACGGCGGCCGGGAGGAGATCGCCGACGCACTGCGCTCGCTGTTGCGCGATTGCGCCACGCATCACCTAACGCTGGAGCAGGCGACGGAGGTGATCACGCCGGAAGCCATCGGACGGCACCTCTATTCGCCCAGCCTGCCCGATCCCGACCTCATCATCCGCACCAGCGGCGAGCTGCGCCTCTCGGGCTTCCTGCTGTGGCAGAGCGTCCACAGCGAGTACCATTTCACCGACGTGAACTGGCCGGCCTTCCGTCGCATCGACTTCTTGCGCGCGATCCGCACCTATCAGGCCCGCGACCGCCGCTTCGGGCGGTAGAGGGGGCCGGCCCTCACCCACCCTCTCCCGCAGCATGAACTCCCAGCGGCGGCAGGCCCGTCCATCCTGCACGCCGCTTGTTGCCCATCATTCGATGAGCTGTGCTCAGCGGCGTGCAAGCAGGATTTGCGGGACGTACTGGCTCTCCCCCAAGGTCACTTCGACGGAACCCGTACCATGCGCGGGATGATCGACCTCGACTCTGTAGACGCCACTGTCTGTCGTGAGACGGTCGGCCTTGAAGTCGCCGAAGGCATCCGTTGTTGCACTGTCAACGATCTCATCGCCTCGAGTCAACCGCACCGACGCGCCCTCGACGCATTCGAGCACATCGCCGACCGACGCGACGACACTGCCGCCGATGAAACATTCCGTGACCCTATAAAGGTTCTTATAATATACGCGCGGGTGACTACCAAGCTCCGGTCGGAGCGTTTCAAGACCCTCCTCCCTTGCGAGTCTCTGCATTTCGGCATCTTCCACTTTCAGCGCCTTGTATACTCCAGTCGGACAGGCCTGGGCACAACGCGGCTCGGTCCACCCCTGGTCCAGCAGATGAGCGTCGAAGAACCAATGCTGCGGAAGATTTTCCTCCTCGTTCCACCATATCGCGCCGTACGGGCAAGCATCGACGAGGTCGCGTCGACCGCGGGCTTTGTCCGGATCGATTAGAACGATGCCATCGGCGCGCTTCTTGATGGCGTCGCCGGACGCCTTCATGCAAGGCGGGTCGTCGCAATGGTTGCACATCGTCGGCAGATAGGCGACGTCCACCATCGTGCCCTCGCCTCGCACGTGCCGGTCAATGCGGATCCAATGGTGGCCGTGCCGCGGCTGCGGCGCCGAATAGCCCGGGAACGCGTTGCCGACGAACTCGTCCTTGAGCGCCAGCGTGCAGTTGTGACAATTCTCACACCGCGCGACGTCGACGATCATGTTCCATTTTGCCATGGCTCATCTCCTTGCGAACCGATCGCGGCTTACTCGGCTGCCTTCAGCATGGCCGGCTCCGACCACGGTTCGATCTGGACAAGACAAGAGTTGGTCCCCATGCCGGATGTGTGCCTCACCTGCATTCTCGGCGGAGTCAGGAGGTTCAGAGAGCCGCCCCGGTCCACCCGGCCAAAACGGGGATCCTCGAACATGTCGAAGACGGCAGCCGACTCGAACGACTTGACGACCCCCGGCGGCACGAGCGGCGCGACATCGGCGGCGCACAGCACGCTGCCGCGGTCGTTGAAGACGCGGACGATTTCGTGGTGCCGGATGCCGCGGCTTCGCGCATCCTCCGGGTTCATCCGCATCACCCAATAATAATAGCCGTCGATGAGGACGCGGTGATCCTCGATGTCGTTGATCGTCGAGTCCTTTCCGTCGCTAAAGGTATGGAAGCTGTAGCGCGGGTGCGTCGAGATCATCTGCAGCGGATATTTCGCCATAAGCTCGCTCGTCCGCGGCCCCTCCCAGGAGGTCACATAGCGGTTGAGTACCGGGCGCTCCGGATTGTCGGGATCGCCGCGGCGAAGCGAGTTCGGCAGGAACTCGATTTTGCCCGACTGGGTATCCAACCCCTTCAGGAACCCCTCGGTGTACTGCGCCGGCAGCGGGATCGGCTCGGGAAGATCCTTCGGCCGGCCCTCGGCATATGCACGGTAGGCGACGGGATCGCGTGCCGCGGCCGGTGCCGGCGGAACGACGTAGTAGCCCTTTTTCACGAACTTCCGCCATGAGATCATTCGCGAAACGTCCGATGACTCGAAAACGCGTTTGCTCCAGTCGAGCTCGCTGCATCCCTCGGTGAACAGGACGGCGAGCCCAAGCCGCTCCAGAACCTCGGTGAATATGTTGTAGTCGGATTTCGATTCGCCGAGCGGCTCGATGCATTTGTGCTGCATCATCACCATCCGGTGGTTCAGCTGATCGGTATTGTGATGGATGTAGCCGCCTGAATTGCCCCAGTCGGAGATATCCCAGCGTTCGAACGACGTGCATGCGGGAAGGATCACGTCCGCGAAGGGAACGTCGCCCTCCATATAGATCGACTGGTTGACCACGAACTCCAGCGACTCGTGACGGTACGCCTCGATCCAGCGGTCGGAGTTGGCGATGGTTCCCATGGCCGAGCTGCCATAGCGGTAGAGCATGTGCATCCGGGAATATCCCGGCGCCGGATACTCGAATGGCTCGAACTGCGCCTCCTTCGACGTCCCGTCCCAGAGATAGCCCTTTGCGTACCCCTTGGTGATGGCATCGGGCAGCGCCAGCCGAGGAATCATCTGCTTGACCGGATTCATGCTGAGAACGTGCGGCATGCGCACGTAATTGTTCACCGCCGCCGCGGTCCAACCCAGGTCGCCCGAGATGCCGCCCTCGGCATAGCCGGGGAAGTAGAAATGGTGATCGAGAGGAGTTCCAACCTGCAAATTGCCGAAGTTGATCCCTGGCTTCCCCCAGCCCTGCATGGCCATGAGCAGGATCATGTTGCGCGCCCATTGCGAGCCGCCCGCGGTGCGACCGGCGCCGCCGAAGCCGGCGCCGAGGCCCCCAGCAGCCAGATACGTCTTCTTGCGTCCCCAGGTCCGCGCGAGCGCCCGCGCCACGCGCGCCGGAACACCGGTTTCCGACTCCTGCCATTCCGGCGTCTTGGGCACTCCGTCCTCCACGCCGAGAACGTAGTCCCGCCAAGCCTCGAAGTCGGTGGTGCGAGTGGCGACGTATTCCTTATCGTAGAGATCCTCGGTGATCCACACATGCATGATGGCGATGGCCAGCGCCGAATCCGTTCCGGGCCGTATCGGGATCCACCGTCCGCCGAAAAGCTGCGCGGTCGGGGTCAGATAGGGGTCGATATGGACGAACTCAATTCCCAGCTCGCGCGCCCAGAACCGGCGCTGCGTGCCCTCCAGCCCGCTGGCGTAGCCGTTGGTGGTCTCTGGGTCACTGGACCAGAAGACGATCATCTCGGCTTCCTTCAGACAGTCCTCCACGGTGCTGCTGAAGGACGGAGTGCCGACCCGGAGGCTCGACCCGTAATGGTGCTGCGCGCCCCAATACCAACCCTCCCAACTGTCCGGGTTGGCGTGGACGCGCGTGAAGCCGATCAGATTCCCGAAGCGCAGCAACGCGCTCAGGTAGTAGCCGACATTGCCCCACT
This sequence comes from uncultured Pseudomonadota bacterium, assembly GCA_963830565.1. Taxonomy (GTDB): domain Bacteria; phylum Pseudomonadota; class Alphaproteobacteria; order Acetobacterales; family Acetobacteraceae; genus DATFDN01. The sequence goes on from CAWHMO010000010.1 coordinate 327,282, forward strand.
GATGATGGGAGCCGAAGAAAATGCCGAGCGCGCCTGGCCCGTGCACGCGCTTCTGCCGCTTGATCTCATTGGCAACGATGTTCAGCGCCTCGTCCCAGCTGATACGCTCATAGCCCGAGGTGCCGCGGTTCTGCGGGTTGCGCTCCCCGTTCGGGTCGAAATCGACGCGCTTCATCGGGTAGAGAAGGCGGCTTTCCGAGTAGACGGTCGATTTGAGGCATAGCGCGTGCGGATTGACCACCGCCCGGCGCCACGGCGTGAATGTCTTGCCGCGCGCCGTGATGCTCCAGCTCGGCGCATCGCTGTCGACGAGATCGATCGGCGTTATGCGGATGATCCGGTTGTCCTTGACATAGACGAAGGTTGGACCGCCGTTGCCGTTCGTCGTGAAGCGGACCGTGCCGTCGGGCATCTTCGTGCCGTATTCAATACCTGCCGTCGGGATCATGTTCATCATCTGCATGAACCACACGCACAGTTTTTCGTTGCCCATGTTAAGGACGCGGAAATTCTTGGCGGCATGGACCATTTCGGCGCGGTCCACCGGCGGCGTCAGCATCGCGACCGCGGTGCGTGCGTCGCTGAACATCACGATGACGTCGGGCTGGGTGTGCAGGCCGGCGCGGGAGCGGACGGTGCCGTTATGGAAGCGATACCAGCGGGCGATGCTGCCATCCTTGAGGCGCAGTTGAACGACGCAGTTCTCCCGCTTCATCATCGCTGCAAAGGGTCTTTGCTGGATCGCCGTCAGGCGAAGCACCTGAACGATAGCTAGGAGCAGACCTTTGAGCGCTGTTTCCTGCAACATTTGACGTCTCCTCTGGGCACACCCGGCCCGGGGGTGGCCGCCGCGGGTATTGGGCGATGTTCCGCCGACCTGTGCACGTCAGAGCGCGGGCGCTGACGGTCCGGTGTTCACGGAAATGGGCAAGCCGATGCTGGGAATCGGCTCCGGGAGGAACTCTCCCGCGCGGATTGCCGGCTGGAGCTTGTCAAACGACCAGCCGCTCGCGTGCGCCTGGTACACCTTCTCCGTATCGAAGAACGTGCCGATGGGGTTGGCCTTGAAATCAGGCGACGTCCGCATCCATTCGGTCGACTTCTTCCAATCGCCGAAATTGTCGCTTTGCAGCTCGACGAAATTCCCGTCCGGGTCCTTGTAGTACAGGGACATGGTCAGGCCATGATCGAGCGCGAATGCCGGGACGATGTTCTCGCCCTTCATACGTTGATAGGACGACATCAGGTCGGAGAAGCTTTTGTATTCGAACGCGCTGTGGTGCATCGCGTTGTGCTTGACCTTCTCGGGGTCATCTTCCAGGCCCGGCACCGACAAGAAGGCAAAGCGGTGATTGGCCTCGTCGTTCGTCATCCAGGCGTTGTTTTTATCCCTGAAAATTGACCGTCCCGCCGAGGACGGTCGCATACCACGCCACCATCTCGCCGAGGTGACTTGTCTTGAAAGTAACGTGATGCAACACAGGCTTGATTGCACTCATGTTGTCCTCCCCAAAAGCCCGACCTTGAGCGGCGGCTGATGGCCTACTGCGCCACCCAGCCACCATCGATGGAGATCGGGGCGCCGGTGATCGTCGCCGCGCTCTCGGAACACAGGAAGACCGCCAGCGCGCCGATCTGCTCGGGCGTGGTGAACTGTGCCATCGGCTGCTTCTCCGCCAGGAATTGCCGCTTGGCGGTTTCGATATCCGTTCCCTCCGCCCTCGCCCGATCTTGCAGCTGCCGCTCCACAAGAGGCGTGAGCACCCAGCCCGGGCAGATCGCGTTCGCCGTCACGCCGGAATTGGCCAGCTCGATCGCCGCCACCTTGGTCAGCCCCAGCACCGCGTGCTTGGCCGCCACATAGGCCGACTTCTGCGCGCTGGCCACCAGCCCGTGCGCCGAGGCAATGTTGATGATCCGCCCCCAGCCTTGCGCCTTCATGCCTGGAATGGCCGCTCGCATGGCGTGAAAGACGCCAGAGAGATTGATCGCGATGATCGAGTCCCATCTGTCAGGTGGAAACTCCTCGATCGTTGCGGTATGCTGGATACCAGCGTTGTTCACCAGGATGTCGAGGGAGCCCAGATCCGTCTGGGTCCGTCTCACCATCGCTCCGATCTGATCGGGTTTGCTGATGTCCGCGCCGTCGTGCAGGACCCGTACCCCGAACTCCGCGGCAGTGTCCTTCACCAGCTTCGCGATCTGTCCCGCCTCGCCAAAGCCGTTCAGCATCACGGCCGCGCCATGCCCCGCCAGAACCCGTGCGATGCCAAGGCCGATACCGCTGGTGGACCCGGTCACCAGGGCTACTTTGCCCTTCAAGTTCATCTGTGCTCCTCCCTCGATTCGGTTATGCCGGCCTACGGCCGAACTCACTCCTGCGGCCGCCGCTCCATGCGCTCCAGCTCGGCGCGGGCCTCGTCCGCGCGCTCGTAGATGTGCGGCGCCACCGCGCGCCCGGCCAGGGCGTCGCCGAGCTTCATGCGCAGGAAGCCGCTGGTAGTGTAGCGGGTGACGCCGGAGTAGCAGTCCGCGACCAGCCCCTTCACCATGTCGGCGTAGGCGTCCAGAAGCTCGGGGCTGATGGAGAAATTGTCGTAGTTGACGATCGCGTATGGGCGCCCCGCGCCGGCCAGCTTGGCGCGCACGATCCGGTCGATGTCGCACACCTGCTCCAAGGTTCGGATCGCCAGCCCCTCGAAGTTGATGAAGAACAGGTGCGCCTGCCTGTCGAGGATGAACCGGTCAGCGAGCGGGAGCGCCAGCAGGTCGTCGCGCAATCCCATGGACGAGGCGCGGAACAGGCGCGCATCCATCGGCCTCGGGTCGCGCAGGATCGGGCGGAACTCCATCCGCGCCAGGATGTCGCGCTCGACGTCGACGCCCGGCGCCACCTCCACCAGCTCCAGCCCCTCTGGCGTCAGGCGGAACACGCAGCGTTCGGTGACGTAGAGCACCGGCTGCCCGCGCCGCGCGGCGTAGGGACCGCTGAAGGTGCGCTGCTCCACCGCCTCCAGGAACTTGCGCGTCCGTCCCTCGCGCAGGATGCGCAAACCGTCATTCTCAAACCCGACCTGCAAGCCGTCGACGGTGAAGGTGCCGCAGAACACCACGCTTTTCGCGTTCTGGCTGATGTTGATGAAGCCGCCGGCCCCGGCCAGCTTCGGCCCGAAGCGGCTGACGTTCAGGCTGCCCTCGCGGTCCGCCTGGGCGAGGCCGAGGAAGGCGAGATCCAGCCCGCCGCCGTCGTAGAAATCGAACTGGTAGGGCTGGTCGATCACCGCCTGCGCATTGACCGCCGCGCCGAAGGAAAGGCCGCCCGCGGGCATGCCGCCGATCACGCCCGGCTCGGCGGTGAGCGTGATCAGATCGATCACCTTTTCCTCGTTCGCCACGATCGCGACGCCCTCCGGCATGCCGATGCCGAGATTGACCACCGCGTTCGGCCGCAGCTCCAGCGCCGCGCGGCGGGCGATGACCTTGCGCGCGGAGAGCGGCAGCGGCGGGATCGCGCCCATGCGGGCGCGGATCTCGCCGCTGAATGCCGGGTCGTGGGCGGTGCTGAAGGTCTGCCAATGGTGCTCGGGCCGCTCCGCCACCACCACGCAGTCCACCAATACGCCGGGCACCTTCACTTGTCGGGGATTCAGCGTGCCGCTCTCGGCCACCCGCTCCACCTGCGCGATCACCAGTCCGCCGGAGTTGCGGGCGGCCATGGCGATGGCCAGCATCTCCACCGTGAGCGCCTCGCGCTCCATCGTGACGTTGCCGTTCGGGTCGGCCGTCGTGCCACGGATGAGGCCGACATTGATCGGGAATGCCTTGTAGAACAGGTATTCCTCGCCGCCGATCACCATAAGCTCGACCAAGTCCTCGGTGGTGCGCGCGTTCACCTTGCCGCCGCCGTGGCGCGGGTCGACGAAGGTGCCCAGCCCCACGCGCGAGAGATGGCCGGGACGATGCGCCGCGATGTCGCGGAACAGGTGCGAGATCACGCCCTGGGGCAGATTGTACGCCTCGATCTCGCCCGCCATGGCCATACGCTGCAGCGCCGGCACCAGCCCCCAGTGCCCGCCCACCACGCGCCGGACCAGCCCGGGGTGCCCGAGATGGCTCAGCCCGCGCCCCTGCCCGTCGCCCTGGCCGGCCGCGTAGACCAAGGTGAGGTTACGCGGCTTGTCGGTCGGCGGGCCGCCAGCCGCCTCGGGCTTCAGATAGAGTTCCTCCAGCGCCACCAGCACGCCCTCGGGAACGCCGATCCCGACGAAGCCACCCGTGGCCACGGTGTCGCCGTCACGGATCAGCCGCACGGCCTCCGCCGCGCTGACCACCTTGCCGCGCTCGGAGGAGCGCGAGGGTGAAGCGGCCGAGAACGGAGTCACCGCGTATGGGGTGTCTGGCATGCTGGCCTCCTCCCTTGCGATTGGCGGCTCATGTGGCGACGCGGATTAGAGTGTCTCCGCTTCCGCCCCTGCCAGCACCGGCCGCATGGCGCGCACCCGGCTCGGCGCGGTCTCCAGCAGGAACAGCGAGATCACGAAGCCAACAACCATGGCGCCAGTCGCAAGATGCAAGATGTACTGTATCCCGAAGTGGGTCGCCACAGTGCCGGCGATCACAGGTGCAATGCCGCCACCGAAGACTTCACCCACACAGATCACGGCACCGGAAGCGGTGGCCATCAACTTGGCTGGGACGGACTCCGCGCTGATCGGGCCCACCGTCAGGGTTATCATGCCGAAATTGAAAAAATGGGTGGCAAACAGGAAGGCAAAGAGGGGGCCGACCTGTGCGCCGGTTCGGGTCAGCAGAACAAGAGAAACGAACCCGCCCACCGTGGAGATCATCATGACCGGCTTGCGACCGAGCCGGTCGGAAACAGACGGTATGATCAGTGTGCCGGCAATTCCTCCGAAGCCGATCGCGGACAGAACGAAGCCCATTTGGCCCAAGGTAAGATGCAGATAGTCGGCGAAATAGCTGGGCATAAGGGCGCTTGTGACGACCAGGCAGGTCAGCCAGCACAGCATCCCGCCCATGTTCAACATGATATTCCTATAGGCGAATATGTCAGTCCATTTGTGTTCCGATATATCATGGGTTGCGGTATGCGCCGCTTCCTCCTCCTCGGAGGGGTTTCGCAGAACCCGGTAAAGCAGGAATGCCACGATCAGGCCGGGGGGCGTGACCATCACGAAGATCAGGCGCCAGTCCACGACCTGCAACATCTGCGTGACGAAGATTGGCGCCAGGCCAAGGCCGAACAGGGGCAGCATCATCTGCTGGATCCCGAGATTAAGTCCATGCCGGCTTGGCTTCGACGCTTCCAGCGTGGCGACGATGCTTGGCGGCGTGTAGGCGCCGTCGGCAAGGCCCATGATGGCGCGCACCAGCAGAAGCATGCCCAAGCCCGCCGCCAGGCCACTGATGCCCACCAGCACCGAGAAGGTGATCATGGCCGTGACCACGACCTTGCGCCGCCCGATTCGATCGGAAAGCCTGCCCATGAAGAAACCGGAAATGCCCCAGGCGATGGCCAGGATCCCGGTGATCTCCCCGAGCTGCTGGTAGCTGAGATGCAGCTCCTTCATGATGACAGGGAACATCGGCAGGATCATGAAGCGATCCAGACCGACAAGCCCGAAACCAAGCGCTAGCAAAACGACGGCTTTCCACTCGTAGCTTGTATCCCAGGCGGACGCGAGGTCGGTCGCTTGTGCGTTCCGAGCGGGCGATAGAGCTGGCTGCATCCGTTTTCTCCCGTAGGTCAGGGCCGCAGTGAGCAGCCTCGACTTGAAACCGCGCATTCCTACAGCGAGAACGGAATCGCAAACTGAAACCAGAACTGATCGCCGCCCGGACGGTTTTGCACGAGTGTCTGGTGATAGTATTTCAGCAGCAGGGCGCCATGGCCGATCGTGTAGATACCTTGCAGGCCGATCCCGAGCATCTGGCTGCGGTTGCCTTTGGGAATGACCACCCCTTTCTGGGTATCGTTGGTGAATTGGCCATAAAAATACGAGGTGGGGCCGATCTGAAGTTTCGGAGCTATCCGGTATGAGATCGAAGCAGTGACCGTCTCGTCGGAGCCCGACGTATACTGCGTGTGGGGATTGATCGTGTTGAACTCGGTGACAGAAGCCAGATCGAGTTGCCACTTCGGCGTGAGCATATAAGTCATGTAGAGGAGCGGGGCGAACGCGTAGTGGTTCAATCCGAGTCCCTGCACTGGCACCGCATTCTTGTTGTACGTGCCCGAAGGAAACCAGGTGGCAAGCCCCGCGGTCGCGAAGAGCGGTCCACTATGATAATTGACCTCGAGCCAGGGGCTGACATCGATCAATCCCGTGGATCCATTGCTGATGGTGCCAGCCGGTGTTGGCACCTTAACATTGATGTTGCCTCCACCTATCACGAGATCCGACGTGATCGTCACCGTGCCGTCTGCAAATGAAACAGGGTAGGTATAGACGCCGCGAAGCGCGCTGACGAAAACGTTGACCCGTGATCCGCCAATAGCGGCAGGGCCGGCATAGAGATGGGCCGTGTAGTATTGTGAGTAGCTCAATAAGGCCGCCTCTCCCGGTGGAGGGCGGAGCGCGACACCGTAGGAGTCCGCACCAATCGGATACTCGGTTGAACCGTTCTCGGTTGCCCGCGCTTGATGCCACGGTCCCGCAGCGATTGGCATCACAAGGGTCGCAGCTGCCGCGATCCGGCTTGACCATTGGCAACGATGCCGTTGCTTTGCAGCTTTCATCGATTCCCCCCTTTTTTCGCCAACCAGCTATCGCGAATGATCGCGAGCGAGATTGTCTGCGACAGCTCCGTTCCAGCCGTGCGACCGGAGACTGCTCAGCAGTGAATCAACCAGCCCAGGCAGGTCTTCGCGCTTCCGGACTCCGCCGAAGACGTAGAAATCCGGGCGGGTGATCATTGCCCGAATGCCGTTCTCGAGCATGAACGGCAGGTATTTCGCGTCGAGATCCACGGCCGCGTCCGGGTCGAGCCCGCGAATTGGACGGAGGCGGACGATCTTCGCCCCGAGCTGATCGAGAGCCTGGAGCTGGTCCTCGCGCAGAGCGCGCCGAGGCTCCGCATCGATCGAGATCACGGCAAAGCCCAAGCCCACGAGATCGTCCCATCGGCCCTCGCGGCCGTGATAGGAGATAGTACCATGCGGTCCCAACAAGCCGGCCGGAAGCAGCGGCTCATTGTCCGCCCCCCGATGCAGGAATCCGTCGGTCAGGTGCGGGAAGGGTGGAGGTGGCGGAGCTGTGCCTTCAAGATAGGCGTGGTCTCGCGCAGCCGCCTCCGCAGGGTCCGGCACACAGATGATCTTGCCGAGATAGATGGACAGATCCACGACCTGGCTGACATGCGGCCTGCGCTCCGACGTGTACGTGTCGAGCAAAGTGGCGTCGGCCTTGCCCTCCAGTACCATGTTCAGTTTCCAGGCAAGATTCCAGTCGTCGCGCAAACCCGCGCACATGCCCTGTCCCATGAAGGGCGGCATGAGATGGGCAGCGTCCCCGACGAGCAGCATGCGGCCGCGGCGCCAATCGTCGGCGATCAGGCCGCGGAACGTGTAGACCGCGTGCCGGATGAGCGTTGCCTGATCCGGACGCACCCACCTTCCCATGAGCGACCAGACAAAATCCGTGCTTTCCAGATCCTGCCGCTGCTCGTGTGGCAGGCGCATGAACTCCCAGCGCCGGCAGACGCGGCCGTCATGGACGCCGCCAGGGACGATCGTGGTCGGACGCTCCGGGTTGCAGTATTGTCCGCAGGCGGGAATGTCGAGCACCACCCCCTCGTTCAATTCCATATCGACGACCAGCCAGTCGGCCTCGAAACTACGATCCTCGCGGTTGATGCCGGCGGCCTGGCGCACCATGCTGTTCGCCCCGTCCGCGCCGACCAGGTAGCGGCCGCGCGCGACACGCGTCTCGCCGGTGTCCATGTGCTTCACGGTCAGCGCGACATGGTCGGCATGTTCCTCGATGCCCACGGCCTCCCAGCCGAGATTCAGTTCCACCGTCTGCTGGGACCGTGCTGCACGGTCCATGGCCGCTTCCAGACTGGGCTGGTGGACGAAATTGACTTCCGAGCCTCCAGAGACAGCCTCCGCTGTCCAGTCGATGCACAGTATTTCGTCCCAGTCAGCGTTGAACCATTGATAGCGCGGTGCTGGACGCGTGAGTTGCTGCAAGTCGTCGCCAAACCCGATGGCGGACAGCACGCGATAGAGCTCGTGATCGATGCAAACCGCGCGCGGCAGCGGATAGATCTCGGGCCAACGCTCGTATAAATCGACCGAGCGGCCGAGCCGCCCCAGCATGGTCGCGAGCGTCTTGCCGACCGGGCCGTAGCCCACGACGAGAACGTCGGAAATGGTGCCGGTCATCGGAGAGTCACTCCATTTTCCCATGCGGATACATCGGGCGTGCGCCCGAAGTTATTCGCGCTATCGCTTCGGCAGGGCGCAACCTGCCCTGACGAACCGCACTCGCGCAGGATAGAGTCAGCTAATGGCGCCGGCGGGGAGTTCGGGCTCGGGCGACGCCTCGTGGTTGAAGGCGAAGTCCTTCGGCGGTTCCGGACCCCAAAGATAGAAACTGTTTTCCGTGGGATGGGACTCGCCTTTCCAGTCCATCTCGACCGGGATGTAATCGATATCGCAGGAATACTCCGCGTAGCTGCCCCATGGATCGCGCACATAATGAAAGTAGTTGGAGCCAAGCACGTGCCGCCCGAGGCCCCAGCCCTTGGAGAAGCCGGAATCGGCCATATGCATCGCGCCAAGGCCGATGTCCTGGATCGACGGCACATCCCAACTGCAGTGATGCAGGCCTGGCGCGCTGGATTTGGCGAAGGCAACCATGTGGTGATCGCTGCCATGCACGCCATGCATGAAGGCGATGACGCCACCGGACTCGTCGGACAGCCGCATCCCGAGCACGTCGCTGTAGAACTTGATCGATGCCGGGACATCGCGCACGAAGATCAGGATGTGCGCCAGGCGCCGGGGGCGCACATCGGGCGTCGTGCCTCGGATCGGCGCTCCGCGCTGGCCCGGTCCGGCGATCAGGTGCTCGACCGGGGATTTCGCATTCGGCGAGGACTTTTCCGCGACCCGCAGCTCCAGCAGCAGGCCGTTGCAGTCCTTGAACCAGATCCCGTTGCTCTCGAAGCCGGGCGGCGGATCGAGCCGTTCGATACCGGCCTGCTGCAACCGATCGCGGAAGCGCTGGACATCATCCTCGAAGATTCCGAACGAGAGATGGCCGAGCGCCTTTCTCGTTCCTTCGCTGAGCAATCCCCAGCGGTGCGGATGATCGAACGTGTAGAGGCCGAGACCGCCCTGCTCCTCGCGGACGTCGAGGCCGAACTTGGTATAGAACTGCCGCGCTTCCTCGAGATTGGGCACGCCCAGGTTGAAATAGTCCATCGAGTGGACGCCGACCGCGTCGTGCCTTCGAGTTGGCGGAATGAACCCACCGATTTGAGTCATCGTCCCTTCCTCCTTTAGTCCGTGGCCAGCTCTTCTTCGTTCTGTTCGACAATCGCAGAGCGGATCCGACCGGGCGAAGTCTCAGCCGCCCTGGTCAACGATCGGGTTGCTCAGCACCCCGAGACCTTCGACCTCGACCTCGCAGACATCCCCGGGCTTCATCCAGAGTGGGGGTTTGCGGGCCAAGCCGACGCCCGCAGGCGTGCCTGTCACGATGATATCGCCGGGCTGGAACGAGAAAGCCTCGCTCAGGACCGAGACGAGTGTCGCGACGTCAAAGATGAGGTCATTGGTCGATGCGTCCTGCACGACCTCCCCATTCAGCCTGGTCTGCAACCGCAGGCCCGCGCATCCCGGAGGCAGCTCGTCCGCGCTCACCAGGTACGGACCGAAGGCACCCGTGTCGTCGAAATTCTTGCCGACTGTCCATTGCGGCGCCTTGAACTGATAGTCCCGGATCGAGGCGTCGTTGAACAGGGAGTAGGCGATGACGTGATCGAGCGCGCGCGCCTTCGGGATGTCGCGCCCGCCGCGGCCGATGACGGCGACGAACTCGCCCTCGTAGTCCAGCTGCTCGGAGACGCGGGGGCGGACGATGGGTGCGCCGTGCCCAATCAGGTTCGAGGCGAAGCGGCCGAAGATCGTGGGATACGCAGGAACCTCGTAGCCACTCTCAGCCGAATGGTCCGCGTAGTTAAGCCCGACGCAGACGATCTTTCCCGGTGAGGGCAGCGGCGGCAGCACTTCGACGGCTCCGAGATCGACCTCCGGGCCCGCGAGCAGGGCGCGGCCCGCGGCAAGGAGGTGCTCGCTGCCGCGTGCGACGAGGTCGGCCAGGCTGCCCGGATGCTTGCCGTCCTTGGCAGCGTAGCCGCGGAAGGGTCCGTCGCCCTCGGCGGCAGCCAGACCTTCGACGCCGTTCTGCCGGAATGCCGCGAAACGCATGCGTTCTCCTCCCTCTAGGCCATCCCTACGCCGTCTGTCGCGGCGATCCAGGCGTCCATAGGCCTTGCAAATCGACGAGTCAACAGAAAATCTATTATCAGGAGCGAGATGGTTTCACGGTTCCAAATGCGTTAGATCAGTGCCATGGTCCGCTCCGCCGCCAGTTCCAGCCTCACCCAGGACGCCTACGAACGCCTCCGCGCCGACCTATTGGCCTGCCGGCTAAGGCCTGGGGCACGGCTGAAGATCAGCGAGCTGTGCCAAGCCCTCTCGGTCAGCCTCAGCGCCGTGCGGGAGGCGCTGTCCCGGCTGACAGCCGAGGGACTGGTCGTCGCCGAGCCCCAGCGCGGCTTCCGCGTCGCCCCGATCTCGGCCGAGGAACTGCGCGACCTCACGGAAGTGCGCGCCCAGATCGAGGGGATGTGCCTGGAGCGCGCGATCGCCGTTGGCGATGTCGGCTGGGAGTCGCAGCTCGTCGCGGCCTTCCACCGCCTCTCCCGCACCCCGGAGCGCGAGTCGGCGGACCCGCAACGCATGAACGAGGCGTGGTCCGCGGCCCACGCCGCCTATCACGAGGCCTTGGTCGGCGCGTGCGACAGCCCATGGCTGCTGCGCCTGCGGGCGCTCCTCTACGCCCAGAGCGAGCGTTACCGGCGCCTCTCGGTCCCGCTCGCGAAGATCGCCCGCGACCTGAACCGCGAGCACCAAGACATCATGGAAGCCGCCCTCGCCCGCGACGCCGAGCGCGCCAGGGCGCTCATGAGCCAGCACGTCGAGTTGACGACCCGCGTGTTGCTGGAGCAGTCGTGGCTGGCGGACGCGCCGCCCGACGCCGCCCGGCGCGGCACTCGACCTGGGGCCGGGGTCGTCGCCACCGCGGCATGACCCTTGCGCACGGCTCGACTAGACGCGCGACCCGCCAGACGCCCTATCGGCACGTGGACTCCAAGGGTCAGCTCAGGCCAGATGGCGAGAAGCTGCTCGGTATCGCGCGACGGCCGTCACCGGATGCTAAACCGACACGGGTCTCAGCATCGGGGCACTGGCACCCGAACAGAGGAATCCAGCGTGGCTGAACTTGAAATCGAGCGCCTCCGCCGGCGCGAGGCCGAGCTGGAAGCCGAGATGACGCGTCTACGGGCACGCGCCGACGTGACCCGTGATGCTCGGGGCTACCGCCATCAAGCGATTTTCGACAGCGCGGTCGACTTCGCCATCATCGCGATGGATCGGGCCGGCCGGGTGACCGACTGGAACAGGGGTGCCGAGCGGATCTTCGGCTGGTCGGCCGAGGAGGTGCGGGGCGAGCCGGCCGATCGCTTGTTCACGCCCGAGGACCGGGCGAAGGACCGCGCTGGCGTCGAGATGCGGTGCGCCCTGGAAGCCGGGCGCGCCAACGACGAGCGCTGGCACGTGCGCAAGGACGGCTCGCGCTTCTGGGCCAGCGGCGAGATGACGCCGCTGCGGGGCGACGACGGCGCGCATCTCGGCTACCTCAAGATCCTGCATGACCGCACGGCCGAGCATGAGGCGGCTATCGCGCAGCGCGAAAGTGAGACCTACCTGCGCCTCGTCCTCGACAGCTCAGTCGATGGCCTCTACGGCGTAGACCGCGACGGTGTCACGACGTTCTGCAACGCTGCTTTCCTGCGCATGTTGGGCTTTGCCCGCGAGGAGGACGCGATCGGCCGCAAGCTCCACGACGTCGTCCATCATTCGCACCCCGATGGTTCGCACTACGACGAGGCGGATTGCCCGATCTATCAGGCGGCGCAATCGGGCGAGGAGCGGCACGTCGAGGGCGAGCTATTCTTCCGCCTCGACGGCACGAGCTTCCCGGTCGAATACTGGGTGCGCCCGATCGTTCACGAGGACGCACAGCAAGGCGCGGTCTGCACTTTCGTGGACGTGACGGAGCGCAATCGTGCCGCGGCCTTGATCGCCGGCGCCCGTGCCACGGCCGAGGCGCTCGCCGCGGAGCGGCCCGCGATCCTCGGCCAACTCGTGGAAGGCGTCATCGTCGCTGACGCAGATGGCCGGATCATCTTTATCAACGATGCCGCTACCAAGCTGCACGGCGTGCGCGAGCTTGGCATCAAGCCTGATCGCTACAGCGACACCTATCATCTCCTGACGGAAGCCGGGGCGCCCTATCCGCCGCACGATCTCCCGCTCGCGCGGGCGGTGCGCGGCGAAACCGTGATCGACGCCCGGTGGCGCATCCATCAGCCGGACGGCATCGAGGTACTCGCCATCGGCAGCGCGCGCCCGATCGAGCGTCCGGACGGCACGCGCGCCGGAGCCGTACTGACGCTGCGCGACGACACCACCCGCAAGGCCTCGGAGACCGAGCGCTCACGCCTGGCGGCCATCGTCGAGCAGTCGCGCGACTTCATCGGCATCGCCGACCCCGAAGGCCGCGTCATCTTCCTCAACCAAGCCGGCCAGGCGCTGGTGGGTCTCGAGCACCTCGAAGCGGCACTTGCAACCCGTGTCGCGGACTACGTCCCACCCGAAGACCAGGCGACCCTTCGCAATGTCGTCCTGCCGGCAGTCGAACGCGAAGGGAATTGGAAAGGCGAACTCCGCTTCCGGAACTTCGCCACCGGCGCGAGTATCCCCGTCCTCTCCAACATCTTCCCCGTCCGGGACGCGGACGGCGCCATCGTCGGCTACAGCACGGTCACTCGCGACTTGACCGAGCGGAAGCGGGCGGAGGACGCGCTATATGAGGAGACCCGCAGGCTCGAGACGCTGAACCGCACGGGTGCCGCGCTCGCCGCCGAACTCGATCTCGAACGCGTCGTCCAAGGGGTCACCGACGCAGGCGTCGAGCTGACCGGCGCTCATTTCGGGGCGTTCTTCTACAACGTGCTGAACGAGGCCGGCGAGAGTTATATGCTCTATACGCTGTCGGGGGTCGGCCGATCGGCGTTCGAGAGCTTTCCGATGCCGCGCGCAACCGAAGTGTTCCGGCCCACCTTCCACGGCGAGGGGGTCCTGCGCTCCGACGACATCCTTGCCGACCCTCGCTACGGCAAAAGCGCCCCTCATTACGGGATACCGAAGGGTCACCTGCCCGTCCGGAGCTATCTCGCGGTGCCGGTTACGTCCCGATCCGGCGAGGTCATGGGCGGCCTGTTCTTCGGCCATCCCGAGCCAGGCCGGTTCAGCGAGCAGCATGAGCGGCTGATGGTCGGCATCGCGGCGCAGGCGGCAGTCGCCATCGACAATGCCCGGCTGTATCAGACCGCGCAGCGCGAACTCGAGGAGCGACGGCGCGCCGAGGCGCGCCTGAGTGAGCTGAACGAGACGCTTGGGCAGCGCGTGGCCGAGGCGCTCGCGGAACGCGAGATCCTGGCTGATGTCGTCGAAACCACCGACGCCTTCGTCCAGCTGGTCGATCTCGAGTACCGCTGGCTCGCGATCAACAAGGCGAGCGCCGATGAGTTCGAGCGCATATTCGGGATCCGGCCCAAGGTCGGCGACAGCATGCTCGACCTGCTCGCCGGCAAGCCGGAGCACCAGGCCGCGGTCAGGGCAGTGTGGGGCCGTGCGCTCGGCGGCGAGGCGTTCACGCAGGTCGATCAGTTCGGCGATCCCTCGCTTGACCGGCGCTATTACGAGATGAGGTTCAACACGCTGCGCGACAAGAACGGACGGCGGATCGGGGCCTACCAGTTCGTCTACGACGTCACCGAGCGCCTCCGCGACCAGGCGCGCCTCTCAGAGGCCGAGGAGCAGCTGCGCCAGGCGCAGAAGATGGAGGCAGTGGGCCAGCTCACGGGCGGCCTCGCGCACGACTTCAACAACCTTCTCGCCGGCATCAGCGGCAGCCTGGAGCTGTTGCAGGCCCGCATGAGCCAGGGTCGGCTGACCGAGCTCGACCGCTATATCACTGCCGCCCAGGGCGCAACCAGACGCGCTGCGGCGTTGACACATCGCTTGCTGGCTTTCTCGCGGCGCCAGACGCTCGACCCCAAGCCCACCAACATCAATCGCCTGATCGCGGGCATGGAGGAGCTGATCCGCCGCACCGTGGGCCCGGCGATCACGGTCGAGGTGGTCGGTGCCGCTGGGCTGTGGACCACGCTGGTCGATCCGAGTCAGCTTGAGAACGCGCTGCTGAACCTGTGCATCAACGCCCGCGACGCGATGCCCGATGGCGGACGGCTGACCATCGAGACCGCCAACAAGTGGCTGGACGGGCGCACAGGGCGCGAGCGCGATCTGCTGCCGGGCCAGTACCTGTCGCTCTGCGTCACCGACACGGGAATCGGCATGCCGCCGGAGGTGATGGCCCGCGCCTTCGACCCGTTCTTCACGACCAAGCCGCTCGGCATGGGCACCGGCCTGGGCTTGTCCATGGTCTACGGCTTCGCTCGGCAATCGGGCGGGCAGGTGCGGATCTACTCCGAGATCGGCCGGGGCACGACGATGTGCGTGTACCTGCCCCGCCATCACGCCGAGGAGGACAGCGCCGAGAGCGCAACGGAGCGGGCCGATACTCCGCGGGCCGAGCAGGGCAAGACGGTGCTGGTGGTCGACGATGAGCCGACCGTTCGCATGCTGGTGGCCGAGATTCTGGAGGACCTCGGCTACACTGCGATCGAGGCGGCGGACGGGGCGGCCGGGCTGCGCGTGCTGCAGTCAGAAGCGCGCCTCGACCTTCTGATCACCGACGTGGGCCTGCCTGGCGGCATGAACGGTCGGCAGGTGGCCGATGCCGGGCGAGCGGTGCGGCCGGGGCTGAAGGTACTATTCATCACTGGCTACGCGGAGAACGCCGCGGTCGGTAACGGCCACCTGGAGCCCGGCATGCAGGTGCTGACCAAGCCCTTTGCAATGGAAGCGCTCGCCAGCCGGATCAAGGAACTCACCACTGCAACGTAGTGCCTCTTCCGGACAGGCAACGGCCACATCGCTGGAGTCGCCTTTGGTGTGTTGCCGCAGCCGGCTTCGAACACCTGCAAGACGCACTTTCACGTCTCAAGCGAGCGCCTCGTCAGGGTGTATCTTGGAGAGGCTACATCGTGGCAGCAAACCCGGGCCCAATTCCGGCCTCCGTCACGATCTCCTTCCTCCTGGTCACGCTTGCAGTTGCAGACGCGGCGCCCGGGCACGGACCAGGCCCATGACGAAGATGGCCAGGCCGGCAATGACAGCCGGGATCGCCACGATCGCGAACACGGTGGGCAGACCCCAGTCGAGGGAGAGCATGAAGCCGCCAAGCATCGAGCCCAGCACCGAGCCGATGCGCCCGACGCCGTTGGCCCAGCTCACGCCCGTCGCCCGGCTGGCGGTCGGGTAGTAGGCGGCGGACAGCGCGTTGGCGCCAACCTGCGAGCCGGAGACGCAGAACCCGGCGCCGAACACCGCGAGCACCATCAGCCAGGGCATCGCCGAGGCGTGGCCGATGAGATAGATGAAGAGCCCCGCCGAGGCATAGGCGATGCCAAGCACGTGGTGCGGGTTGAGCCTGTCCATCAGGCGCCCGACTGCCACCGCGCCGATCGTGCCGCCCACCTGGAACATCGCGGTGATCAGCGAGGCGATCCGCAGCGACAAGCCGGAACCATGGATGAGCGTCGGAAGCCAGCTCGAGAGCAGGTAGACGACCAGCAAGCTCATGAAGAAGGCGAGCCACAGCAGCAGCGTGCCTCTCAGCAGCTCGCCCTCGAAAAGCTGGCGCACGGGGGAGCCGTGCGGCTTTCTCGCGCCGGTGAAGGTTGCGTTCTCAAGGTTCGCTTCTGGCGCGATGCGGTGCAGTGCTGCCGCGACGCGCCGCGACGCTCCTCCCTTCATGACCAGGTAGCGGACGGACTCCGGGAGCGCCCACCACAGCACGGGGGCGAGCAAGAGCGGCAAGACGCCGCCGACGACCAGGACCGAGCGCCAGCCGTAACCGGCGACAATCTGCGACGCCACTATGCCGCCCAGCGCGGAGCCGATGGTGAATCCGCAGAACATCAGGGTGACAAGGAACGAGCGGCGGTCTTCCGGGCAGTATTCCGACGTCAGCGTGATCGCGTTCGGCATCGCGCCGCCGAGCCCCAGCCCGGTGAGGAAGCGCAGCAGGATGAGGACCGTCAGGTTGGGGCTGTAAGCGGAGGCCAGGCTCGCCAGACCGAAGAACAGCACCGCGAACATCAGCACGGCCTTGCGGCCATGCCGGTCGGCGAAGGGTCCAATGGCGAAGGCGCCCACCATCAGGCCGAACAGGCCGGAGCCGAACAGCGGCGCGAGCTGCGCCGGCGTGAGCGCCCACTCGGCCCTGATCGCGGGCGCGATGAACCCGATCGCGGCCGTGTCGAAGCCGTCTATGGCGACGATCAGGAAACACAGCACCAAGAGCACGACCTGCACCGACGATAGTCTGTGCGAGTTGATGAACTCCTGAACATCGATGACTTTCGCCGTCGCCATGGACGCTTCCCTTCGTTCGTTGGTTCGGTGCGGACAGCGGCCGATTCAGGCGGCCACGGCGACCTGGCCGGCGGCGGCATCCACGCGCGCATCGCCCAACCCGGTGCCGCCGTAGAGCCAGGCCAGGGTGTCGTACCACTCGGTATCGGACTTGGCGGACATGATCGCGTTGCGCAGATGCGCGTGGGCGCCGGCGGGGTGGTAGATGTGCTCGCCAATGGCGCGCGACTGGAGCTGGATGCGCGCGGTGCGCAGCACCCGCCGCTGCCGGTACGCCTCCAGCGCCGCCTCGGGATCGGTGGGGCGGGCGGCCATCTCGTGCGCGAGGCAGACCGCGTCCTCCATCGCCATGCACGCGCCCTGGGCCATGTACTGCAAGGTCGGGTGCGCGGCGTCGCCGAGCAGCGCCACGCGCCCATCCACCCAGCGCTCGACGGGGTCGCGGTCGCACAGCACCCAGAGCTTCCAGTCGGTGCCGTGGCGGATGATGTCCTGGGCGCGCGGATGGACGTGGCGGAAGCCGGCCAGGACCTCCTCCTCGGGCACCGGCTTGCCGGCGACCGGCTCGGGCGCGTCGTTGTGGTAGGTGACGACCAGGTTGAACACCTTCCAGCCCGAGAGCGGGTAGTGGACGATGTGGCATTTCGGCCCGGCCCAGAGCGTCGCCGCGTTCCAGCGCAGGTCCTCGGGCATCCGCTCGGTGGGAATGACGGAGCGATAGGTGGTGTGGCCGGTGACGCGCGGCGGGCCGTCGCCCACGACCTGCTCGCGCACGCGCGACCACAGCCCGTCGGCGCCGATCAGCATGGAACCCGTCACCGCCTCGCCGGAGAACAGCCGCGCGGTGACGGTCGAGCCGTCCTGCTCGTAGCCCGTGACCGCGCAGCCCGTGCGCAGGGTGATCGCGGGATTGTCCCGGCAGGCGCGCACGAACACGCCGTGCAGGTCGCCCCGGTGGATCACCGCGTACGGGTTGCCGAAGCGCGCGCGGAACTTCTCGCCGAGGTCCACGGCGCAGACATCCTCGGCCGTCATCGCGTCCATCAGGCGGAGCTTGTCCACATACACCGCCATGCCGCGCGCGGCGTCGCCGACGCCCAGATAGTCGAAGGCGTGGAAGGCGTTCGGGCCGAGCTGGATGCCGGCGCCGATCTCGCCCAGCTCGGGCGCGCGCTCCAGCACCGTCACGCTGAAGCCCTTCTGGGCGAGGCCCAGCGCGGCAGCGAGGCCGCCGATGCCGCCGCCGGCGATGAGGATGGGCTGGTCCTGTTGCATGGTGGCGTTCCTCCTGTTCAGGCGTGGGCGCGCGGGCACGCGGCAAGCCGCGCGCGGCGCGCTGGTTGATGGTTGATGGTTGATGCGGGAAGCCGGGCGCGATGGGCGCCCGGCTTGGGTCAGCCCTGGTCCGCTGTCCGCAGCGGCGCAGCCGTGATATCGTTGTGGATTGAGGCGAGCTGCGCGAGCAGGCGCAGCATGGTGACACGGTCGGCCGGCGCCAGCGGTTCCAGCAGACGCTGCTGCACCCGGCGCACCGCCGGCTCCACTTCGCGCAGCAACCGCTCGCCCTCCAGCGTGAGGCGCAGCAGCTTCACCCGCCGGTCCGTCGGGCTGGGGCTGCGCACCACCCAGCCCTTGGCCTCCACCCGTTCCAGCACGTCGCCCAGGGTGGAGCGGTCGAAGGCGATCAGCGAGGAAAGCCGGGTCGCGTCCACGTCCGGGTTCGTCTTGATCGCGGCCAGGGCCGCGTACTGCACCGAGGTCAGGTCGAAGCCGGCGCACTCCTCCGCGAACAGGGCCGTGCTGATCTGCTGCGCGCGGCGGATGAGGTGGCCGGGCATGTCGTACAAGCTGTCCATGGCGTGATCCAACGTGCCCGCAAGGTTGTGCGGTGCGGAACGAAGGGCAAGCCGGACGTTGCGTCATGTTGCTATTCCGCGTCCGGCTGCCGGCCGGGCACGGCGTCCGCGAAGGCGGCCAGTGCCATGCACGCGGCCTCGCGGGCGAGCAGGCGGGGGAAGCGGGCCACGTCCACGCCGAAGCGGCGGGCATTGCCGAGCTGCGGCACCAGGCAGATATCCGCCAACCCGGGCGCGTCGCCGAAGCAGAACGGACCCGGCGCGTGTGCCAGCAGGGCCTCGCACGCTTCCAGCCCCGCCGCGTTGACATCCGCGGCCCAGGCCTGCACCTGCCGCTCCGGCCAGCCCGCCGCGCGCAGACGGGCGAGCACCCCGAGATTCTGCACGGGATGCGTGTCGGCGGCGAGCACGAGGGCGAAGGCGCGCACGCGGGCGCGGTCCAAGGGGTCAGCCGGAAGCAGCGGCGGGTGCGGATGGGTCTCGTCCAGCCACTCGACGATGGCGAGCGACTGTGTGAGCACGGCGCCGTCGTCCAGTTCCAGCGTCGGCACCAAGCCTTGCGGGTTCAGCGCGAGATAGCCCGGCGCCCGCTGCTCGCCTCGGCGGAGGTGGTGGGAAACCTTCGCGACCGGCAGCCCCTTGAGGTTCAGCGCGATCCGCACGCGCCAGGACGCGGCACTGCGGAAGTAGCCGTGCAGCCTCATCATGCATGTCCCCTGGCGCGGCAGGGTGAGGATCGAGGATGGGACGGAAGCATCGTTCTCTCTCGTTCGGGTGTTTAGCGGCCAGACACCGATCGATATTGACAGTATACAGATATTCCGTATGCTGTCAATCAGCAAATGCGACAGGAGGACGCCATGCCGACCGATGCCATCATGCAGCAAGCCGCAGACACGCCGGAGCGCCGGGCGTTCTATGCGAGGATCGATAAGCAGGATCTGGCGCCGCTTTGGACCTCGCTCGCCGACCTCGTGACACCGGAACCGCGAGGCGCCTGCCGTCCCGCATCCTGGCGCTTCGCCGACATCCGCACGGCCATGATGGAAGCGGGCAGCCTGATCACCGCCAAGGAGGCGGAGCGCCGCGTGCTCGTCCTCGAGAACCCAGGCCTGCGCGGGCAATCCAAGATCACGACCGCGCTCTACGCCGGCGTGCAGCTCGTGCTGCCGGGCGAGGTCGCACCCGCGCACCGGCATACGCAGAGTGCGCTGCGCTTCGTGCTGGAGGGAGAGGGCGCCTACACCGCCGTCAACGGCGAGCGCACGATCATGCACGAGGGCGATTTCATCATCACCCCGCCTTGGGCTTGGCACGACCACGGCAATCCCAGCCCTGAGCCGATCTTCTGGCTGGACGGGCTCGACATTCCGGTCCTGCAAATGCTCGACGCCTCGTTTGCCGAGCACCTTGACCAGGACGAGCAGCCGATCACCCGTCCCACCGGCGACAGCGACGCCCGCTTTGGGGCCAACCTGCTGCCGGTGGACCACAGGCCCGAGGGCGGCAGCTCTCCCGTATTCAACTACCCCTACGCCCGCACGCGCGACGCACTGGAACGGATGCGGCGCGCGGAGGCCTGGGACTCGTGCCACGGGCTGAAGATGCGCTACGCCAACCCGATCACCGGCAACCACGCCATGGCGACCATGGGCACCTTCGTGCAGTTGCTGCCCAAGGGCTTCGCCACCGCTGCCTACCGCTCGACCGACGCGACGGTGTTCGCGCCGATCGAGGGAAAAGGGCGCAGCGTCATCAGCACGCGCTCTGGCGATGACTTCGTGGTCGAGTGGAGCAGGCGCGACATCTTCGTCGTGCCCTCCTGGCACCGCGTCCGCCACGAGGCGCACGAGGACAGCGTGCTGTTCTCCTTCTCCGACCGGCCCATCCAAGAAGCCCTGCACCTGTTCCGGGAGGACCGCGGCAATGTCTGACACCAGCACGAAGACGAGGGCGACGACGCCCGAGCTCGTCCTACCAGCGCCGCCCGTGCCCACGGTCGCGGTCGCGGGCACGCGGGCGCGCTTCCCGGTCCGCCGCATCTTCTGCGTGGGCCGCAACTACGCCGCCCACGCCCGCGAGATGGGGCGCGACCCCGACCGCGAGCCGCCGTTCTTCTTTCTCAAGCCCGCTGACACCGTCGTGGACGACGGCGCGACGGTGCCCTACCCGCCGGAGACCAAGAACTTCCACTACGAGATCGAGCTGATTGTCGCCATCGGCACAGGCGGGTCCGACATCCCCGTCAAGGAGGCACTTGAGCACGTGTATGGCTACGCCGTCGGCATCGACCTGACCCGGCGCGACCTGCAGCTCGCCGCGCGCGAGCAAGGGCGTCCCTGGGACTGGGGCAAGGGGTTCGACCTGTCCGCACCCATTGCACCGCTCCACCCCGTCTCCGAGGTGGGTCATCCCGGCTCGGGCCGCATCTGGCTTGCCGTGAACGGGCAGGTGAAGCAGGACTCCGACATCGCCAAGCTGATCTGGCCGGTGCCGGACATCATCGCCATCGCCTCGCGCTCGATGGCGTTGCGGCCCGGCGATCTCATCATGACCGGCACCCCCGAGGGCGTCGGCCCGGTCGAGCGCGGCGAGGTGATGACCGGCGGCATCGACGGCCTCGGCGAGATCAGGATTGTCGTGCGCTGACCACCACCTGCTAATGAGACCCTGACCGGTCCTGGTGAGGTTGAGTCGCCGAGGAAGCGGTGGCGACACGCACGGCGCGGTCCATCGCCTGGACTGGCCGCCGCAAAAGATGGGGGCCCGAAGCCATGCCAGGGCCGTTCGGCAAACAAGCAAGCGGAGGGACACGTGGATACAACAATCACGCACCCAGGCGGTGCCGCAACAGCTGCGCGCACTGTCCCAGTGCACCAGATGCTCGCCGAGGACGTCAAGGGCCTTGGCATTGATACGGTGTTCGGCCTGATGAGCGACGACACCGCTGTATTCGTCACCTCGCTCGATGCGATCGGCATCCGCTTCTGCGGCGCGCGGCACGAGAACCAGGCCGTGGCGATGGCGGAAGGCTACGCCGCCGCTACGGGGAGGCTTGGAGTCGCGGTGATCGGCCGCGGCCCGGCCGCCGCCAACGGCCTGCATGCCTCGGTCTATGCCAGCCGCACCGGCTCGCAGGTGCTGATCATCTCGGGGGACGCACCGGTGCCGGGCGGCAACCCGAACGGCCTCGGCCCGGACTACAAGAACTTCAACGCCGCGGCCGTTTTGCCGGCCGCGGGGCTGCGCACGTTCCTCGCCACGAGCGCCGAGGCGGCCCGCACCGCGCTCGCCGACGCGGTCGCGGTGGCGCAACGCGGCACCGCCGCGGTGCTGCTGCTGCCGGTCAATGTGCAGCTTGCCGAGTTATCGGTGCGCGCCGACGACACCTCGCCGGTCCACCTGCGCGCATCGCGCCCGCCTGCCGCCGCGCGGACGCAATCCATCGCCGCCGCCGCTTCGGTGCTGGAGCGGGCACGCCGACCCGTCATCATCGCCGGCCTCGGCGCGCATCGCGCTGGGGCGCGGCAGGCGCTGGAGCAGCTCGCCGAGCGGGTCGGCGCGCTGCTCGTCACCTCGCTCAAGGGCAAGGACCTGTTCCGCGGCAGCCCGTACAATCTCGGCATCATCGGCTCGTTCTCGCATTCAGCGGGACGGCGGATGATCGATCAGGCGGATTGCGTGCTGGTGTTCGGCGCCGGGCTCAACCTGCTGACGATGAGCTTCGGGATGTCGGTGCCGCAGGGCGTGCCGGTGATCCAGGTGGATGCGGTGCGCGGCAATATCGGCCGCTGGTCCACCGCCGATGTCGCCGTGACAGGCGACGCGAAGCTGGTAGCCGAGCAACTGACGGCCACACTCCCCGCTCGGACGGCGAGCGAAAAGCCGTTCCACGGCGAGGAAACCCGGCGGATGCTTGCCTCCTTCGACATCGCCGGCGACTTCCAGGCCGCGCACACGCCGCGCACGGTCGACCCGCGCGCGCTCGCGGTGGAACTGAACAAGCTGTTGCCGGAAAAGCGAAATCTCGTGTACGACGCGGGCAACTTCCTCGGTATCGTGCCCTACCTGGCGGTGCCTGATCCGGGGCATTTCAAGATGACCAGCGATTTCGCCTCGATCGGGCTCGGCTTCGGCGGCGCGCTCGGCTTCGCCAAGGGACGTCCCGACGCGACGACCGTGCTGTTCGTCGGCGACGGCGGCTTCCTGATGACCATGGGCGAGCTTGAGACCGTAGTGCGCGAGGATCTGCCGCTGGTGATCGTGCTGATGAACGACTGCGCCTATGGCGCCGAACTGCATTTCCTGAAGATGCGCGACCTGCCGGTGGCGAAGTCGGTGTTTCCCGATGTGGACTTCGCCCCCGTGGCGGAGGCGTTCGGCTTCCAGGCGGCGACGATCCGCAATCTGGACGATCTGCGCGCGCTGGCGCCGGTGCTGGCGAAGCCGGAGGGTCCCGTGTTCCTCGATTGCAAGATCAACGCCGCGATCGCCGCCCCCTTCATGGGCGAGTTGGTGGAGTATGAAAAGAAGCACCACTGATAACAACGGCATCGGAGCATGACCGACGCCGCTACTTCCCTCGTCCTGGTCGCGCTTGGCGCGACCATCCATGACTTTGGCGCGGGCACGAGAGAAAGTCGTGCGATGCCCGGCCTTCGCCGGGCATGACGGGCATGACTGTGCGTCGGTCTATGTCCGATGCTCTGGTATAACACGTTCGGCCATGGCAGAATAACTACGCCGCCCGCTGTCCTTCCACCTCCTCCGTGACCACCTTGAATCCCCTGAGCGAACAGGCACCGAAGGTCGTGGTGATCGCCACGTCGGTGGCGTCGCGGCCGCGTGCCATCAGGATGCGGCCGATGCGCGGGACGTTGTGGCGCGCATCGAAGGTGTACCAGCGCCCGCCGAGATAGGCCTCGAACCAGCCGCTGAAATCCATCGGCGCGTCGGCCGGCGGCACGCCGATATCGCCGAGATACCCCGTGCAGTAGCGCGCCGGGATATTCATGCATCGGCATAGGGTGACGGCGAGGTGCGAGAAGTCCCGGCACACGCCCTGCCGCTCCATGTACGCGTCCCACGCCGTCTTGGTCGGCCGGGCGTATTCGTAACCGAAGGTGACGTGGTCATGCACGTAGTCGCAGATCGCCTGCACCCGCGCCCAGCCGCCCCGCACATCGCCGAACAGCGACCAGGCGGTGTCGGACAGCCGGTCGGTCTCGCAATAGCGGCTCCCGAGCAGGTAGACCAGGGTTTCGGGCGGCAGCCTTTCCACCAGCACCTGCTCGGCCTCAGGCGCCTGCTCGTCGGGCTCGCCGCTGTCTTGGACCAGGAACTCGTTGCCGATCCTCAGCCGGCCCTCCGGGGCGACGATCCGCTGGCAGGTGTTGCCGAACATGTCGCGGTACGCGGTGGAGTCGAGCGGTGGGTCGAAGCTGATCCGGTCGGGCGACAGCAGATCGCCCTCCCGCGAGGGATGCACGTTCAGCACCATCAGCATCGGGGTCGGTCCCAGGCAATCATAGGTGATCTCGTAACCGGCGCGGATCTGCATCAGAGCCTCCAGGGCTGGCGGGAGAGTCGGGGTGGTGCGGCACGGCCGGAGTGTCGTCGAGGGCGCTGACGCTGACCTCCACGTCCATGCCGAGATGATCCGACGGAAAGCCGGTCCAGGTGCCGGAGAGCGGGATCGCGTGCTTCGGATCGCGCACCACGGCGACACGGATCAGGTCGCGATTGCCGACGATGCCGTTGGTGGGGTCGAATTCCACCCAGCCCGCGCCCGGCAGATACACCTGCAGCCACGCATGCGTGGCGCCGCCGCCGACATGGCGCGCGCCGTCGCGGCAGGGCGAGTAGAGATAGCCCGAAACGAAGCGCGCCGCCATGCCGAGCGAGCGCACCGCCTCCATCATCAACAGGGCGAAGTCGCGGCAGCTGCCGCTGCCGAGGTGCAAGGTCCGCGCCGGGTCCTGGATGCCCTTTTCCTCGCGCGCCACGTAGGTGAAGTCCTGCCGGACGGCGTGCGTCATGGCGGCGAGCAGCTCGCGGGTATCGGTGGGGCCGTCGCGGCGCAGGAATCGGCGCGCCCAGAGGTTCACCTTGCCCTGGAGGTCCGGCGCCTGGCGCTCGATCGAGCGGAGCAGGTCCGGCATGTCGTCCGCGCCATAGGTGAAGGGGTAGGTCTCCGCGTACTCCTCCAGCTGGAAGTCCGGAGCGTGCGAGGGCGTGTGCTCGAGCTTGATCTTGCTCTCGAACCGCAACTCCTGCGCCCGCCCGGCGAAGCGGGCGAAGGCCACGCAGTTGCCAAACACGTCGTGCAGCCAGCGTATGCCGACCGGCTCCGGGGTGATGACCAGCGCGCTGTCCAGCAGGCGCTGGTCGTAGCTGTCGCGCGGGCGGAACATCATCCGGTGCTCGCCGAACGAGACCGGCTGGCGGTAGCGGTACGTGGTGACGTGCCGCACACTGAGGATCGGCATGGCCTAGCTACTGCGTCTGCTCGACCTGCGCCTGCACCGTCTCCGGCTCGCCGCCGAAGAAGGCGCAGGACAGGGCGCGGTCGACCGCGTTGAGGCGGACCTGCACCAGGTCGAGGAACTCGTGCAGCCCCTGCTGCAGGATCTCGGCAATGGTCAGGGCGCTGAGCATGGCGCGCAGCCCGTCCAGCACCTCGGCCGCCTGGTTGGCGTTGCGCAGCCCGTAGCGCGCCTTCAGCTCGGCCAGCAGCATCTCGGTCTGCCGGATGCCGAGATAGACCGAGCGCGGGAAGCGGCGATTCAGCAGCAGGAACCCGGCGACCTGCGCCGGCACGATGCCGCCCGGATGCAGCCGGCAATAGGCATGGTATCCGGCGGCGGAGCGCAGCAGGGCGTTCCACTGGCCGACATCGATCGGCGAGCCGACATCCTCCGGCCGCGGCAGCAGCAGGTGGTATTTCATGTCGAGCAGGCGCGTGGTCTGGTCGGCGCGCTCGATGTAGCGGCCCATCTGATAGAAGTACCAGCCCTGGTCGCGATAGAACGTGCCTTCCGTGATGCCGGTATGGGTCTGGCACGCTTCCTTCACGAAGCCGAAGAACTGGCTGCGCCGTCCCGGCGAGAGCTCGTCCGGATCGAGCGTCTGGAGCCGGTTGTGGAACACGTTGAGCTGCACCCACATCTCGTTGGAAATCAGCGGGCGCAGCGTGCGCGCGTTCTCCCGCGCCGCGCGGATGCCGCTGACGATCGAGGTAGGGTTGGCGGCATCCAGCACGTAGAAGTGCAGCACGCTCTCCGCGTCGGCCTCGGCGTGCCGGGCGAAGAACCGCTCCTGGTCGGCGAAGAGCTGCACGATGGAGAACCAGTTCTGGTTGCCGTGGCTGTCGCGCGAGAACGTCTCGTTCACATCGAGGATGCGCGCCAGGTTCTCCGCCCGCTCGACATAGCGCGCGAGCCAGAAGATGCAGTCCGCGTAGCGGGCGAGCAGCGTCTCACTCAAGGACCCAGGTATCCTTCGATCCGCCGCCCTGCGAGGAGTTGACGATCATCGAGCCCGCCGGCAAGGCAACCCGTGTCAGCCCGCCGGGGAGCAGCCAGGTCTTCGCCCCGGTGATCGCGAAGGGGCGCAGATCGACATGGCGCGGCTCCACCCGGCCATCCACCAGGGTCGGCGCCACCGAGAGCCGGATGCAGGGCTGGCTGATGTAGTTGGCCGGATCGGCGATCAGCTTGGCGCGGCACGCCTCGAGCTCCGCCCGGCTGGCCTGCGGGCCGATGGTGATGCCGTAGCCGCCGGCCTCGCCCACCGGCTTCACCACCAGCTGCTCCAGATGCTCGAGCGTGTAGGCCAGCGCCTCCGGCTCGCGGCAGATATGGGTCTGCACGTTCGGCAGCACCGGCGTCCTCGCCCAGGTAGTAGCGGATGATGCGCGGCATGTAGGCGTACACCGCCTTGTCGTCCGCCACCCCGGTGCCGACTGCATTCGCAAGCGTCACCTTGCCCGCGCAATAGGCACGCATCAGTCCGGGAACGCCCAGAAGGCTATCCTTCTGGAACGCCTCCGGGTCCAGGAAGTCGTCGTTGATCCGGCGGTAGATCACGTCCACCGGCGCCAGCCCGCCGGTGGTGCGCATCCAGACGCGGCCGTCCTCCACCACCAGGTCGCGTCCCTCGACCAGCGGCACGCCCATCTCGCGCGCCAGGAACACGTGCTCGAAGAAGGCGGAATTGTAGGCGCCGGGGGAGAGCAGCACGATCTGCGGCGCATCGCGGCCGGGCGGAGCCACCTCGCGCAGCGCCGCGGCAAGCTTCAGGCCGTAATTCTCCACCGGGCGCAGCCCCACCGCGTCCAGCAGGTCGGGGAAGGCGCGCTGCATCAGGTGCCGGTTCTCGATGACGTAGCTGACCCCGGAGGGGGTGCGGACATTGTCCTCGAGCACCAGGAAGGTGCCGTGCTCGTCGCGCACGAGGTCGGTGCCGCTGACATGGACATAGGTCCGGTGCGGCAGGTCCACGTCCTGCATCAGCTTGCAGTAATTCGGGTTGCCCAGCACCAGGTCGCGCGGCAGCACGCCGTCGCGCCAGGATCAGCTGCCGGTGATAGAGGTCGTCCAGCAGCAGATTGATCGCGGTGATCCGCTGGATCACCCCGCGCTCGATATGCGCCCATTCCCCGGCCGGGATGATGCGGGGGATCACGTCGAAGGGCAGGATGCGGTCGATGGCGTCCTTCTCGGAATAGACCGTGAAGGTGATGCCGAGATTGTAGAGCTCGGCTTCCGCCGCCGCGGCGCGCTGCTTCAGCGCCTGCACGGACAGGGCGGCGAGACGCTCGCGCACCGGCGCGTTGGCCGGGCTGCTCAGCATCTCGCAGTAGAACGCGCTGGGATCGTAGCCGCTCAGAACCGATGCGTCCATTTGGCCCCCGTTCTCCATTTAGGAGATGATCTCTAGCAAGGGACGTGCCATGGAAATCACGTAGCAGGTACACCTAGCCGCTGAACGTCACTGGGCTTCGGACGGAAGGCTGACAAGCCACTCCTCTACTTCGGACCTATATCGCTTCAGGCGCTCCAGGAACTCTGCGGTCGCTTCATCGGCGTCCTGATCGATCGGATGTATTTTGTTGCCTGCCTCCAGGTAGGCGATATGCTGAGTTAAGCTTTTCCTTATCTCGATCCACTCGGCTCGTAGATCATCAAGGGTGTTCATGGCTGCTCCCTTCGGGACCAGAGAAGGCTTGGCTGCTGCGAACGCTCTAGACGGCAGGTACAGCTAACGCTCTAATGGCCTCAGTAGGCAGACTGTCCAGGTCATATCCAGTAAATCTGAATGGGCTGCTATTCTGCCTCGGCTTGCGGCCGCCAGCTCGCCCGGGCTGCCGCATCACCCGCACCGCGCCGAAGCCGCCGAAGCCGCCAAGTACACCGAAGCCAAAGCGGAGCCCCCCGACCAAGCACCCGCCCATCACCCAAGCCGGCACCGTTCGCCACGGCAAGCCGGAGAAGCCGAAGCCGCCGCTCAGTCCGGCCAAGGCGAGAAGCCGCGCGCGATCCCGGTCGGCCCAGTGACCGCGAAGCCGTGTATTTTGGCTATGGAGCCCTACTCCGGCTTCGTTTCTCGAAGCTCCAGAACTTTGGCCTCCGCCGGACGGATCACCCGCTCCACGAGATTTGCCAGTAGCTGCGCTGGTGAAGCATAGCGGTGAACCGGCAGGAACCAAGGGAATCTTCGGAAAAAGTCAAACATTCCCGGCGCGTCCTGGTCGGCGACAATGATTGGCTGCACCGGCACACTGGGCAGCTCCGGGACAATCGCGTGCAATTCCTGCAACACGCTCCTCGCGTCCGAGATGTCAGCGATCACGAACCGCGCCATGCGCGCGAGCAAGGTCACCGTCTCATCAGTGGTTCGGTTTGCCGGCTTCTCGAAGTCGAACAGAATTGGCAGGTAGTTGCGCTTCCGCAGCTCGTCTCGCAGGGCGTCGAGAACTGCTTTTCGCCCCTCGCGGAAGCTGCCAAGGATCAGCACCGCCTTGGAGGTGATGGTATCGATGGCGTTGCGAATCTTCTTGTTGTGCAGCAGCAGATAGATGAACTGTGCGACCTCGATGTTGTCGGCGGTGACCTCAGGCTGCTCCCCCGGCGGGGTAATGACCAAGTTCTGCTGCTTCGTGCCCTCGCTAAGCTTCAGCCCCCATGCGGATACGCCGAAGACGTAGCAGTCATTGAGATTGGCATTCGTGAGGTCTGTCTGAACCAAGCTGGCAAGCGTCAAACCCGCCCCGCTGAGGTTCGCCCCGCTAAGGTTAGCCCCGCCGAGGGACGCCTGGCGGAGGGTCGCCCCGCTGAGGTTCGCTCCCCTAAAGTCCGCCCCGTCGAGGCGCGCCACGGGAAGGGTCGCCTCGCTGAGGTTTGCTCCCCTAAAGTCCGCCCCGTCGAGGTCCACCCTACCGAGATGCACCCCGCGGAGGT
Organism: uncultured Pseudomonadota bacterium; assembly: GCA_963830565.1. GTDB lineage: Bacteria > Pseudomonadota > Alphaproteobacteria > Acetobacterales > Acetobacteraceae > DATFDN01. The sequence goes on from CAWHMO010000010.1 coordinate 356,483, forward strand.
CCGCCCTGCTGAGGTTCGCTCCGTTGAGGTTCACCCTGCTGAGGATCGCCCCGCGAAGGATCGTTCCGCGAAGGGTCGCCCTGCCGAGGAACGCCCAGGCGAGGTTCGTCCCGTCGAGGTTCATCCCGTCGAGATTTGCCTCGCGGAGGTCCGCCCTGCTGAGGTTCGCTCCGCTGAGGTTCACGTCGCGGAGATCGGTCCTGCTAAGGTCTGGCCTATCCGAGGCCCCTCCTGCCCTCCAAGCATTCCAGGCGTCAATGCCTTGCCGGAGCCGATCGAGGTGGTCTGCATCGGCCATTCTCGGACGCCTCCGATCCGCGCACGACTATGCGTTGGTAGCTCGCTGGAGCGGCCCGCCTGTAAGCAGGTAACTGGCTGCGGGAGAAGGGGTTGCTGAGGGGCACATGGCGCATCGCGGAGACTACGCTATGGAAAGAGCGTGACCCTCCCCGAAGGGAGGGCAGTCCCAGGAATACCCCTATCTCCCTCGCTCGTCGCACCTCGCCCGCGCGGAGACCACTCGCGGGCGAGAGTCCGGTTTTGAACAATCGACGGCAGATGCATCCTCGTTTGCCACACACCTGAAGGACGCAGCGGCAAGAGCACTACGGCGCGCGAGCTGGCCGTCGCGGCGACGCGGGCCAGCCTGCGGTGGCGCTCCCCGATCTCGGCCCCAGACCACAACGGCCGGCTGGTAGCCAGCCCAACCCCTATCTTGAGGCGGTCGGTGTCCGGCCGACCCCCGACGATCTGCTCGCCGCCGCGCCGATTGCGCGCAGCCTGGACGGGCATCGGGCGTGGTCGTTCGTTCTGCGCTGGCAAGGGACATGCCACCAAAATCACGTAGCAGGTCACCTAATGGAGAGAATCTAACCCTTGGCCCCGCGCCTGACGGCGGCGATGGTCTTGTCGGGGCTTTGACGAGGCCCGTTAGAACGCAATCCCCATGCGAGAAGCCCCGTGCCAAAGTGGCTGAGAACCTATTTACAACAGCCACTGAGGGCCAAAAGGCCGCAGGTGTGCTTGTTCGCAGCTGATTGCAAACGCTGCCCGCTCCGGAGCGACTGTCTTTCCCCTGGCCGGGCGAACAAAGCGGTGGTGGTCGGCGATGATTATCCGGCTCTGCTGCGTGCCCGCCGTCGCAAGGAGCGCTGGTCGGAAGAAGATTCCCGCATCTATCGACGCCACCGCTGGCGTTCAGAGGGGTTTCACGGCGAGGCGAAGACCTGGCACGGGCTCGCGAGGGCCGTCCGACGCGGGCTGCAGAACATGAAAATCCAGGCGTTCCTGACGGCGACGGCGATCAACCTCAAACGCCTCGCGACGGCACGGAACGCTCCGCTCGCCACCGCTGCGGCCTGACAGACAGCTCGAACCTACCCTCGAAGGCCAACGAGTTCGCCACGTATCCGGCGTGCCTCCGCATTCGCCAGGGCCAGCCTCCCACGCTCAGCCGAGATCGAATGAGCGTTTTTCAACAGCCCCCTGTTACATTAATACCGCGTGCCAAGGTTCCCCCTATTCCTCATTGCGGGCCGAAGTCGGGGCTCACTGGCCGTACACGAGCACGCGCGCCGCCGGGGCGCCGAGGCGAAGGGGTTCGCCTGGGTGGACCCTGGCTTCGGCGCGGAAATGGAGCTCCGTGCCGTCGGCGGCGCGGGCGAGGCCGGCGAAGTCGCGGCCGCGGTATTCGGCGCTCTCCACCACGGCGGCGATCGGGGCGTCGGGCGCGGCGGTCAGGTCCTCGGGGCGGATGGCCGCGACGGCGGCACCGGACGGCACATCGCCGACCGGCGTGCCGGCGATCTCGACGCCGGCGATGCTCACCCACGCCTGGTCCCCCTCGCGGCGGGCAGTGGTGCGGATCAGGTTGCGGTAGCCCATGAACTCGGCGACGTCGGGGTGCGCGGGGCGGGCGTAGAGTTCCTCCGGCGTGCCGAGCTGGCGCACCGCCCCCTCGCGCATGACCACGATGCGGTCGGCGAGCGACAGCGCCTCGTCCTGGTCGTGGGTGACGTAGATCGTCCCGCACCCGAGCAATGCGTGGATGCGGCGGATCTCGGCGCGCATTTCAAGGCGCAGCTTGGCGTCCAGATTGGACAGCGGCTCGTCCATCAGCACCAGCGGCGGTTCGACCACGATGGCGCGGGCGATGGCGACGCGCTGCTGCTGGCCGCCGGAGAGCTGGCCGGGCAGCTTGTCGGCCTGCGAGGTGAGGCGCACCAGGGCCAGCGCCTCGTCCACGCGCCGCGCGATCTCGGCGCGCGGGCGGCGTTGCGAGACCAGGCCGAAGCCTACGTTGCGGCGCACGCTCATGTGCGGAAAGAGAGCGTAGTTCTGGAACACCATGGCGAAGCCGCGGTCTTCTGGGCCGAGCTGGTCGATGCGCCGCTCGTCGAGCCAGATCGCGCCGCCGGTGAGCGACAGGAGACCGGCGAGGCAATTGAGCGCCGTGGACTTGCCGCAGCCCGAAGGGCCGAGCAGGGCGACGAACTCGCCGCGCCGCACCGTCAGGCTCACCTCGCGCAGCGCGTTCATCGTCCCGAAGGCACGGCTGATCCGGTCCAGCCGCAATTCGCGGAAGTCGCGCGAGGCGAGCGCCATCTACTTGCCGACGTTGGCGCCGATCTGCTGGTCCCAGCGCTGGAAGGCGAGCACCAGCCTGTCGGCGTCGAGCGGCGTCTCGCTCGGCACCTCGGCGATCAGCTTCTCGTAGATCGGGCGGCCGTATTCCTTGATGACCGCCTGGCTCTTCGGCGGCGCCATCGAGAGGCTGACGCCCTTCACGGCGGGGCCGGGATAGAAGTAGCCGGCGTCGTAGGTGTAGGCCTGCGCCTCCGGGGTCAGCATGAAGCGGATCAGCTCGAGCAGCACGGCGAGCTTGGCCTCGCTGACCCCCTTGGGCACGATCATGTACTGCGCGTCGGTGACCCAGCGGAAATTCTGCAGGGTGGCGATCTGCGCCTCCTTCGGCACCACGCCGAGCGCGCGGGGATTGATGTCCCAGCCGGTCATGGTCACGATCATGTCGCGCGAGCCCTCGCCCAGCTCCTTCATCGTGGCGGCGGTGTTGGTCGGGTAGTATTCGATGCCGCGGCCGAGCTCGCGCAGATAGGTCCAGCTCTTGTCCCAGCCGTCCTTGGGGTCCTTCGGGTCCTTGTCGCCGAGGATGTAGGGCAGGCCTTGCAGGAAGGTGCGGCCGGGGCCGGAATTGGCGGGGCGGGCGTAGAGGAAGCGGCGCGGGTTCTGTCTGGTCCAGTCCAGAAGCTCCTGCGCGCTGCGGGGCGGGTTCTTCACCGCGTCGGGCATGTATTCGAGCAGCGGGCCGGCGGGGCAGAACACCACGCAGACCGCCTGGCCCTGGGCGAGGCCCTGCATCTTCCATGCGCCCGGCAGGTAGATCTGCTCCAGGTTGGGCAGGCTGGCGGCATGGTCGCGGGGGACGGGCACCCAGAGCGACTGGTCGATGCCGGCCGACAGCGCGTCGGTGCCGCTGAGGACGAGGTCGATATCGACGCGGCCGGCGGATTGCTGGGCCTTGATCTTGCCGGCCAGCTCCGGCGCCGGGGCCTGGGAGAACGTGACGCGGGAGACGAGCTTCGGGTTCTTGCGGGCGAATTCCTCGATCGGCGCCTGCACGAGTTGGCGCGCGCCGCCGACGTCGATGATGTTGATCTCGACCGGGGAGGACGGGAGTGCCGGGGCGGCGGCGCGTGCGCGGCCGGACGCGAGCGCGGCCAGCCCGGCCATTCCGCCCAGCAGACCGGCTTTCCACCGAGTGCTGAGTGCGGCCTGGCGGTGTTGTAGTCGTGCAGCCAGGGGTGCATGGCGGCCTGCCGTTCTGCCGAGGATTGGAACGCGCGGGCATACGCCCATTCGCGGATGCTGTTGCAGGCCGATGCGTCTGAGGCGGGACCAGGCTGGTCAGATCCGACGATCTCCGAAGCATTGCGGGTCAGCGTGCGGACGATTGAGCGCGTGCGCCAGCGCTTCGTCGAGGAGGGACTGTCGGCGGCGTTGCTGCGCAAGCCGAGCCCGCGGGTCTACGCGCGCAAGCTGGACGGGGCGCAGGAGGCACGGCTGATCGCCCTGGCCTGTTCTGATCCCCCTACCGGCAAGAAGCGCTGGACGCTGCGCCCGCTGGGCGATCCGGATGGTGGCGCTGGAGATCGCTCCCGACCTGGGCCATGAGACGGTGCGCCAGGGGCTGGGGGAAAAATGCGCTCAAGCCGCACTTGCGGCGGATATGGTGCATTCCGCTAAAGTAGTCGACGGAGTTCGTCTGCCACAGGGAAGACGTGCTGGAGGTCTACTGCGGCCCCGCCGATCCCCGCCGTCCCGTGGTCTGCCTGGACGAGATGAGCACGCAACTGATCGGTGAGGTGGAACAGCTCAACATCCACGCCCTGTCCTCCCTTCACGAGGCGTTCCCACCGCAGGAGGCCAGGCGTATCGCAGACGGCTGGAAGTCCATCACACGCCCAAGCACGGATCGTGGCTGAACATGGCCGAGACCGAGCTGAGTGCCTTCCATCGTGACCTGCCTAACCGCATCAGCAACAGGCAACGTTGGAACGTCACGCCGCCGCCTGGCAGCGCCGACGCAATGCTGCCGCCACCAAAGCGGACTGGCGCTTCACCACCGCTGACGCCCGCATCAAACTCCGAAAACTCTATCCGTCAGCTCAAGCCTAACAAAGCACTAGGGAAGTGCGAGCCAGACATGGCCGAAGCCGACCGTGCCAACCGCCAAGGCGACGGAGATCGCCGCGCCGACCAGCCCGCGACGGCGGATCCTGCGCTTGAAGCCGTTCAGCCGTAGCCGGCGGTTTTCATGCCAAGGCGGGTCGATGCGGAAGGGGTCGAAAGGATTTTGGTGATTGGTCGTCATCGCGTGTCCCCCATCCAGACGCCGGCCCGACCTTTGCCCGGCGCCAAGACGTTAGGTTTGGGGGAGGACTCCGCGCATCATGCAAACGGATGACAAGAAGCGCGTTCGTGGCTGTATCGCGGATTTGTGTTTTGGGGACTGGGTCGATCAGGAATCTGGTCTACCGCGTCATCTCCAGCAAGTTCGTCACCACCCGCTCCATGTCACGCAGCGTGTTGCACACCCGTACCATCTGGCAATGCGGCGCGTAGCGGAACATGTCCGAATCGCCGGTGCCCCAGGAGGTGCGGTATTCGGGGTTGAGCCAGATCACGCGCTTGGCCCGATCGGAGATGCGTTGGATGATGTCGGCGCGCGGCTCGGTGCGGTTGCCGCGCGCGTCGCCCAGGATGATGACCGTGGATTTGCGGTCCACGATGCTCATCCAGCCCTCCTCGAAGTCGCGCAGCGCGTTGCCGTAGTTGGACGATCCGAACCCGATGATGCCGAGGATCTTGGCGATCGCACCTTCGATCGCCTCGGTTTCAAGGATCTCGCTCACTTCGATCGTCGAGCCGGCGAAGGCAAAGCTGCGTATGTCGGACAGCGCCTCGTTCAGCGCGTAGAGGAACATCAGCAGGAACTGCGCCATCGCCGCGACCGAGCCGGAAACGTCGCACAGCACGATGACGCGGGGCTTCTCGATGCGGCGCTCCTTCCAGACCGTCACCATCGGGATGCCGCCCCAGCCCATGTTGCGCCTGATGGTGCGGCGGGCGTCGAGCTGGCCGCGCAGCCGGCGCCTACGGGGCTTGGCGTAGCGCGCGGCGAGCTTCTTGGCGATGGCGCGCACCAGCACGCGCATCCGGTCGTAGTCGCGCCGGTCGAGGTTGGACAGGCGGGTGGATTTCAGCAGCTCCTCGCGGAACTCCTCGTTCTCGCCGCGCGCGAACAGCAGCAGGTTGCGCTCGACGTAGTCGCGCACCTGGTCACGCAGCCCCTCCACGCCGCGCTCCAGCCGCCTGGCGCGGCCCAGCTCCTCGGCATCACGGTGCAGCTCGGTGATCTCGCGCTCCACCGCGCGCAGGCCCATGCGGTCCAGCACGCGGCGGCCATACAGGTTCTTCTGCGTGAAGAAGCGGATGTTCTGCACGCCGGCTGCCTCGCCCGCCTCCTCCATGGAGGCGGCGAGACCGGCCTGATCGTTGTCCAGCAGCATCCGCGCCAGCCCGCCGGCGCCGCCGCCTTCGCCCTCGCCGCCGCCTTGGCCCGGCATCGCCGCGCCGGGTTCCTGGTCGGGCATTTCCGGTTCCGGATCGACCTCGGGGGCGGCGAAATCCTCGCGCCTGAAATAGAGGTCGAAGCACTCGGCGAAGGCCGCCTTCTCCTCCGGCGTCTTGGCCAGGACGAGCCCCAGCGTGTCGCGCAGCACCACGCGGTCGGCGTAGCCCACCACCTCCACCGCGCGCACGGCGTCGATGCTCTCGGCCGGCGAGATGCGCACGCCCGCGCCGCGCGCCGCCTCGAAGAAGCGGCGCAACGGCTCGACGGGAGGCAGCGCGCTCACTCGGTCAGCCCGGCCTCGCGCCGTGCCTTGCCGGTCAGCTCGCCCAACTGGCGGCTCGCGGTCTCGATGTCGGCCTCGAACTTCAACAGCACGTTCAGCGTGTCGCGCACCAAGCCGGTCTCAAGCACGCCGGCATGCAGCAGGACCAGCACGCGCGCCCAGTCGATGGTCTCGCTGACCGAGGGCGCCTTCTTCAGATCCAGCCCGCGCAGCGACTGCACGAAGCCGATCAACTGGCGGCGCAGGCTCTCGTCCAGCCCCGGCACGCGGCTGGCGATAATGCGGCTCTCCAGCCTGGCATCGGGGAAGCCGATATGCAGGTGCAGGCACCGGCGCTTCAGCGCATCGCCCAGATCGCGCATGTTGTTCGAGGTCAGCACGACCACCGGCGGCACCTCGGCCGCGACCCGTCCCAGCTCGGGGATGGTAATCTGGTAGTCGGACAGGATCTCGAGCAGGAAGGCCTCGAACTCCTGGTCCGACTTGTCCACCTCATCGACCAGCAGCACCGCGCCGGCGCGGGCCTGCAGCGCGCGCAACAGCGGACGCGGCTCCAGGAACTCGGCCGAGAAGAACAGGTCACCGAAATCGTGCAGCTTGAGGATCGCCGCGTCCAGGGTCGGCGTGTCGCCCAGCACCTCGCCGATCTTGTCACGCAGGATCTGGGTATAAAGGAGCTGCTTGCCGTACTTCCACTGGTACAGGGCCTTCGCCTCGTCCAGGCCCTCGTAGCACTGCATCCGGATCAGCGGCAGATCGAGCCAGGAGGAGATCGATTTCGCGAGCTCGGTCTTGCCGACGCCCGCCGGGCCTTCCACCAGGATCGGCTTCTGGAGCTGGTGCGCCAGATAGACCGCGGTCGCGATCTGTCGGCTGGGGATGTAGCCGACCCCGGAGAGCCCGCTCTCGACCGCCTCGATGGAGGTCACACGCTTGTCCATCGAGGGATTCACGCGCGGAACCCCGGCTGAATATGGCATCTGCACCCGTCACAAACCTTACTGACGGGTATCCCCTAGCATCAACCGCCCGCCGGCCAAACCCTCAGGGGGTGAAATTCAGCCGCAAGCCGGGTTCCGGCCACTCCATCGCGCCGAGCCGGCCGGTCTCAGACAGGCTGATATACGCCGTGCGCAGGTCGGGACCGCCGAAGCAGATATTCGTCGGGTGCGTGTCCGGCATCGCCACCTGGCTGAGGATGCGTCCGTCCGGCGCGATGACGGTGATGCAGCCGGAGACCAGGGTTGCGACGCAGATATCGCCATTGGCCTGCACGGCAAGGCTGTCGAAGCGGGCAAAACCGGGCAACCCGGCGACCAGCCGCCCGCCATGCGGCGACGGGAAGCCCTGCTTGCGCAGCACGCCAGGCGCGGCGATGTCGAATGCCCAGAGCCGCGCCGCCTCTGTGTCGGCGACATAGACCGTGCGCTCGTCGGGCGAGAGGCCGACGCCATTGGCGCTGACGATCGGATAGGCGATCTCGGTGATGCGCAAGCCGTCGGACAGCGCGTAATAGAGCCCGCCATGGTCGCGCGTGCGCTCGTAGCGTTTGCCAAGGTCGGTGAAGTAGAACCCGCCCTGCCTGTCGAAGACGAGGTCGTTCGGCGCCGACAGGCGCTGATCGCCACAATGGGTGTAGAGCACCCGCGTCTCGCCGGTGCGGGAGTCGATCCGCTGGATGGACCCGCCCTGATAGTCGGCAGCCGGCCCCTGGCCCATGAAGTGGCCGGGCAGGTAGCGGCTGCCGCCATTGTTGCAGCAATAGAGCGCGCCGTCCGGGCCGATCGCCAGCCCGTTCGGCCCGCCGCCGGCCGCCGAGAGCAGGGCGACGGCGCCGTCCGGGGGGACGCGCAGCACGCGGCCGCCGGCGATGTCGGTCAGCACGACCGAGCCGTCCGGCATCGCCGCCGGGCCTTCGGGAAATCCCAAACCCTCCGCTAGAATCCGAACGTCTCCCATCCCTCTCCCCCTGGCCCGGTCAGGCCGCCTTGCGTCCGTCGCCGCTCCGCTGAGCGTACACCGCCGTCTCGAACTCATCGTAGAGCGCGAGCACCTTCGGATCGGCGAAGGGCAGGATCTGCGTGAGGATCACGCCGCACACCCGGCTTGCCGGGTCGATCCAGAAATACGTGTTGCCGAGCCCCGCCCAGGTCAGCGCATAGGCGGAACGCCGGCCCGGCACCGCCTCGGTGCTGATCATGAAGCCCAGTCCCCATTGCTTGAGCATTCCGGGGAAGAACTCGGCATCGTTCGAGGACTGCGCCGCGACCGTCACCAGCTTGGTGACCCTGAGATCGCCCATGTTGTTTTGCGCCATCAGCGCGACAGTCTCGGGCTTCAGCACCTGCTTGCCGTCGAGGCTGCCGCGACCGAGGATCATGCGGCAGAAGGCAAGGTAGTCGCGCCCCACCGAATAGAGGCCGCCGCCGCCCATGTGGAACTCGGGCTCCTGTGGCATCTCGAAGTCGATCGGGGCCAGGCTCCCGTCGGGCAGCCTGGCGTGCATCCGCACCAGGCGCGGGCGCTGGTCGGGGCGGATCTTGAAGCCCGTTTCGGTCATGCCGAGCGGGGCGAGGATGTGGTCCTGCAGATAGGCGTCGAGCCGTTGGCCGCTGAGCTTCTCGACCAGCTTGCCGGCAAAGTCGATGTTGATGCCGTACTCCCAGCGCGTCCCCGGATCGGCGATGAGCGGCGTCTCCAGCGCGCGGTTCTCGCACGAGATGATGCCAGGGACGCCGGCATGCTCCTGATAGCGCGCGATGTCGGCGTTCCACATCTCGTAGCTGAAGCCGGCGGTGTGGGTGAGCAGGTGTCGCAGCGTGACCGGCTCGCGCGCCGGGCGGAGAAGCGGCTTGCCGGCATCGTCCCAGCTGTCGAGCACCTGCGGCCTGGCGAGCCGGGGCAGGATCTCGCCCAGGTTCTGATCGAGCCCGACCTTGCCTTGCTCGACCATCTGCATTGCCGCCGTGGAGACGATCGCCTTGGTCATGGAGGCGATCCAGAACACCGTGTCCGTCGTCATCGGATCGGGGCTCGACAGGTCGCGCCTGCCGAACGCGCCCTCGTAGATCGTGCCCTGGTCGGTGCCGGCGAGCGCGACCACGCCGGGCACCTCCCCGCCATCAGCGGCCGTCCGCAGCAGCGTGTCGATCGCGATCGTGTCGGGCATTGCAACCTCCCCTGTCTGTTGGTCGGATTTATGCCGCCGCGAGCTGCCGCGGTCGATAGATCGCGCTGTGCGCGATGCGGGCGATTGGAGTCCGGCCGTTCGCCACCACCAACGCTTCCAGCTCCACGAAGCGGTGGCCCTTGCGTTCGTAATTGTCCCTGACGCGGGCTCGGACCGTGATCTCGTCGCCGATGCGGGCGAGTCCCAGGTTCTGAACCGCGCTGCCGACATGCATCCACGGGCCGAGCACGACGCTGTGACTCAACGCCCAGTTGCCGGTGCGCAGGATCATGCCGGGATGGGCGAGCCCCTGGTCCAGGTAGATCGGATCGGTCTCGCGCACGTCGCGCAGGTAGTTGGCAACGAAGTCCCGCGTCAGCGGCAGTGGACGCATCCCCAGCCAGGTGCCGGGCGCGAGCGAGGCCTCGTCGGCCGGCAATCGGCTCTCGGGAGGATCGACGACGTGGAATTCATCGAGGCCGGGTGTTGCGGCTTGCGGAGGAAGCGCCGCGTTGCCGGTGGCGCAGACGATGCCCCGGCTTTCGAGGCGCAACGCCAGAGCGGCATCGGCGAGCTCGGCGATGACCACCGCCTCCTCGCCGTCATAGACCGGCTTGCCGAGCCGGCATTCGGCGGTGCCGTGCTCCAGCCATGCGCGACCGAAATGCTGTACCGGGACGTGCATCATGTAGGCGTACACGTCGACGCCGGGTACCAGCCCGCCGGTGAAGCCGAAGCGCCTGGCCACCGTGTCGTCGTGGATCTTGTTCTCCGAGGCGTGGGCCGTGTTGTAGGCCTGCACGCGATACGGCGCGGGGGCGCTGGCTGGCATCGTTCTCTCCTCAACCGCTGGTGGCGCCGAAGGCGTTGAACGTGATGAGCGTGTAGGTGTCCTTGACGCCGGGCAGGCTCTGGACGCGTTCGGTGACGAACAGGCCGATATCCTGATCCGGGTCGAGGTAGAACTTGCCCAGCAGGTCGTACTGGCCGGATGTGGAATACAGCTCCGACATCTCCTCGATCCCGTCCGCCGCCTCCTGGGCGACGCGATAGGCTTGGCCCATCTCGCATTTGATCATGACGAAGATCGCGCGCATCCCGGCCTCCTTCCCCTGCTCCAGGGCTCCGTTATTTTGTCGTGACATACGCGTTGGTGTATCTATAATGAGGCTCTCATGCGCCTTGGGGGTGATACTATGGAGTTGGCACAGGCCCGCAAGGCACGCGCCGTGGCCCGCATGGGTGGGCGGATCCTGGCCGATGCGCTCGTCGCCCAAGGGATCGATCACGCCTTCTCCGTTCCAGGTGAAAGCTTCCTGGCCGTGCTCGACGGCCTGTACGACGTTCGCCAGAAGCTGAAACTGGTGACCTGCCGGTTCGAGGCGGGCGCGGTGAACATGGCGGAAGCCTATGGCAAGCTGTGCGGCCGCCCGGCCGCCGCCTTCGTCACGCGCGGTCCCGGCGCCTGTCATGGCGCGATCGGCGTGCATACGGCGATGCAGGACAGCACGCCGCTGCTGCTGTTCGTGGGCCAGATCCCGCTGGAGCATGCCGGTCGCGACGCCTTCCAGGAGGTCGATTACCGCCGCATGTTCAGCCCGCTGGCCAAGTGGGTGACACAGATCGACGAGGCGCGGCGCATCCCCGAGATCGTCGCCCACGCGGTGGATGTCGCACGATCCGGCCGCCCCGGCCCGGTGGTGATCGCGCTGTCGGAGGAAATGCAGCGCGAGATGGCCGAGGTCGCCGATATCGGCCGCGCCCAGGTCACCGGCGCCTATCCCGACCCGGCCGCCATGGCCGAGCTGCGGGCGATGATGCAGCGCGCGCGCAAGCCGCTGGCCGTCGTGGGCGGATCCTGCTGGACCGACGCCGGGCGGCGCGGGTTGCGCGACTTTCTGCATGGCCACGACATACCGGTGGCGGTCGGCTTCCGTCGCCAAGCGCTGTTCGATGGCGGGCTGGAGACCTTCGTGGGCGATCTCGGCGTCGGGTCGGACCCGGCGCTGATCGCCAAACTCGAAGAAGCGGACCTGATCCTGGCCATTGGCTCGCGGCTCGGCGACGCGGTCTCGCAAGGCTACACGCTGTTCGAGGCCGCCGAGGGCGCGCCGATCGTGCAGGTCCATCCGGACGGCGCGGAGATCGGCCGCGTGTTCCGCCCCGCGCTCGGCATCGTCGCCGATCTCAATGCGTTCGCGCAGGCGGCGGCGGGGAGCGAGCCGGTTCATGTCCATTGGGACGATTGGCGGGCCGAACTGCGGGCGCTGCGCGAGGCTGGGCGCGAGCCGCCGGACTATCCCGGCGCGCTCAACCTCGCCGAGGTGATGCGCACCCTGGAGGGGATGCTGACCCGCGATGCCATCGTGACCACGGATGCCGGCAACTTCGCCGGCTGGGCGACGCGCTTCATCGATTTCCGCGAACACCAGCGCTATATCGGCCCGACCAGCGGCGCGATGGGCTACAGCGTGCCCGCCGCGGTCGGCGCCAAGATCACGTTCCCCGATCGGATGGTCGTGTCGCTGGTCGGCGACGGCGGGTTCCTGATGACGGGCCAGGAGATCGCGACCGCGTTCCACCATGGGGTGGCGCCGATCGTGCTGGTGTTCAACAACCAGATGTACGGCACGATCCGGATGCACCAGGAGCGCAGCTTCCCCGGCCGCGTCTCCGGGACCGGCCTGACCAATCCCGACTTCGCCAAATTCATCGAGGCGTTCGGCGGCCATGGCGAGGTGGTCAGCGACACGGCATCGTTCGCCCCCGCCTTCGAGCGCGCCGTCGCCAGCGGCCGGCCGGCGCTCATCGAGCTGCGCACCGATCCCGAGCAGATCACCACGCGCACCACGATCGCCGCGCTGCGCGGCGGCAAGGCCCCGCAAGCGGCGAGCCCCAAGCCGAAGCGCGCGCCCGCGCCCAAGCATCCGAAGCCGATCGGCCGGGCCAAGCTGGGCGTGAAGCGGGTCTGACATCAACGGCCGTAAGTCCGGCCCTTGCTGGATACGCCGCTTGAGGCCCGCGCTGGCCCAGGCCACACTCGGTCCGCGCCGCCGCATGGCGGGCAAGGAGGCGGATGATGCGCTCCACCCTGTCGCTTGAGACCATGATCGACGTCGAACGCGGATTGATCAGCCGGGAGATCTTCGTAGCGCCCGAGCTGCACCGCGCCGAACTGGAGACGCTGTTCACCCGCGCCTGGCTGTTCGTCGGCCATGAGAGCCTGATCCCCAACCCGGGCGACTTCTACACCAGCCGCATGGGCGACGGCAGCGTGATCCTCTGCCGCGACGAGCGCGGCGCGATCCACGTGTTCCTGAACTCCTGCCGGCATCGCGGGATGAAGGTGTGCCGCTACGAGCAGGGCAACACCTCGCTGTTCGTCTGCCCCTATCATAGCTGGAGCTACACCACCGACGGCAGGCTGCAGGGCGTGCCGCTGTACCGCACGCTTTACGAGGGCACGCTGAAGCGCGAGGACTGGTCGCTGATCAAGGTGCCACGGCTGGCCACCTACAAGGGCACGATCTGGGCGTCCTGGGACGCGGCGGCGCCGGACTTCCTGACCTATCTGGGCGACGCGAAGGAGCATCTGGATCAGGCGCTCGATTGCCGCGACGGCCGGCCCGGCGGGTCGGAGGTGATCGGCGTCCACAAATGGATCCTGCCCGCCAACTGGAAGTTCGCCGCCGAGAACTTCCTCGGCGACACGTACCACAACCCGAGCCATCGGTCGGTGGACATGATCGGCATCGGCCCCTCCGCGCAGCGCGGTGCCAAGGGCCGGCGCGACAACGAGTACGAGAAGGCCTACCATGTCTGGGTCAGCTTCCCGCAAGGCCATGGCGTGCACAGCTTCATGCAGCAGCCGGACGCCGAGTATGTTCCGAGCTACCAGCAGCATCCGGTGGTGGAGGAGTATTTCCGTCACTGCTTTCACGAGCGGCGGCGCCGGCTGGGCGAGCGCGCGCGGCTGCTGCCCTTCACCGGCACGATCTTTCCCAACGCCTCGTTCCACGGCCGTCAGCCGCGCGGCATTTGCGTGTGGCACCCGCACGGAACCACCGAAACGGAGGCTTGGCGCTTCTTCCTGGTGGACGCCGACGCGCCGGCCGAGGTGAAGGACGTGCTGCGTCGGTTCTACATGCGCTACTCCGGCCCCGCCGGCATGACCGAGCAGGACGACATGGAGAACTGGCTCTACGCGACCGCGTCCAGCACCAGCACGATCGCCAGGCGCTATCCGTTCAACTACCAGCAGTCGATCGGTGCATATGGATCCGACGCCACGCTGGGCGGCGACGTGAGCGTGCAGATCACCGAGCAGAACGCGCGCAACTACTACCGCCGCTACCGCTCGTATCTGGAGGGCGCGGGGTGGGAGACGCTTCTGGGGCAGGCGGAGATGCGGAGCGCAGCGGAATGAGCCTGGCCCGCGACCGGGCGTGGTGGGAGCTGACGCAGGAGGTGGCGGAATTCCTGTACCGCGAGGCGGACCTGCTGGACGAGCGGCGGTTCAAGGACTGGCTCGACCTGCTGGCCGAGGACATCGTCTATTTCATGCCGATCCGCCGCAACGTGAAGTTCGGCCAGCACGCGGAGCGCGAGAACACGCGCCAGGGCGAGGGCATCTCCTGGTTCGACGAGGACAGATGGACGCTGGGCAAGCGCGTCGAGCAGATCCTGACCGGCGTCCATTACGCCGAGGAGCCGCTGTCGCGCGTGACCCGCATCGTCAGCGGGGTGCGGCTGCTGAGCGCGGAGCCCTCGGCCGGGGACGCGCGCTCGGTCGTCGCGCGGTGCCGGTTCCTGGTGCATCAGAACCGGGTCGAGTACGAGACCTACACCTTCATCGGCCGGCGCACCGACACGCTGCGCCGTGAGGGCGCGGACTGGCGGATCGCCCGGCGGGAGATCGTGCTGGAGCAGAACGTGCTGCTGGCGAAGAATTCTGAGCGTGTTCTTCTGAGGCGCGCGGTTGTGGACCTCACGAAAATCCAGAGCGGCACGAAGCTCCGCATCGCCGGCGGGATCGTCGCCGAGGTTCTCGGCAAGTTGAACGATGGCGAGTGGCTGCGCGTGCGTCTGATCGAGGTTCCGCCGGGAAAGGGAGCGGCGGGCGACGAGGAGCTTTGCCACGCGACCGACATCGTCGAAGTGCTGTAGGCGATGCTGCGTTTCGGATTCCTACCCAGCGACTTCAACCCCATGGTCCTCATGCTGGGCGAGGCACGGGAACTGGGCGCCCTGGCCGAGCTACTGCGCCGGTTCGCGCGCGAGCCGGCCGAGATCCGGATGGAAGCGCTGGACTTCTGCGCGGCGGCGAACGGCACCCGAATCGCGCTGACGCCGGCGGCGGGCGCCCCTGCCGGCTTGCAGCGGCTGCCCGGTCCGGGAAATGCCTTCCTCTGGCGGCTCGATCCCACGGATGCGGCGCGCTGCGCCGGCCTGATCGACGAACTGGCGCATCCAAACTGCCGCGCGGGCTCGGAAACCCTCGAAGAGGGCGAGGTCGCGCTGAAGGTGTCGCGCGGAGAGTACACCGAGGATTTTCTCCGCAGCTGAACGCCAAGCGCACGATGGAAATGCGGCGGCACGGCACCATGTTGCACTGCACCATAGGCCGGAAACGTCCTTCCATTCATGCCGGGCTCAGCCCGCGTCAGAAGGACCAAGCCAATGAACGTATACGAAGACTCAGGAACAGCCATGCAGCTCGCCTTCGAGGGCGGCCAGCGGATTGCCCACGCCATGATGGCCCGGCCCACGCGTCTGGCGGCCCGCTTGAGGGCGTGGCTGGGAAAGTCCTCCGCCTGAAGAGTTCGGAGATGCGTTATTAATGCCATGGCCGGGCTTGGCCCGGCCATGGCATTAAGTTGCTCACCCGTTGCCGGAATTCGTGTCCGGGCTGTTGAGGTTCACCGCCACGAATGCCGGCTGGCCATTGCGGATGATCCGAAACGCCAGCGCGTTCGAGTCATTGCGCAGCGCATCGCTGATCGCCCGCGTCGCCTCCCGCGGATTGTGGATGGCGTGGGTGCCGACGCTTACGATGACATCCCCCGGCTCGATCCCGGCCTGCTCGGCGGGTGATCCGGGTTTCACCTGCGTCACGACGGCGCCCTCGGTGCCACTGGGCAGTTCCAGTTGACCGGCGAGATCGGGCGAGACCGGGCCGAGGGCAAGGCCGACGCGCCCCTCGCGCTGCTGCGGCCCGCCACGGCCCTGCTGCGCGACCTGCTGCTCGCTCGGCAGCTCCGCCACGCGCGCTTCAAGGTTCTGCTGCTTGCCGTCGCGGGTAACGCCGAGCTTCGCCTCGTCGCCGGGCTTGATGCCGGCGATGGTCAGCGCCAGCGCACCCGGGTCCTTGATCGATTGGCCGTTGACGGTCCGGATCACGTCGCCCGGCTGCACCCCGGCATTCGCCGCCGGCGTGTTCGGCTCCACCGCCGCGACCAGGGCGCCACCCTCGCTGCCCAGCCCCAGCGCCTTGGACATCGCGTCGGTCACCGGCTGGGCCTCGACGCCCAGATAGCCGCGGGTCACATGGCCGGTCGTCTCCAGGTCGCCGGCGACCTGCTGGATCATGGCCGACGGGATCGCGAAGCCGATGCCGATCGACCCACCCGAGGGCGAGAGAATGGCGGTGTTCATGCCGACCACCTTGCCATCTTGCGTGATCAGCGGGCCTCCCGAGTTGCCCTGGTTGATCGGCGCGTCGATCTGGATGAACTGATCATACGGCCCAGCGCCGATGGTGCGCCCCACCGCGGAGACGATGCCGGCCGACACAGATTCCGACAGGCCGAACGGGTTGCCAATGGCGATGACCCACTGGCCGGGCTGCACGTCCTTGGAGTTGCCAAGCTGCAGGTACGGCAGCGGCTTGGGCGAGTTCGACCTTCAGCACCGCGATGTCGGTGCGCGGGTCGGTACCGACGACCTTGGCCGTCAGCTTCTCGCCAGTGGCGAGCGTCACCTCGACCCGACGCGCGTCCTTGACAACGTGGTTGTTGGTGATGATCAGCCCGTCCGGGTTGACGATGAACCCCGAGCCGCGCGCTTCCACGGCCCGCGCGTGCGGCGTCTGCTGACTGAAGGGGAACTGGTTGAAGGGGAAGGGCAGCTGCGGCGCACGCGGACCATCCTCCTCCATGGCCGCCGTGCTCTTGAGATAGTTGGTGACGGACACGACCGCCGGCCGGACCTGCTTGACCAGATTGACGAAGCTCGGCAGCCGCTCTGGCATCGCCTGGCCCTGGTTGACGGGCGGCTGGCCTTGCGGGGGCGGGTTGCCCGGCCCTACGGGCACCTGCTGCGCTGCGGGTTCGGGGGCAGCCAGCACCGGAGCGACCGACAGGCCAGCCAGAGCGGTGCCGGCCAGCAAGGCGGCACCGATCCGGCGGGCCAGCCAAGGCCGGCGTGCGATGGATGGGATGATCTCGGTCATTCGTAGCTCCTCAAGGAGACGAGCGGGCGCGGGCGCGTCCGCAAGGGTCGTGGTGGTGCATCAAATGCGATCTACCGCCTTAACAATCCCGTGCCGCAGCGGTGAAACCCTCGTCATTTGACATATGCCGTGCTGCGCAGCTGAAACGGGGCGCGCGCATTCCCGCCGCTTTCGTCCCTCAGTCGTGATCGCACCCGGTGCCATGCGGCGGCGTCGGCGCGTGCTATCGGCGCCCTCCAGACTGCGAGCAGAGAATTGGATGTGACCATGGGGCGAGAGCCGCTTGGCATTCTGGCTGGCGCCGGCGAGCTGCCGGCCAAGGTGGCCGCGGCGGCGCGGGCGGCGGGACGGGCGGTGTTCGTGGTCGGCCTGGAGGGCTTCGCCGACGCACGGCTGCTCGCCCCCTATCCGCACGCGATCATCCGCTTCGGCGCCGCCGGTCGCATCCTGGTCGCACTCCGTGCCCACTCGTGCCGAGACCTCGTGCTGATCGGCTCCGTGCGCCGTCCGTCGCTCCTGGACCTGCGCCCCGACGCGGAGGCCGCGCGGCTGCTCGCCCGCATCGGTCGGGCGGCCTTCGCCGGTGACGACGGCTTCCTCTCGGCAGTCATTCGCGTACTGGGGGAGGAGGGCTTCCGCGTCATCGGCGCGCACGAGGTGCTGGATCAGGCGCTCGCGCCCGCCGGCCTGCTCACGCGCGCCGCACCCGATGAGCAGGCGATGGCCGACATCGCGCGCGGCGTGACGGTCGCACGCGCGCTCGGTGGCGTCGATGTCGGCCAGGGGTGTGTCGTTCAGCTTGGGTTCGTGCTGGCGGTGGAGGCGGTCGAGGGGACCGACGCGATGCTGGCGCGCTGCGCCCCGCTCGCGCGCGCCGGACCGGGTGGCGTGCTGGTCAAGCTCGTCAAGCCGGGACAGGAACGGCGGGCCGATCTGCCCACGATCGGACCCGAGACCGTGCGCGCCGCGGCACGGGCGGGGCTGAGGGGGGTTGTCTTCGAGGCGCAAGGCGCCATGCTGGCCGACCGTGACGCCGCGGTGGCCGCCGCGGATGCGGCCGGGCTGTTCCTGCTCGGCATCGCCCCGAACGACCTGGACTGAGGAGTTTCGCATGAGCCGCTTCCTGCACACCATGCTTCGCGTTGGCGACCTGCAGCGCAGCATCGACTTCTATACCAACCTCCTCGGCATGAAGGAGTTGCGCCGCCGCGACGTCCCGGACGGCAAGTATACGCTCGCCTTCGTCGGCTACGGCGACGAGGAGACCGATGCGGTGATCGAGCTGACCTACAACTACGGCACCGATCATTACGAGCAGGGGTCCGCTTTCGGCCATCTGGCGATCGGCGTCCCGGATGTGGCAGGAACCTGCCAAAAGGTTCGCACCGGCGGCGGCAAGGTCACCCGCGAGGCAGGGCCGGTGAAGTTCGGAACCACGGTCATCGCCTTCGTCGAGGACCCGGACGGCTACAAGATCGAGCTGGTGCAGCGGGCGTGAGACGCGGCCCCGCGCGCGGCGGCGTCTCAGCCATGGTCATGCCGGTGCTCGGGGGCTGATCGACTAGCCCTGACGCGCCACGACCTTGTCCTTGATCCCATCGTAAACGTTCTGGGGGATAACGTGACGTGCGACCAGATCGTCCTTCCCCCGGTACGGCCGGTTCTTGATGATCGCATCGGCGCGGGCCTTCCCTATGCCTGGAAGGGCGTCCAGCTCGGCCGCCGACGCGGTATTGATATCGACCAGCTTGCCCTGGGTGGTGGGCGAGCTCGGGGCAGCGGGTCGCGCAGCCTGAGTCCTCGCCGGCGGCGGCGGGGTGCTTCCCTTCTGCGTCGTGGAGGGCGTCTGCGCCAACGCAGGCAAGGCGAGCGCCAGTGCAAGCACGGTCACACCGAATCCTGACAGTTTCATGTTGCTCTCCTTGCAAGGGCAACCATTACGCCCTCGGCCGACGCGTCGGGTCAACCCCGGCCGTGTCGTTCAGGTCAGATCATGAACACCGAAACGCTCTCGATCCGTGCCGACCAGAGGAACTGGTCGATCGGTGTAACGCTCGCCAGACGATATCCCGCCGCGGCGAGGTGACGGGCATCGCGTGACAGGGCGGCGGGGTTGCAGCTCACATACACCACGCGCGGCACACGGGCAGCCGCGATCACCGCCATCTGGGAAGCTGCGCCGGCGTGCGGCGGGTCGAGCACCACGGCCGCGCAGCCGGCGAGTTCCGCCGCGCCAAGGGGCTGGCGCCCGAGGTCGCGCGGGCGCCCCTCGATCCGGCCGGCAAGCCCGGCCTGACGCGATGCCGCGATCAGCGCGGCGAGGGCGGCGGACTTGCCGTCCCAGGCTCGCACGGGCGCGCGTCTGGCGAGCGCGAAGGTCAGCGTGCCGCAGCCGGCGTAGAGTTCCGCGACACGCCCCCGTGCCGGCATGGGCTGGGGCAGGCCGGCCAGCACGGCCGCGACAATCGCCGCCTCTCCAGGGCCAGAGGCCTGCAGGAAAGCGCCTGGCGGCGGCGTGACCGCAACGCCCGAGAATGTGATCTCGGGTTTGCGGAGAACGCACACCGGCTCGGGCGACCCGCCGCGCAGTGCCCAACTCACGCGGGCCACCCGATGCGCGCGCGCGAAGGCGGTCAGCGCCATGCGATCGGCAAGCGTGAGCGGGGCATCGGTGCGCAGCAGCAGGTCGGGGCCGCTGTCCAGCAGATTTGCGACCGCCGAGCCTTCCCGCCGCAACCCGCTCAAGCCGAGACCTCGAAGCGGAGCGATCAGGGCGAGCAGCGCCGGCTGCAGCACCGCACAGACGCGCAAATCGACGACCTCGCCCGAACGGCCGCGGTGCAACCCGATGGTCAGCCTGTCGCCCGTGCGCCGAATTGCCAGATCCATGCGCCGACGCAAGCCAGGTGCGGTGCGCGCCGGCGGCGACAGCTCCGGGTTCACGAAGCCGGCGCGGCGCAACGCGGCGGCGACCTCGGCCGACTTCCAGGCCAGGTACGCCGCATCGCTCATGTGCTGCGCGACGCACCCGCCGCAGGCGCCGAAATGCGGGCAGACCGGCGCGATGCGCTCGGCGCTGGGCTCGAGCACGTCGTTCAATGCGGCAGCCCAGCCTCCGCCCCGCCTCGCCAGAGGCCGTGCCCACACCAATTCGCCCGGCAGCGTCAGCGGCACATAGACCGGCGTTCCATCCGACAGTTCGCCGACGCCTTCGCCCTCCGCGCCAAGCCGCGCGATGCGGACCGGCGCCGGTTCAGGCGTTGCCGAATGCGTTGAGACCCGTCTGCGCACGGCCCAGGATCAGGGCATGCACATCATGCGTGCCCTCGTATGTGTTGACCGCCTCGAGGTTCATTACGTGGCGAATCACGTGATATTCGTCGGCGATGCCGTTGCCGCCGTGCATGTCGCGGGCGGCGCGCGCGATCTCCAGCGCCTTGCCGCAGGAGTTGCGCTTCATCATCGAGATCATCTCCGGGGCCGCGTCGTGCTCGTCCATCAGCCGCGCCAGCCGCAGCACGCCTTGCAGCCCGAGCGTGATCTCGGTCTGCATGTCGGCGAGCTTTTTCTGGATCAGCTGCGTCGCCGCGAGCGGGCGGCCGAACATCATCCGCTGCATCGTGTAGTCGCGCGCCGCCATCCAGCAGAACTCGGCCGCGCCCAGCGCGCCCCAGGCGATGCCGTAGCGGGCGTTGTTCAGGCAAGAGAACGGGCCGCGCAGACCCTTCACGCCGGGCAGCACGTTGGTGGCGGGCACGAACACGTCCTGCATCATGATCATGCCGGTGACGGAAGCGCGCAGGCTGAACTTGCCCTCGATCTTGGGTGTCTCCAGCCCCTTCATTCCGCGTTCCAGGAGAAAGCCGCGAATGACGCCCGCATCGTCCTTCGCCCAGACCACCAGCACGTCGGCGAGGGGTGAATTGGTGATCCAGGTCTTGGACCCGTTCAGCACGAATCCGCCGTCCACGGCGCGCGCGCGCGTGCGCATCGAGGCGGGATCGGAGCCGGCGTCCGGCTCGGTCAGGCCGAAGCAGCCGACGAACTCGCCGCTGCGCAGCCGGGGCAGATACTTCTCTTTCTGATCCTCGGAGCCGAACGCCCAGATCGGATACATGACCAGCGAGGACTGCACCGAGAAGCAGGAGCGATAGCCGGAATCGACGCGCTCCACCTCGCGTGCGATCAGCCCGTAGGAGACGTAGTTCACCCCCGCGCAGCCATAGCCTTCCAAGGTAGCGCCGAGAAAGCCCATCTCGCCCATCTCGTTCATGATGGCGCGGTCGAATTTCTCGTGCCGGTTCGCCTCCAGCACGCGCGGCAGCAACTGTTCCTGGCAATAGTCATGGGCGGCATCGCGTATCGCGCGCTCGTCTTCGGTCAGTTGCGCGTCCAGCCGCAGCGCATCGTCCCACTTGAAGGGAGTGAAGCGACTCTTGTGCTGTTGCGCGGCAATGACGTTCATGGCTCACCCTCCGCTTGCGCCAGCCGCGCGGTGCGCATCGGCCGGACCCGCACCAGCATGAACGCGGGAACCTCGTCGCCGAAGCCGACCACGGCGGGGCCGGAATCGTCGTCGCGGCGCCGCCCTCGCGGCGAGGCCGCCGGCCTGGGCGCCGGCGCCATCGCGGGAGCGTCCTCGACCGGGCGGCGCGCGCGCGCTGGCCGCGCTGCCTCGCGGGCCTTGCGCTCAGGCTTTGGCGGCGCCTCGGCTTCGGCTTTCGGTGCGGCCCGGCGTCTTTCGGGTGCGCGCTTGGCGCTGTCGGCAACGCGCCCACGCCCGCGCCGACGCTTCCCTCGATCCTCTTCCGCGGCCCAGTCCACCGGGTCGAGACCCTCGACCGGCATCTGCGGGATCGCATGGCGGATAAGCTTCTCGATCTGCTCCACGGCGTAACGATCCTCGGGCGTGGCGATAGTGAAGGCGTGCCCCTCCAATCCCGCGCGCCCGGTACGGCCAATGCGGTGGACGTAATCCTCCGCATGATGGGGAACGTCGAAATTGAAGACGTGCGACAAACCACCGATGTCGATGCCCCGCGCGGCAACGTCGCTGCAGACCAGCAGCTTCAGCTCCCCGGCCTTGAACTTCTCCAACGTGGCGAAGCGCACTGATTGCGCGAGATCGCCGTGCAGCGCACCGGCGCTGAACTTGTGGCGGACCAGCGAGCGATGCAGGATGTCCACGTCGCGCTTGCGGTTGCAGAAAATCAGCGCGTTCTGCACCTCCTCGGTCCGGATCAGCCGGCGCAGCGCCTCGCGCTTGTCGTGCTCCGCCACCAGAACGAACCGCTCGATGATGGTGGTAGCGACGGAGGCCGGGCGGGAGACCGACACCTCCTTCGGGTCCTGCAGGAACGCATCGGCCAGCCGCCTGATCTCCGGCAGCATGGTGGCGGAGAAGAACAACGTCTGCCGGCTGCGCGGCAGCAGCGAGACGATGCGCTCGACATCGGGGATGAATCCCATGTCGAGCATCCGATCAGCCTCGTCGATCACCAGGAACTTCACATCCGTCAGCAGCATCAGCCCGCGCTCGAACATGTCGAGCAGCCGCCCTGGCGTGGCGATCAGCACATCCACCCCGCGCATGAGCACGTCCTTCTGGTCGGCCAGGCTCTCGCCGCCGATGAGAAGGGCGTGGGTGAGCTTCAGGTACTTGCCGTAGAGGACGAAGTTCTCGGCGACCTGCAGCGCCAGCTCGCGCGTCGGTTCCAGGATCAGGCTGCGCGGCATCCTCGCGCGCGCGCGCGAGCCGGACAGGATATCGAGCAGCGGCAGCGTGAAGCCGGCGGTCTTGCCGGTGCCGGTCTGCGCCGCGCCCAGCAGGTCGCGCCCCATCAGCACATACGGGATCGCTTGCTCCTGGATCGGCGTCGGGTGGAGATAGCCCTTCTCGGCGACGGCCCGCAGCACTGCGTCGGACAGGCCTAGGTCGGCGAAGGTCGTGCGTGACTCAACGGGTTGGGCCGTCGCGGCCGTCGGCGGGGACGGCAACGGGGCGGGCGCGTGTTCGGTCGGTTCCGCGAAGGCGGTGATCGTGTCGGTCAAACTGTGTCCCAGTCGTGTGTTGAGGCGGATCTCGCCGTGGCCCGGATCTCGCCACGGCAATGACGCCGCACGGTCGCACGGCACGCCTGGCGGCAATGGCTTTCCGCGCCCGTGGGCCATATCAAGACGGCGCGCGCGAAAGTCAAGGCACTGGCCAGCTTGCCAGCTACTTAAAAAGGTGGGCGCGAACGGCAGAACGCGCTTCAGGAGGAGAGTAAAGCCATGGCACGCATCGATGAGCAGCGATCGTTCATCCCCGTCAACATCGCGGTCCTAACGGTCTCCGACAGCCGCACCGAAGCCACCGATACGTCCGGCCAGGCGCTGGTGGAGCGCATCGCCCAGGCAGGCCATCGCGTTGCGGCACGCGCGATCGAGAAGGACGACGCCGCTACCATCGAGGCGCGGCTGCGCGCATGGATCACCGACCCCGAGATCGACGTTGTCATCACCACCGGGGGCACCGGCGTCACCGGCCGCGACGTGACGCCGGAGGCGTTCGACCGCGTGCTGGACAAGCGGATCGAGGGCTTCGGCGAGCTGTTCCGGATGCTGAGCTACCAAAAGATCGGCACCTCCACCATGCAGTCCCGCGCGATCGGCGGGGTGGCGGGCAGCACCTACCTGTTCGCGCTGCCCGGCAGCACCGGCGCGGTCAAGGACGGCTGGGACGATATCCTGCTTTCCCAGCTCGACAACCGTCACCGGCCCTGCAACCTGGTCGAGCTGATGCCGCGCCTGCAGGAGCACCTGAAGCCGGCGGCGGAGTAGCGGTCAGCCCGCCTCGGCTGCAAGCCGCCCGGCCACCCGCGCCACGAGCGCCTCCCGCTCGCCGCGCCGCGCTGCGCCAGCCCGGCGCGCGCGGGCCAGGACGGCGGGGGGCGCCCGATCGGGCGTTCCGGCATCGAAGGGCGGCGCCGGCGCGTACTCGATGCCGAGCTGGATCGCCTGCGCCACGTCGGGGCCGAGAAGCTCGGCGACGACGGTCAAGGCGAAGTCAATCCCCGCCGTGACGCCGCCGCCGGTGATCACGTTGCCGTCCCGCACCACCCGGCCCTCGGTCGGGACCGCGCCCAGGGGCGCGAGCAGGTCGAGCGCGCTCCAGTGCGAGGTCGCGCGCCGACCGCGTAGCAGCCCGGCGGCGCCCAGCACCAGCGATCCGGTGCAGACCGACGTCAGATAGCGTGCGCGCGGGCCGTGCGTGCGCAGGAAGGCCAGGACCTCGGCGTCCTCCATCATCGCGCCGACGCCGGGGCCGCCCGGCAGGCACAGCACGTCGAGCGGCGGACAATCGGCGAAGGCGGTGTCGGCGAGAATGCGCAAGCCGGTCTCCGCGGCGACCGGCTCCGCGCGCTTCCACAGCAGCCGAACCTCGGCCCCGGGCGCCTTGGCGAAGACCTCGAAGGGACCGGTGAGGTCAAGCTGGGTCAGGTTCGGAAACAGCAGCAGCCCGATGCGGATGGCGGCCATGATCGTTCTCCTGGACCGGCAGATCGGCGGCAGTATCGACGTCACGCAGCGTCCGCAGCAACACGCCTGGATGCTTGGCGAAATTGCGTCGCGTGTCGGCCAGGGCGTCGGGCGTGGACCAGCGAACGCCGGCGAACGGATGCGCCGGGCGGCGCGGCCCCATGCCAACCAGCCAGTATCCGCCGTCCTCGGCGGGTCCGAACACCGAGGAGGCCCGCCCGAGCGCGCGGAAGGCGGCGCGGAGATCGCCGGCACAGAGCAACGGGATGTCGCAGCCGACCAGGGCCACGCGCCCGCGGCGGAAGCGGCGGAAGGCGCGGTCCATGCGCTGCCCGAGGTCGCCCGCGCCCTGCGATATCCGCGCAACGTGCCCCGGCAGGCGAAGGCGTGCCCGATCGGGCGCGACCGCCACAACGGTCGCGAACCGCCGGTCGCACGCGAGCCCGCGAATCAGCCGGTTCAGCGCGTTGCTGTGGAAGCGCAGCGCTGCCCGGTCGCCGATATCGCGCGCCAGCCGGCGCTTGACCACGCCCAGGCGCGGAGCGCGCGCAAACACGATGGCGACATCCCTCATCCGTAGGCACGCGCGATCAGCCGTGGTGGAACGCCCGCGTACCACAGCCCGAGGCAGGTGAGATTACGCGCGGACCGGCGATGCCAGCCGTCGCGCTCCCATCGCGCGGCCGAGGTCAGGGCGTCGGCATCGAGCGCCGCCAGCCGGCGGCGTCCCAGGCGGCGCACCAGGTCCACATCCTCCATCAACGGGATCGGCCGCACGCCGCCGACGCGCTCCAGCAGGTCGCGGTGGATCAGCAACCCCTGGTCACCGTAGGGCAGAGCGAGGGCGCGGCACCGCCAGGCAACGGCACGCTCCAGCCGGCGGGCGCGCGGGTCGGCGCTGTCGAGAGCGAAGCGGAAATGGCCCGCCCGTCCCGCCCCAGCCCGCATATGCGCCGCCGCCGCCTCGGCCCAGCCCGACCCCAGGCGGGTGTCGGCATGCAGCAGCAGTAGCCATGCGCCGCGCGCGATGTTGGCCCCGGCGGCGAACTGTATGCCGCGCCCGCGCGGCGTCGAGACCACGCGCGCTCCAAGGTCCCGCGCGACCTCGGGCGTGGCATCGGCGCTGCCGCCATCCGCCACCACGACTTCGGCCGTGCCACCAAGCGCGGCAAGCGTCGCCGGCAAGGCGGCGCCGGCGTTCAGGGTGGGGATGACGATCGAAAGCAAGAGACGATTTCCTGTTTTGTTCTTGACAGGCCGCTCGGCATTGAAGAATCTGCCTTCCGAACGAAAGGGGAACAGATAGAATGCACGAAAGCCATACCCCTTACAACCGACTAGAGGAGCCCGGCCTCGATACGATCACGGCGATGTCCCGGCAACGCCGCCGGGGGCGCGGCGCGACCCTAAACCCGGCGGTCCGGTTCGAGCAGGCCAACGCCCAGCCTTTCGACGATGGCTGGGAGACGCTGGCGGAATTGGCCGATCTGCCGCCGCTGCCGACCACGCTGATCCGCGACGCCGCGCGCTCGGCCATAAGCTGGAACACTTCCCCCGATGTCGGCTTCGATCGCGCGGTCAATCCGTATCGCGGGTGCGAGCACGGCTGCATCTATTGCTACGCCCGGCCGACCCACGCCTATCTCGGCTACTCGCCCGGTCTCGACTTCGAGACCAAGCTGATCTTCAAGCCCGAGGTCGCGGAACTGCTGGAGGAGGAGCTCCGGAAGCCGGGCTATATTCCCGGCACACTGGGGCTCGGCTCCAACACCGACCCCTACCAGCCGGTCGAGCGGACGCTGAAGCTGACCCGCGCGGTGCTGGAAGTGCTGAATAGGTTCAATCACCCGGTCGGCATCGTGACCAAGTCGGCGGGCGTCCTGCGCGACCTCGACATCCTGACAGACATGGCCCGGCGTCGGCTGGTGCGCGTCCTGGTGTCGGTGACCACCCTCGATCCGGCGCTGGCGCGGCGCATGGAGCCTCGCGCGGCCACGCCGGCGCGCCGGCTGCACGCCATCGCCGAGCTGACTCGCGCCGGAGTGCCTGCGGGGGTAATGGCCGCGCCGATGATTCCCGGCCTGAACGACGCCGAGATGGAACGCATTCTCGAGGCCGCCTCCCGCGCCGGCGCGCGCCACGCCGGCTACGTGCTGCTGCGCCTGCCGCACGAGCTGCGCCAGCTGTTCGAGGACTGGCTCACCACCCATTTCCCCGATCGCACCCGCCACATCCTCAGCCTCATCCGCCAGACCCGCGCCGGCGCCTTGTCCGACGCGCGCTTCCACCGTCGCTTCACCGGCCAGGGCGCCTATGCCGATTTGCTGCTGCGACGTTTCGACCGCGCCACCCGGCAATTTGGGCTGAACGAGGCGCGCGAGCCGCTGGACTGCACGCGCTTCGCCGTGCCGGGAGGGCCCGCCGGCATGGCGGAGGTGCAGCTGTCGCTATTCTGAGGAAGCTGCGTTGGGAAGCGGAGTGGCTGGCAGTGCGGCCATTGACGAATCGAGGCCGCGTGTGCGGCGGTGTCGAAGAAGGAATTCAGAATGACGGAACATTGCAAGTCGGACCCCGCGGGGGATCTTCGAGCCGCTTCGGGCGACCGCAGCTTTGCGTGCATTCTTGCCGATCCGCCTTGGCAGTTCATCAACCGAACGGGCAAGGTAGCCCCTGAGCATCGGCGACTGTCTCGCTATGGAACAATGGACGTCGAAGCCATTTGCTCGCTGCCTGTCCCCGATATAGCTGCGCCGACTGCGCACCTCTATCTGTGGGTTCCGAACGCCTTGCTGCCTGAGGGACTGCGCGTGATGGCGGCTTGGGGATTTCATTATAAATCCAATATCGTGTGGCGAAAGATCAGGAAGGATGGCGGCAGCGATGGCCGCGGCGTCGGGTTTTATTTCCGCAACGTGACTGAACTTGTGCTGTTCGGCGTCCGAGGCAAGAACGCGCGCACGCTGCAACCCGGCAGAACCCAGGTGAACTACCTGGAAACCCGGAAACGGGAGCATTCCAGAAAACCCGACGAGATGTACGAAATCATCGAGGCATGCAGCCCCACCCCGCGCATTGAGCTTTTCGCGCGCGGCGCTCGCGCCGGCTGGACGGTCTGGGGCGATCAGTCTTGTGACAAATATGAACCGACTTGGAAGACTTACGCCCACAACTCAGCAGCCGAGCGCTGGCTGAGCGCGGCGGGGTAGCATTGCAGTATTTACGAGCGCTCTTGCGCGGCGGGGTCGGCGCCGGCGATCGGAGAAACACCGCCCTTCCGGCTTTTGCCCTTACGCTTGGCGTCCCTTTCGATTTTGGTGCGGAGGGCTGCTTCGAAGGCGTCGGCGCCATCATCCACGTACAGTTTCGGCGTGATGGCGAAAGTCAGGACCGGGCAGCCGCCGCCTCCACCCCCATCGAGACGGGGCCAGAGCTTTTCATGGTGGGTCGTACTGTTGCCGTAACTGGCGCCCTTTCCGAGTCGGTCAAACAAAGCCTGCAATTCGGAAGCTCGCGTCAGGATCACACTTACGTCGATTGCTCGCAAATCAAATAGGAGCCGAAAATCATTGAGATCACGATCGAAGAAGGGATCTTTATTGTTCCGCTCCAACTCTAACGCCACGCGGCCTTTAAAGCAGTCCACCAAGTGCGTTGGGCTGGTATATTCGATTTCGTCCACAACGATTTTTGTGGCGAACTTCTTTTCCTGCCAGCCGCGCCTGTCGAACGCGCCGTTCACCTGTTGAGAAATTGGGAGAGCTCCGCCACCGGCGGTCAGGATCTCCGATCGAAGCAGACGAAATGCTCGCAGCACCTCTACGAGGTCGTTCCACTCCTCCGGGGCCGCGGTACAAAGCACGCCAGCCGCGTTGCGCCATTCCCTGACATGATACAGCTCGCGCAGGTCGGCGGGAACCAAGTGCTCAGTGGGCATCCCTGATCATGGCGACGGCGCCCCGATTCCCGAAAGGCTGGAGCGGTCCTCCATCACGCCAACTCTCTTGGACCAAGATCAGGGCGATGGTCTTCGGCGTGTTTCCCCGGCTTGACGCACCCCTTCTCACCTCCCACGCTCCGCCCCCTCCCATTGCGCAGGTGAGACAGTGCCCGAGGCCGCGCCCGCCGATGTACGCGCACCGCAGGAGAGCGTGAAGCTCGACTGGGACCGCGCCCGCGCCCAACTCGCCGCGCACCATCTGACCCTCGATCGCGACCCGCCACCGCGCCAGTTCGCCGGCGGGCTTGCCAATCTCAACTATCTGATCCATCTCGCCGGCAAGCCCGCCGTCCTGCGCCGGCCGCCGATGGGCGAGTTGCCGGCCGGCAGCCACGACATGGCGCGCGAGCACCGTATCCTGAGCCGCCTGGCCGACGCTCTGGCAGTAGCGCCGCGCAGCCTGTTCCTTTGCACCGACCCGGCGGTGATCGGCGCGCCGTTCCAGATCCTGGAATACCGGCCGGGGCTCGTCATCCGCTCGACCATGCCACCCACGCTGAAGGGCCGCCCCGAAGTCGGGGCGCGGCTGTCGCGCGTGCTGCTGGAGACGCTCTCGTCGATCCACGCCGTCGATACCGCGGCGATCGGCCTCGACGATCTCGGGCGGCCCCAGGGTTTCCTGGCCCGCGCCGTCGTCGGCTGGCGCAAGCGCGGGGAAGCAGCGAAGGAGGACGGCACCGAGACCCTCCACGCCGATCTCGGCGTCTGGCTCGAAAGCCACATTGTCCCGGACGGCCCGCCCGCGCTGCTGCATAACGACTTCAAACTGGACAACGTGATCCTCGATCCGCGCGACCTCTCGGCGGTGGCGGTGGTCGATTGGGACCAGGGCACGCGCGGCGACCCGCTGTTCGACTTCGCCACCCTGCTCTCCTACTGGGTGGAACCGGACGACCCGCCGGCCATGCACGACATGGCGCAGATGCCCGCTGCCGAACCCGGCTTCCTCACCCGCCCCCAGGCGGTGGACGCCTATGCCGCGATCAGCGGGCGCGACATGGCGCCTTTCCTGTTCCACCGCGTGCTGGCCATGTACAAGCTCGGCGTGATCTTCCTCCAGCTCGGCCATCGCTGGCGCACCGGCGCCACGAGCGAGCCGCGCTATGCCCCGCTGAGCAGCATCGGCACGGGCATCCTGGAGTTCGCCCACGACATCGCCCGCCAGCGGGCCTTCTGAGAGGAGCGCGCGATGGACTTCTCGCTCTCAGCCGAGCTCCGGGAATTGCAGAAGCGGACCCGCGCCTTCATCCGGGAGCGGATCATCCCGCTCGAATCCGACCCGCGCCAGACGCGCCACGGTCCGACTGATGAGCTACGGCGCGAGCTGAACGCCCTCGCCACTGAGGCGGGCCTGCTCGCCCCTCATGTCGCGCCGGAATGGGGCGGGCTTGGTCTCGGCCATGTCGGCCGGGCCATCGTGTTCGAGGAGGCGGGCTTTTCCCTCCTCGGCCCTCTGGCGATGAACATCTCAGCCCCGGACGAGGGCAACATGCACCTGCTGGAGCATGTCGCCACGCAGGAGCAGAAGGAGCGCTTCCTGCGCCCGCTCGCCGCGGCCGAGCTGCGCTCGTGCTTTTGCATGACCGAGCCCGCGCCCGGCGCTGGGTCCGATCCCGCCGCGCTGCGCACCAGGGCGGTGCGCGACGGCAACCATTGGGTGATCGAGGGCGAGAAGTGGTTCATCACCGGTGCCGGCGGCGCCGGCTTCGCCATCATCATGGCGGCCGATGAGGACGGGCGGGCGACCATGTTCCTGGCCGACATGGACACGCCGGGGATCGAGGTCGTGCGGGCCATGGACAGCCTGGACCAGGGATTTCCCGGCGGGCATGGGGTCGTCCGCTTCCACGGCCTACGCGTGCCCGCGACCGATATCCTGGGTGAGCCCGGCAAGGGGTTCCGCTACGCCCAGGTGCGCCTCGCCCCGGCGCGGCTGACCCACTGCATGCGGTGGCTCGGCGCGGCACGGCGCGCTCACGAGATCGCCACCGGCTACGCCCGCCAGCGCGAGGCGTTCGGCCACAAGCTCGCCGAGCACGAGGGCGTCGGCTTCATGCTGGCCGACAACGAGATGGACATCCGTATGGCCCGCTTGGCGATCTGGCACACCGCCTGGACACTCGACCAGGGCGAGCGCGCCGGCACCGAATCCTCGATGGCCAAGGTGGTCTGCTCCGAGGCTATCTGGCGGGTGGCGGATCGCTGCGTGCAGGTCATGGGCGGCCAGGGCGTGACCGGGGAGAGTTTGGTGGAGCGCATCTTCCGAGAGGTGCGCGGCTTCCGCATCTATGACGGCCCCTCTGAGGTGCACCGGTGGAGTCTCGCCCGGCGCATCATGAAGGAAGGGGCGAACTGGTGAGCACCCTATTCGACCTATCGGGCAAGATCGCCATTGTGACCGGCGCCGGTCGCGGCATCGGGAGGGCCATCGCCGAGGGCCTGGCGGAGTGCGGCGCCTCCGTGGTGCTGGCCGGGCGCAGCCGTCCGACACTTGAGGAGGTTGCCGCCGCGATCGGCGCGGGCGGCGGCACCGCGCTGACCCAGCCCGCCGACGTGGCGCGCGAGGCCGACGTGCTGGCCTTGTGCGACGCCGCGCTGGCGCGCTTCGGGCGCATCGACGTGCTGGTGAACAATGCCGGGATCAACCCGATCTGGCGCGGCATCGAGAAGATCAGCCTGTCGGACTGGCAGGCCATTCTGGAGGTGAACCTCACGGGCGTTTTCGTATGCTGCAAGCACATCGGCGGGGCGATGGTGGAGCGAGGCGCCGGTTCGATCGTGAACATCACCTCGGTGGCCGGCCATGTCGGGCTGACCCGGTCGGTGCCGTACTGCGCCACGAAGGGCGGGGTCGAGATGCTGAGCAAGGCGCTCGCGCTCGACTGGGCGAAGCGCGGCGTCCGGGTAAACTGCCTGGCGCCAGGCTACGTGGACACCGACCTCACCGCCGGCCTGCTGCACCACGAGACCTTGTCCAAGCCGTTCCTCGATCACACGCCGATGGGCCGGTTCGCTGCGCCGCGCGACATGGCGGGCGCGGCGGTGTTCCTGGCGTCCGACGCCGCTTCCTATATGACCGGCCAGAGCCTGGTCGTGGACGGCGGCTGGACGGCGCACTGACCCGCTACGGGAGCTGCGACCCGCCGGTGAGGCCGGCGCCGCTGGGCGCGGTGGCGTTGCCCACGCCACCAGGGTTGAATCGACCGACATTGCCGAACAGTTGCTGCAGGACCGACGCCTCGGTGCCCGGTGCCGCCGTGGTGCGGCTGACCACGTTGACCGGCAGCGCATCCGCCGGACCCAGCGTCGTCACGTTGCGCAGCACGCCCCGATCGTCAAAGCGCAATTCCACCACCCGCTGGTTCTGCACCGTGAGCGTACCGCCCACCACCGGGCGGGTCAGCTCGCTTACGTAGATCCAGGTATTCTGGTCGAACGTGCCCTTCGCGGTGGGCGAGCCGAGCAGCGCGGCCGCGTCCGTCTGCGAGCTGACCCCTGGGACGAGCTGCTTGAGCTGCTCGGCATCCACCCGATCGCCCCGCGCCTGCGGCGGCGGCGCGAGATAGGAGCAGCCGGAGAGCACGCTGACGCCGAGCAGCGCCAACACCGGAATGCGGCGGAGGAACGGAGAGGACGGATGGGACGGCACCGGTGATCCTGAGTGAGCTGGTCTGATGGCGTTCATTGACCGGACAGGCCGGCGCGCTATGTCAGGGGGGTTGTCATGGCGGCATGACCAAGTCAACCGTCCAGGCGGCTCCTGCCGCAACGGGCCGGGGAGGCGAGCGCGGATACCGGTGAGCACACTTCGATCCCTCCTCGCGCCGCGCCGCCGCCGCCACGAGCGCGCCGCCTTCGCTCTCTACACGACCGCCGTCGCCGCGGCGCGCACGCCGTTCCTGTATCGCGAACTCGGCGCACCCGACACGATCGACGGGCGGTTCGATGTCGTGGGCCTGTATGTTTTCCTGCTGATCGACCGGCTGAGACGCGCACCGCACCCCGGCCCTGATCTGGCGCAGGCGGTGTTCGATGCGATGTTCAGCGACATGGACGTGAACCTGCGGGAGATGGGAGTCGGCGATCTTTCGGTCGGCAAGAAGGTCCGGGTGATGTGGGAGGCGTTCCACGGCCGCGCCGTCGCCTACGCCGCGCCGCTGGAGGCGGCCGACGCGCCGGCGCTTGCCGCCGCCCTGGCGCGCAATGTCTGGCGCTCTGCCGCGCCTCCATCGGGGAGCGCCGAGCTTCTGGCACGGCTCGCGCTGGCGCAGCGCGCGCATCTGTCGCGACAGGCGCTCGACCGGCTTGCCGCCGGCGAGGTCGTATTCCTGCCGGCCGAAGGAGCCGCATCCGCATGACCCCCGAGTTGTCGCGTCCGCTTCTGGCCGAGCGCATCGGCACCGCGCCGTTCGCCGTCCAAGTCGAGGCAAGCGCGGAGGAATGCCAGGCGCTCGCCACGCGGATGCACATTCCCGCCGTGCTGGCGCTGTCCTGCGATTACCTGCTGCGCCGGGACCCGGCCGAGGCAATCCATGCCGAAGGTCGGCTGACCGCGCGCGTCGTCCAGGTTTGCGTGGTGACCCTGGATGAATTCGAGGCCGAGATCACGGAGCCGTTCGCCGTCCGATTCGTGCCCGAAGGCACTGAATCCGAGGAGATCGATCCCGAGGCGGAGGATGAGATCCCCTACGCGGGCAGCATGATCGATCTCGGGGAGGCCGCGGCCGAGCAGCTTGCCCTTGCTCTGGACCCTTATCCGAGGCGGCCCGACGCCATGCTGCCCGATGCCGAGGCGCCGCCGCCCAGCGCGTTCGCCGCGCTCGGCGCGCTGCGGCAGCGGCACTAGGCCGATGCCGCCGGGATGGCCTTGCGGGTCCGGTGGCCCTCTGCTAGAGGGCGCCCCCTTGCGGGTTTACCAGATCATGACAGCCTGTTCGCGCGCCCGCCCGCGGCGGACGGGCATCACCAGGATTGAAGGGGCGCTTTGCCATGGCCGTACCCAAGCGAAAGACCTCGCCTTCCCGGCGTGGCATGCGACGCAGCCACCACGCATTGCCGCACGAGGCGCACGCCGAATGTTCCAACTGCGGCGAGTTGAAGCGACCACATCACGTGTGCAGCCATTGCGGCCATTACGGCGGGCGCGAGGTGATCGAGGCCGGCAAGGCCCTGAAGGGGGCGGTCCGCGCCTGACGGCGTGGCGTGCCGCGCGGATCTGACGCTTGGCGACCAAGGCTTTCACGTTGGCGGTGGATGCGATGGGCGGCGATCACGCTCCCGAGGCAGTCATCGACGGATTGGAGCTTGCCGCGGTACGCCACCCGGACGCGCGATTCATGCTGGTCGGCGATGAAGCGCGTGTCGGACCGCTGTTGGCCCGTCGCAAGCGCGCCGCCGCCGCATGCACGCTGCGCCACGCGCCGGACGTGATCGCCAACGACCTGAAGCCCACGGCCGCGCTGCGGCTGCGCAATGCCTCGATGCGCGTGGCCATCGACGCCGTGGTGGGCGGCGAGGCGGCGGGCGTCGTCAGCGCCGGCAACACCGGCGCGCTGCTCGCGCTCGCCAAGATCGTGCTCAAGACCCTGCCCGGCATCGACCGCCCCGCCATGGCGGCGATCGGCCCTTCGGCGCGCGGCGACATGGTCATGCTCGACCTCGGCGCCAACGTGCTCTGCGACACGCGCAACCTGGTGGAATTCGCGGTGATGGGAGACGTGTTCGCTCGTACCGTGCTCGGCCTGACCGCGCCGACCATCGGGCTGCTCAACGTGGGCAGCGAGGAGCAGAAAGGGGATGACCGAGTGCGCGAAGCGGCCGAGGTGCTGCGCCGCAGCCCGATCGCCGGGCAATTTCACGGCTTCGTCGAAGGCCACGACATCGCCGCCGGTACCACCGACATCATCGTTACCGATGGCTTTACCGGCAATGTGGCGCTGAAGACCGGCGAGGGCGCGCTGCGCCTGATATTCGATCTGCTGCGGCAGGTCTTCACCTCCAGCCTGGCCGGCAAGCTTGCTTATCTGCTGGTCCGCCCCGGCCTGGTGCGGCTGCGCGAGTGGCTGGACCCGAGGCGCTACAACGGCGCGGTGATGCTGGGGCTGAATGGGGTGGTGGTGAAGTCGCACGGCGGGGCGGACGCCGAGGCGTTCGCCCATGCTGTCGATGTCGCAGTGGACATGGTCACGCATCGCTTCAACGACCAGATCCGCGACGGGCTTGCCCGTATCGTCGCCGCTTCCGCTATGCCCTCCAGGAACGGCGAGGGCGGCGCGCGCCTTGCCACTGCTTCGTAGGACCGCCGATGCCCTCTCGCTCCATCCTCGCCGGCGTCGGCGCGTATCTGCCCGCGCGAGTGGTCAGCAACGACGAGCTCGCGGAGCGGGTGGACACCACGGACGCCTGGATCGTCGAGCGCACCGGCATCCGCCAGCGCCATATCGCCGGGCCGGACGAGACCTGCGCCTTCATGGGCGCCGCGGCGGCGCGTGCCGCGCTGGCGCAGGCCGGGGCCGAGCCCGACGAGGTGGACGCGATCATCCTCGCCACCAGCACGCCTGACCAGGCGTTCCCGGCGACCGCGCTGCGCGTGCAGCAGGCGCTGGGGGTGCGCAAGGGCTTCGGCTTCGACCTCGCCGCGGCCTGCGCCGGCTTCATCTACGGGCTGTCGGTGGCCGACGGCATGATCCGCTGCGGCCAGGCGCGTGGGGTGCTGGTGATCGGCAGCGAGGTCTATTCGCGTATCCTGAACTGGCGGGATCGCGGCACCTGCGTCCTGTTCGGCGACGGCGCCGGGGCGGTGTTTCTGCGCGCCGGCGAGGGCCAGGGCAGCATGGATCGCGGCATTCTGTCCACCCATCTGCATGCGCAAGGCGATCTCGGCGATATCCTGTACGTGGACGGCTCGGTGGGTCGGCCCGATCGGCCCGGCCATCTGGTCATGAACGGGCGCGAGGTGTTCCGCCACGCCGTCGCCCGTCTCGCCGAAGCGGTGGACGAGGCGCTGGCCGCCAACGCGCTCACCCGCGGCGACATCGACTGGCTGGTGCCGCACCAAGCCAACATGCGCATTATCGATGCGATGGGGCGCCGCCTCGGCCTGCCCTCGGAGCACGTGGTGGTCACGGTCGATCGCCACGCCAACACCTCCGCGGCCTCGGTCCCATTGGCGCTCGCCGACGCCTGCGCGGACGGTCGCATCCGTACCGGCAATCTCGTGCTGCTGGAAGCGCTGGGCGGCGGGCTCACCTGGGGCTCGGCGCTGGTCAGGATGTGAAGAAGGCAGGCTGTCTCGCATGGACCCGCGCTGACTCTTCCCCGCCTCTGGTGTAGGTTTTCGAGGCTGCTTCGGGGGGATAACGTCCATGGCCGATGGGCCGCTGAGCTACGCGCATGGCGCGGCTGACGTCCCACTGCTCGGGGAGACGATCGGGGCGAATTTTGACCGCACCGCCGCGCGCTGGGGGGATCGACCGGGGCTGATCGTGCGCCAGCAGGGCATACGCTGGACCTATCGCGAGCTGGCCGACCGGGTTGACGCCTTCGCCGCCGGGCTGCTCGCGCTCGGCCTAAGTCGTGGCGAGCGCGTCGCAATCTGGTCGCCCAACAACGCGGAGTGGGTCGTCACCCAGTTCGCCACCGCCAAGGCCGGCCTGATCCTGGTCAACATCAACCCGTCCTACCGGCTGGCCGAGGTGGAATACGCGCTGAACAAGTCCGGCTGTCGTGCGCTCGTCACGGCGACCGCGTTCAAGACCAGCGACTATATCGGCATGGTCAACGCGCTGGCGCCGGAGCTGCGCACCTCCGAGCCCGGCCACCTGCACGCGGCGCGGCTGCCGCATCTGCGGTCGGTGATCCAGATCGGCGAAGCCCCCGCGCCCGGCGCCCTTCCATTCAGCGCGGTGCTTGGCATGGGCTTCGGCGCCGAGCGCGAGCATCTGGCCGAACTGTCGCGCGCGCTGCAATTCGACGATCCGATCAACATCCAGTTCACCTCGGGCACCACCGGCGCCCCCAAGGGCGCGACCCTGACCCACCACAACATCCTGAACAACGGCTTCTTCATTGGCGAGGCGATGCGCTTCACCGAACAGGACCGGTTGTGCATTCCGGTCCCGATGTATCATTGCTTCGGCATGGTTCTTGGCGTGCTGGCCTGCACCACGCACGGCGCGGCGATGGTCTTCCCCGGCGAGGGCTTCGATCCGCTTGCCACGCTGCAGACCGTGGCCGAGGAGCGATGCACGGCGCTGCACGGCGTGCCGACCATGTTCATCGCGGAGCTCGACCATCCGGATTTCGCAAGCTTTGATCTCTCCAGCCTGCGCACCGGCATCATGGCCGGCGCACCGTGCCCGCTGGAGGTGATGCGCCGCGCCGTGGCGCAGATGCACCTGTCGGAGATCACCATCGCCTACGGCATGACGGAGACAAGCCCGGTCAGCACGCAGACCACGGTCGACGATCCGCTGGAGCGGCGGGTCAGCACGGTCGGCAAGGTCTTCCCGCATGTCGAGATCAAGATCATCGATGTGCTGGGCAGCATCGTCCCGCGCGGCACCTCGGGCGAGCTCTGCACCCGCGGCTATTCGACCATGCTCGGCTACTGGGAGGAGCCGGCCCGCACCGACGAGGTGATCGATGCGGCCCGCTGGATGCACACCGGCGACCTGGCGGTGATGGACGAGGACGGCTACCTGAAGATCGTTGGCCGCATCAAGGACATGATCATCCGCGGCGGAGAGAACGTCTACCCGCGCGAGATCGAGGAGTTCCTGTACAGGCATCCGAAGATCCAGGACGTGCAGGTGTTCGGCATCCCCGATCCGCGCTATGGCGAGGAGATTGCCGCCTGGGTCAAGGTGCGACCGGGCGAGAGCTTGACCGAGGAGGAGCTGCGCGCCTTCTGCCAGGGCCAGATCGCCCACTACAAGATACCCCGCCACATCCGCTTCGTGGACGACTTCCCAATGACCGTCACGGGGAAGATCCAGAAATTCATTATGCGCGCGCAGACCGCCGACGAGCTTGGCGTGGAGGAGACCGCGACCGCCTGAGTTTGAAGCTGCCCAGCTCCGTGCTAGCCTACGGCCATGGCCTCGGGCGTCGTCGAACATGTCAGCACGTTGGGCTTCGCGGCGACGCTTGACAGCTTGGCGGCGGCGATCAAGGCGGCGGGTTTGATCATCTTCGCACGGATCGACCACGCGGCCGGCGCGCGGCAAGCCGGCCTCGCGATGCCACCTACGGTCGTGCTGCTCTATGGCCATCCCAAGGGCGGCACCCCGATCATGCTCGCGGCCCCCCAGGCCGCACTCGACCTGCCGATGCGGGTGCTCGTGCGGGCGGAGGCCGAAGGACGCACCCTGGTGTCGTTCCACCCGATCGCGCCAGTGATGTTGGCGGCCGGTGTCCCGGACGCTCTCTCGAACCGACTAGAGCCGGCGCAACGCCTGTTGATCGAGGCGATCCAACCATGAGTGACATGGCGATCACATCGGCGGCGACACCAGCTTGGCGACAGCTCGACTATTTCCCGGTCGGCCTGTTTGGCTCCGTCATGGGCCTGACCGGCCTCTCGATCGCATGGCGGCTGGCGCACGCACGATACGGCTCCCCCGCGTGGGCAGCCGTCGTGATCGGTGCCGTTGCGGTGATTGCCTTCGTCGCGGTGGCGCTCGGCTATGCCGTGAAGCTGGCTACCGCGCCAGACGCTGTTCGGGCCGAGTTCCGCCACCCTGTTGCCGGCAACCTGTTCGGGACGCTTCTGATCAGCTTGTTGTTGTTGCCGCTCGTTCTGATACCGGTCAGCATGCGGTTGGCACAGGTGATGTGGGGCGTCGGTGCGCTCGGCATGGTGGTCTTCGCCTGGACGATCGTCAGCCGCTGGATGAGTGACCGCCAGCAGGTTGCTCAAGCGACCCCGGCCTGGATTATCCCGGTCGTCGGCTTGCTTGACGTGCCGCTCGCACTTCCCTCGCTCGGCCTGCCGCCGATGCACGGGGTGATGGTGCTGGGCTTGGCTGTCGGGCTATTCTTCGCCGTGCCGCTGTTTACGCTGATCTTCTCGCGGCTGGTGTTCGAGCCGCCGATGCCGGACGCGTTGCAGCCATCGCTGTTGATTTTGGTGGCGCCGTTCGCCGTCGGCTTGTCCACTTACGTGGTGACGACCGGACAGGTCGACCTGTTCGCGCAATCGCTCTATGTGCTGACGCTCTTTGTGCTCGCGGTGCTGCTGGGCCGATTGCGGCATCTTCCGAGTTGCTGCCCGTTTAGAGTCTCGTGGTGGGCCGTCAGCTTCCCGCTCGCGGCCTCGGCGATCGCAGCACTGCGAGTCGCGGCGGCCGAGCCGGGGTGGATCACCGACGCGATCGCACTGGCGCTGCTGACTTTCGCGACCCTGATGATCGCGGCGCTGTTCGTACGCACCCTGATCGGCGTGACGCGCGGTGAGTTACGGACCTTGAGTAGTTGAGTTGGCGCGGCTCAGAATCGGAAAGCGGCGCCGAATGCACATTTGTGTAAAGCACGTAGGGAATAGCCTGACGGCAGGACGTATCAAAGCAGGATCGGGAGGACGACAACATGCGCTGGGCCCGCTTCGACCAGGACGGCACTGCGACCTACGCCGTCGTCGAGGGCGACGAGCTGATCCCGGTCCGTGGCTCCCCGCTTGCAACCTGGGAGCGCACCTCCGCGCGCCTGAAGCTCGCGGAGGCGACGCTGCTGCCGCCGGTGATCCCGCCTACTTTCTACGCCTGCGGCATGAACTATGCCGGGCACGTCAAGGCGGTGGCGGCGAAGATCGGCCAGGCGCCGAATCTGCCGACGCAGCCCGACATCGGCTATCGCGCCAACAACGCGCTGATCGGCCCCGGCGCACCGATCGTCATCCCGCGCGACGCCACTGAGAAAGTGCAATATGAAGGCGAGCTGGTGGTGGTGATCGGCCGCACCTGCAAGCACCTGACGCGCGACGACGCGCTCTCCGCCGTGCTGGGCTACACGATCGGCAACGACGTCAGCGAACGGAGCTGGCAGAAATCGGACCGTACGATGTGGCGTGCCAAGAACACCGACACATTCAAGCCGATGGGGCCCTGGATCGAGACCGAGCTGCGCCTTGACGATCTGCGGACCAGGATTCCGCCTCAACGACACGCAGCTCATCGAATTTCGCACCAACGACATGGTGTTCGGCGTGGTGGACTACCTGGTGGCGATGACGCGGTATCTGACGTTGTACCCGGGCGACATGATCTGGATGGGCACCGAGGGCGAGACCGCCGACATGAAGCACGGCGATGTCTGCGAGGTGGAGATCACCGGGATCGGCACGCTGCGCAATCCGGTGGTGCGGGAAGCAGCGGGATAGCTCGTATCACGGCGCCGTCGCTGCCACGAGCATCAATCCAGCTTGCACCCCCGGGAGAGACTCCCAACGTGCCACCCGCGTGCTTCCGATCACCTCGAAAGGTTCGTTCATGAAGATCATTCTCGCGGCGGCGGCGGCGGCCGGAATAGGCTTTGCATTTGCCGCTTCTCCGGCCTCGGCGGCCGGCTGCCTGACAGGCGCCGCAGTTGGCGCCGGCGCCGGCCACCTCGCCGGGCATCATGCGGTGCTGGGCGGGGTCGCCGGCTGCGCGGTGGGCCATCACCACGCCAAGACCGTCGCCCGCAAGGAGCAGCAGAAGGCGTACGACCAGGGCCGCGCCGACGCCGCGAACGCTCCCACGCCGACCGCGCCCTCGCGCGACTAGTCCCAGAACGGGTGGGCGTCGCGCAGCGCGTGCCAAGCCTTCGGCATGCGCTGGCGCGCCGCGGCGCCGCGTTTCTCGGCCCAGGCAGTCAGGGCGGCCAGTGCGGGCGTAATTTCGGGACTGCCATTTCCAGCCAGGTGCCGGGCCAACTCCGGCGTCGCCGCCGCGTCGTTCACCGTCCCGAGCAGCTCTTGCAGTTCCTTGCAGGGGCGCAGCATCGCCCGAACCGCCTTGGGCCGATACAGCGATTCGGTGAACTCGATTCCATAGCGCAGCGTCTTGAGCCGCTTGCGCAGCGTGTGCAGATCGCGCGGGTCGGCGTGGCGGAGGCCTTTGCCCTGCTTGGCCGCGCGGCGCATCAGCCTTTCGAGCAGCGCCGGCGCGGACGCCTGGAAGCGGTGAGCCAGCGTCGGTCTGCCGAGCGCGGCCAAGTCGCGCGCGCCCTCCTCCGCCCACGCCCCGACTTCGAGCAGCAGCCGGGCAAACCGAGGCTCAGCCAGTTCCCGCATCGCGTTCGCCCGAATCGCGGCGCGAGCCGCCGCAGCCTCTTGCTCCAGCATGCGCGGCCAACTCTCCGCTGGCTGGTCCGCCGCTGCCGCCGGCAGCGTCTCGGTCACGAACACGTCCCAGTCCCGGGCCGCGCCGAATATGCGCCCCGAGCGACGTAGCTTCTCGTTGAAGTGGTCCGCCGGCTCCGCGGCGAGCAGCGGCTTGAACAGCGCGATGGCGGCGCGCAGGCGGCGAATGGCGACGCGAATCTGATGCACCCCTTCGGCATCGCCGCGGGTGGCCGCGTGGAGATTGACGCGCAGATGGCCGATGGCGGCCCCCACGATGCGGCCCAACGCCTCGGCCGCCGGCTGGTCCGGCCGCAGCACCAGCGGCTCCGGCTTGACGGCGGCCGGCCCCTGACGGCCGCCAAGCTGTGCCCCGCGCTCCGCCTTGCTCGCCGGCTCGATCACGAGCGGCACCGCCTCGGCCAATTCCAGCGCCAGCCGATAGAGCGCCGCCGGCGCTCCGCCCTTCAGCTCCAGTTCCAGCTCGCTCACCGGAACGTCGCGCTCGCCCGCGCAGATACGGCCCTGGTCGATGGCCGCCTCGATCGCCGTGCCATCGCCGCAGGCAACGTGCCAGACGGTGCGGCGGATCTCGGTCCGGCAGACCGGAGCCAGCTTGCCGTCCAGCCCCATGATCGAAGCAGCGCACGGCGTTCCGGCCAGCAGGCCGAGGTCGGGCGTGTCGGCGCCCACCGGCCATTCCCACTCGCCGCGCCGCGCCGCCGCGTCCCTCGGCGACCGGCGCGAGCTTCAGCGTCTGTACCAGGCCGCGACCCGGAATGCGGCGCACGCGCAGGCTGGCGCCGGCACCGGCAAGCAGTCCGTCTTCCGTATCGAAATAGGTGGTTTCCTCGTCGCGAGTCTCCGGCGCTCCGGCGCGCGGCGGGCGCAGGGCGGGATGGCCCTCCAGCGCCGGGCGGGCGCCGGGCGGGAGGCGCAGCTTGACCTCGATTTCCTCGGGACCGTGGGCGGCGGTCGCTTCGTGCCCCAGAACCGCCTTCATCACCTGGACTTTGGCCGCGCACCCGGCAGGCGTCAACGGAACCGGCGAATGCCGCTGGTGACTTCGTGACCGGTGCCATGCGATCGGGCACTCCCCGCCCTCGGCGGAACCGGTTACAATGGACCAGAAGGCGCCGTCGTGGCACGTCCGAGGCACCCCGCCCGTGCCGGCGCCAAAGGAAAGGCACGCGACAGACGCCATGCCACGCAAGCCGCGCATCCTTGTGGTGGAGGACCAGGCGTTGATCGCCGGTCTGATCGCCGACGCGCTGAGCGACACCTACGAGGCGATCTGCGCGCCCACGGTGCCGGAAGCGGTGGAACACCTGCTGACCAACTCGATCGACCTCGTATTGCTGGACTGCGTCCTGCCCGGCGGCACGATGTGGCAGGTCATGCTGGACGCCGACCGGCTCGGCGTCCCGGTCGTCCTCATGACCGGCGATCCCGGCCAGATGCGGGAAATCAAGGGCGGCCCCCGTCCCTACATCCTCAAGCCGTTCTCGATCGTCCAGCTGCTGGATGTCATCGACGCGCAGACCGGCGTGGACACCCCCGCCGTCTCCGCGCCCCGGTCCTGACGGGCGAAGCTGAGCCTGCGAGTCGGCATCGCCGGCGCAACGGGCCGGATGGGTCGCCTCCTGATCGAGGAGGTACGCGCCGCGGGAGCCGTTGTCGCAGGAGGACTGGCGCGGCCGGGTTCCGCGCCGCTCCCGGAGGGCGTGGCGCGCCTGGATGACATCGGCGCACTGGCCCAAGCGGCCGAGCTCGTGATCGACTTCACCCATGCCGAAACCGCGCAGACCCACGCCAGCGCGCTCGCGCGGGCCGGAACAGCCTGGGTTCTCGGCACCTCGGGCCTGTCGGCCACTGATGAAGCGGCGGTCGCCGAGGCCGCGCAACTCGTCCCGGTGGTTTATGCGGCCAATTTCTCGGCCGGTGTGACGCTGGTCCTGGCCCTGGCCGAACGCATGGCCGCCGCCCTCCCGGCCGATGCCTATGACGCCGAGATCGTGGAGATGCATCATCGCCAGAAGGTCGATGCCCCCTCCGGCACCGCTATCGGCATTGGCCGCGCGGTGGCCAGGGGGCGCGGCATCGCGCTGGAGGGCGCGACGGAGGTCGGCCGTCACGGCCAGACCGGCGCGCGCCGGCCCGGCGCGATCGGCTTCGCTTCGCTGCGCGGCGGCCAGATCGTGGGCGAGCACACGCTGATCTTCGCCGCCGCCGACGAGCAGATCGCGCTCACCCACCGCGCTTTCGCCCGCCGCGCCTTCGCCGCCGGCGCGGTGCGTGCCGCCCTGTGGGCGGCGGACCAACCGGCGGGGCTTTACACGATGGCGGACGTGCTCGGCCTCGGCTGACCAATGGCGCCCTTGAGGGTTGCCTTGACCCTCGGTTTCCTTTCGGCCACACACCCCGCGCCCGGTGCTCGGCCGGGCGCGCGGCTGGGCCTGTCCGCCGCTGGAGAGGAGGGACCATGCGCGCCACCGGCGAGTATTTGTTCACATCGGAATCGGTCTCCGAAGGGCATCCGGACAAGGTCGCCGACCGGCTCAGCGACACGGTCCTGGATGCCTATCTCGCCGCCGACCCTTATGCGCGCGTCGCCTGCGAGACGCTGGTCACCACTAACCAGGTAGTGCTGGCCGGCGAGACCCGCGGACCGGATTCCGTCACGCATGACCGGCTGGAGCATCTGGTGCGCCAAGCGATCAAGGACATCGGTTACGACCAGCCGGGCTTCTCCTGGCGGCACAGCAAGGTGGACGTACTGCTGCACCGCCAGTCGGCCGACATCGCCCAGGGCGTCGACGCCGCCGGCAACAAGGACGAAGGCGCAGGCGACCAGGGCATAATGTTCGGCTACGCCTGCGGCGAGACCGAGGCGCTGATGCCGGCCCCGCTCTACTACGCGCATCTGATCCTGCGCCGCATCAGCGAGCTGCGCCGCCGCGGCGATCGGGCCGTTGCCGGGCTGCTGCCCGACGCCAAAAGCCAGGTCACGCTCCGCTACATCGACGGCACACCGGTCGAGGCGACCAGCGTCGTTGTTTCCACCCAGCACGAGGAGGAACTGGACCAGGAGCAAGTCAAGGATCTGCTCCGCCCGATCGTGGAGGCGGCGCTGCCGCCCGGATGGATGCCGAACGACCAGGAGTTCTACGTCAACCCGACCGGCAAGTTCGTCATCGGCGGGCCGGACGGCGATTGCGGGCTGACCGGGCGCAAGATCATCGTCGATACCTATGGCGGCGCGGCGCCGCATGGTGGCGGGGCGTTCAGCGGCAAGGACCCGACCAAGGTCGATCGCTCGGCCGCCTATGCCTGCCGCTATCTTGCCAAGAACGTGGTCGCGGCCGGGCTGGCCGAGCGCTGCACGATTCAGATCAGCTACGCGATCGGCGTGTCGCATCCGCTGTCGGTCTATGTCGATCTGCAAGGCACCGGGCGCGACGTCGAGGAGGGGCGGCTGGAGCGCACGCTACGCGAACTGATGGACCTCTCGCCGCGCGGCATCCGCGAACACCTGCAGCTCAATCGGCCCATCTACGCGCCCGCCTCGGCCTACGGCCATTTCGGCCGCGAGCCTGATCCGGCGAAGGGCACGTTCACGTGGGAGAAGACCGATCTGGTGCCAGGGCTGAAGGCGGCGTTCGGGCGCTAGACGTCAAGCCTCCGCCCGACCGGCTCTATGGCCGGGCGCGTGGCCATACGCTCCGCCCGCGCCAGCGGCGCCTGCTTGACCTCACGCTGCCGCGCCTTGCGTTCCGCCCCGAGCACGCCGCCACGCCGCTGGCGGCTTTCGGGCCAGGGGTGCGCGCCCTGTGGCTGGAGGTCGGGGCGGGCGGCGGCGAGCACGCACTCGCCCAAGTCGCCGCGCATCCCGGAGCGGCGATGATCGCGTGCGAGGTCTACGTCAACGGCGTCTGCTCGCTGCTCTCGCGCCTGGTGCCGG
Organism: uncultured Pseudomonadota bacterium; assembly: GCA_963830565.1. Lineage (GTDB taxonomy): Bacteria > Pseudomonadota > Alphaproteobacteria > Acetobacterales > Acetobacteraceae > DATFDN01. Next base: position 401,337 of record CAWHMO010000010.1, read on the forward strand.
AGGGCGCGGAGACCACGGCGCCGCTGCCCGTCAACCTGCGTATTTGGGCCGATGACGCGCGGGCGCTGCTGCGCCTGCTGCCCGAATCCAGCCTCGATCGGCTGTTCCTGCTGTTTCCCGACCCATGGCCCAAGGCACGCCACGCCAAGCGGCGCTTCGTCCATCCCGCCCTGTTGCCGGCACTGGCGCGCGCGCTGCGGCCCGGCGGAGAGTGGCGGGTCGCGACCGATGATCCGGCCTATCAGGCCTGGATCGCCGAGATCATGGGCGCGCAGAATTGGTTCACGCCGCCGCCGCCGCTCGCCGCCCGGCCCGCCGGCTGGCCGCCCACGCGCTACGAAGCCAAGGCGCTCAACGCCGGCCGCGCGCCGCGTTACTGGAGCTTCATCCGGATCTGAATTTCGCGGTTTAGGGCTTCCTTAACCTGGGCGGCGCTTACTCGTTGCATGGACGCAAAAACGCGCCCGTGCTTCTCGCCGGCGAGAAGCGGCTGGCCGGGGAAGACTCCCAGCCTCGCCGCCGCCCTCGCCATTCCCGCCCTTTTCGCAGCAGTGGCAGCCCGTGCCCAGCTCTTGCCCGACGTCTTTCCGCCGGCGGTGCCCGGCTACGGGACAGACCCCGGCGTGACCGTGCAGACCCGTGCGCGCCCCGAATTCGACAGCCTGGGAACTAGGATCAGCGGTACGGTGGTCCGCCCGCAAGTCGAGCAATCCTTCGGTTTCGACAGCAACGTGCTTGGCGGTTCGCCGGGACGCGGAAGCTGGCTGATCCGAACGGAACCTTCCGTGCTTGTCGCCTCGACTGCCCGGCGCGATCCGTACGGCCTCTACCTGAGCCTGGACGATACGCGATACCCCGGATCGCCGGCGCAAAACCGGACCGACTGGACAGCGGCCGGCGGGGCGACGTTCACGGTGGGCGAGGGCCACCTGACGCTGGGGGCGGCGCACCTGTCGCTGAACCAGGCTCCCGGCGACCTCGACGCGCTGCCGACTGATCGCCCGGTCGCCTACCGCGTCGATGATTTTCGGCTTGGCTACACGAGCTCGTTCGGGCGGCTGACGCTGGAGCCCAACCTGGATGTCGCGGCCTGGCGCTTCGGGAGCGCGACCATCCAGGGTGTTCCGGCAGCGCAGTCATACCGCAATCGCGACGTAGCCCAGGCCGGCCTGACCCTGCGCTACGAAATGGCGCCGCGCCGAGACCTGGTACTGGCGCTGCGCGGCGCCGAACAGCTCCATGTTGCCACCCCGGAAGGCGCGGCCTCTCCGGACTCCCGATCCGTCAGCGTGCTCGCCGGGATCGATCATGCGATCGACGGGTTGTGGCACTATCGCCTGCTCGCTGGATACGAGCGCCGAGGTTTCCCGGATGCGCTCAATCGCGCGCACGGGGCCGCGGTCGCCGAAGCGGACGCGATCTTTACGCCGGGCGGGATGACCACCGTCAGCGCCAGCCTTGTGCGCAGCATTGAGGATGCGGCGCAGGAGGGCATCGCTGGCTTCGCCTATACCAGCGCCAAGCTCACGGTCGATTACGAGTGGCGGCGCGATCTGCTGCTGCAGGCATCAACCGGCGCTCAGCGCGCCGACCTGCTGGGCGGCGGTGGCAGCCAGACCGCGCTGCGGGCCGGTATCGGCGCGACCTGGCTGGTCAATCGGCGGGTGCGCCTGACCGGCACCTACGAATTCGCCGACACGCGCGGGACCGGCGACCGTACATCGGGGCTCGCCGGCACCTTCGTGCGCTCGCTCGGCCTGCTGACCGTGAGGCTCGCGCTGTGAGGGCCCCGCACGACATCCAACTGCTCGGCCTCGAGTTCGCCGATCTGACGCTGGAGGTTGCGGCGCGCTGGATAGAGTCCCGCCCGGAGGGGGCACGTTTCGGCTACGTCGTCACTCCCAACGCCGACCACTTCATCCGCCTGGGCCGCGATCCGGTGCTCGCCTCGATTTACCGGGCCGCCCTGCTACGACTTCTCGATTCTCGCGTCATCGCCAAAGCGGCGGGCGCTCTGGGCCTGCCGACCCCGCCCGTCGTCACCGGCAGCGATCTCACCGCCCGCCTGCTCGCGCATCTGCCACGGCACCAGCCCGTCACCATCGTCGGCTTGCGGTCCGAGCACATCCCCGCGCTACGCGCCCGCTACGGCCTTACCGAACTGGCCCATTACGATCCGCCGCCGAACTTCGATCGCGACCCGAGCGCGATGCGCGGCACTGTCCGCTTCGTCCTCGACCATCCCGCCCGGCTCGTGTTCCTCGCCGTGGGCTCGCCGCGCCAGGAGTTGCTCGCGGCGGCCATCCGGGACGAGGGCGGCGCCAGGGGGACCGGGCTCTGCATCGGCGCGGCACTCGACTTCCTTACCGGAGCCGCCCGACGAGCACCGGATTGGATGCAGCGTGCCGGGCTTGAGTGGCTGCATCGCCTGGCGGCCGATCCCGGACGGCTCGCTCGCCGCTACCTGCGCGATGATCCACCGATCTTCGCGATGCTGATGCGAGAGAGGATGCGCGCCGCGGCGCTTCGCCCTACCGCGGCACTCGACCTCTCCTCCAGAGGGCTCCGTGGTTCACCGGTCGTGACGCTTCCCTCTCTTCACTCTCTTCCCGTTCCGGGGAACGAGGGGGTGTTGGCGGCGGACCGCGCTGCGGGAAGCCTGCTTCCAGCAGCGCGGGAATTGGAGACGCTGGTATAAGGGCGGCCTTTCGCCCTCCAGGACGTCTCGATGGCCTCAGCCTCCCGCCTGCCCAGCGCCGACGGCGCTTCCCCCGCCATGGCGCAATGGTTCGCAGTCAAGGCCGAGCACCCCGACGCGCTCGTGTTCTTTCGCATGGGCGATTTCTACGAGCTGTTCTTCGCGGATGCGGAGGCCGCCGCGGCGGCGCTCGATATTGCGTTGACGCATCGTGGCGAGCATGCGGGCGCGCCGATCCAGATGTGCGGAGTGCCGGTCCACGCCGCCGACGCTTACCTCGCGCGGCTAATCCGCCGGGGCTTCCGCGTCGCCGTCGCCGAGCAGATGGAAAATCCCAAGACTCGTGCCGGCAAGGGACCGATCCGGCGCGAGGTGGTCCGGCTGGTCACGCCCGGCACGCTGACCGAAGACACGCTGCTGGAAGCGCGCCGTCCCAATCTGCTGGCAGCACTCGCCCTCGACCCAACGGGGCTGGGCGCTGCATGGCTCGACGTCTCCACGGGATTGTTCGAAACCGACCATGTGCCCGAGGCCGAATTGCCGGCCCTGCTTGGCCGGCTCGATCCGGCCGAAATTCTGGCGCCTGAGACCGTCCCGCTCGGCGATTTCGCTTCGCGGCGCGCCCCTTGCGGCGAGCCATCCGCCCCGCTTGCGGCCAGACGGCGCGTGGCGGAGGCTTTCGGTGCGGCCAGCCTGGATGCGTTCGGCGCCTTCGCCGACGGCGAGGCGATCGCCGCCGCCCTGGCTCTCGACTACATACGCGCCGCCGCCTCGGGTGCCCTGCCTCGACTCGCCCGGCCCGTTACCCGGCGCGATGCCGGCACGCTCGCGATGGATGCGGCCACGCGCGCCAGCCTTGAAATCCTGCGCGCGCGCGACGGCGGCCCGCACACTCTGCTCGCCGCCGTGGACCGCACGCTGACCGCGGCCGGGGCGCGCCTGCTCGCCGACTGGCTCTCCGCCCCGCTCACCAAGATGGAGGCAATCGCCGCGCGGCAGGACGCGTGGTCCTGGCTCATCGCAACGCCCCAGGCAGCCGCCCGGCTGCGCCCCGTGCTGCGCGCCGCCCCTGACATGGCTCGCGCGCTCGGCCGGCTTTCGCTCGGTCGCGGCACGCCGCGCGATCTGGCTGCCATACGGGACGGCCTCGCCGCTGCGCGCGCCGCCGCCGCGCTGCTCGATGCTGATGCCCCTCTGCTGCTGGCCGGCGCGCGCGCGGCACTCGCACTGGATGACGCGCTCGAACGCCTGCTGACCGAAGCCCTTGTCGATCCGGCCCCCCCTCGAGTTCGATGACGGCGGGCTGGTCCGCGCCGGCTTCGATGCCGAATTGGACGCAGAGCGCGCTCTGCGCGACGACAGCCGCCGCGTATTGGGCGCCCTGCAGCTCGACTATGCACAGCGTTATGGGGTGGCAAGCCTCAAGATCCGTCACCATGCCCAGCTTGGCTACGTCATCGAAGCGCCGGCACAATCGGCGGAGCGGCTGCGCGGCGTCCCGGATCTGACGTTGCGCCAGAGCATGACCAGCGGAGCGCGGTTCACCACGCCGGAACTGGCCGATCTCGACCGCCGGATCGCCGAGGCGGCCGAACGGGCGAGCACGCGGGAGCGGACCATCTTCGCCCACCTCGCGCAGCGCGTTATGGCGAACGCCGAACTCCTCGCCGCAGCCGCCAACGCGCTCGCGCTCCTCGATGCCGCCCAGTCCGCGGCCTCGCTTGCTGCGCCAGGCGACTGGTGCCGCCCGCAGGTCGCCGTAGACGAGGCGTTCGAGGTGAAGGGGGGCCGGCATCCGGTGGTGGAGCGGGCGCTGGCGGGCGAAGCGGCGTTCGTGCCCAATGACTGCGACCTCTCGCCGGATCGGCGCGTGCTGTTGCTCACCGGCCCGAACATGGCCGGCAAGTCGACGTTCCTGCGGCAGAACGCGCTCCTGGTCGTGCTGGCCCAGGCTGGGCTGCCGGTCGCCGCGTCGATCGCCAAAATCGGCGTGGTGGACCGGCTTTTCTCGCGTGTTGGCGCGGCCGACGATCTCGCGCGCGGACGCTCCACCTTCATGGTGGAAATGACCGAAACCGCGGCAATCCTCAATCAGGCCGGCCCGCGTTCGCTGGTCGTGGTGGACGAGATCGGGCGCGGCACGGCGACGCTGGACGGGCTTGCCATCGCCTGGGCGGTGCTGGAGGCACTGCATGCCGCGATCCGCTGCCGTACCATTTTCGCCACGCATTTCCACGAACTGGCCGAACTGGCGGATCGGATGCCGCGGCTCCGCCCGCACACGATGCGGGTAAAGGAGTGGAGGAAGTCCGTGGTCTTCCTCCATGAAGTGGCCGAGGGTGCCGCCGGGCGGTCGTGGGGGGTGCATGTCGCGGAACTGGCCGGGGTTCCCGCCCCGGTCGTGCGGCGCGCCGCGGCGCTGCTCGCAGCCTTGGAACGCGAAGGCGGTCCGCTGGGCGCGGCCAAGCTTTCCGCATTGCCGCTATTCGCAACGGCCCGCCCACCCGCCCCTGGTGCGGCGACATCGCCGGGACCACCTGAAGCTGACCGATTGGCGCAGGCCGTCGTCGCGCTCGAACCTGACCGCCTGTCTCCGCGCGAGGCGCTTGATGCGCTTTATCGGCTGAAGGAACTTCTGCCCGTTTCCCGCAACGAAGGGACATCGTCCCATCGCGAGATGCTGACCCAGATGCCGCTGCCCTCCAAGCCCGAAGCCGCCACGGCGATTCTGCTGGAGTCCCTGGCCGATCTGGCAGGCAGCAACGCAGCGCCGCCACGCGACGCGGCGCTCGGCGCGTTTCGCCGTCACCTCGCGCGCATCCAGGGACACACGCAGCACGCCTTCGAGCAGGACCAGATCACGGGCCTGCAAGCCGCGCGCCTGCTCGCCTCGCTCACCGACGGGCTGATCCAGGCTCTCCATGGCCACGCGGTCCGCGCGCTTGGAGAGCCGGAGGCTCTCAGCATCGCCGCGACGGGCGGCTACGGAAGGGGCGTGCTGGCCCCGTTCAGCGATATCGACCTGCTGTTTCTGACTGCCCAGGCCCCGTCTGCCTACACGCTGCAGGTCGTGGAGTACATGCTGTACTTCCTGTGGGATCTTGGCCTGAAGGTCGGACACGCGACGCGATCGGTGGCCGATTGCCTGGCGGAAGGGGCGAAGGACGCGACCATCCGAACCTCGCTGCTGGATGCGCGGCATCTGGCAGGCGACCCTGGCCTGTTCGGGGAATTCCACCACGATTTCACGGCGGCCTGCGAAGCGGTCGGCGCATCGGACTACATCGTTGCCAAGCAGGCCGAGCGCGCCGTCCGCCATCGCCGCTTCGGGGACAGTCCGTTCGTCGTCGAGCCGAACATCAAGGAGGGCCGGGGCGGATTGCGCGACTTGCAGACCCTCTACTGGATCGCGCGGTACATGTACGGGACGTACACGATGGCAGAGCTGGCGCAGGTGGGCGGCATCCTGACCGAGACCGAGGCCCGACATGCGCGGCGGGCATGGGAGTTCCTCTGGACCGTTCGCTTCCACCTCCATTACGTCGCCGGGCGTGCGGAGGAGAGACTGACCTTCGACCTTCAGCCCGTGGTGGGTGCGCGCATGGGCTACACGCGCCATGGGCGCCAGGACGGCGTGGAGCGCTTCATGCGCCATTACTTCCTCACCGCTCGCGAGGTCGCCCGCATCACGCATATCCTGGAGCCGGCAATTCTGCGCGCCGCGCTCGGCTCGCCCGCGATTGCCCCGGAAACCGACACAGGCCTGCTGAAAGCCGGCTTTGTGCTGGCCGAAGGCCAGCTACTGCCAGTGACCGGGCGGGGGTTCGATGCGGAACCCATTCAGATGCTGCGGATCCTGAAGGTCGCCCGGGACCGCGACTTGCTGCTGCACCCGCTGGCACTGCGCGCGCTGATTCGCGGCGAGCGTAGCGCCGCCCGGCTACGCGGCAATCCTGAAGCCGCTCGGCTCTTCATGGACCTACTGTGCGGCCGCGCCGGAGATTCTCGCGCGGCGGATGGCGCCCACTGGCTCGCCATCCTGAACGAGACAGGGTTCCTGGGCCGCTATCTCCCCGACTGGGCACGCATCGTCGGGCAGATGCAGTTCGACACCTATCACGTCTTCACCGTGGACGAGCACACGATCGAGGCGGTCCGTGTGCTGAACGCCCTGGAGCGTGGCGAGTTGTCCGAGGTCGCGCCGATTGCCTCGGCGATCGTGGACCACATGCAGTCACGCCGCGCTCTGCATGTGGCGATGCTGCTCCATGACATCGCCAAAGGCCGGGGCGGTGACCACTCGTCGCTCGGTGCCGAAATCGCGCTCCAGACCGGCCCGCAGCTCGGCCTGTCAGCGGAGGAGACCGAGACCGTATCCTGGCTGGTCCTGCACCATCTGCTGCTGAGCGAGACCGCTTTCAAGCGCGACATCGACGACCCGAAGACAATCCTCGATCTCGCCGATCTCATCCAGTCGCCCGAACGGCTCAAGCTGCTCCTGGTCCTGACCGTCGCCGATATGCGGGCTGTTTCGGCGAAGGTCTGGAACAACTGGAAAGCGACGCTGCTGCGGGAGTTGTATACCCGCGTGGCCGAGGTGCTCGCCGGCGGCCTGGCCACGACCGAGCGAGACGTGCGGGTAAGCCGCGCCAAACAGGCCGCCGTGGCACTGCTTCCCGACTTCACGCCGCGTGAAATCGAGACCTTCGGCGCGCTCGGCTACCCGAGCTACTGGCTTTCCTTCGACCCGGAAACCCACGCCCGCCATGCGCGGCTGGTGCGCGAAGCAGAGGCACGCCGGGCACCGCTGACCATCGATACCGCGCCGCTGCCAGCGCGCGCGGTGACGGAGGTGACGATCTACTGCGCCGATCACGGCGGCCTGTTCAGCCAGATCTCCGGCGCGCTCGCCGTAGCCGGCGCCTCCATCGTGGATGCGCGGATCCATACACTGACCAACGGGATGGCCCTGGACACGTTCTGGATCCAGGACGCGGCCGGGGGCGCGTTCGACGCCCCGCATCGCCTGGCACGGCTCTCCGCGCTCACCGAGCAGGCGTTGTCGGGCCAGCTCAACCTGGAAGCGGAGATCAGGAAGGTTTCGGCGGCTCTGCTCGGCCGGAGGATGCGGGCGATCCATGTGCCACCCCGCGTGGTGATCGACAACCACGCCTCGAACACCTTCACGGTGGTGGAGGTGAACGGACGCGACCGGCCCGGCCTGCTGCACGACGTCACCGCGGCGATCAGCGCGCAAGGCCTGCAGATCGGCTCGGCGCACGTCACGACCTACGGGGTCCGGGCGGTGGACGTGTTCTATGTCAAGGACGTGTTCGGCCTGAAAGTGGAGAACGAGCGCCGGCTACGCCAAATTCGCGCCGCGCTGCTGGATGCGCTCGACAATTCGGACGAGACAGTGCTGCCGGTCCCCGCGCCGGCGGCCCGGCGTCGCCGGGCCGCCGGCGCCTGAGGGCCCTCCTCAGATCAGCGAATCGTCAGAGCCTCCACCCCCGCCCTGGTCCCAACCGCCCCCGCCCTGATCCCAGCCGCCGCCGCTCGTGTCATCGGGCACGGAGCCGGGATCGGTCCAGCCGGGCTGGCCGGCGCCGCCCTGATCGCCCCCTTGGTCCCAGGTGCCCTGGTCCACATAACCCGGGTCGGGTGCGGCGCCAGCGCTCGGGTCCGTCCAGGTGCCCTGGTCCACATAGCCCTGATCGGCCGGGGCGCCGCCCAGGAAGCCGCCCCCGCCCATCGCTCCGCCGATTCCCTGATGGGGAGAGAACATGTCGCGGATGGCATCCGCCGCTAGCATGCCGCCGGCCACCCCGGCCGCCGTGGTCAGGGCGGAGCCCAGGAACCCCGAGCCGCCCGCGCGCTGGAACACGCCGGGCTGATAGCCGGGAGGATATTGCGGCGGTGGCGGGGCGCCATACTGATAACCGCCCTGCCCCGGCGCCTGGCCGGGACCTCCTCGGCCCCACGGCCCCGCGCCGGGTTGCGGCGCCGTGGGCCGTCCGCCGCCGAACAGATTGCTGAAGAAGCCGCCACCCTGCCGCTGCCCGCCCTGCTGCTGCGCCTGTTGCGGCTGTTGCGCCTGCTGCAACTCCCATTCCAGGCGCCGAAGCCGGTTCTGCGCCTCGATCAGGGCGTGCTCCTGGACAAAGGCGAGTTGGGTGATGCGATAGCGCGCCGCCGGATAGGCCTGGAACTGCTCGGTAATGAAGCGGTCGGCTTCGGGATCGACCGGAGGCAACTGCGGCTGGGTGGCCGGGACTGACGCGCCGCCGGCCCAGGCGCCCGGCTCTGGGGTCGCGCCGCCGACGCGCGCGATGAACTTGGCGATGATGTCGCGTTCTTCGTTGGTCATGCGCCTCTCCCTAGGACAGTCCCAGCCTGCGCCATTCGATTACCGGGCAGCGGTCCATGACCACAGTCAGCCCCGCCCGGCGCCCACGCTCGGCGGCGTCTCGGTCCACGACGCCCAATTGCATCCACACCACGCGGGCGCCGAGTCGAACCGCTTCATCGACCACCTCCCCGACGTGGACGGTGTTGCGGAAGACATCCACCATCTCCAGCGGGGCCGCCTCTGAGAGCCGGCCAACCACTTGGCGGCCGCGGATGCTCTGGCCCGAAAGGCCCGGATTGACCGGTGTGACATCGTAGCGACGATCGATCAGGAAGCCGAGCACCGAGTTGGACGGTCGCCATGGCTTCGCCGATGCCCCGACCACCGCGATGCGCCGCGTCTCGGTCAGAACCTGTTTGATCGTTTCATCATCCAGCCCGTCAGCGCCCATGACAGCGTTCCTCTCCCGCGCAATTGGCGACTCTCGACCCATGCTTCAACATGGAGGCATCGGTCCTGTTGCCGCCCTGCCCTCTGATGCTCTATGTTGCGCCGCACCAACCCGAGGCCCGCGCGCATGGAGTTGAGACGACGTCGCGGCTTTCAGGACCTGATCCTAGAGCTGCACGCCTTCTGGGCACGTCAGGGCTGCGTGATCCTGCAACCCTACGACGTGGAGATGGGCGCGGGCACCTTCCACCCCGCCACCACGCTCCGAGCCTTGGGGCCGCGCCCCTGGCGCGCGGCTTATGTGCAGCCAAGCCGCCGCCCGACCGACGGGCGATACGGCGAGAACCCGAACCGCCTCGGCCACTACTACCAGTACCAGGTCATCATCAAGCCAAGCCCGGCGGACGCGCAGGAGCTTCTGCTGGCCAGCTATCGCGAGATCGGCCTCGACCCGCTGCACCACGATTTCCGCTTCGTCGAAGACGACTGGGAGAGCCCGACCCTCGGCGCCTGGGGCCTCGGCTGGGAGGTCTGGTGCGACGGCATGGAGGTCGGCCAGTTCACCTATTTCCAGCAGGTCGGCGGGATCCCGGTCGAGCTGCCCAGCTTCGAGATGACCTACGGGCTGGAGCGGCTGGCGATGTACGTGCAGGACGTGGAGAACGTCTTCGACCTCGACTTCAACGGCGCCGGAATCACCTACGCCGACGTGTTCCTTCGGTCCGAGCGCGAGGTACAGCGCCTACAGCTTCAAGCAGGCCGACACGGACCTGCTCGCCCGCCACTTCGCCGATGCCGAGCGCGAGTGCCACGCCCTGCTCGCGCACCATCTGGCCTTGCCCGCCTACGATCAGTGCATCAAGGCAAGCCACCTCTTCAACCTGCTGGACGCGCGCGGCGTCATCAGCGTGACCGAGCGGGCAAGCTATATCGGCCGGGTCCGCGCGCTGGCGAAGGGGTGCTGCGAGACGTGGGTTGCGGGCGAAGGCACTGAGGTTGAAGGGAAAATGTCCCAGATTGGCGAAAAATCCTGACCGATGCCGGAGCTGTTCCTCGAACTTTTCAGCGAAGAGATTCCGGCGCGGATGCAGGCCGGCGCCGCTTCCGACCTTGGGCGGCTGGTAAGCGCGGCGCTCGTTGCGCTTTCGCCGCGAAAAGCGGAAACCTTCGATGGCCCGCGCCGGATCGCCCTGCGCGCCGAGGTCAACGCCGAAGTCGCCGCCGCCTCCAGCACGGAGCGCGGCCCGCGCCTCTCCGCGCCCGAGCAGGCCCTGGCCGGGTTTATCCGCAAGCACAACGCGCTGCGCGACCAGCTTCGCCAGGAAGGCGAATACTGGGTGCTAGACAAGCGCGCCGCCTCGGTTTCCGCCGAATCCCTGATCGCCGCCTCCTTCCCGGACCTGCTGCGCCGCTTCCCCTGGCCCAAATCGATGCGCTGGGGCGGCACCAGCGCGTTCACCTGGGTCCGCCCCCTGCGCCGCATCGTCTGCCTGCTAGGCGGCGCCGTGGTCCCGTTCGCCCTGCGCGAGGGCCACGACGATGCGCACGGGCTCGCCTCCGCCAACCTCACCGAAGGTCATCGATTCCATGCTCCCGGTCCGGTTGCCGTGGCCTCCTGCGCCGATTGGCAGGAGGCGCTTGCGCAACGGCGAGTGATCGTGAGCGCGGCCGAGCGCAGCCGCCGCATTGCGCACGGCCTCGCCGCCGAGGCCAAGGTCAGGGATCTCGGCCTCGTCGAAGACCCCGGCCTGCTCGATGAGGTCGCCGGGCTGGTCGAATGGCCGGTTCCGCTGCTGGGGCGGATCGACCCGGCCTACATGGACCTGCCCTCCGAGGTCATGCAGGTCTCCATGCGCGTGAACCAGCGGTACTTCGCCCTGCGCGCAAGCGACGGCGCCCCTGCCCCGTGGTTCGGCTTCGTGGCCAACATCGAAGCCGAGGACGGCGGTGCCGCGATCATCGCCGGCAACGAGCGCGTGCTGCACGCCCGCTTCGCCGATGCGCGGCATTTCTGGGATCTCGATCGGCGAACGAAGCTCGCCGACCGCCTGCCCCAGCTCGACGGAATCACCTTCCATGCCAGGCTTGGAACGCAGGGCGAGCGCGTCCGCCGGCTGCGCCGCCTGGCACGCGAGATCGCTCCCCTTGTCGGCGCCGACCCGACCCGCGCGGACCGCGCGGCGAAACTCGCCAAGGCCGATCTCGTCACCGGAATGGTCGGCGAGTTCCCCGAACTGCAGGGCGTCATGGGCCGCTACTACGCCCTGCACGACCACGAGCCGGCGGAGGTCGCCGACGCGATCCGCGACCACTACGCCCCCAAGGGACCGAACGACGCCGTGCCCGCGGCGCCGGTCTCGGTCGCGGTCGCGCTGGCCGACAAGCTCGACCAGCTCGCCGGGTTCTTCGCCATCGGCGAGAAGCCGACCGGCTCGGGCGATCCCTTCGCGCTCCGACGCGCCGGCCTCGGAATCACCCGCATCATCCGCGAGAACGGGCTGCGGTTCGGCTTGCAGCGCCTCATCGAAAGTGCCGGCGAAGCCTATCGCGAACGCGGGATCAATCCCGCTCCGCCGTTAGAGGTTCTGGACTTCCTGATTGAACGCTTGCACGTGCATCTACGCTCGGAGGGACGGCGGCATGATGTGATAGCGGCTGCGTTCGGCGCTGCTCACGACGACGATCTCACGCGACTGGAAGCCCGCGCCGACACGGTTGCCGCGCTGCTTGGGACCGATATCGGAAGCGACCTGCTCACCGCCTATCGCCGCGCCGCAAATATTCTGCGGATCGAAGGCCGGAAGGACGGTCCCCACGATGGCGATATCGAGTCGGCGCTTCTCCGAGAGCGCGAAGAAAAGGATCTCATGCGGGCGCTCCAGGATGGTCGCTCCGCGATTGACGATCTTCTCGCCCGCGAAGCCTATCATGAAGCTATCGTTCCGATGGCGGCGCTCCGCCCCAAGGTCGATGCGTTCTTCGATCGCGTAACCGTCAACGCGCCGGAGCCCGATTTGCGCCGCAATCGTTTGCGTCTTCTCAACCGGGTTCGGGCGACCATCGACCGGGTCGCCGATTTTTCGCAGATCGAGGGCTGAACGGAGTAGCCGATGCCACAATGGGTGTACAGCTTCGGCGCCGGCCGCAACGAAGGCCGGGCGGACATGCGCGACCTGCTGGGCGGCAAGGGCGCCAACCTGGCCGAAATGGCCTCGATCGGCCTGCCGGTTCCGCCCGGCTTCACCCTCACCACCGATGTCTGCACCGCGTTCTACAAGAACGACCGGCACTACCCTGCCGAACTGGAAGCCCAGGTCCGCGAGGCCCTGGCGCGCGTTGAGGCCGCGGTCGGCCGCCGGTTCGGCGATCGCGAGCTGCCCCTGCTCGTCTCGGTCCGCTCGGGCGCGCGCGTCTCCATGCCGGGCATGATGGACACGGTCCTCAATCTCGGCCTCAACGACACGACGGTCGAGGGCCTCGCGCGCGACGCCGAGGATTCGCGCTTCGCCTGGGACAGCTACCGCCGCTTCATCCAGATGTACGGCTCGGTCGTGCTCGGCGTCGATCACCACCGCTTCGAGGAGATCATCGAGCATGCGAAGCTCGACACCGGGGTAATGGAGGACACGGCGCTCACCGCCAAGGATTGGCAGGGCGTCGTGGACGGCTACAAGGACATGGTCGCGCGCGAAACCGGCAAGCCCTTCCCGCAAAGCCCGGAGGAGCAGCTCTGGGGCGCGATCGGCGCGGTGTTCGGCAGTTGGATGAACCCGCGTGCCATCACCTATCGCCGTCTGCACGATATCCCGGCCGAGTGGGGCACCGCCGTCAGCGTGCAGGCGATGGTGTTCGGCAACATGGGCGAGGACTGCGCCACCGGCGTCTGCTTCACCCGCGATCCCTCGACTGGCGAGAACGTCTTCTACGGCGAATACCTGGTCAACGCCCAGGGCGAGGACGTGGTGGCCGGCATCCGCACCCCGCAGCCGCTGTCGGCGGCGCGCGCCAGGCCCGGCGAGGTGCCGATGGAGGCGGCGATGCCGCATGCGTATCGCGAGCTGATGGAGGTGCGCCGCAGGCTCGAGCAGCACTATCGCGACATGCAGGACATCGAGTTCACGGTCCAGAAGAACCGCCTCTACATGCTGCAGACAAGGAGCGGCAAACGCACCACGGCCGCCAGCCTGCGCATCGCGGTGGAGATGGCGCGCGAGGGCCTGATCGAACAGACCGAAGCGGTGCGCCGGGTGAACCCCTCGGCACTCGACCAGCTTCTGCATCCGATGCTCGACCCGGCCGCGCCGCGCACGCTGCTCGGGAAGGGTCTGCCGGCGAGCCCCGGCGCGGCGTGCGGCGCGGTCGTGTTCAGCGCCGACGAAGCGGAGTCGCGCGCCGCCAAGGGCGAATCCGTCATCCTCGTGCGGATCGAGACCAGCCCCGAGGACATCCATGGGATGCACGCCGCAAAGGGCATCCTCACCACGCGCGGCGGCATGACCAGCCACGCCGCCGTGGTCGCGCGCGGCATGGGTCGGCCCTGCGTCGCCGGCGCCGGCGGGATCACCGTGAACTATAACGCCCAGACCCTTTCGGCGGGCGGGCGGGTCGTCCAGGCGGGCGAGACGATCACGCTCGATGGCGCCGCGGGCGAGGTGTTTGCCGGCAGCGTCGCGATGATCGAACCCGCGGTATCGGGCGATTTCGGCACGTTGATGGAGTGGGCGGACGCTATGCGCGAACTCAAGGTGCGCGCCAACGCCGAGACGCCGCTGGATGCCGAGACGGCGCGCAAATACGGCGCCGAGGGCATCGGCCTTTGCCGCACCGAGCACATGTTCTTCGACCCGGAGCGCATCGGCGCCGTGCGTCAGATGATCATGGCCCGCGACGAGGATGGGCGGCGCGCGGCGCTTGCGCGCCTGCTGCCGTTTCAGCGAGAGGATTTCCGCAAGCTGTTCCGGATCATGGCCGGGCTTCCGGTCACGATCCGCCTGCTCGACCCGCCGCTGCACGAGTTCCTCCCGCACGGCGAATCCGAGCTGGCCGAGGTCGCGGGGGCGGTCGGCACCGATGTCGAGACGATGCGCCGCCGGGCCGCGGAGCTGGCCGAGGCCAACCCGATGCTCGGTCATCGCGGCTGCCGCCTCGGCATCTCCTACCCCGAAATCTACGAGATGCAGGCGCGCGCGATCTTCGAGGGGGCGCTGGCCATCGCCGCCGAAATCGGCGCGGCACCGGTGCCCGAGATCATGATCCCGCTGGTCGGCACACGGAAAGAGCTGGAGATCACCCGCGCACAGGTCGAGAAGATCGCAGCGCGGGTGTTCAAGGAAGCCGGCCGCGAGATCGAGTACAGCGTCGGCACGATGATCGAACTGCCGCGCGCCGCGATCATCGCCGACCAGATTGCCGAGGTCGCCGACTTCTTCAGCTTCGGCACCAATGATCTCACCCAGACTACCTTCGGGCTGTCGCGCGACGACGCGGGCAAGTTCCTGCCGCTCTACGTGGAAAAGGGCATCCTGCCGAAAGACCCGTTCGTCTCCCTCGATATCGAGGGCGTCGGCGCCCTGGTCCGGCTCGCCGCCGACAGGGGTCGCGGTATCAAGTCGGGACTGAAGCTCGGCATCTGCGGGGAGCACGGCGGCGACCCGTCGTCGATTGCGTTCTGCCAGGAACTCAGGCTGGACTATGTCTCATGCAGCCCGTACCGAGTCCCAGTCGCCCGCCTCGCCGCCGCGCAGGCGGCGCTGGGCACGGCCGGCGACCGCACCGCCTGAGCCGGTAAAGCGGCAAAAGGGATCGGGGGCCAAAAGCGAAGCCAGGCCGCTGAACGGCCGAGTGTTAAAATGCCTTTCTGGGAGGAGAGGACGTTATGACCACATGCCGCGGACTGACGCGCAGACAAGCCCTGCAGATCGGGGCGGGCGCGGCGGCGCTGCCCCTGGTACACATCCAGACCGCCGGCGCGGCCGGGCGGGTCTCGATCGGATTCGTCGATCACTGGGTGCCCAACGGCAACGAGGTCATGCGCAAGCAGGTCGCGGCCTGGGCCGAGAAGAACCATGTCGAGGTCCGGGCCGACTTCGTCACTACGATCGGCGGCAAGATTCAGCTCACCGCCGCGGCCGAGGCACAGGCCGGCGGCGGCCACGACGCGTTCACCTTCCTGGCCTGGGATGGGCAGAACTACGCCGACAAGCTGGCGCCGGTCGATGATGTGATGCAGCGCCTGATCGGCGAATACGGGCCGGTCAACGCGGTCGCCGAGTATCTCGGCAAGGCGAAGGGCCACTGGGTGGTCGTGCCGTCCAGCACGTCCACCCAGTACAAGGGGCCGTGCGGTCGCATCAGCCTGCTGAAGAAATACGCCGGCATCGACGTAACAGAGATGTACCCGGCCCAACCCGTCCATGCCGCGGCGAGCGACAACTGGACCTATGACACCCATCTGAAGGCCGCGTCCGCCTGCGACAAGGCGGGATGCACGTTCGGCATCGGGCTAGGGCAGTCGCCCGATTCCACCGACACCGCCGGCGCGATCTTTCGCGCGTTCGGCGCCGAGCTGGTGGACGCGAAGGGCAACAGCCAGGTGCGCTCCGAGCCGGTGCGACGGGTCCTGGACTATGCGCAGGAATTGGTGCGCTATCTGCCGAAGGACGCGGTGAGCTACGACGATGCGTCGAACAACCGGGCGCTGATTTCCGGCAAGAGCGCGCTGATCTGGAACCCGCCCTCGGCCTGGGCGGTGGCCAAGCGCGATGCGCGCCAGGTCGCCGCCGATTGCTGGACCTTCCCCGGCCCGATCGGGCCCGCGGGCCGGTTCACGCCCTATGTGCCGTTCCTGTGGGGCGTCTGGCAATTCAGCCCAAACAAGTCGGCGGCGAAGGATCTGCTGGCCTATCTGTCGGAGCGGCCGCAGGTCGAGGAGCGCTGCACGGTGGTGGACGGCTACGACGTGCCGCCGTTCGACAGCATGACGGACTTCAAGGTGTGGTCCGAGGTCGAGCCGCCGAAGGGAACGGTCTTCAACTATCCACTGCGGCCGTTCCACCACGCCCAGCCTTGCATTGCCGCAGCGCCTGCACCGCCCGAGATCGCGGTGCAGATCTACAGCCGCGGCACCATGCCCACCATGTTCGCCCGGCTGCAGCACGGCCAATCGGTACCGGACGTGGTCGCCTGGGCGGACCAGGAGGTGGAAAGCTTTCTGCGCTGAGATGAGCGGCCCGGCGCCATCCAGCAAAGACGTAGGTGCCCGGGCCGAGCCCGGGCATGACGGTGTGGGTTCGACATCGGTCACTTCGCATGGCGCTAGCCTCAGTTCTTGAGCGACTGCACCGCCCCGAATCCCACATCGAGCGCGCCAAGCTGAAGCTGCATCCCGTTGCTGCTCGTGCTTTGCGTCCCGGTCACGGTGCCCGTCACGGTAAACGGCAGCGGCGCGGTGCCACCGCCCGCACCCGCGCCCTGGACCGAGATATTGTAGGCGCCGTCCGGCAGCTTGGCGCCGGAATCGCTCGTGCCGTCCCAGTTCCAGGTGTTGGCGCCGGCCTGCGCGTTCAGTGTCGCCGTCCGCACAACGTTGCCGCTGCTGTCAGCGATGGCAATCGCGGCCGGCTCGGCGGCCGGCGCTGTGAACTGCACCGATCCGCTTCCATTCTGCAGCGGGATCTGGTTCGACTGCACCGCTACCTGCTTGCCCGCCAGCGATGAGCCCTGCATCAGCTCGCCCGCTTGCGTGAGCTGGATGAGCTGCGTCAGGCTGTTGTTCGTATTGATCTGCTGCTCGACCCCGGAGAACGAGACAAGCTCCTGCGTGAACTGGTTGCTGTCCATCGGACTCGACGGGTCCTGGTTCTGGAGCTGGGTCATCAGCATGTTCAGGAAGTCACCGAAATTGCTGGACAGCGCCGTCAGCGCCGTCTGACCGGTCTGCGCCGCGCCGGAAGCACTGGTCTGCGCCGCGCCGGAACCGCTGGTCTGCACCGAAACGGGCTTGCTCGCCGCCTGGGCGGCGGCGGCGAGTGCGCTTTGCTGGGCGGCGGTTGTCGCAATGCTCATCGGAAGGCTCCTTTCATCAAGCAGTGATATCGAGGGCGCCGCGCAGCTCACGCACGGCCAGCGCAGGAAGCTGCAAATTCGCCGCGCCTGACCCGGCCGCTGAGCCGAAACTCGAGCCGCCGGATCGGCGGGGACTCCATCCCTGCCCGCCCCCACCCTGTCCGGCCAGGTCCTGCCCACCCGGATGGCCGAGTTGCATCGTCACGCTGCGACCCTCGGCGGGAACTCCAGCATCGCTCAGTGCCCGGTGCAGCGCCGGCTCGTCCTGGCGCAAAAGGAGCAGCGTGGCCGGCCGCTCCACCGTCACCTCGACCCGCGCGCCCGTCTCGGGAGCGCGGACCATCCGGATCTCAAGGCGGCCCAGTTCCGGCGGATCCAGGCGCAACACCAGCCGATGCGTCCCCGCTCCGCCGGAGGCGAGCGAGACCATCACCGGCGTGACCTGCGAGGCTGGCGATCGGGCCGGCAGATGCGGCGACGGCGCAGGTGCGGCAACGGTGGAGGGCGGTGTCGGGATCGCGTGCGCAGGCTGCGGGGATGGCGTTGCAGGTGCCGCGCCCGTCGGCGATGCCGATGCGGCACTGGCGGCGGCCTGGAACGGCGGCTCGCCGGCGACAACCCGCGCCGGGACTGCCGCGCCCATCTCCGCCGATTTGGCGATCGCGGGCGGTTCGGCATCCCTGGCCATCGGAAACGCGCTCTCGGCCATCGGCCGCGCCGACCTGCGAGGATCGCCCTTTACGCCGACAATCTCGGACGATCCGCCGCTCTGTCCGTCACGGGGACTCGCGTCCCGGCTTTCGGTGGGCGGGGGCGCAGGCAGAGCCAGAACCATGGGCGGAACGCTGCCGGCGTCCGGCGCGAGCGCGACCACGGGCGGGCTCGGGCTCGATGCGAGTTGATCGGACGCCGCGACATGCGCGCGTGATGCTCCGGCCAACTCCTTCGAACGATCCGGCCCGCCGCGAGCGCGTGCCAATCCGGGTACACCAACACCCGCCATCGGATTCTGCGGCAACGGGTCCGCCTTCCCTGACGGGCTATGAGACTTACGGATCGGGCTGCCTGCATCGTCCCCCTCTCCCTCGCTCTTCGCAGGGGAGAGGGGGACGATGGGGCTCGCGCCCGCTGGACGAAGCGGGACCGGTGCACCTCCCTCGCCCAGGCTAGCCGCGGTTGCCACCTCAGAGGTCAGGCCGATGTCGGTTGCCGGGTCGGCGCCACGCGGAGTACCCGGATGCGGGCAGGCCCGCAGCCGGACCGGCCGGCGGCGCCGAACGGGCCACCATGCCCGCCAGTGTGTCCAGGAAGCTGGTCTCCGCTCCGGCACCTGCCGGCACGCCAGCACTCGCGGGCGCCGATGGAAGCGCGTTGATCTCCGGCATGATCGCTGGTCCGGCCATGCAGCGGCCGTATGCAACCGTCGGACCAGCTTTTCCGCTTCGGTGTCACCGGACAGCGCGCGACGCCGGTAGTGTCCCTCGGCAAAAGATGCCGGGTCGTCCTTGCCGCCCGGCCGCTTCGGCGCCAGTGCGGCCGTGCTGCCTGCCCCCTCCAGGCGAAGTGTTCCGCTCTTGGCACGCTTCATGCGTCGTCGGTCGCGGGCAAGCAGTCGGCCCGCACGGAGCGAATCATGTCCCTGTTCAGCGCCCTCGGCACCTCGGTGAGCGGCCTGTCCGCGCAATCCGCCGCGTTCGGCAATATCAGCGACAATGTCGCCAACAGCCAGAGCGTCGGCTACAAGGCCGTGGACACCAGCTTCATCGACTATCTCACGACTAGCACGAGCCAGCAGAACGAGCCCGGTGCGGTGGCCACGCGCCCCGATTACACCAACACGGTCCAGGGCACGATCTCGCAAAGCGGCGATCCGCTCGCGATGGCCATCGACGGGCAGGGCTTCTTCGCGGTCTCCGAGCCGAACGGCGTGGCCAGCGGGACCACATCACCGACCTTCAGCCCGCAGACATACTACACCCGCGCGGGCGACTTTCAGCTCGACAAGAACGGCTATATCGTCAACAGCGCGGGCCAATATCTGCAAGGCTGGTCGGTCGACACGAAGACGGGCGTGGCGAATCAGTCGAGTCTGACGCCCATCCAGATCGCGCAGACGCAGTTCAACCCGGTCCCGACGTCAACCATCGACCTCGCGGCCAATCTGCCCAGTACCGGCAGCAGCGTGCCGGTCTCCTCGCAGGCCGACATCTATGATTCGCTCGGAAACCAGCACGCCGTGACACTCACATGAACTCCCAGTGGGACGAACGCCTGGTCGCTCGCGCTCAGCTCACCCGATGTCTCCGGCGGCACGATCGGCAGTGCGACCGTGCAGTTCGGTACGAATGGCGTCCCGGTGGGCACGATCGGCTCGTTCTCGGGGACCACCGGCCTGACCGCTTCGCCCCCTGGCGCGAATGCCCCGGCATCGCTGAGCTTCACCGCCAATTTCGGCAGCGGCCCGCAAACCGTTACCCTGGGCATGGGCCATTACGGCCAGGCGGACGGTGTCACCCAGTTCGCGGGCAGCGCTTACAATGTCAGCAAGCTCAGCCAGGACGGCATCCCGGCCGGCAGCTTCACCGGCATCACCACGACAAGCGCCGGCAGCGTGGTCGCCAATTACGATAACGGCCAATCGCAAGTCGTCGCGCAGGTACCGGTTGTCACCTTCGCCGACCCAGACGCCCTGCAGCGCCAGAATGGCCAAGCCTTCACCGCCACCTTGCAGTCGGGCGCTCCGGTCGCCCAATCCCAGGGCCAGAACGGCGCGGGCAGCCTCGTGACCAGCTCCGTGGAGAGCTCGAACGTCGATATCGCCAGCGAGTTCAGCAAGCTGATCGTGGCGCAGGAGGCGTACGGCGCAAACGCCAAGATGATCACCACTGCCGATACAATGCTGCAAGTCACCATCAACATGAAGACCTGAGCCGATGAGCCTCGACGCCGCGCTCTCGATCGCGGGAAGCGGCCTTGCCGCGATCAACGCCCAGCTCAACCTGGTCTCGCACAATGTCGCCAACGCGAGCACGCCGGGCTACGCGACCGAAAGCGCCTCGGTGCAAAGCCTGACGGCTGGCGGGGAGGGTCTGGGCGTGATCTCAGCCCCGGCGACGCGGGCGATGGATCAGGCCCTGCAGTCCGAACTGCTCCAGCAGAACGCGACCACGTCCGGGCTGGCCACGCAATCGACCGCGATGCAGGCGATCGACGCGGTCCAAGGTACGCCGGGCCAGGGACAGGATCTCGCGAGCCTGCTCGGCAAGCTTCAGGATTCGTTTTCGACCCTGCTCGCCGATCCCAGCAACGCCACGCAGCAATCGGCCGTGGTGGGCGCCGCCGGCACGCTGGCGCAGGCCATCAACACGCTGAGCGGCGCCTACACCACCCAGCGTCAGAATGCCCAGGACGCCATCGTGTCCGGCATCGCCAGCCTCAACACGACGCTCGGCAGCATCGGCGCGCTGTCGAACAAGATCATCGCCGCCAAGGCGCTTGGCCAAAGCACCGCGGACCTTGAAAACCAGCGTGACGTGCAGATCGCCGACCTGTCGCAACTCGTCAATGTGAAGGTGCTGCAACAGGCCAATGGCGACGTGCTGCTGACCACGGCCACCGGCGTCACCCTGCCGATCCACGGGCCGGCGAACCCGCTGACAGGCGGCAACGCGAACACGCAGCCCGGCGCCTACTACCCGGGCGGTGGCATCCCGGCCGTGACCCTGGGCGGCGTTGACGTGACGGGCGCGCTCCAGGGCGGGCAGATCGGCGCCAATATCGCGCTGCGCGACACGACCATGCCGACGTACCAGGCCGAGCTCGACGAGTTCTCGCAGAACCTGGCCGCGAGCTTCTCGGCGCAGGGTCTGCCGCTGTTCACCAACGCGGCGGGATCTGTGCCCTCCGGCGGAGCAACGCCAGTCCAGTCGGGCTACGTTGGGTTTGCCGCCCAGATCCAGGTCAATCCCGCCGTCAGCGCCAATCCCGCCGCCGTCCGCGACGGCCTCCCGTCCGCCAACCCGGCCGGAGTGGCCGGCTTCACGGGGACCCTCACCGAAGTCCTGAACAACGCGCTTGGGATCGCCCCGCTGATGGGGACGCACGTCGCCAGCCTCGGCCCGACCGGCACGCTGACTGCATCCTACGGAGCACCCGCGACACTGGCCGAGTTCGCGACCAGCCTGGTCGGCGCGCAAGCAGCCGACAGCGCCACGGCATCGGCGCAGCTCAGTACCGAGCAGGCCGTGCAGACGACGCTGCAAGGCAAGCTCACGGCTGAAACCGGGGTGAACATGGATACCGAGATGTCGGACATGATCGCGCTGCAGAACGCGTACGGCGCCAATGCCAAGATCATCGGCGCGGTGCAGGGCATGTTCACGACCCTGCTCGGGATGGTGAGCGGATGAGCGGCCTCTCCGGCGTGCCTGCCCCGGGCGAGTACGGCCTGCTGACGACGCTGGTCGCGGACAGCTCAAACATCCGCCAGCGCCTCGACACGCTCACGCAGCAGGCGAGCACCGGGCTCAAGGCCGACAGCTACGCCGGCCTTGGCGCCGGTGCCCCGGTGTCGCTCGATCTCAACCCGGAAATCGCCAGTCTGCAGACATGGCAAAACAATGTCTCCGCGGTCAGCGGCCGCATGAGCGTCACCCAGGCGACGATGACGCAACTCCAGCAGATCGCGTCCAACTTCAATGCGCAGCTCAATAACCTGAACGGGCTCGATTCGTCGGAGGTCGACAGCGTCGCAACCTCCGCGCGCGATGCCCTGCAACAGGTCGCCGGGTTGCTCGACGCACAGGATGGCGGCGTGTTTGTCTTCGGCGGCGCCGATACCGCGAATCCGCCGGTGCCGAACCCCAGCGCGATTCTGTCCTCGGGCTTCTACACCCAGATCGCGGCGGCGGTCGGCAATCTCGGCACCGCCGGCGCGTCCGCCACGGTGGCGGCGACCCTCGGCATCGCCGGCTCGAACACGGCCGGCACCTCGCCTTTTTCCGCTTACATGTCGCAGCCCGCCAACGCCCTGCAGGCGCAGGCTCCCGTCGTGCAGACCGGCCCCGGACAGACCACTCAGATCGGCCTTCTCGCCAGCGCCAACACCCTCGTCACCTCGCCCGCCGGCTCCACCACGGGTTCGTATGCGCGAGATCTGATGCGCTCTCTGGCCACGCTCGGCTCGCTCTCCAGCGCGCAGGTGAACCTGCCTGGCTTCGCGGCGCTGGTCCAGGATACGCGGACCAGCCTCAACGGCGCGATCGACGCCATGGCCGGGGAAGCCGGGGCACTCGGCAATCGGCAATCGGCATTGACCGCAACTCAGACCGGCCTTGCCGCCACCCAGACGGCGCTGACCACGCAGGTCGGCGCCGCGCAGGACGCCGACATGGCAACGACGCTGTCGGACATCACGCAGACCCAGACACAGCTACAGGCAAGCTACCAGGTCATCGCCGCACTCAGCGGCCTGTCGCTGGCGAAAATTCTACCCGTCGGAGCATGAAGCTTCACGGCCCATTAACCCAACCGCCTCAGAATGGGGCCCTGTCCGCAAAAAGCGGGACCAACCGTAACCTTGTGGGCGAAAGGTAAGAAACCATGTCCTTGAACTCGGTCAATACCAATATCGGCGCGCAGATCGCGCTGCAGTCGCTGAACCTGACCAATTCGCAGCTCGCCGCGACGCAAAAGCAGATCTCGACCGGCTACCGCGTCGCCGACGCCACCGACGACGGCGCCGCCTATGCGGTGGCGCAGCGGGTACGCTCCGATGTCGGCGCGCTGACCAGCGCCAACCAGCAGCTCGGCAACGTCCAGGGATTGCTGGATACGACCAACGCCGGCCTGAACACGGCCTCGACCGACATCAACAGCCTGAATGCCACCCTGGTGAAGCTGGCGGATGGCAACGTCCAGGGCAGCGAACGGGCTCAGTACCAGACCCAGTATGATACGACGATCGCGCAGATCAAGAACGACCTCAATGGCGCCAGCTACAATGGCAAGACGCTGATCGGCAACATCGGCGGTGGTTCGATAGGCGTGACTTTCGGCAGAACCGCGGTGGTGCAGGACCAGCTTGGCACCACATACGGGATCGCCACATTCGGCTCCAATAGCCTGTACACCTCTCTCAACGTCACGAGCTTCACCTCGACGCATGCGCAGGCGTTCCTGACCGGGACCTTCGCCAACCAGCTGAATAACATCAGCAACCAGCTCAATAGTTTCGGGCAGGTGTCGAAATATGTCACTGCCCAGATCAGCTACAACAGCGACAAGATCGACGCTCTGAACGCCGGCCTCGGCGCGCTGATCGACGCCGATCTGGCGAAGGAGTCGGCGCAGTTGCAGGCGCTGCAGATCCGCCAGCAGCTTGGCACGCAGGCGCTCAGCCTCGCCAACCAGGCGCCGCAGTCGCTTCTCAGCCTGTTCAAGTAATCCCCTGGGGCGGGCCATGAGGCCCGCCTCGCCGGACGCCCTGACGCTGCGACAACAAAGACCAGGCGACCCAGGAAAGGTCTCATGTCCACTCTGGTTCTCGAATTGCGTCAGGGCGAGATGATGATCGTCAACGGCGCACCAATCCGGTTTCGCACCAAGTCCCGGATCGAGCTGACGGCCAAGGCGCGCTTTCTGTTCGGCAAGCAGATCATGCCCCCCGACCAGGCGGACAGCCCGGCCCGGCGCATCTACTTCGCCCTGCAGTCCGCCTATATCGGCAACGAGGAGGAGCGCGCTCAAGGCCTTGCCACCGCACGCACCCTGGCCGCGGAGTTCAAGGCGGCCACCACTTCGGCGTCGGCGCGCGACATCCTTGATCGGGCACTCGCGTTGGTGGCAGCCGACGATTGCTACCAGGCCCTCAAGCTCGCCCGAAGGATCATCCAGCACGAGGATACCGTGCTGGGCCGCGACAGCGCCGCCGCATCGGCGTCGCCCTTGACCAGGAGTTAGCCGCATCCATGCACGCAATGAGTTGCGCGACCAACGCCTATCAGCATGCCGCGGCTCGCCGCAGCCTGCGCGAACAGGAAGCCGACACCTTCCTCTACGCCATCGGTTCCTTGCGCGCGGCGAGACAGGCGGATTCCCTGCAGCGTGCGCGAGCTATCGCCGATAACCGGCGACTCTGGCTCGCGGTCCATGACCTGGTGAGCGACCCCACGAACGCGCTTCCGGACGAGCTGCGCGCCTCCATTATCTCGGTCGGCCGCGCTGTGCGCCGCGAGATGGACCGCGACATCCCCGATCTCGATTTCCTGATTTCGATCAACGAGCACATCGCCGCCGGTTTGAGCGGCCAGGGTTGAAGCGGGCGCGCCGGCCGTGAGCCTCAGCCTCAGTCTCGTGACCACCCTCTTCGGCACTACCGGATCTCAGTCTGGAGCCGATGGTCTGCTGCAAACCCTCTATGGCGGCGGACAGCAGAGCGTGATGGACCCCAGCCAGTCGCTGCAGGCGCTCAATCAGGCGGAGGCGAACCAGTCACAGGACATCCAGGCCACCTCGCAGCAGCCCGATGTCCAGCGCGCGATCGCCCAGTTCACCTCAGCAGTGCAGAAGGCCACGAGCGTTCAGCAGCTTCTGAGCAATCCCGCCGCCATGCAGGTGCTGCTCACGGCCAACGGTCTCGGAGACCAGACCAGTTACACGGCGCTGGCCCAAAAGGCGCTGACCTCCAACGTCAACGATCCGAACGCGCTGGTGAACCAGCTATCGGATACACGCTGGAAGACAGTGGCTCAGACCTACGATTTCGCAAATAAGGGGCTCTCGGTCATCCAGGAGCCGCAGGTCATCGCGACGATTGCCAACGCCTACGCCGAGGTGACGTGGCGCCAGTCCCTGGACGCCACCACGCCGGGGCTGTCAAACGCGCTGACCTTCCGGCAGGAAGCATCGGGTGTCACCTCGGTCGATCAGATCCTTGGCGATTCGGTGCTGCGTACCGTGGTCACCACCGCGCTCGGGATACCCCAGCAGATCGCCTTCCAGCCGATCGAAGCGCAGGAGAATGCGATTAGCAGCCGCCTCGATCTTTCGCGACTCAAGGATCCTAACTTCGTCGATGCGTTCACGCAGCAGTATTTGATCGCTGCGGCCGAACAGGCCACGAGCACCAGCACCACGCCAGATCTCTCGTCCCTCGCGGTCCAGTCGCAAGGCCTGGTGGTCTGACAGCGGCACCGCGGCTCAAAAGGAGCCACGCTCATGGACGGAATGACCGTCAATCCCGATTTCGACCGCCTCTTCGCGCGGGCAGCGGAGTTCATCGACTCCGGACGGTTCGGAGCCGCCCGCCCGCTGCTGGCGGCCGTGGGACGTCTCGCGCCCCCCTCGCCCCGCCTGGCGGAGCTCACCTCGGTCGTCGCACTGAAGGAAGGTCGCCTGAGCGAAGCGCGCGATAACCTGGACCAGGCGATCCTGACCTGGCCCGCCGATGCCGGCCTGCGCAAATGCCGCGCCGACGCACGCCGCCAACTCGGCGATGTAGCCGGGGCGGCTCGCGACGCAGCCGAGGCGGTGATCCTCGATCCAGGTGATCCGGACGCGAAGGCCATCCTTGGAGTCGTGCTGCTCGGGCTCGGTCACACCGACGAGGCGCGTGCCTGTCTGGCCGAGGCGGTTGCCGCCCGGCCCGCCAACCCCCTTTTCGTGCTGGCGCTCTCCGACGCCCAGCTGGGCTGTGGGGAGGAGTCGGCCGCCGCTGCCACGCTCGCCAACGCAATCGCCCGGATGCCCGCCGATTCGGCCCTGCGCAATGCCGCCCTGCTGATCGCCGTCCGCTCGCGGCACTTCGATGTCGCCGTGGAGCTGGCCGAGGCGGCCCGCCGGGACGGCGCCGTTGATGCCTGCGTGTTCGGGCTGAAGGGTCACGCGCTCTCAAGCCTCGGCCGCCACGAGGAGGCAGCGGAGGCGTACGCGGAGGCGCGCAAGCTCGGACCGGACGATCCCTATGTCCGTCACCTCGCCGCCGCCTCCGGCGCGCTGCCCGAAGCGGACCGCGCCCCCAGCGATTACGTGCGGGCGGTGTTCGACGGCTACGCCGCCCAGTTCGAGGCGCATCTGATCTCGCTCGGCTACCGGGTGCCCGGCCTCCTGCGCGCGGCCCTGCTGCGGCACGCCCAGATCGGCACCGACCAGCCACTCGGGCCGGTGCTCGATCTCGGCTGCGGCACCGGATTGATGGCGGTCGCACTGATCGACCTGCCGATTGGTCCGATGATCGGGGTGGACATCTCTCCGCGAATGATCGCCGCGGCCGACGCGAAAGCTCTCTATTCCGAACTCCGCGAGGATGACATCCTGCGGGCGCTGGACACCGACGCGACGAGTTGGCGCGTCATGCTGGCCGCCGATCTGCTTTGCTACTTCGGTGCGCTCGAAGGGGCCATGACCGCCGTGCGTCGCCGGCTCGCGCCGGGCGGCCTGTTCCTGTTCAGCGTAGAGACATCGGAGCAAGCCGAGGCCACCGCGCGCGGCTGGCGGCTGGAGCGGCTCGGGCGCTACACGCATGCTGCCGGCTACGTCCGCCGCTGTGCCGCCTCCGCCGGTTTCGTCGTGCGCGAACTGACACCCGAGCCTCTGCGCCAGGAAGGGGACGTGCCGGTGGCAGGCTTGGTCGCGGTTCTCGCCGCACCATGAGCGCGACCCTCGCCGACCCGGTGGCCGGCCTGCTCGCCCGCGGCACGGCCCTGCTCAGCCAAGGCGCGACATCGGACGCGGTCGCGGTGCTGCTGCGCTGCTGCGGCCTCGCGCCCGAAGCGCCGGAGCCTTGGCACGCTCTCGGAGTTGCCCTGGCACGCGACGGCGCGCCCCTGCGCGGGCTGGCCGCGCTCGGGCGAGCCCACCGCTTGGCGCCCCGATCATTGGCCTACGCCTTGGGCCGTGCCGAGCTCGCCCACGTGGCTGAAGCGGCGGAGGGCGAACTCGCGCGTCTTGCCGAGGAGGGGGAGGCCGATCCGCTGAATCCCACTCCGCTCGCCGCCTCGGGTCTGCTGCTGCACCGATCAGGCCGCAACGCCGAGAGCACAGATCTGCTGGAAGCCGCCTGCGCTCTTGCACCAAGGGACGGAGCGCTCTTGGCCTTGTTAGGCGGCGTGCTCGCACGAAGTCATCAGCTCGCGAGGGCCGAGGCCGTGATGCGTCAGGCGCTTGCCCTCCAGCCGGACAACACAGAATTGCGCCACGATCTCGGCGTAGTATCGATGCGGATGCACCGGTTCGGCGCCGCCCACGCTGAGCTCACCGCTGTACGTCAGATCCGAGGCGACGACCCCACGCTGCTCTGCAATCTCGCCAACGCCACGCTCTGCCTCGGCCTGCAGGCGGAAGCAGTGGCGATTGCGCGACACGCGACCAGGATCGCGCCCGACAATCCCCTCGCGCACCGCGCTCTGGTCAACACCCTGCCCTACGCCTCGGGCGTGCCGCCGACAGACCTGCTGGCCGCTCTGCAAGCCACTGCCGCCAGGCTCCCGCGTGAGTCGCGCGCACCCGCTTTTGCCAACCGGCCGGACCCGGACCGGCCTCTGCGCGTCGGTCTGCTGTCGGGGATGCTCAAGACCCATCCGGTGGGCTGGCTGACCATCGCCGGATTCGAGGCGCTCGACCCGGCCCAGTTCTCGCTGGTCGGCCTGGCGGATACGATGCCGAATGATGCTCTATCGCGCCGCTTCCGGGCTGCCGCCTGCGAGTGGCACTCCATCAGCTCGCTGGATGATGCGAAGCTGGCGGAGTTGGCGCGCGATTTGGGAATCGACGTGCTGATCGATCTCGGGGGCTACGGCGATCTCGGCCGCATGTCTGCCTGTGCGCTGCGTCTGGCGCCAGTACAGGTGAAATGGGTCGGAATGCAGAACCACTCGACCGGCCTGCCGGAAATGGACTGGTTCATCACCGATCATTGGGAGACCCCGGCGGCGCTCGCTCATACCTATAGCGAGAAGCTGCTGCGCCTGCCCGACGGGTATGTCTGCTACAGCCCACCGGCCGATGCGCCTGACGTGACGAAGCTGCCCGCGCTCAGCGCGGGACGGGTAACGTTCGGCTGCTTCACCAATCTTGCGAAAGTCACTCCGGACGTCCTTGCCACCTGGGCGGCGATCCTGGCGCGGACTCCGGAAGCGCGGCTGGTGGTCAAGAGCCACGCGCTGAGCAGCTTGAAGACGGCCGCTCGCCTGCATGCCACCTTCTCCGCGCACGGGATCGCACCCGAGCGCGTTGAGCTGCGAGGTCCCTCCCCGCACCGAGCCTTCCTGGGCGAGTACGGGGGCATCGACATCGCGCTCGACCCGTTTCCCTATACCGGCGGGCTCACGACCTGCGAGGCGCTGTGGATGGGCGTCCCGACTGTCACGTTGTCGGGTGAGACATTCGCGTCCCGGCACTCGCTCAGTCACCTCAGCAATGTTGGCCTGGGCGACTGGGCCGCCCGAGATAGTGCGGATTATGTGGCACTCGCGACCGCGAAGGCGGACGATCTCCAGGCCCTAGCCGCCCTGCGGACTGGTCTGCGGGCACAGGTGAGAGCGAGCCCGCTCTGTGACGCGCCGCGCTTCGGCGCGGGTCTGGGTGCCGCGCTGCGCCATGCTTGGCGCTCATGGTGCATGGGCCATTAACTGCGGATCAACGAAGGTTCGGCAAGATTAGTGCCGTTCCCAAAGCGATGACACCATGCGCGCGCTGCCGACCGTCGATGTGAACCTGTTCGCCTTCAACAGCGTGGAGACTGTCTCGGCGGCCATTGACAGCGTCCTGCGCCAGACCTGGCCCGCCGTTTCGCTGACCCTGATCGATGACGGATCGAATGACGGCACGACCGAGCTCCTGATCGAGTACGCTGTCCAGGACAAGCGTATCCGTCTGAAGCGCAACCGCCACAACGGTGGGGCAGTCGCGGCGTTTCAGCGCGCATTCTGGCATGGTGACGCGGACTTCATCATGCCGAAGTCCGGCGACGATCTCATCGCTCCAGACTTCATCGAGCGAGCGATGCGGATCCTCCTCAACGAGTCCGCCTGCATGATGTGTCATGGGGCAGGAATCGTCTTTGCCGGAGCCGGAGATGTGCGCGGCGCCTACCCTCCCGAGCATCGGCTGCTCGCGACGGGCGGGGACGCGGTGGCTCGGGCGCGGCACGTCATGGAGCGATACACCTCGTCCCCGAGTTTCTGGGGGGTTTATCGGCGCGCTGCGGTGGATCGGATCTCGCCCATTCGCTACCGCGCAGGGTGGGACCACGTCCTTCTCGCCGAACTGGCGCTGGTAGGCGAGAATCCGGCACGATCCGGAGGCGCTCTATTGGCGCCGAGATGGCGGCAGGCCCGTCCTGCAACTCGCCCGCGCGGCGACGATGCAGGCGCGAGCCGGATTGCCGGCGGAGGACCTGCTGGGTGATCCGCGCTGGCGCACCCCCCTGATCACCACGGCCTTCGCGCACGTCGAGGCTTTCGCCACGACCAGCCTGAGGCTGGCGGACCGGCGTGCCCTGATCAGCGAGGTCGCACCAGCTTTTCGGAAGCGCTGGGGAGCGGCCATGCACTATGAAGCCACTACGCTGCGCGCCGCATGGCCCGAGCTGATCGCACAGGTCGAGGCGGCCGACTTCGCCGAGGGACGCCTCATCGCCAGCGGGCTCGCAGCCGTGATGCACGCAAGCGAGGCGCTCGTGCCGGAAGTCGACATGACCGAGATGCGCATCGAGCTCGCCGCCGTGGCGGGCTCCGCCATGTTCGTCGCGTGATCGCCCGTCATGGATGGCACAACGATTTCGCCTATTCGTCTGCACATCGGCTGCGGGGAGCATCTGCTACCCGGCTGGGTGAATGCCGATTGCGTCCCACGCGTGCCCGGCGTTTGCACCGATCTGGACCTCACTGCTCTGCCATATCCGGACTGCTCGGTGGATGAGATTCTCGCCGAACACGTGCTGGAGCACCTGTCCTTCCAGGAGGAGGCTTTAGCCTGGCCAGAAATGGCGCGGGTGCTGCGCCCTGGCGGAAGACTGACACTCGAAGTGCCGGATTTCGAATGGGTGTGTGCAGCTTTCCTCGCCGCCAGCGACGATTGGCGGGACTTCTATATCACTGGCCACCCCGACCACTACGCCGGCTGCGGCCGAGCGCTCGATCAGCGATGGGGTATCCTGCAGACCATGTTTTTCGGCAACCAGAACGGAGCGGGGCAGTTCCATCGCTCCGCCTATACCGCCGGCAAGCTGCATGCACTCGCGCACCGCACGGGCTTCACCACAATCGCCGTCGAGTATCGCTTCTCCAAGGGCGGGCAGGCGCTGCGCGCTCTGCTGACCCGCTAAGGAGGGGATCGCAATGCGGGTCTTTGTCACCGGAATTGCCGGCTTCCTCGGCAGCCACCTCGCCGAGCGCCTGCTGGAAATGGGCCACGTGGTAGTGGGCTGCGATTCGCTGCTCGGGGGCGAGCTCATCAACGTGCCGGCCGAAGCCCATTTCTACCAATACGACTGCCGGGACTTCAACGCGATGGCGCGCGTGATGGACGGGTGCGAGCTGGTCTATCACTGCGCCGCGACTGCTTACGAAGGCTTGTCGGTGTTCTCGCCCGCCATGGTGATGGACAATATCGTCACTGGCTCCGTATCCGTCTTCTCGGCGGCGATCGCCTGCCGGGCGAGACGAATCGTTTTTCTCAGTTCGATGGCGCGCTACGGCGCGAACGCAGTGCCATTTATCGAAACCTTCGACCCGCGCCCACAAGACCCCTATGGTATCGCCAAAGTCGCCGCAGAGCAGGCATTGGTCAATCTGGCTACGGTCCATGGGCTCGAGTACGCTGTCGCAGTCCCGCATAACATCATCGGCGCGCGCCAGAAATTTGACGATCCATATCGGAATGTCGCCAGCATCATGGCGAATATGATGCTGCAGGAGCGCTCGCCATTCATTTATGGCGACGGCGAACAGACTCGCTGCTTCAGTCACGTAGAGGACTGCCTCTCCTGCCTGCTCGCACTGGGACTGTCGAATTGGGGCTTGGGCGAGGTTATCAATATCGGCCCCGATGAGGAGTTTGTGCCCATTAACAGCCTGTTTCGCCGCTTGAAGGACCTGACCGGCTTCGAGGGTCAGGCAATCCACTTACGCGACCGCCCCCAGGAGGTGCGGCACGCATGGTGCAGCAGCGACAAGGCGCGGGACGTGCTCGGCTATCGAACAACGCGACGGCTTGACGACGGGCTGCGCGATATTATCGGCCACATCCGCACGGTAGGGCCGCGCAAGTTCCGTTACCATCTCGACATCGAGATCCGGAACGAGCGGACGCCTCGCACTTGGCAGGATCGGCTGATGTGAGCCTTGTCATGGCTGAAGAGCTCTTCAGCCCTGACAAGGCCTGCGGGGGGTTGATCGCGGTGCGCGAAAGCGTCACCCTCCAGGGATGCCGGACTTTATCCGCCGGATTCCTGACGGCGACGACCGCGAACGGCTGGTCTGCCCCGATTGCGGGCATATCGCCTACGAAAACCCGAAAATCGTCGTGGGATCAGTCGTTGCCGCTGCTGATCGGGTTCTGCTATGCCGTCGGGCAATCGAACCACGACAGGGATTCTGGACGTTGCCGGCCGGCTACTTGGAACTCGGCGAGACGATTGAGGAGGGTGCCAGGCGTGAGGCCTGGGAGGAAGCGCAGGCACGGATCGTGCTCGACGGTATCCTTGGCGTGTACAGCATCAGTCGCATCGGCCAGGTCCAAATCTTGTTCCGGGCGCGACTTGCCGAGGCAGATACGCTGGACGCTTCCAGCTTCGGCGCCGGCCCCGAGAGCCTGGAAGTGGCCCTGTTCTCCTGGGAACGCATTCCCTGGGACCGAATCGCTTTTCCAACGGTGCGCTGGGCCCTGGAGAGATGGAGGCTCTGCGGCAAGGCGAGTTTGGGCCAACCAGCTGGCAACCCGGCGGAAGATCCGCGGGGGATTCACCGCATCGAACCTCGCGCTCCAATCTTGCCGGCTGCGTCCCCGATATGAGTCTGGCAAGCCGCTACTGGTTAAGGCTGGGCCTTTTGGTGCTGGTAGCCGGAACTCCAGCTTCCTTACCGGTGCCACCGACTCCGCCTTCGTCCGGCCCGCCTGACCGGGCTGCCCCCATCCCTGACGTGTCTGCGCGCGAACCTGCCGCCATCCCCGAACCACGAGGGCAGGCGGCTCTACGTACCTTCCTGGTTTGCCAGTCACCGAACTCAACCCAGTCAGGGCTTCATACCCGGATCACAAGTCGAGGCCCGTCCTGATCGGCGGACCGAACTCGCTCCGGGGTTAAGTCTGCGGCTGCCGCTGCGGTAGAGCTCTGGCTTCCTGGAAAACGGAAACGCAAGCGGCTATTCCTATCCCGGATGAGGGCAGCAGACATGGGAGTCTTTGCGCGACTTCTGTCGATAGTCGGCGTGAACGTAGCTCCCGCGCTCGGTAACCGACCAAGCGGCCGAGATGATCGGAGTTCCAGCCACGAAGACCTGTCAGCCTGTCCAGCCGACGCGAGCGCTAGCCGGCAGCAGATAGCCGGGCAGCTCGCGGGCGGGGTGGCGCATGATCTCAATAATCTCCTTGCGACCATCCTTGGCTGCCTTGAATTGATGGAACGACGCCTGGGTGATCCCGAGCGACTGAAAGCCCTTATCAAGCGTTCCAGCGATGCTGTGGACCGGGCGGCCAGCCTCACGTCCAGGCTCGCGCAAGTCGCGCGTCGGCAGCCGCAGCCGCCGCTGCCCACGGACATCAATGCACTCGTAGCCGATCTCACGCCCTTGGTAGCCAGCACGCTCGGTAAACGGATCCGTCTATTCACCGAGTTGTCCCCTGCGCCGGCGTTTGCTCAAGTCGATCCGGCTGGGCTCGAGATGACGCTACTTGCGATTTGTCTGGCAGCGCGGACAGCAATCCCCGAAACGGGCCAGATCAGCGTGATTACGCAGGTATCCGAGGCGTCTCTCACGGTTTCAGTGACTGCGACCGGGCCCGGTCTCAGTCACCTCGGACTAGATCAGGCTCGGTGCATCGCCGCTGCGGCAGGGGTCGCCCTCCAAGTCGGTCGGGTCGCTGATGGGGCGGAGGTCATCGTTCTGCTATCCTTCGCCGCAGAGATCGCGGATCCGAGCGAGGCGAGGCCTGTCCTTGCTCCTCGCCATGACCTAGGGCTTGGTGCCAACGCGGAATGAGAGTGCCCGCGGTCTGTGCGGAAGCTCACCAGGAAAAGCGTTCTATAGTGGCAACCGGCGCCAGTCCGGCTGAGCGCGCGAGCTGCTCGGCCAACCCTTTGTCGAAGCGAGTGCCGGCGCCAGTGAGCGATTTACTGTGTAGGCCTCCGAGCACCCAGCAAGACTCCATTCCAGCTGCGGCAGCCCCGGCGATATCGGTTCGAAGCGAGTCGCCCACCGCCAACACCCGAATGGCCGGCAGGCAAAGGATTTGCAGCGCGGGCCGATAAATCACGGGATCGGGCTTTCCGAGGGAGCGCACATCACCCCCGAGCTCGCGATAGCGCACCGCCAGCGCCCCGGCACACAGCACGCGGACGCCGCCTCGGACAACTTCGAGATCGGGGTTGGCGCAGACCATAGGCAGCATGTTTCGGGCACAATCCCGCAGAACCGCTTCGAACTCGGCCAATTCGGTTGGGTTGCGGTGATCGTCGGGCCCGGTATTCAGCACAAAATCCGCTTCAGCCGGGCTCGCCACTCGTTTGTAGGGCATGCCGTCGAGAATGGCTCGGTCGCGGTCGGGTCCCAAGTGGAAAACTTGCGGCCCGAGCCGGGACCACCAGAGATCAGGCGGATCGATAAGGGCCTGGCGCACCGCCTCGCCGCTGGTGAGAAGCCCGCCATAGAGATCGTCGTCGATGCCCATGGCGCGCATCAGCCCGCGCACCGATTTACTTGGGCGAGGCGCGTTGGACAAAAGCAGCGTCTGCTTGCCAAGGGCGCGCATCCGCCCCAGGCAATCCACTGCATGTGGGAAGCTATTTACTCCGTCATGGACGACGCCCCAGAGGTCAAGGATGAACCCGTCGTATCGGGCGGCGAGCGCGGCGAAGCCGCACAGGTGCTCCATAAATCTCCCCTTGCCAGACGCTCCGCTTGCACGCCAACCGCGTCGCGTACGTGCACGAACCCGTCCCGCCGCAGGGCGTTGGCCAGTTCCCGGTTCAAGCGAGCCACGAGACCGGGACCATGAAACACCAGAGCCGTGTAAAGCTGGACCAGCGATGCGCCGGCCTTCACTTTGGTCAACGCTTGTTCGGCGGTGGATACGCCACCGGCTCCTATGAGAGTTAGCCGGCCACGTGCGAGCAGGTAGGCACGCGCCAGCATCGCCGTAGAAGCCGCAAACAGTGGCTCTCCTGAGAGGCCACCAGCTTCGCGGGAGTGTATCGAACGCAGTCTCGCCGGGCGCATGGTCGTGGTGTTCGAGACAATGAGTCCTTGAGCACCATTGTCGACACAGACCTCGACGATTGCGGCTACTGCATCAACGGGCAGGTCAGGGGCAATCTTGACCAGCAGCGGAGGGCCCGATGGGATACGGCTGGTCACGGCACGCAGGACGGCGTCTAAACGCGCCTCGTCCTGTAAATCCCGCAACCCGGGAGTATTTGGCGAGGAAACATTTATTACAACGTAATCAACGAAAGGCGCCACCGCTGCCGCAAGCGCCGGATAGTCTCGTTCCGGTGCAGCTCCAACCTGGTTGATACCGAGGTTCGCTCCCACCGGGACTTCGCTCCGGCGCCGCTGGAGCCGGATGAGATAAGCCTCTAAGCCGGAATTATTGAACCCAAGGCGGTTTATTAGTGCCCGATCCTCGGGCAAGCGGAAAAGGCGCGGCCTAGGATTGCCCGTCTGAGGACGCAAGGTAACCGTTCCGGTTTCGACGAACCCGAACCCAAGCTTCGCCAACGGGTCAACAGCCTCAGCATCTTTATCGAATCCAGCGGCAAGGCCGATGGGGCTACGGAATCGCAGCCCCATCGCTTCCGTTGCGATCGTAGGGTCTCGTGTCGGCAGGTCTTGCCCGGCAAGTCCATACCGAGCCGCCCATAATGCGAGCCTGTGGGCCCGCTCGGGGTCCATTCCTCGCAGTAGCGGCATCAAGGCAGACGCAGCACTCAACATAACCGGGTTTATGCCCGGTAGGCGAAGCCGGCGGAAGCAGCCGCCTTGTCCACCCGTCCCGCCCTCGGTAATGCAGAACGATGTGGGACCAACCATACTTAGAGACATGCTGCCGCTCCGCGCTCCACCGGCTAAACTTGTCCGGACTGGTGGGTCGCCCTTCGGGCCTCAAAGACGATCCCTGTCTGTCGCGCTTAGCAAATCTGGGCATGGCATCCCGCCGGTCTGACGGGCGCTTCGAGATCACCGCATTGGGTCGCGAGCGGCACGCCACCGATATAGCTCCTGTGCTCTCTTCTACTCCAATCTCGCAAGCTGCGGCACGTTGCCGCCGTCTAACCTGACACAGAGCACGCGAGCACCATCCGAGGCCGAAACCATAACCATATCGCCAGGGGCCAGCATGTCCGCGGCATCGCTGAAAAAGTTTGGCTGAGCGAACTGCTCGAGCAGATTCCTGGCCCGCCTTGTAGTGCCACAACGTGAAGCCGTTGGCGTACGCGAGCACCGAAAGATTGCGGATCGTGAAGGCCATGATAGCTTCCTTCCAAAAAAAAAGTCGTCGCACTGAACGTGCGACGACCGTCAAGTTCTTGAGGCGGACATCCCGTTAGGACGCGGAGTTCCCGGGAGTTCTCGGCTCTACATGGAATGATGCTCATCGGTCAAGGTTTTTTTTCCTATTATCTTTCGTTTTAAAGGTCTTCTGCCTACAAAGTCACGCTGGATGACATCAGATCACGATCCCCTTCACCCGCAACGGCCATTCGAGAGCGTTGAGAGCCTCACGCCAAAGTCGGAAGTCAGTCCGCTCGGCGACATAGGTGGGATTGGGGGCGCTTTGGCGCTCTCCCCAGATCCTTAAGATGCGGGCGTGAGCCAAATCAACACGCCGGCGGCGGTAAAGAGTGTCGAGGCATTTGACGACGTCATCGGGTTCACAGGGACGAGGAATTTTTACGCCACGACCGCTGAAGCGAGCGCCTTCCCGACGCGCGACGAGTGCAGCCATTGTCCAATACCAGGCCTCCTCCGCGCTTCGGAACGGCTCGGCCCGAAACTCAGGTGCAGCCGGCATTGCGGGTATATGGACCTGGCTGCTTCGGGCGACGGTGGTCATGAGGGTCCTCCGATCCTGAACGCGGCGGGTCAGCGCCGCCGATTGAAACGAACCAGGAACATAAAACCACGGGTTGCAGACCATTGCAAGCAGCTCATCAGTCTTTCTATCCATGGACCCTTCCGTCCAGCTTCGGTTCCTAGCAAAATCTTGGCAGCCCGGGGTGTGGAAGCAGCAGACGGCAGCCGACGCATGAAGCATGAGGATATCTGGCGCGCCCTCGACACCTTAGCCGCCGAGAACGGGCTGTCAGCGTCCGGGCTCGCCAAGCGGGCGGGACTTGAACTCGACCACATTCAACCCGTCCAAACGTAAAATGCCAGACGGACGCTCGCGTTGGCCGAGCACTGAAAGCGTCGCGAAGGTGCTCGACGCTACCGGCGCGACACTGGAAGACTTCACTTCCCTCGTGTCAGGGGCCAGAGCTCTGGCCACCAGCGGAGCGACACGAAGCGCGACACGCCGAATCCCGCTAATTGGCCTCGCTCAGGCCGGCGGGGATGGCTTCTTTGATGATGGCGGGTATCCGGTTGGTAGTGGATGGGACGAGGTCAGCTTGCCCGAGATTGCCGACCCGAACGCCTATGCGCTGGAGATTTCTGGTGACTTTATGGAGCCGGTATTTCGGGATGGCGACCTAGTGATCGTATCTCCGGCAGCCCCGATCCGCCGAGGTGACCGTGTCGTGGTCAGGACCACGCACGGAGAAGTCATGGCTAAACAACTCGCGCGCCGCTCTGCTCGCAGGGTGGAGCTGAGGAGCCTAAATCCAGTCCATCAGGACTACGTCTTCGATCTGGCAGAGATTGCCTGGTTGCATCGGATCGTGTGGGCCAGCCAATAGCCTGCTTGACGAAGTCGCGCCGTCCGCCTTCATGATTTAGGAGGCGAAAGTGGTCCGCGGGCCGGATTCGTCGCCGGAAAGCTTTCGCCTGTTTCAAGGAGCGCGCCGGATGGGACTGCTGATTGATGGCGTCTGGCACGAGCGTGAGCCGGAGCAATCGGTTGACGGAACTTTCGTCCGCTCCGATTCCGCCTTTCGCAACTGGGTTACTCCAGACGGTCGTCCCGGTCCAACCGGACATGACGGCTTTGCCGCAGCGAGGGGACGCTATCACCTTTACGTGTCGCTTGCATGTCCATGGGCGCACCGAACACTGATTATGCGCGCGTTGAAAAGGCTAGAGGACATCGTCTCGGTTTCCGTCACTCACTGGTTCATGGGCGAGCAAGGATGGACGTTTGAGCCTGGCGAAGGGGTGATCCCCGATCCCCTCTTTAACAGTAGACTTCTGCATGAGATCTATGTGCGCGCAGACGGGGGCTATACTGGCCGCGCCGCCGTCCCCGTACTGTGGGACCGCCATACCCAAACTATCGTGAACAACGAATCCGGGGAGATCATGCGGATGTTTAGTAGCGCTTTCGATGGACTAGGCGCCGCCCCGGGTAACTACTATCCAATTACATTGAGGAATGAAATTGATATGCTTAACACCAGAATCCATCACACTCTCAGTGATGGCGTTTATAAAGCAGGATTTGCGACAACGCAGCATGCTTACGAAAGTGCGGT
This sequence comes from uncultured Pseudomonadota bacterium, assembly GCA_963830565.1. Lineage (GTDB taxonomy): Bacteria > Pseudomonadota > Alphaproteobacteria > Acetobacterales > Acetobacteraceae > DATFDN01. The sequence continues at coordinate 439,746 of CAWHMO010000010.1, forward strand.
TCTGCAGCTATTTGACACTTTTGACTGGCTTGAGGACCGACTGTCGCAGGCAAGATTACTCTGCGGAGATCAAATTACTGAGGCAGATATACATTTGTTCAGCATTCTAGTACGTTTTGATTTGATTTATCATGGGCATTTCAAATGTAATTTGCGACGACTTATCGACTATCGCCACCTATGGGCATATTCGAGAGATATTTACCAATGGCCGGGCCTTGCCGCCACCGTGAATTTCCGTCACATCAAGCAGCATTACTATATAAGCTATAAGAACCTCAACCCGAACGGTTTGGTGCCCTTAGGGCCAATCATCGATTTTGACGAGCCAGCCCAACGTGGCAAGGATATAGCTCGGTTGCTGACGTTCTGACTCACGCAGATCTCGTAGCGAGTAGGGCGAGTCGGAAGGCACGTTGCGGCAAACTCGCCGCTGGGAGGTCCCTACGGCAACCCGGCCGAACGGTAATATCAGGTGGTCGACTTCCAAGTCCCCGAGGAGACTAAGTCTGAGATGAGCGGCGCGGCACAGTCTCGGCAAGGGCCAGAGACACCCGAGCAGGCCTTGACACGTGCCCAGGCGGCTGCCCAGGCAAGGCGCTTTGGTGAGGCTGCAGGAATCTGCAGTGACGTGCTGGCTGCCGTTCCCGAACACCCCAGCGCCTTGGCGCTGTTAGGCATCGTCCATGCCCATCAAGGTCACATCGAGCACGCAATCGGAATGCTGGAGCGTGCCGTTGAACGTCAAGCCGGCGTAGCCGCCTGGTACGCCAACCTGTGCAGCCTTTACCGCATCACCAACAGGATGCAGGAGGCACTGACAGCAGGGCGCGAGTCCGTGCGCTTGGCCCCGGACAGCGCGGACAACTTGGTGAATCTGTCGCTGGTTCTTTCGGATCTTGATGAGCGCAAGCGGGCAATAGCGTGCCTCTTGCGAGCGCTCGGGCTGAACAACTCGCATGCGGATGCCCATTTAGCCATGGCGCAGAATCTGCTCGCACAGGGCGAGTTGGATCCGGGCTGGATCGAGTACCGAATGGCGGAATCAGACCGAAGCGGGACGAGGGCAACTGCCGCGGATCACGTCCGCCCCCTGGACCGGAATGTACATTCCTGGCGGGAAGATTCTGCTGGTCGGAGATCAAGGATATGGCGATACCATCCAATTCGCGCGCTATATCCCAATGGTGGCTCAGCGCTTCGATGAGGTTTTCCTTGGATGCAGCGCCGAAATTGCGCCGCTATTGGCTCGAATTCCCGGAGTGTCGCGCAGCTTCAGTCGGTGGAATGAAATTCCGGGCCACGCCGCCTATTGTCGCCTGTCAAGCCTGGCATTGATATTCCGCACAACTCTCGAGACCATCCCAAGCACCGTTCCCTATCTCACACCCGACCCTGCGCGAGTATCTCGCTGGGCGGATTGGCTGAGAGCCGCTTATGCCGAGAGAGCGCTTCGGGTCGGGCTTGCATGGAGCGGCCGACCTACTCATCCGAATGATCGGCGCCGGTCTCTCCGACTCGCGCGATTGGCGCCGATCGCCAGCGCCGGACCGGTCCAATTTGTCTCGCTTCAGAAACCGATGCCTCAGGCCGATGTTGAGGCGGCGGAAATATTCCCAGGCATATCCGATCTGTCGGGAGAGTTGCGCGAGTTCGACGATACTGCCGCCCTGATCGCTAATCTCGACCTGGTCATAACCGTCGACACCTCGGTCGGTCACCTCTCCGGCGCGCTCGGTCGGCCGACCTGGATCATGTTGCCGAAGGCAAGCGACTGGAGATGGCTGCTCGATCGGTCTGACAGTCCTTGGTACCCGACAGTGCGCCTTTTTCGCCAACCAAGTCCGGGAGCTTGGGATCCTCTTATCCGCGAAGTCGCCGCTGCTCTCAGCTCAAAAGTGCGAGGCGACATTGAAGCGGTGGCCGACTAGAGATGTCCAAAAATGGAGTACCTGCCGACCTACAAGATATTCTGAGCTCAGGTCTATTCGACAAGGACTATTACCTGATGAACAACCCCGATGTTTTACAGTCGGGGCTCGATCCCTTAAGCCATTATTTCGACTTTGGGTGGCGGGAAGGGCGGAGCCCAAACCCGTACTTCGACGGGGCCTGGTATCTCGAGCAGAATTCTGATGTCGTGTCGGCGGCGATGGACCCGCTTCTCCACTATGTTCGTCATGGGGATCGTGAAGGCCGCCGTCCGGTTCCGGTTTTTGATACCTCCTGGTATCGGACCGCTTACGCGCTCGCACCGGAACAGTTGGCGCTCGGTCACTTCATGGGTCATCGACATGGGAGCCATACGCTGCCGGCGCCGGAATTTTTTTCCACTCCGCACATTGCACCGTTTGCTGGGATTGCCGCTTCAGGGGAGGACCCTTTTTGCGTATTCGCGTCCCCGAGCTCAACTGTGTCCGCGCGGACGATCGAAGAAGACTTGATCAGGCGCTCAGGGCTGTTCGACGCAAATTACTACCTGCTTAATGGCAATGACTTGACCGAGATCGACATCGATCCGGTAGCTCACTTCTGTAGCTGGGGCTGGCGTGAGCATCGCAAGCCAAACATTTACTTCGATACCGGCTGGTACTTGACAACGAATCCGAATGTTGCTCGCCTCTCGTTCAATCCGCTGGCACATTATCTCCTGGAAGGAGAGGCTGCCGGTCGCCGTCCGGTTGTGTACTTCGACCCGCTTTGGTATTGTAAAAAGTATCGTGTTTCGCGGTCAGAAAGCGCGCTGGCGCATTACCTCAAGCGAAGGCGGTGTCAGACGGTCAGTCCCAATCCCCTGTTCGATCCGATATGGTACATGGAACACCATGGCGAGGAGATCGGCCTCGGTCGTGATGCGTTTGCCCATTATCTTCACGCCGGCACCTATCGGAATATCAGACCGTCCCTCCAGTTCAACTCAGTCACCTACCGGCGGCAATTCCTAGGGCGGCCAAGTCGGCTATTCGCGCATCTCGCCGATCCGCACAAGAACAACCCGCTAGTCCACTACCTCCGTAGTCTCTATCAATGAAGTGCTGAGCCCTCTTCTAGGGCCTGTTGACAATAAGTGGGTTCCTCTTGGGCCTGAGCCGTGATTCAAAGTCCATTTCGAATCGCGTCCTCAACGGGCCAACCTGCGTAGCAGGAGCACGCTGGAAGCTGCGTAAAGGAAGGCTTCCACGAACTCGATGGAGGCCTCGAAGTCCTTTGCCAGCCGTCTGTTGCGGTTGATCCAGGCGAAGAAGCGTTCGACCACCCAGCGCCGGGCGATGACGGCAAAGCCGACTTGGTTGTCGGCTTTGCGCACCACCTCGATGCGGATCGGGCTGGCGTCGGCCACCCGGGGACCGGCGTAGCCGCCATCCGCGTAGCCGAGAGCCACGAACGGCCAACTCGCCCGCGAGGCCCGCAGCAGCGGCCCCGCCCCGTCGCGGTCCTGGATGGCGGCGGAATGGGCCTGCAGTTTGAGCGCCCGGCCGTCGGTGTCGACCATGGCATGACGCTTGCGGCCCTTGATCTTCTTGCCTGCATCGTAGCCTCGGATGCCGCCGCTCTCGGTCGTCTTGACGCTCTGGCTGTCGATCACGGCGGCTGTAGGGCTGGCCTCGCGGCCGGCCCGCTCGCGGTCGAGCATCACCAGGGGGTGGTTGATCCGCTCCCAGGTGCCGTCATCGCGGAACCGGGCGAACCAGCGATACGCCGTGGACCAGGGCGGGAAGTCCTTGGGCAGCAGGCTCCAGGCGATACCGCCTCGTAGAACGTAGAAGATGGCGTTTACGATCTCCCTCATCTCCCACTTGCGAGGGCAACCACATGGGCGAGGGGCAGGCAGGAACGGCGAGAGGATCAGCCACTCCGTGTCGGTCACGTCACTTCCATAGCGTAGCCCCACACGGCTATGCTGCGCGCGGGTGGTCGGCGTCCACATGAGGTCTCCGGCAAGGCTTCGAACACCTGCCCGGAATCACATCTGACCCGGCCATCCAACCCCTCTCGGCAAACGTTCCGCCGTGATTCCGAAATGGCCTCTCAGTAATTGCTCACGTCCCCAGCCTCGCTGAGCCGTCCAGGCACCTGAGTGATCAGCGATCGGCTTGACACGATCACGGTTGGTTCAATTCACCGTGACCGTGGACCGCGAAACTCTGCTCGCCCTCTCCAAGGATGACCTGATCGCTCTTATCCTAGCGCAGCACGCGCAGGTCGAGGCGCTGACCGCACGGATTACGGAGTTGAAGGCCAAGCTCAACGCTCCTCCCAAGACGCCGGACAATTCGAGCACGCCCTCCTCGAAGGCCCAGAAGCCGAACCTGCCCGAGCGCCCCAAGAAGCCTCGCCGCGGCCGACCTGGCGCCTGCCGCACACTGGCAGCCAACCCCGACCGCATCATCGAGGCGACACTCGGCGCCTGCCCGCATTGCGACCACGCGCTTGGCGCCGCTGACCAGCCCGACATTCGTAAGCGGTGCCGGGGCGACCTCTTGAGCTGGGCGCCGGTTTTGAGTCCGGGCTATTGCGGCTGACGGCGCAGACGCTTCACGCGGTGCTTCTGGTAGGCGACGATCTCTCGTGCGAGCGGCAGGCGCGGGTCGAAGCGGAGATGGGTGATGGAGGCGAACACCGCCTCGGCCGTCTCGGCCACCGCCTCGACCCGGCAGACGATGCCGCCCTCGTCACCCGCGTAGCTGATCCAGGTCACGCTGCAATTCGCCGGCACGGCGACGCCGCGTTGCTGTCGAAGCGTCATCTGCACTTCGGGCGTCACACGTGCCGGGATCGGCAGGGCGGCACTGAGCCGCTCCATCAAACGTTCGACTTGATCGGGGTGGTCGATCATTCGCTTACGCCACCATTGCCGTGTCGCGGACCTCTGCCTCAGCCTTGATCTGCTCGCGCCATTGCCAGGGCAGCAGCGTGTGCAACTCGTGGGCTTTGGTACACCCCGGAGACGATGCGCTCGAGCACGTCGGTCAGCCAGGCCATCGGCTCGACCCCGTTCAGCTTGGCTGTCTGGGTCAGCGTCATGGCGACAGCCCAATGCCGCGCCCCGCCATCGGATCCGGCGAATAGTGCGTTCTTGCGCGTCAGGACACTCGGGCGGATCGCTCGCTCGACCACGTTAGTGTCCATCTCGACCCGGCCGTCATCGAGAAACACCACCAAGCCGGGCCAATGTCGGATCGCATAGCGGATCGCCTTGGCCAGATCGGAGGTGGCGGACACGCGGTCCACGTGCTCGTGCAGCCACCTGTGCAGGGCGTCGACAATCGGCCGACTTCGTTCCCCTCGGTACTCGCCTTCGATAGTCGGCCGGATGCCCGCGAATCTCGGTTTCGATCGCGTAGAGCTCGCGGATGCGCGTCAGCACCTCGGCCGCAAGCGACGACTTGGTGGAGACGTAGAACTCGTAGAACTTCCGTCGCACGTGAGCCCAGCAGAACGCCAACGTCACGGACCCGTCGGCACGATCTCCGGCGAGCCGCTTGAACCCGCCATAGCCATCAACCTGCAGCACGCCCCGGAACCCGGCCAGGTGCCCCGCCGGGCGCTCGCCTTTGCGGTCCTCCGAGTAGGCATACACCGCGACCGGATGGCCTGGCCCGCACCAGGGCCGATCATCGATGGCATAGCACCACAACCGCCCGGTCTTGGTTCGACCGCGGCCGGGCTCGAGCACCGGCAGAGTGGTGTCGTCGGCAAACACCTTGGGTGAGGACAGCACCGTGCCGACCAGCAGATCGTAGAGCGGCTGCAGCCACCAGCAGGCCTGTCCGACCCAGTTGGCCAGCGTCGAGCGATCGAGCATGACGCCTTGCCGCGCCAGGATCTGCACCTGCCGATAGAGCGGCTGGGCATCGGCGAACTTGCTGACCACCACGTGCGCCACCAACGCCTCGGTGGGCATCCCGCCGTCGACCGGACGGTCTGGCGCCGGCGCGATAACCACGGCCTCCTCACAGGCACGGCAGGCATAGCGCGGCCGCCGCGTGACCCGGACCCGCAGCTGCGCCGGCACGATGTCGAGCTGCTCGGTGCGGATCTCGCCGATCGGCGTCAGCGCCTTGCCGCAGCACGGGCAATCCCGGTCCTCGACGTCGATCACCACCTCGTAGCGCGGTAGGTGCGCCGGCAAGGCCCCGTGGTTTCGCGCAGCCGGCTCGGGACGAGGCCTGCGGGTTACCCCAGCCTCGATCGCATCCTGCGCGGCCTGGTTGGCGGCGATGGTTTGCTCCAGGTCCTCGAGCCCGAGCTGGAGCTGATCGGGGCTCAACTGCTCGGAGCGCCGCCCAAACTGGTGCCGCATCAGCCGCTGGACCAGCAGCCGCAGCTTGTCGTTCTCGGCGTGCAGCTCGCCGCGTTGCAGCAGTACCGTTCGCAGCATCTGCTGCAGTACCGCAGCGTCGTCCGGCAGGGCGTCGGGATCGATCTGCACGCCGGTGATGGTGAACGACTGCTCCGCGTCGCTCCAAGCCTGAAATCGGCCGTTCAGCCGGCCAGCTCCGGCCGCGCCCGTGCGACCGGCGCGCGCCACTCGCACCCATCCAGCAGGGCCGCCAACTGCGCCGCCGACAGCGCGATCCGGCCGGAAGAGCTCGCCGAGGGCCAAGCGAACTGGCCCTGTTCCAGCCGCTTGGTCAACATGCACAGGCCGATCCCGTCATGCCAAAGCAGCTTGATCAGCCCGGCGCGGCGCCCACGAAAGGCATACAGCGCGCCGTCGAACGGATCCGCGCCCAACCCCTGCTGGACCAGCATCGCCAAGCCCACCATGCCCTTGCGCATGTCCGTCACGCCGCAGGCAAGGTAGACCCGCACGCCAGACGGCAGCGCGATCACCGCTGGCTCAGCGCGCCCAGAACCCGCCGCAGCGCCCGGCCATCGACATGCGCGTCCACGCGAACCAGCACGCCACCGGGCAGCACGATCTCGATCAGCCCCGCCGCCGGCGGCTGAAACGAAGCGGAAGGAGGCGGGGCCAACGACGTTGGGGCCGGCGACGCCGCCAGCTCAACGGAGGCAAATTGCGGTAGCTGCGGCAGCGCGTCCTGTCGAAAGCTCAGCAGCTGATGGCGCCAGGTATAGATCTGTCCCGTGCTGATCCCGTGCTTGCGTGCCACTTCAGCCGGCGTCAGATCTGGCCCAAGGCTCTCGGTGACGATCTCGCGTTTCTGCTCCACCGTCCATGATCGCCGGCGCTCCGGATGTGGGAGCACCTCCACCCGCGCACTGCGAGCGCTCGTACGACCACTCGGTACGAGCGCTCTCTACTTCGCCGACCAGGTCCGGGGAGATCGTGTCCATCCCAAACTCGGATCACGACACCCACACCGGCCGCCAGAGGTCGGCGCCGCACCGCTTACCGACATTCACGCCTACGACCACATCGACCTGCTGCCGATCCACCCCATTGTCACCCGCATCAACCGCCATCGCGGCGTCTGCCCGTGCTGCCGCAAGCGCGTGGCCGCCACGGCGCCGGAGGGCTTCGAGCCCGGCTCGCCGTTCGGGCCAGGGCTGTGCGCGCTCATCATCCATCTCCACGTCACCCAGGCGATCAGCTTCGAGCGCCTGGCCCGCCTGCTGGCGGAGGTGTTCGGACTGAGCATCAGCGAGGGTGCTATCGCCAACATCCTGGCCCGTGCCGAGGCGCCGCTGCTGGCTGCCGCGGCGCCGATCGCCGATGCCGTGCGCGCCAGCCCGATCGTGGGCTCCGACGAGACCTCGGCGCGGGTTGGCGGCAAGACCTGGTGGCAATGGGTGCTGCTGGGCTCGACCGCGATCTGCCACGTGATCGCCGATACAAGGGCGGCCTCCGTCGTGACCGCGTTCCTGGGCGGCGCGCAGCCGGAAGTCTGGGTGGCCGATCGCTATGGGGGGCAGTTGGGCCATGGCGCAGTCCGCCAGTTGTGCCTGGCGCATCTGCTGCGCGACGCAACGTATGCGATCGAGGAGGGCGATGACGGGTTCGCGCCGGGCTTTCGCTTCCTGCTGTTGCGGGCCGTGGCGATCGGCAAACGACGCGACGCGCTGAAGGGCAGCACCTTGGCACACTACCATGCCGATCTGGAGCGGCGGTTGAACCGGTTGCTGTCGGCGCCCACACCGCAGCGACCCACTGCACGCCGCCTGTTCCGCGCCATGCGCCGCGACCGCGACGACCTGTTCCGCTTCGTCACCCGGCGCGACGTGCCCTACACCAACAACGCCTGCGAGCGGGCGCTGCGGCCTTCGGTGATCTTCCGCAAGGTCACCGGCGGGTTCCGTGCCGAATGGGGAGCCAAGGTCTATGCTGCTGCGGCAAGCGTGATCGCCACCGGAAGACTGCATGGCCTGACCGCGTTCGAGGCGCTACGCGCCGCGCTCGACGGACGGACCGTCATGCGGGCGGGCTGACCCCGAACGAGGGGTGAGCAATTACGTGATTCAAGCTTCGTTTTGGCGGAGCGAAGGGTTTGGTGGACAGGGGACGATTTGTGATCAGCGACACGGCTTGGGAGAAGATGGCCCTGCTGTTGCCGGGCAAGGCGTCGGATCGCGGAGTGACGGCGAAGGACACCCGGCTGTTCCTGGAAGCGGTTCTGTGGCGCGTGCGCGCGGGATCGCCGTGGCGCGACCTGCCGCCTGAGTTCGGGCACTGGAACAGCGTGTTCCAGCGCTTCCGCCGCTGGGTGCGGGCGGGCGTCTTCGAGCGCCTCTTCGAGCGCTTGTCCGACGAGCCGGATTTCGAATACGCCCTGATCGACGGCACGATCGTCACCGCCCATCAGAAGGCGAGCGGCGCAAAGGGGGGACTCACAATCAGGCCATCGGACGCTCGCGAGGCGGGCTGACGACCAAGATCGTCGCGCTGGTGGACGCGCTTGGAAATCTGGTCCGCTTCGTGCTCTTGCCCGGACAGCGCCACGACATCGTAGGGGTCGCGCCGCTCATCGCAGACATCACTTTCGACGCCCTGCTCGGTGACAAGGCGTTCGACGCCGATTGGCTGCGTGCGGACCTCGATGACCGTGGCGCCGTCGCCGTCATCCCACCCAAATCCAACCGCAATACGATCATCGCCTATGACAAGGCCATGTATCGCTGGCGCCACCTGATCGAGAACTTCTTCGCCAAGCTGAAGGAGTTCCGAGCCATCGCCACCCGCTACGACAAGACCGACGAAAGCTTCCGTGCCAACATCAGCCTCGCAGCCACCATCATCACAACGAGGTAATTGTCAACAGACCCTAGTTCAAGGGTGTCTGTGGATTGGGTCTACCCAGTGGACATCTTCGGGGACCTCGACGGATTCTATGTCGAGGTTAACAACGACCGCCTCGTTGTCGCTACGCACTAACACGCATTCAAGCGTCTCATTCGCACTGGCGTTGATCTCTTGGTGCGGCACATAAGGTGGCACGAAGATGAAGTCGCCAGGTTCCGCCTCGGCGACGAACTCAAGATGTTCCCCCCAACGCATGCGTGCCTTGCCGCGGATAACATAGATCACGCTTTCCAACTCGCCATGGTGATGTGCGCCGGTCTTTGCGTTAGGGTAAATGCTGACCGTGCCGGCCCAAATTTTTTTCGCGCCGACCCGCGCCGCATTAATCGCGGCCGCACGATCCATGCCCGGCGTTTGAGCCGTATTCCGATCGAGCTGACTACCCTTGATCACCCGCACACCATTGTTGCGCCAGTCAATCGGAGAAGCTTCAGCACGATCGGTATGGTCGTCCGGCATCTTACTGCTCCTGAGGCTCCGGGGTGCTTATGTGGCCCAACTAATGTCAGGAGAAAAGCCTGGGCGCCAGGGTGGCGAGGCGCTCAGGCCCCGGTCGCCCAAAGGTCAGGTTCGCTTCGCTTCGGTCTATCAACTCGCGGAGCTCAATGGTAGTCCTCCGTCGGAAGCGGCTTGCGGCGAGCCGCCGCCTTGAGCCGATGTCACAATTCCTCCCGCATCTGCGGCTGCTTGCTGCGCCGCGGCTCTCGAGGTCGGGTTCTCGGGCCAGACCAGACCTGCGACACCGCCCGCCAGGATCGGGACGGCTTGTTGCCAACTCAACGCGCCGCTCGCCAATGCGCCGCAGCTTGCTAGGATGGTTGCGAAGCCTGCCCCTGTCGTGGCCTGCCCAAGCCAGTTTTGAAATTTCATGTCCGCTCCGTTCAGTGATCGTCGTGGTGAAACCATCATCGCCGAACTCTCACCAGGAGTGCCGTAAGCCCCGCCAGCGCGACAGTCGGGAGCAGGGATGGTTCCGGTATAGGCACCGGTTCGGGTTTGGCGAATGCGACCATCGGCATTTCCGGAGGGCGACCCAGCAGCACGGCCATGGCACCGGCCCCGATCCCGACTGCCGCACCACTCACGGCGGTGATCGCTGCCAGCTTGCATACTAGCCGCAAAGCCCAGCGGATCGTCCGATGCCCACGGGACGCGTGGCCCAAAGGGCCAAGGTGGCGAGAGGCGTGGCGGACCGGCGCGCGCGTCAAAAACGTCCAGCAGCTCATGACTGACTCAGCCGCCCAGCACGACCGCGATCGCCACTGCCGTGAGCGGCTTGACGACGGTCATCACGGCGGAAGCGACAGTGGCGGCCTGCGCGACGGCAGATATGGGCTTGGCCCCGAGAGCCGGGCGCGCGGCGTCCTCCATCGCCTCCATCCGCGCCAGCAGATCCTGCGTGTGGTCGTTCACCCCGCCCAGGATCGCGGCAACGACGCCGGCCGCCACGGCGGCGCTGCGCGTGAGCCAGTAAGCGACGCCCGCTGCGACGATCGCGAGGGCGAGCAGGGTCGTGGGCTGCTTCGCCCACGCGAGGATTGGCTTCATGATAATTCCTTCAGGAAATGGTGGTCAGGTCTTGTCGATTGGCGCCAGCTGGGCCGCGTTCAGGTCACCGACGGGACTGCCTGTCAGCCCGGCAGCGCCTCTCGGCCCAGGCGGGCGCGGCGCAGCGTGCGTATAGTACTATCTGCCTTCCGCATCATGCGGGCCGGGACCCCTTCCGATTGCGTCGAGTCATGAATGCTCGCGCTCCAGCGCACGTATCTCGTGCATAAATTTGTCCTCCAGGCGATTGAGGGCGGCGGTGAAGTCGCGCCGCAGGTCGCCGATCGCGGCTTGCACCTGCTGGGCGTGCTGATGGCGATAGTCGTTCTGCGCGCGATCCCGGCGCTCGTCTGCCTCGACGAAATCGGCCCGAACCTCTGAGACGGTGTCCGCCAGCCTATCGTCTGCCTCGGTCAGCTCGGCGCGGGTCTCGCTCAGCGCGCGCTCGGCTTCCTTGGCGACCTCCTGGGATTGCCCGGCAATCCAACGCATCAGGCCGAGGAAGCCGCCCAGCGCCGCGACCGCGACGCCGATCCAGGCCGCCAGGTCTGAGTTCATGATTTGCGCGCCAGTTGCATGGTGGCGACGGCGCAGCCGGCGCCGGCGAGAAGCTCAAACATCCCGGTAGGAGACCAGAAACCGCCCGCTGCAGACGCTACCAGCATTTCGGTGCCGAGATAGAGCCACATGACCGTGCCAACAACTCCGAGCGCGGCGCGCTTCGGGGCCGCCCCGCACAGCAGGCAAATCAAGCTTGCGGCCGCATAGGCGAGCAACACGGTGCCCCACAGTGGTTGCGGAACCGGCTGGACGGCAAGATAGGCATAGTTTGGTAAGTGGACGAACAGGCCGGGCGTGGTCACCCACGATGCGCCCTGGCAGGCCGCATAGGCGCCGGTCGCCATCTGCCAGCCATCCGGGCCATAGGGGAGGCGGACGGTCATCGGGTATCGGCCTCGAGCACGCCAGCGCAAGCGGATTCCTCCAGCAAAGCTTGCGTTAGCACCGAAAGCAAGGGCCACGCGCCGTCGGATGGGAACGAGATCTTTTCGCCGTTCGCTTTGGTGCCCTTGCTGAACGGCGTCGGCGGCGAGGATAGCAAGTAGTGGGCGGCTCCGTTCCTGCTCACGGCAACCTTCCTCCACGAATTGATGCAGGTGCATAGTGTCGTGGCACCAACCGGAGGTCGGTTGGTGCCGAACGAGTGCCGCCTTAACGACGCGGCCCGACATTGTCGCCGGAGCCTGTTCGGTACCGCCCGCCCGCCGAGCGGTTGCGCCACCTACAAAGGACTGTCGCTAAGGGCAACTGGGGTCGTCGTTGCTGCCAGCGGAAAATCCAGGTTCCACGCGCTCCCGAGGTCAGAAGCGATATCCCATCCGGGCATCTTGAGGAGCTCGGACAGATTATCGGTTACCGCGTTGCCGCGTCCAATCTGAGCGGATCCGTACGGGTAGTAGAGCAAGCACTGCGAGCTAGGGCCAGTAAGGGGCTGAGCGAGCGTAATCTGAAGGTGCGTCGAGTCGAGCCTATTGCAACTGTTAGCCTGCACGATCGGTCCAGGAGTGGACCCAGAGCCTCCGACCATCACCGCAAACCCCGCACCGCTTCCAGCTTGCAACGGAACCTTCAAATCATTTCCCGCGTCGTGCTGCACCGAAAGGACGAGGGTCGTATCCGATTGCCTGAAGGCGTGGGTGATCGAGGGTCCTCCAACTTTCGGCAGCTCGTCGGGCAAGCCGGTGAGTGTGTCTCCGCCTCCAGCCCCGAGGATGGCGCGAGCGGCAACTGGAGCGGCCAACATGGCGAACCGCTGATTATCGGCAGAGTCCCTGTGCGCCGAGTCGCCTCCGGTGGCCAGTCCTGTCCCTGGGATCCAACTCGAACCTCGTGGATTGCTGTCGCTAGTCTGTGGATTGCCGATGACGACATTCTGGGTGGCATCCGCGGCGAGTGCGGCAACTACTTCCCGGTGCATCTGAATGCCCCCGGAGGTGCCGTACGGGATCCCGTTCCACCAGATCAGTGGTAGCGCGGCTGCTGATCGACCCAGAATTGCGCGCTCAAGCGCTAGGAGGCGCTTTGCAGCAGCAGCGAACGTCGTTTTCTCGCTGTAATCGCGTAAACTGTCGGTCTCGTTCCAGGGCCATACCAAGGCGGCGATGTCGCTGCGATCCCAAGCGGGCAAGGAATTCAACGCGGCTTGTACGGCGAGGCCGTCGGCGCCCAGGCCCCACGACGCGGGATCCGATCCGTCGTTGGGATCGTCAAGGAAGGAACCAGGATATGTTCCGCCAACGGCCGGATAGATGCCGTGCCCGCTCTGCATGGTGTAACTGGTTGGATTTCCAGTGGTAGCGACGATGTTGTAAGCCAAGGCGCCGAGATGCCAGGCTATCCCTTGCGCAAGCAACAGCGCCGCGCCGTCATTAAGCGCGTAATTGATGGCATTGGACTGTCCGTCGAAAACCAGCGTAACGCCTCGACGAGGCCCTCTGCTCCATCGTCCCGCGCAGGCCAGCAGTGTGCTGATCTCAGCGTCGGTTAGCGAACGCTTCCAAGCGGCTGCTTCATGAAACCAGCACTGGGCGCCCCCCAGTAACGTGGTATCATGCAGGAACGTTACTAGCGCCGAGGATAAAGTCGTCAATGGATTTGCCACCGCTGCGGCAACTTGAACGTCGTCGAGCCATGCATCTACGCCTCGACCTGGTGTATTCCGAAGCACGACCGAGTGCGTGTGGCGACGCGGGAGCGACGTGGTAAGAACGGCCTGTGAGGCGCCCGGAAAAAGAGTAAGGCTATCCGACGGGCTGCTACTGAGAGCTTGCAGGACCGGCTGGGTTCCGAAAGCCACGAGCGTGATCGGAGCCGAGTCCCGGCCGGAGTTCTGCCGCCAATTCGGCCGCGACCAAATCAGGGAAAGTGTCCAGCCGGCGTCGCTAGGAGCGCCGAAGCCGGGGATTTGAAAGCCGAGATCGGGGTCGAGCGCGGGTATGAGAGTTCCTGCCCCTCCGGCAACCCTTCCAGCGCCCCCCACAAAGCCATTCAGGCGCGGGGTTGCGATCGCGGGGCCGGCAGATACGCCGAAGTTGTACGGCACCATCGTGAGGCCGTTTCCAGACTTGTCCATGATCCCGCCGATCGGGCTGTTCCAGCCCGCGAGCGGCTGCCTGTTCAAGTCCCACATCCCCGAGAAGGCGCCCGCATCCCACCACCCGGAGAGGCCATTGATGAAGCTTGGGAACGGCCCCGCAAAGCTGGCTGTAGACGGCTGCGTCGTGCGCAGCGGGCGCCACAGCGCCAATCGGCCAGCACTGAGGCGCATGGCGAGGCCGGGCGCGATCATAGCGACACTCATCAGCTCACCGTGAAGGAGGTCGGGTAGACGGTCAGCGCGCTTCCATCCGTACCAGCCGCCCAGACATAATAGGTGCCAGCCACCGAGGGGACAGCTATGTAGGCGCCCCAGAGATCACTATTGACGTAACTCGCTGTGATCCACGAGTTGGGGGGCGTAGCGCCGGAGCTGGACAGGCCGACTTGTACAGCGGCATTCGTCGGATTGACGTGAACGTTAATCCCGATCGCTCCGGAGCCAACACTGTAGTGACTGGCTGGCGCCAAGTTCCATACGATTGAGGTTACGGCATTGCCGGCTGACACAGTGCTCGCGCTAAGCGAGGCTGATACCGGGCCAGAGCCGGCGGCGTTCATAGCCGTCACCTGAAACAGGTAGGTGGTCCCGGCCACAAGGTTCGTAACCGATGTCGCGGTTCCAGTCAGACCGGTTGCAAAGGTCGACCACGAAGACGATCCGGAAACGGCATATTGGACCATGTAGCTGCTGGGAACGCCGCCCGACGCCGCGGGCGACCAACTTAGGCTGACGCTGGTCGTGGTGGCCGTCGTCGCGGACAAGTTGACGACCTGACCGGGCGCGGCGGCCTGGACGGCGACCGTCACTGCAGTCACCGTGGTGGAGATCGGACCGGATCCTGACGAGTTGATCGCGGCGACGGCAAAGTCATAACTTGTGGTGGGAGAAAGACCAACAACCGTTGCTCCGGTTGAGCCACTTGGCGCGGACACGGTCGTCCAGGTACCGGTTCCAGAAACCCGGTATTGCACGGTGTAGCTCGTTGGTGAACCTCCGGTGCTGGGCGTCGACCAAGTCAGTGCGATGCTGTTTGACGTAGCTGATCCGCTCGCGAGATTGGCGACCTGTCCTGGCGGGGAGCTGGGCGCTGCGTTGGCAGTAGAACCGGAAAGTATCGCGGCGAAAACGAGGCTACCGCCGGAGTAGGTCGCGGTACGAAGAATTGCCATTTGTCCTGGCGGCAACGTGGCCTGACCCGTCGATGTGGTGATGCCGTTGGCAAAGGTGATGTTACCGGAGCTAAGATTCAGGATCTCGCAGAAGAATCCGCTGCCCATGTTTATGAAGGCCGGACTAAGCGTGACCGGCTGGCTGCACACCAGAATCCGGCCGTTGTGGACGGTCCCATCCAGAGTGGTGCTCGTGGAAAGTTCCACCACCGGCAGCTTGTATGTCGAAAGCTTCGTCGCAAGCCAGTTCCAGAGTGCTGCAAATGTCTGGCGCAGCATTGTGCTGCCGCCCTGAGAAGTCCAGAATGCGTCAGAATCCGATGCAGGATTTGCTGGACTTGCCTGGTCGATGGTCAGGCCGTCGAGCAAATTCGCGTAGGAGATCGCGGCATTGGTGCCACTTTGATTTATTGCCACAAGGTCTGTTGATGCGATCGAGGTCGCGACCGGCAGGTTGCTGAAGTTGGTTGCTCCTATGGTCGGACCATTCAATAGCCAGCTCTGGAGGGCAGCGAGCGGCAGCAGCTTGGATGCGCCACCGCCAGTGACCACCAATTGGTCCGACGAGGATGGGTTTGCTTCGATGGGAAAGGCCGCGTGATCGGCGCCATTCGCAACCAAGCTGCCGCCCTCGATTCCGATCCCGGTGCCTATAGCAACCGGCTCCGGCCCCCCCGGACCGAAGCTGAGGCGGCCGAGCAGGGCTCCGGTGGGAGCGAGGATGGCGGGCTGCAGCCCAGAGAGCAGCGTCCCGATACTGACCGCGTGGGTGGCCCCAGCCTGACTGACCGGCACCTCATCGGCTGGGTCTACCGAGACGGCAGGCGGGAGTTGCTGGATCGTGGGCATTCAAGGCTTCCGGTCGGAGGGTTGAAGGAATTCGTCAGGCCTGGACCGGCGTGCCGCTCAAGATTGATAGCCACTGCTTCGTGGAGGTTCCCCAGACGAGGACACCCGAGCCCGCCCCTGAAGCCTCACCTGGCTTGCGGCCATTTGTCGCGTACGCGAGCCCGCCCGCAGAGGCGGTTGGCAGCGCCGCAACTGCAAACAATGGGAGTCCAAGAACGCCACCGCTGATCGTCGCGCCGCCTTGCGCGGTAAAGGCGCCAGCCACGGCAAGCGAACCACCGGCGCTGATCGCACCCGATACACTCACGGTGGACGCGGTGAGGCCGGCCGACGCGGTGATTCCACCTATGACGCCAAGGCCGCCCTTGACCGTGGTCGCGCCGAACTGAGCCGCGCCGGCAACTGCTAAAGTCCCCGCCGCCGTGAGATTTCCGCTGAAAACGGCACTCGATGTCGACAGACCGGCAGTGGCAGTGACAGTGCCGCCACATGACAGAGCGCCGGTCGTGTTGACCGGACCAGAGAAGCTTGCCCCGGCGCCGCTAAGAGTACCCGATACGCCGAGTGTGCCAGTCACCTGCAACGGCGCCGTCGAGCAAATCGCCCCTGCCCCGACGTCGTAGAGCAGGTTAGCGGTGCCACCGTTGTCCAGCGCGAGTTGCTGGCCGGAGCCGAGCCAAACGGCTCGGCTTGCCCCGACGACCAAGTTTCCCGCAGTTCCGTCGGCTACGCTCACCGGAGTCGAAAGCGTGAGCTTCCCAGACGTCTGTCCAGCGCCGTCAAGCGATATGCCAACCAACGTATAGGTGCCCGAGCCGATCTGGACCGGGGCGGCGTTAATCGACGAAACGGGCTGGCCACTCATACCGGCGGAAGCAAACGGTAGAATGGGATCAACAGAGATTACGGGACTGGGTAGTGAAAGCGTTTTTGTTACCTTAGCCGTACCTCTGTTTGCCGCACGCGTGTCCAGAACAGCGATCGAGTAGTTACCGGCAGCAGAGATGTGCCACTTGTACCAGCTATCTGCGCTCGTGCTCAGTGCGATCGCGGAGGACCACTCGGCTGGCACTCCGCCGGAAGTCAGAGGAATGGCGTCGCTCAAGGCGACCTGATGACCCACTCGAAGATTCGCCGCATCCAGATTGTTGGCGGAGAGATTGGTTTGCGAGCCAATTGTGGCGCTGCTGATCGCCGTTGGCTGGTTCGTCAGATCGGAAACAGGAAGCAACATCCCGCAGATCTGCGGTCCGATACGCCCGGCCGGATAGCCGCCGGGCGGGGCGTTTTTGGTCGCGCTTCCAGAGATCGCGGCATGCTGAGGCTGAGATCCTGACCCAGCTACAGCGTTTACAACCAAGGTAGAGCTGACCGATCGGACAGCATTGGACGGGCCATCAATGAGATGCCCGTTCGCGTCCAGAGCATTGTTGATGATGGTCGGGAACGCCGCGTTGCTATATGCCGCAGAGCCACCGCCAGGGTGAGTGACGGTCACAGCGCTCGCGAAAACCGGCGCATCTGCTGATCCGGTGCCTACACGCTGTAAGGCGATCTCTGAAACCAGCGTGCCACTGGGTGTGCCGATCTGGGCCGCGCCCAAGGCGGCCGCCGTGAGCTTTCCCGCGATAGCAGCCGAACCGGCGATTGATAAAGATTGGGCCGAAAGCGAGCCGGTAATTGTGCCTCCCGCAACCGGAAGCGTTGTCGCGATCTGCGTATCCACGTATTGCTTGGTCGCCGCCTGCATCGGTGACGCGGGATTGGTCGGAAGGGTAATCGGGCCGACCATCGTTCCCCCAGTTCGGGGCAAAGAGGTGGCACTCTGGCCATCGACGTACTGCTTAGTCGCAGCTTGGAGCGGCGTTGCAGGATCGGCGGCAAGGGTCAGCGGCCCGCTCATTATGCCTCCCGCTCGCGAAAGGCTGCTGGCTGCGAAGTCAGCCATCTTTTGGCTGGCGCTGGTACCAGAAGGGGTGACAGTCATCGACGAAACGTCAATGGCGCCGACCTTGCTCAGCCCGCTCGCGAATTGTGCATAGCTGACGCTGACATTCGTGCCGCTTTGCGCAAGTGGTAGCTGGTCGCTGGGAGCAGGAACTGTGCCTGCCGGGAGGTGGGCTACTTGAAATGGTGCCGCAGCGGCAGCAAGGGTGCCGTTGTTCAAGATCAAATTGGCGCCTATGCTCACCTGCTCAGGACCGCCTGTTCCGGCGCTGAGCCGACCCAGGAGCGTGCCGCTGGAAAGCGCTAGCTGCGGCTGCAAGCCGGCCATGAGTTGGGCACGAGTGAGTTTGCGGGCGACTCCATTCTGGCTGGCAATGAGCTCGTCCGCGTCCGACGCCGCCGTCGCGGGCGCCAGTTGATCGATCGTCGGCATGGCAACAGCTCCCGGGAGACGACTTACCCATCTTCGGGCAAGCAGCGTTCGGTTCAGAATGACAGTTTGTTACGCTGAGGGGGTCAGGCCGCCACCACTGGGTTGCCATTCTGATCAGTGATGACCACCCCAGAATTGGTCTGAATAGCGTTCGCCGGGACTGGCGGCTGGGACAGCAACAAGACCGGTAGCAGGATGCTGCGTTGGACCGTGCGGCCGTTGGTTGTGGTGATCGAGATTGTGACCGAATAGATCGATCCGGGCTGACCGCCAGAAAGCCAGAGAACCGCGACCGGGCCATCTACCGCTGCACTATTTAGTATGAGGTCCCCCGGCGCGTTCGGTGAGATGCTGATTGCCAGCGTTGCGATTGTGTCGCCCTCGTTGCCGACCAGCGCCGGGGAGATATCGAACTCGTAGTCCAGGACGTCGGCTGGATCCTTTGTCGGCCAATTCAGGGGCGGCGGCGCCGAAGCGGCTGACCCGCGCGGCACTGGAACAAATGCGTCCAGTACGACACGACGTGCGCTGCTGGGCTTCCAGACATACGATGTCGGGGATGATGTCATGTCGACTCCGGTGGATCTGGGCCGTGTCAGGGCTTCGTTTTGGCAAGAGCGGCGACTTGCTGCGTCAGACTCATCAGCTGCGCCTGAAGTTGTACCAGGGAGTTCGGAGCCGGAGCAGCAATCGGCGCCGGCGGCTTGAATTTGCCGCCATCATAGGCCCAACCTACCCCCACCTCCGGCGAGGCAGTCACGTCGATCCAGAGCAGGTGCTGATGAAACAAATCGCTCATGTCCTGAGCCGTGGTGAAGAGTTCGGCGACCGCATTCAAATCGATACGCGCGTAGGTTCGCATATTCTCCTCACCACCTGACCACGACGAGGCCGCCGGCACCGGGGCCACCGGCGTACGGCGTGTTTCCGCTCGCGCCCGTGCCGGCGCCGGAAGCGCCGCCCCCGGGAAAGACGCCGGAATTTCCTATTGAACCGCTTGTCTGCATGCCTCCCATTGCCGCGCCCCCGCCGAGGCCGCCCACGCTGAGGTAGCCGATCCCTCCGGATGAACCCATCAGGTTCACATCGCCACCTACCCCCGTGCCGCCGGGAATTGCACCGTTCTGAGGACTGGCGACACTAGCCGAGCCGTTCAGCATCCCGCCGGTCGCGCTGACGAACGGGCCAAAGCTGGACGTTCCGCCGGGACCGGGAGCGGTGCTGGTCGTCCCCGCAGCGCCCCCGTTGCCGACGGTCACGGCGACGGCCTGGCCCGGCGTCAGGCCAGAGAGGCGTTTGCGGGCGTAGCCTCCGCCCGAGCCGCCCCCACTCGCGGCGCTAGTGGTCGATGCAAACGAACCGGAGCCGCCGCCCCACAACTCCACTTCTACCCGGGTCACTCCGCTCGGGACGATAAAGGTGCCCGAGGTGCTGAAGGTTTGGACGCCAGCGCCGAAACCGGGCGAGAGATATGGCAGCTTCCAGCTCAAAAAGGGCGCGGTAGGGAGAGCCGAGATCCCCGCCGCAATGATCGCAGTCTGCCCGAAGTTGACGGTAATGACATAAAGCCCAACCCAACCGCTATCGACTGGCGGGGTTGTCTGAGCACCGGAGTTGGCTGGGGTACCGGCCTTGAGCTGGAGCTGGACACGCTGAATGCGCTGAGTGTTCTGAGCAGTTCCAGCATTGTTTGGCCCGCTGAAGGGCTGCGCAGGGTTGGACGCATTGTAGTAGGGGAGAACGACCGGCGTGGCGTCGCTCTCGATGAACGTCCCTTCGATGAGATAGTTTGTGGACTGCCCGGAAATGGTGGGTGCAACCAGCGTGAACGACGTTGGCTGGAGATTGATCCCCATTTTCACAAGCGAATCGGTCGAGTTCAGCCGAGAGTGAGCCGAACGCGGATGCATCGACCACGTTCAGTTGCGTGATGCTGCCCGGACCGACAGTGACAGTAAGCGACGCCGGTGCGGTGGGAGTGCAGGCGAGACCGTCCACAACGGTGCCGGTTCCGAGCACGGCCTGGGCGAGAAAGCCCATGCCGACCATGGCGTTGCGATTGATGGCGAGCAGATCCGTGTCGAGCGGGATGCTGCCCGGATAGACGAGATTTCCTGTCCATCGAGCTCCTCAGAGTCAGTTGCTGATGCGAGTCCACGCGATCGCGGCAACCGGCATCACGGAAGCCACCGCGGCGTAAATGTCAGCGTCCGTTACGGGCGCCTGAGTCATCGCAAGGTTCGCATACTCGATCGCGCCGACACGATAGCCGCCACCGCTCGCGGACCATCCCGTGACCTTCGCTATCCCTGAGCCGCTGGGCCGGTAGGCGGTGACCAAAGCCTGATAGGGCAGCGAAAGGTTGCCCCAGCCTCCTGCACGCCCGTACGCCAACCCGGTCACGAGCTGTCTCTGCCCGCCCCAACCGCCGGTGTCGGATGGCCGCGCCGGCTCGAATACCATGGGCTGGCGTCCGGTGAGATCGGCAAGGACCGCCACGACGGCACCACGAGTGCCGCGATCGCGTAGCACCTCGCGACGGATGCGGTCGCGGAAGACAGCATCGTTCTGTCCCTTACGGGGGATACGACTGCCAAATAGATCATTGGCTATAACGTCGAGCCAGACATCCGTGGCAGTGGCTATGCGGGTCTGACTGCTAACGTATTGGAGGGCGCCGTAGACCCACGACCATCCCCATGCCAATCCGCGGAGGGGAGCATCTAGAACTGGAGTGCTGTCTGGAAACCAGCCTGCCGGCAGCGCTGCCTTGATCCGCGCCAGAATGTCGCTCTGATCTCCAATCATTTCAACTTGCCACAATTGAGGAAACTTTGATGACGCCCACCGGAGGCGGTAGCAGGTCAGCACCGATCCCGTTAATCAGCACATTAGTCACGTTCTGCACGCCTGGATCAGCAGCGTAGGCGATCTGCGCCAGGCGGGTGATCGACAGCGGTCCGCCGACCGGCAGCACATTGACGAACGCAGTCAGCGCTGCGGCGACATTGGCGACCACGCCAGGCTTGGCAACGTTCGGGGCAGCCGTAATCAAAAGACTGATTGCGGCCGGCACAACGACTGGCGGCTGCACAGCGAACACGGAGCCGATGGGTCGAACGATGTCGACGGCCGACTGGACAGCGGAGAGTAGCGCACCGGAGGGGCTGCCCGAGCCGTCATCAACGGTCACGACAAAGCTGCCCATTGCGGGCAAGCCGGCGGTATTGACGTTTTCCTGAACCGCGTATTGGAGTCCTTGCTGAACACTTGCGACGGCGTAGCCGATCGCCTGCGGCGTCGCCCGCGAGCGGCTTTGGATAAAGCTCTGGAACCGAGCGCGAAACGCCGCATCGGTTTCAGCATCAAGGCCATTCGCGAACGACGATGCGTTCACGACGGCATCGATACCGGGGATCGCGCTCGCCAGCAGCGTCACGGTGGAGGGCTGGACGTTGCCGCCACTCCCAGGGATCTGTGCCGCGACCGGGACAGTAATCGAACTAACTCCGGCGCCGATGACATAGGCAGCAGCGCTGGTGCTCCATGCCGGGTTGGTGGTGTCGGCAATCACGGAAAAGGTCTGGGCCCCATCCCCGGTGCGAACCAGCACGCCTGGTAGGACCGATGCTGGCGCGGTCGCAGTGTATCGAGAGAACGTTACAGACCCGCTCGCTGCAACGGCTGGCAGGCGAGTGAGTGTGAAATCTGCCATCCAAGTGTCGAGGTCCGCCCCGCTGCTCGTGGCGGCGCGCGTGCTTTGCAGTACCTGCAGCATAAGCCACTGCATCCAGAGGGCTATGGATGCATTGGCTTCCAGAATAGCGCGAATGGTGGAACCAACCGTTATGTCCAGAGCCTGGGAGGCAGCCGCTTGTACCGCCGCCGCCATGTTCTGGACCAGCGTCGAGAAAGTCTGGAGCGATAGCTGCATGATCAAGCACCCACTGAGAATGAGAGCGCCTGGGTTTGTCCGGTGGGAGCGTCCACATACCGAATGTGGACGTACACCGTGCCCGGGGCGTTATCGGGCGAGACCCGCACATCAATCACCGGCTCCGGCGTGCGGGCGACCGCAGCTTCTTTAAATATCTGACTGCGGATCAGGGCTCGGATACTCACCGCGCTCCCGGGCTGCCCAATAAAGCGGGCCAGTCCCGCGCCATAAGTGAGTTGCCAGATGTAGTCGTTCACATTGGTGAGCAGACGGCGCAGTACCCGTTGCTGGCCGAGTTCTACGCCCGAGGCGGTCGCGAGATCCCCGGTCGGGCCGATCAGGAGATCGGCTCCCCACTGATGCGAGATGTCAGGCATTAGATCAGTCCTGCGGTGCGGGAGCGTTCGTGACGTCGCCGTGAGTATCGGTATGGACGTGGCTATTGTAGTGGCTGCGAAGTGCCGAGACTGCTCCATGGCCGTCGACCACATCACCCCCGGCGCGTATATCGCCGGTCACGACCAGGGTTCCCGTGACTGAGACCGGGCCATTGATGTGGATGGTGCCGTCGTTGCTGAGTTTCAGGAAGGAACCCGAGCTATGGACCAGCCAGAGCTCCCCGGCCGGTGCAGGCGGGGAGCTCTGGGATAGCGAGAAAGCCCGCCCGATAACGACGCCGTGCTCGGCATCGCCCTCTTGCGCCAGGACGAAGACCTGATCGCCGGGCGAGGGCGGGCACGACATTCCCCACCCGGAGCCGGTCCAAGGGGACAGCACAGGAAGCCAGCCGCTCAAGACGCCTTCCGGCTGAAGCTGTACGCGAACGGTGGCGTTCACAGGATCTACCGAAGTCACCAGCCCGAAACGGGGCTGGGCCTGCATCTGGTCGAGCGCCGCCGCGTGCGCCTTGATCGTGTTCAGGAAGCGGTCCATCAGGGCTCCGCGACAGCGCCGACCGTATCGGCGGGGATGGTGGTCTGGTACGCGGCGAGGTGTTCTTTGCTCGGATATGCTGAACGAAGCCCGCGTGCGGGCTGAGTGACCGTTCGATCACATCGACAAAGTAGATCTGGTCGAAGTCGGTGCCGGTACCGGTGAGCACGATCGTGCTGCGCGGCGTCAGCGACAGCTCTCCCGGCATCGTTGCCTCGATCACCCGTTCATGCTGGGTAAGCTCCGTCACCTTGCGCTGAGCCAGTTGAAGAGCCTGATCAGGCGTTAGGTTCGGCCTTACCAGGACATATCGCTGCGGCGGCTGAGCGCCGAGGCCGTTCGCACCGGCTGACCGCCCGGTCCCTTTTGCGGCTTTAGCAGTCTGCGAAAATGCAGTCTTCTGTCGCGAGTTCCAGCTCTTGACGGTCACCTCGATGTCGCGCGCCAGCGTAAGAGAGCGTTGCAGGCGCAAGTCCGTGAGGTCGGCGGGGTGTAGCACGCGTAGGTTGGACTGCTGCTGCACGGGGGTAAAGTAGAGCGTGGTTGCCTGAACGTAGATGTCGAAACCTTCCTGGCGCGCAAGAAAGGTCAGGAGATCCCACTCTGTCGTCGCGCGACTGAATTGGTCGAGAGTGATCCGATCATGTTCGTTCTGATAGTAGCGGCCAACCGGCGTCGTGGTGGCCGTAACGGCTGGAACAAGTCCGTGGCGCTGCGCCAACAGCGTGGCAATCTCGCTCGATGTGCGATTCGAGAACGCCTCCTGCGTACGGGTGTCGATCAACCCGGCGGTGAAGTCTCTACCCTCGATTCTTACCAATGCCATTACGTAATCTATAGCTACGCTGTCGACCAGACCCTGAATCAAGCTCCGAAACCCGTTGCTGCCAAGGCTGAACTGCAGGTCGATCAGAATGTCCTGCGCTGCGGCCCAGAAGGACGAAGTTGCGAAAAGATCAGCCCCGAGTGCGATGGAGACGGAGAATTGATCGGCGGCTAGATAGTTGTTGGCCCTGACCTCGGCCTCAATTACCCCAGAGATAGGCTGGCCGTTCGCGATCAGTCGAAGGGCCGGCGCGCGCCAGGTCTCACTGGGCAGCAATACCGCCTCCTGCATTCGGGTCCGGATCGGGAATCAGCAGTGTTACAACCCCGACCAGGAATGGATCTGAAAGACCGTTGAGCTGAGCAATCCTGATCCACTGAGTGGCGTCGCCGAGCTGCTCGGCGGCGACCCGGAAGAGGTTTCCTCCGACGACAGTAATGACGCGCATGGTCAGGTGCTGGCGTTGGCAAGGTTGAGAGCGGCTCGGCCGGCATAGCCGTGCGCCGTGGTGAGGGCTGCAAGCTGCTGGGCTGCCGACGTTGCCGCGCTCAGGCTTGCAATCCCGGCAGTGGAAGCGGACGCTGAGCTGAAGCCGGTACCATTCAGGGCCGCTTCGGCTGAGGCAATTCCCTGCGAGATGCTGGCTTGCGCACCACCAAGGCTAGCTTGTGCGCTAGCGTATTCGGATGTGCCCCACACCGTCGCATTTGGTATGGAAAAAGCCGATTGAGTTGCACTTAGATCAAGATTGGCACCCGCCGCTGCCGAGACGGTGGCCGCCATGTCGGCTCCGATGCTGTCCGCCAGTGACAACACGGTACTGATTAAAGCGGCTGCTTCATCCCGCAGAACCGTGCACACGACGCGGAACGGAATCCACCAGCTGGTCCGGTATTCAGCCTGAAACTGCGTCAGGATGACCGTATAATAGAACACATCCCAAGTCAGTGGCAGCGCCGTGCCGGAGGCGCGCAACCCGTCGAGCGTGCGCGCGCGAAGCGTGGCGTCTGAGCTGGAGAATACGCCTTCGAACCGGATTTCGGCGTCGTCTCGTCCAAGCGAATTCGATCACCCGGGCGCCCCCAACGAGGCGATGCAAGGCAAGCCGCTGGGCACCCCCGATATTGATCCGTGCCGGCACTTCGAAGTCCTGGAAGACTACCGGACCGAGGAGCAGGGTGATGTCAGCCATCGCTGTCCTTCCAGAATGAGGCGGAGGGCACGCGGCTTCGCTCTCCAGAGGTGGAGGCGAGCGAGGTGCATCTTAGTCGGCTTGTATGGCCGGCCATCCGGGGCTTGCACGCGGGTCGATGCCGGTCGATCCGGATGGTACTCGCTCAGTCATTCTGGTGAGCGTGTCGGCTACCCAGCGACCAAGGCGGGAGCCATCCAGCATGATCTCGCCGGAGAGGCCGGCCGAAGATGCCTCATTCCGAGATGGCGGCGGCATCGCAGCCGGGCTGTCACGGAACCGGCGCCCCGGTGCAGAGTGAAGCGTTCGATCCTCAGGCAGCCAGGTGGGTGCAGAGCGAAGCGGTTGGTCTTCAGGCAGCCGCGCGGGACGCGGAGCCGCGCCTGGCGAGGACGGGATCAGCCGCGCTGTCTCATCAGGGGCGGCCGGGACAGGCCGCTGTGCCGGGTCGAAGCGCACCGGCGGTGCGGCAAGGACAGCGGGGAGTGGAGCCCCTGAAGGCGGCTTCGGAGGCTGCCGAACTGGGCTTTCAGCAGTAAGCGCACGGTCTTCCGCAAGCGGTCTAGCTTGTGGCGGATCCGCGGAGAACTTTTTTGGCGCCTGAAGCGCGCGCGGGGCAAACTCGGCTATGTTCCTAAGCTGGATAGCTTGCGTCTGACCTGCCGAACGTTGACTGGGCAACTTAGGGAGCAGATTTGGTGGCGCGATCGACTCAGACCGGGTGGGCTGCGTCGCGCGCGGCCGAACCTTGTTTTGGACCGCCCCCGGTGCGGCGGGTGAGCGCTCCTCTGCAAGCGTCTGGATAAGGGCAGCCTTCTCGGCACCTGTTGAAGTGCGAAGGATCGGGGAGGGCGCAAGGCTCGGGGCGGGGGTAATAGCCGCGTCCGTAGGCGAAGCCGCGTCCGGCGTCGAAGTGGCGGGGCCAGCGGGTGGCAGAATGACTGGTGGTGCGCGGCTGGGGGCGGGAGGTGGTTCGCCGGTTCCCACGACGCTCATCTGCTGGCCTAGCCGCCGAAGTGCGAGAAGCCCTGCCGCGCTGTCCTGGATTGCACGATCAAATGCGAGGAGATCGTGCCGGATGGTCGCGATTCCGGCGGAAACGCCGTCCTCGAGCGCGAGCGTGATACCGATCGTGTATGCGTCGATCACGCTCGGCCCTCGATAGAGGCACGGATGAAGTCTGCAATGTCGCGTACGACGCCATCAGCTTCGGCGGCAGCGGTGGGCGCGAGGAAAGGCCGCGGCGGGATGGTGGATGTGCCGAGTTCCTGGAAAACTGCAACTGGGTCGTTGGAGCCAATTACCGCCGTGCTTTCGATTGCTTGGTGGGTGATCGATTCTCGCAGGTCTCCCGCGCGGAGCCAGGGGGCCGCGTGGTCCTCGCCGGGCAGATGAGAGAGCGCCTGCCTTACCGCGCCCTGGAGCCGTGTGGCGGCTTGGCTCAGCGCCTCATGCCCCGGCTGAGCAATGTTCAACCGATCCAGTGCATGGAGCGCCTCGGCAAGACCCTTGAGAGCTGTCATGTCTGCTCCTTCCAGCGCAGCGACACCCAATCGAACTCACGGCCATCGAGGGTGCCAAGCGCGACGACGAAGGCAAGGCGCTCGTCCTCCGGGAGACTGAAGGCAACATCGAACGGCACCCCATTCCTGACCAGGAAAAGGCAGTCGATCAGGTCGGGGTGCCTGCTCAGTTTCCCGCGGCGGCTACCTGCCCGATTCCACTCGGCAGAATAGGACTGAGTGCTTCGGCGACCGCGGCGATACCGGAGTCGCCAAGGCGTGCGACCATTGCCTCGATTTGCTGTTCGGTCGCCGGCGTCGGCATGGGCACGTCATCGATACTTGTGACCGAACAGGCGAGCACGGCCATGCCGAGCCAGGGCTGGTTTTGCGAAAGGTCTGGTCCCGCTGCCTTGAACAGCCGAAGCTTGTCGAGCGCCGTGAGGCGGCGCAGCGCGATGCGCCGTCCCCCCGCATCTGTCACGACCGGGGCCACTGCGCCCGCGAGAACGACTTCGGACGGCGTCATCAGATGCGCCTGCGGCGAGCCGCGAAGAATTCGAGCTTCTGCTTGACGCTGCTGTCGCCGCGCCACTGGCCCGCGCTCATGAGCTTAAAGGTGACCGTATCATATTGATAGGTCGAGGTGGAGCCGTCGGTCTCCGCGATGTATTGATACATGGTCCCAGGCGCAGCGGTTGCGCCATTGAAATACTGCTGCTCGATGGTGGCAATCAGGTCATCGACAGCAGAGTTTCCGCGCTCGATCTCGAAACTCCCTTCCCAACCTTTGGGAAGTTCCGTGCCCATTGGGATTCCGTCGAGCCGGTCCACCCGGACGGACTGAGTGATCTGTCGCGCCTCGAAGCTGCTGACATGCGTGAGGTCGACGCGGCCGGTGGGACCGATCACGACAAGCTGCGTGTCGCGACCGATCGAAAAAGTGGACGTGGTGGCCATCGCGGGGCTCCTTACGAGGACTGGGCGGCAAGTGCAGGCTGCCCGCCGGGCAGGGTCTGCACCGCGACTTGCACTGTCTGGCCGCCCTCGAGATTGACGATGAACTTCTCGTTGATGCCCTGGTACTGGACTTGCACGTCTGCCTGCACGTAGCCAAGGCCAGTGCGGATCGCCGGATTATTGGACGTGTCGCAGACCACGCTGTAGGGCAGGCTGCCGTCGATGCTGCCGAGCAGACCCTGACCAAGCATGGATTGGAGGAAGCTGAGCAGGGTGGCGCGGATGCGACGGAACAGGTCGGCATTGATGACCTGGCCCACATACTTGCCCATGCCGGCGGCGAGCGTGGCGGCAATATAATTGGTCAGGCGCGTATAGTTGTCGCCATTTACCGCCGGATCGGAGGATGAGTTGTGCCCGCCACGCACGCCCCAGTAGCTGCCGCCAGGCTGAGGGTTGCAGATCACGTCGATGCCGGCGCCCAGCAGGACGGCGAGGTCGGCCGATGAATAGGAGCTTGCCTGCCCCGAACCGGGCGCTCCCGCCTTTTGGCTGCCGATCACGCCATAGAGCTGCTTGTTGAGGCTCGACTGCTCCGGCGACAGATTTGCCAACCGGCCTGCCACAAAGCCCTGAGGAGAAACGAGGCGAACGGTGGTGTTGACTTGGTCGGACCACCACAGCCAGTCGCCGAACATGAGCTTCGCAGCGTAGCTGTCGACGCCGGCCTGGCTCTTTGCCGCAACCGCGTTCTGGATCGTGTCGCCGGCAGGGCCGGTCAGGATCAAGTAGATGCCTTCCTGCAGGCCGAATGTCGCCTGGGCAGTCCACTGCGTCAGGTCGTCGGCATCCGCCAACAAGGCGATCCCGCAACCCTGGCCGCGCAGCGCGAACATGCCGCTGCGGGGCGGCACATCGGCGCCCACCAACTGGAACGCGGCCACACTGCCGGCTCCGTCCGTTCCGGGTGTGCCGGCGCCCAGGCTGAGCGCAAGCGGAGAAGGCGCGACGGTCGCGCCGCCAGCATTGACCACGATGAGCTGGGAAGGACCCCGCTGGGGACCCTGACCCTGGTTCACCGCGCCGGCTAGTCCGGTCCAGAAGCCGGCGCCACTGCCGCCGAGATTGTCATAAACCTCGGGCTGAAGGCCTGGGAGCGAGACCGTAAAGCGCCAAGTGCCGGGTTTTGAGCCAGGGCCAAGTACCACGTTGATCTGATTACCAAGCGAGCCCGTGTAGAGTGCGGTGATGACAGTCGTTGTACCTGGGTATCGTGATCTGCGCCGCGGTGTCGGTTCCGTCGGTGGCGCGCACGCAGCGGAAATTCTGGGCGCCCTGCTGCACGGCGGTCGCGACGTGGGTGCCCATGTCGTACTTGCGGGCAATGATCGGCCCAAAGCTCTGGGCGTAGTCGGCCATTGTGGCCACGATCACGGGCTGACCTACGGGACCCCAGGACGCAGTACCAACGATCCCGACCACATCGGTTGGGACGCCATTCAGGATCAGGTTTTGCGGCGGAACGATCTGGACGTAAAGGTCGGGAACGACCAGTGCAGTCGTGTTCACGCTTCCCTGCTGGACGATCGGCATGATTTCAGGCCTTCCTCGGCGCGACCACGCGCACCACGTCGTGGGCGTGCTCGCTCTGCAGTATCTCGGCGATCCGCGCCGCATCGGTGATTGCGGCGCCGCGGGCGAGGCCGGCGAACGGTCTCACCACGACCAGGTGCATCTCCATCTGCTCTCCCGTCTGGCTTGATTGGTGGCTTGTTTGCAGCTCAGGCCGATACCGTCACTGCGTTGATGTCGATCTCGCCGAACAGCATCGCCGGCTGCGGAACCGAAAGCGTGGTCGCGTATTCCACGCTGTAGAGGAGATCACGTCGATAGAGCAGCGCATCCTGCGACTGGTCGAAAACGACCGTTCCCGCGTAGGCCAGCCGTCCTTGCGTGCCATCGGAAAGCCCGATGAACGGTGTGCCAGCGAGCGCTTGGTCGATCGTGATCGCTGCCGCATCACGGGTAGCCGGCGTCGGGCACCAGCAGGTGACGCGAAATGTCTGCGATTGACGCCGCACTTCCTTTTGTGCCAGCGAGTCGGCCACGATGCGTGCGAGCAGCCGGCCTGCTCCGGGTACAGTCATCGTCGCCCCTGAAAGCAGGGTGATTTGATCGGCGCGCACCTGCGCCGCCAGGTTCGCGGCGACCGAAGCCGGCGTGTCCCCAAGCTGGGTGCGGTACGCGTAGGTGCGTCGACCTACAAGAACCCCGGCGAGTTGGCCAAGGTCAGCACTGCCGCCGAAGCTGACGGCAAATCCGGCAACGGAGGCGTTCAGCGTCGTGGAAACGGGGCTGGCCGCCCATTGCTGCTGATAACGCGTCGTACACGCGGCCATCTTGCCCTGGAAAGACGGTGACATTCACGACGCCTGCTCGAAGATCGGCGTCCAGAGCAGCCGCGTTGGGCCAGCCGCGATAGATTCGGCAATCTACACCCGGCACGCTGGCGGCGCCCGTACCACTCGGATAGAGCGCGCCCGAGGCGAGCGTGACGATCGCGCTCTCGACGTCGGATTGATCGGCCATCAGGTGATCGCCTGCTTTACCGTGAGACGCCAGCCCAGCGAGGTGAGCTCGGCGGCAGCGACAATGGCCGTGCGGCCAAGATCGTCGCTCATCAGGTCAGCCGGCAGCAGCACGATTCCGGGGGGAGCCGGCAGAAGCACAGTCCAGAGGGGTACACCGCTGTCGCTGGGAAGTTGGGCGGAGGGCTGGCCACCACCGGAAAATCCGATGACGCTGGCCGGCCAATTGGTGAGCAACGGAGCGATGCTGGATGCGGTCACACCTCCGTAGCCATTCACCCCGGTAGTGGCCGGAGCAGCCGGGCGAGCAAACGAGACGACGCGACTGGTTCGCACGCACAGCGCGGGCAGCAGCGGCTGCTGCGCGGCGATGAACCAGGTCGTTTCGCCCTGCACCAGATAATCACCGGCTCTGGTATACACGTAGTCGAAAATGCCTTGCGCCAGCGCGTCGCCGTAACCTTGCGGCTTGCTGAACTGACCTTGCATACCGGTGAACAGCGCCGGCAGCCGCAGGAAGCGGTTGGCGGGCGCGAGCGGGTTTGATGGGCTCGATGAGCGGTACGCGTCGGCCCACTCCCCTGCCGCGCGCGCACAAATATTGCAGGCCCAACCAATCCGATCCTGAAGTCGCTTTTGGCGCATCAAACCACCACGGTGATGCCGTTGTCGCGCAGACCAGGGCCCGGCGGAACGCCGAAAAAGGACGCGAGACGCCGTCGCCACTGATCGAACAGGCGCTCGCGGTCCTGAATCTCGGTCCGGTTCCGGGTCCAGACCGCCGCTTGGTCGGTATCGAGATTATCGCCGGCGCGCACGACGCCGATCTCAAGCATTGCGAGCTGACCGAGATAGCGGCGAGCCACCGTCTCCTCTTCCGGCGCCAGATTGTTCATACGGAACTCGAGCTCGCCGTAGATCTGGTAAAATCGCCAGTTTTCAAAGCCGGCTGCACCCGAGCCGTAAGCGGGGTAGCCGCAGAAGCGGCGGATGTCGGTCTTTTCCGCATTGGTGAACACCGCAAGGACCCGCTATTGGAGAGGTTGCGCAGCGCAGGCCAGCGGTAGCGAGCGCCTACTGGCGCTCGCTACCGCTTACTCAGCCGATGTGCTCGATCATCACCGCCCGCTTGAAGGCGGCGTTGGTCGCGGTGGGAATTGTGGTGGGATTGGTCGTGGTGTCCGACGGGGCACAGAAACCGCCGATCCAGTACCAGGACTGGGCGATGATCTGCTGCAGCCGGTCGATGGGTTCACGCGTCACCATCGCCACATTATCGACGATGCTGACGATGGAGTCCCTTGGCGCGACATCATCCGCCGCCATTCCGGCGAAGTCGCCTTCGATCAGCGCGCCCTGGCCGCAGATGATCGGGCGCCGTACCATCAATCCTGGTAGCGACGGATGCGCTTGTACGTACGCCTCGGTGGTCGGGATGAAGCGCAGGCCGAGGAACTGGTTTACCATGCCCTGCTGAAAGACCTGGTTCGCCGAAGTCGCGCCCTGAAAGAGCTGCTTGAAGTCGGGGTCGGCAAAGAGCTGCCGGGCTGAGACCGGATCCAGATAGCAGTTGTAAACGCCGCCGATTTCTGGCACGGCGTTGAGCCGAAGCTTTGCCACGGCATCCAGCAGGCAACCCATCGTCAGGCTGTCGGTCGCAGCAAGCTGGCCGGTGTTGCCGCGCGCGGCTGGACGAATGACGACGGAGGCGTTGGCAGCCATCACCGTATTTGCCGCAGTTCCGTCGGATGCCGAGACATTCCCGGAGAATGTCAGCGTACCCGAGGCGCCGTTGGGCGTGGTCGATGTGCTGACCACGTCGACGCTGGTTCCGATCAGCGTGTAGGCGTTGGCACCGACAGTCACCGTAAGTGGATTCGACGGGCTGACCGGGAGCTGTGCCCCATTGACGCCGGCGGTGGCGAAGCCTCTGACGTCGTCGACCGCGATCGTGGCGGCTGCGGTGGAAAGGCTGACGCTTACGCGCGTGTTGCCGCCGAAATAGGCCGCGAAAAGAGCATTGCGAGCCAACTCGTCGAGGCTACGCGCTGCCTGCTCGCCATTCACATAGGCGTTGTGCAGGAACAGGCTCGCAATGCCGACACGGCTGGTGACCATGTTAAGGTCAGTCGTCGCCGCATAGTGGTTCATCGTAAGCGTGTACTGCTCAATTCCCCACGCCGTCGGCGTCAGGCCATTGTCGAGATTGGTGTTCGTGGCCGGCGGCACCGGAGTGGTGATTGCGGGCTTCAGGCCGGCGCGGGTCTTCGTGAGCGTCTCACCGATGCCAACCGCGATGTCTTCACGGTCGGCGCAGGCCCGGTAGCCCAGCCGCGAATGCAGCGCCTGCTGGAACTCGCGCTCTAGGAAACCCTGCTGAATGATCGGCTGCAAGGCGGCGGGAAAATTCGAGATGCCCATACGAAAGAGTCCTCTGCGAGACAGGTGAATGGCCGCGAAGGACGCAGATCGACCTTCGGCTGGCTGAGTGGGGGTCAGACCGGCCCGGGTACCGGGTCCGGCATATCAGGCTGGTCAGTCGGCGACGGCCGGGTGGCCCCGGCGGTTACTGCACTTCGGCCCCCGTTGGGGCGAAGGAGAGGTGGAGCGGGTTGCCGGACGGCGAGGTGGCGTTGTTCGCCGTCAGGGTGATGCCGCCGTTCACAGTATCGGCCCGGAGCGAGAGCGTGACGTTGGCAAGCGCGCTGTCGCCACCCTTGGCAACGATATTTTGCCAGGTAACGGCCGTGCTCGCGGCGGAATTAGGTCGCCTTGCTCCGAATTCGATGAAGAAGCTGTACATCGCGCCGGTGACTGTGTCGCGGACGGTGACGTAGCCGTGGTAGGTACCGGCCATGCCGGAGGTGAGATTCATGACATTGGCACTTCCGGCGGCAGCGCCGTCCGCCGTGAGCTGTCCCGAACCGCCACTTGCGATGGAAGCGCGCAGCACGTTCGCAGTGAGCTGGGCGTCACCGGCCGCACCGCTCGGGAAGTTGCCAGATGCATAAGCAACTGTGCCGAAGCGGCCGCGGTCAGTGGCGTAGTTGCCGCCTAGTACGACGCTGAACGCGCCACTTTCGGCGTTGAACGTACCACCGATAAGCACGCCGCCAAATCCGGTGATCGTGTTGGCCTGCCCGCCCCCGCCGAAACCAAAATAGCCGGCGTTGGTGTTGCCCTGGCCGCCGACCTGGACCGTCGCCGTGCTCTGTGCGGAATTATTGATTCCGCTGAGAATGGCTGAATATGGGCCAGTCGCAGCCTGGTAGGACCCGATGCGCGAGGTCTGGAAATCCACCGCCTGCGTTCCGCGCAGGCTGCCTCCGACCGAAGTCCCGTCAGGAGGTGGCCCTGCCGTGATGGCACGAGAAATGCCGGTTGCCGGATTGCCGAGCAGGGGATAGCCCGGAGTTCGCACGTTCTGGGCGGAAGTCGGATCGACGCTGTAGGACCAAGTCGTCTCCGCTCCATCGCCGCTGATCTCGATGTTTGGGCCGACCAGCGGCGAAGGCCCGACGGTGATCGCCTTGCCCAACGGCGCTTGGACATCCGAAAGCCGAAGTCTGATTTGCCGCCCTGCGTCGACGTGAACGCCGTCTCCGCTACTGGTCGGGATCGTGCCCTCGACAAGGATGTTGTACGGTTGAGCGGCGACCGAAGGGGCGGTAAAGCGAAGAGCTGTGTACCCGGTAGCAGCGTTGTTACTCTCAAATCCGTAGATTTGGATGTTGTTCACGTTGCCAGTCAGCGTCGGATCCCCAATCGTCACGAGATCGCCGGCATTGGCGCCTCCGCCTTCCGCTCGCAACCCGAAGAATCGGATGAGCCGCACGGGAACGCTGGCGTTGGCGTTATGAATGACCAGCCCCTGCCCAGTGGGCCCAATCACATCCAACCCGTAAAAGGAAAGCTCGTTGGTTGCGTCTTCTCCGGCCGGACCGATGCTGTTGATCTCGACCGCGGGGACGTTTGCGTTCCCGCACTGCCAGAACAGAAGACCGGTAAACTTGCTTTCGCGCACATAGGCATGGCCTGGAACATTCTTCGCAACGCCCAGGGTACAGCCCACGGCCGTTTAGAAAGTAGACATGAACGTCGCGCATTGTGATGAAGTCATCACGATCGTAGAAGACGAATGCGTTCTGCTGGCTCGATAACCCGCGAACTCCCAGAACAGACATGCCCTCGATGGTTGGGCCGGCCTGGTCGGAACCAGGACTTAGGCTCGTGCCGTTGTAGGCATTGAATGCCCATGCCTCCGACCAGGAGAACAGATCCCCGGAATAGGAAGGGCCGAGCTTCAGGTAAGTCTTGTGGGGACCATCGCCTACGAGCGAGCCCCCGCGGGTGAAGGTTGGCAGCGACGTCGTGCCGTTGATGAGGTACACTCCGGCGGGAATGTAGAGAGTTGCAGGATTACCGGCCGCGAGCTGGGCATTCACCTGCGCGATGGCCGCAGCAAAGGCCGAGGTGTCGTCCGTGGTGCCGTTGCCGGTTGCGCCGAAGTTGCGCACATTCAACACGGAGGCGGTTGCGATCGAGCCCACCGACAGGTTCGTTGGGATCTGGCCGGGGCTGTAAAGGCCGTGATATGATGCTGCCGAGGCGCTTGAGACGGTCATCAGAGCCGCGAGTGCGGCCGGGACTGCCCTTTTCATGCGCGCGCCCTCAGTATGCCGTGCCCGTGCCGCGCGAGACGAACACCGTCCCGGAGCCGCTGTTGAGCAGGACGGAGATGGCACTGACCGTCTCCGGCGCGTGCAGAAGCAGACGCGCGCCCGCCGGAACCGGGGTATCGTTGACGGTAGCGGCTTGGCTGGCGACCCCCAGCCGTACGAACACATAATCGTTCGCCGCATTGGTCACGAGCACGGAGGTTCCCGCTGGCGGCAATATCTGGCCGACTGCGGTGGTGCTGGCGGCAATGGACAGGGTGTAGGATGGTTGGAAGGGCTGTGCTGTCCCGACGCTCATGCGATGGTCCTTTCGCCGCGCATTCCAGCCATTCAGGCAGCGATGCGCGCGGTATGTGGCTGGACGAGTGAGGCGACGGCCGTGCTTGTACACCGATAACGGCGGACGGCTCGTAAGCCGACCTGATTCAGGAACGGCGTTTCAACAGAGCGGCGCGTGCGCTGCGCCATTCATCCTCGGTCATATCCATGGCAAGCTTCTGGCGAGGAGGCTGAGCAGGAGGAGCTGCGGCGGAACTGGAGGTAGAGGCCGGCGATGAGGTGCCGAAGAGCCAGGGTTTGGCTCGCTTGAGATCGGCGATGAGCGCGCTGGCGCTTTCGACCTCGCCATCCCCGTTCAGCTTGACGGTCGAGGTGTCCAGCAGCTTAAGCCCGTCGGGGTCCACGATCCCGGCTCTGATGGCCTCGGCTTTCAGTTCGGCCCGCACTATCCGCGCCTCGGTCTGTCGTTGCACGTCGGCGAGCTGGCGCTCCAGTGCTTCAGCACGCGAACGTAGCTCGCTCAGGACATCGGCCGCGTCATCCGCGGAGAAGACGGCGTGTTTGTCAGACATCACGGGCTCCGGAAGCAGCAGGGTCCGCCGCAATGCGAGCGAGCTCGGCGGGGACGTTGTCGATGTCGTAGGTGTCTGCGATCGCCTTCACCGCGGTTTCGCGACTGAGCTGCCCGGATCGGACGAGTGTGGCCAGCGTTTGCGCATCCTTCTGGCGGTCGTCCGCGGTGAGCGGATACCACCGAGGCCATTTCAGCGTCAGCCGGGCGTTAGGATCGAGGTCTGGCACGGGCTGCCCCAAGACCCGCAGCGGGTACTGCGATCTGGCGCGAAGCACCATGCGGCAGAGTTCCAGCAGAGCACCTTCGCCGTAGCTCACGCGAAGGTTGTCAGCGAGCCAGATCAGACCTTGGTTCATCAGCTCCAGTGCACGCCCAGACTGTGCGGCGGAGATGCGGTCGGCACTCGCGCGGTTGCCGTGGATGCTTTCCAGCGCCAGCTCGCGGAGGGTGCGGACATAATCGAGTACCGCTGCTGAGGCAGTGCCGCCGATCTCCAGGAGCTTGGCATCGCCCTTTTCGCTCACCAGGAGGGCATTGCCGGCACCTTTGACGATTTCGGTATCGGAGGTGGCCGGCTCCTTGATGATCAGGGTGGGGTCGCTGCTGTATTTCAGCCCGCGCCCGGCTTGGCTGAGCTGGTAATCGATTTCTATCTGCGTTTCGACTGCGGCACGAAATGTGCAGGCTCCATCGCTCGCGTCACCCGAGGCAGAAGGGCCGGGAAGATTCCGGACCCAGACGATCGGGACGAAGCCAAGCGCATGCCGAACCGTGCGGGCGTCGTCTATCGCCGCATCGGCAGGTCGGTCGACCGGCGCCGGAAGCAACCAGGTTTCCGCCTCTCGGTCCCAGCTCCGCTGGAACCAGTAATCGATCGAGGGATCGATCGTGTCATAGCCGTTAGCCGCCAGAACGGAACCAGCTACCTTGTAACGCTCGTCGACCCGGGTAAGCGTGTCAGGCGCCTGCTGGTCCCAGACCGGCGTCAGGTATGTTGTATCGAGCACATCGAAAAAAATGCGACTCGCGAGAACCCGCATCAGGATCGCGACCGAGCCGACCGAGCCTTTCACGGCGGCGTCGGTCATCACCTGATTGAGCCGGGTTTCCTTCACCACGTCTGCGAGCAAACTCCGCACCATGTGGTCCGCACAGTCAATGGTCGGAAAATGGCCCTCGCTGAACAGCAAGGAGA
The DNA here is from genome assembly GCA_963830565.1 of uncultured Pseudomonadota bacterium. GTDB lineage: Bacteria > Pseudomonadota > Alphaproteobacteria > Acetobacterales > Acetobacteraceae > DATFDN01. Next base: position 476,782 of record CAWHMO010000010.1, read on the forward strand.
CACTATCCTCGACCACCACCCGCGACAGGCCGTAGCGCACCGAAGGGCGACGGCTGCGAAGAGGAATATACTCGCCGCCAGCCCCACGCTCCTCATGGAATTGGTAAGGCAACACGTCGTACAGGGTGCCGTTCAGGACGCGCTTGAGAATGTCAAGCGCTCGCGCCCGTGGCGGATAATCGGAGTCGCGGGGGATGAGATCGCTGATGGTTTCGAACATGACGTCCCATTTCGTGGGCAGCGGCGGAGAGCTGGGCTACCGTGCGAGCAGTGGCATGCTGACCCGGCGGGTCCCGGATTGCTTGTCCGAGAGCAAGTGGAAGCCGCGCGCAAGCGCGTCCACTTGGTCATCCTTGCGTCCAAATGGGAAATCCCGAAGCTCCTCGATCAGCGTATTATTCCAATTGGCTCGCAGCATGGTCAGATTTCCTGCCTCCACCTGAGCTGCAAGCGGCGTCGCGCGCACGACCTTCGAGCCAGTCTCACGTGATGCGACAACGTTGTGTCCGGCAAGCATCCTGACCAGGTATGCAACCTGATTCTTGCCGGCCTGACCGGGGTCTTCAGGCAGTGATATCGTAACAGCGCGACCATCGAGCGTGGCGGCCTGCAGGATCGCTTCTTCCACCTGGCGTGGGTTGCCTCGTAGTCGTACGACATCCGCGATGATCCATCGTCCAGTGGTGTCGCGGAGCAGTTTCACGCCTGCGGTCCAATCGGGATCATTGCCTCCTCGTTCGACAGTGGCAGCGAGATCCCAGGCTCGGACTGCCGGCCCGGTCAGTCCGTTCGGGAGAGTATCTACGACCTCAATCCGAGAGGCATTGAACAAGGCGCCCTGACGCGGACGTGGTGACTGCTGGTAGAGCGCCGACCAGACCCGATGCCCGACGGCGTTGCGTTTGCGTTCCAGCGCATTGCGCCCTTCCCACTCCGGCCACAGAGGCTCGCCGGCATGTCGTCCGAGCGGGTCGTTCTCTTCCGCCAGGGCTGGGAGACGGAGAAGTCGCCATTCGGACTCTTCCTGGGCCAGAAGCCGGCCGGCCAAATCGTCCTCATGCCAGCGGGTCATGATCAGCACCACTCGGGCGCGGGGCTTGAGCCGAGTGGTCAGATCGGAGCGGTACCAGTCCCACAGGCGCTCGCGCTGCACTGCGCTTTCGGCATCAAGAAGCGACTTTATGGGGTCATCAATAATGGCGAGGTCGGCGCGGCGACCTGTGATCGGGCCGCGTACTCCGGTGGCGAAATACTCGCCGTGCGCGGAAGTCTGCCACCGCGACGCCGCGCGGTTATCAGCGTTCAAGCGGTAGCCAAGCAGTGCGCTGTGTTCGGTCACCAGTGCGCGAACCTGCCTTCCAAAATGCGCTGCGAGGTCGGCAGTATGTGAGGCGGCAATTACTGAACTCCGCGGGTGCTGGACGAACCACCAGGCCGGGAACAGCACGGAGGCGTAAGTCGATTTCGCCGACCCGGGTGGCATCAGCACCATCAACCGATCGATCTCGCCCCGACTGAGGGCTTCCAGCCGATCGAGCAGCAATCCATGGTGACGTGCGGGCGTCTGACCCGATGGCTGCAAGACGTGGCGGGCCCAACCCCTCAGGCTGGCTCCGACGGGAGCGTCCGCGGTAGCGGGCGCATGCGCCTCCGCCGACGATCTGGCGATCGCCTGCTGATGACCAGGTCGAGGCGGCAATGGGTTTGTCTGAGAGAGAAGGGCGCCGGCGCTTAGCTACGAAGCGTCAGCATACCGATTTATATACCCGAAACTGGGGCGTTGGTAGTGTCTCAGTTTGAATAAATTCCCATCGATGCTTGACCGCTCTAGCACAGCGGTGCCGTGGCGAAGGTGCTATCATGGGGGCATGTCCAAAGCGGCTCCGCACCATGAACCAGCCAACATCGACGATCACCTATCGCGTCACCGGCCAGTCGGCAACTACAGGGCAGAGGTCAACCGCCATGGAGAGATGACCATGTGGTGGATGCTTCACGTCAGATCGCGGAAACCTAAGCATGGACCTCCGAAAACAAGCGCATCGGGGAGGATAGACCTCGGCAGACGCCTATCGAACCGCCGCACCTTCGGGAGGCCTGAGCCGTGACCAAAACCCGCAAGCGCCCCCGCGATCCGAACCAACTCGCCAAGCGCATCGTGGACCTCGCCACGGGCGAGGCGACCGAAGAGACCCCCATCCCGCCCGACGAAGGCAAAGACCCGGCTGCTGTGTCGCTGGGGCGGCGTGGAGGGCTCAAGGGCGGCAAGGCGCGAGCGGAGAAGCTGACGGCGGAGGAACGGGCGGAGATCGCGCGTAAGGCGGCGACGAGGCGCTGGGCTAAGTAACGGAAGCGCGAGCGACCATCCAATGGAGGGCAATTCAAGCGAGCACGTAAAGTGCAATCTGCGGCGATGTAGTGACGACTTGCCGCGCAAGACGTGAAAAGATGCTTAACTCGCCGAGAACAAATGGTCCATAAAGGAAGAGCCGGACGCACCCCCAAAGGAAACGTCCGGCTCTGTGTATGTCCCATGCGCGGGATATTAACTGCTCTAGGCAGACCCGCGCGCCTGTACAAAGGCTTGCCCTCTATGAACCAATTCACCGCTCTTGTCAAGAACCAAATTGCCTGGATGAACAGCCAGGTTAGCCGATTCCTCCGGGACACTCTCGGCATCGCCCTGAACAGATCGCTTTCTATCAGCGCCTGATTGCAGAGCATGAGGCGCTTCTCGCTTTCCTCGAAAGGGTGCCGGAAGAGCAGTCTCCGGTTCTCGTGCAGGGGACAAGGCCGGTCCCACAGGATTTGTCCGATCTTCCTCCTGAGCTGATACAGGAACTAAGTGGAACCGCCGTGAACGGTGAGGCTGACCCTCTTGTGGATATCATCAACGAGCGCGGCGGCACTGCAACTCTTGATGAAATTCTGATCGACCTGTTTCGTAAGCGGGGCGAGATCAACAAGCGGAATTTGCTTACCAATCGGCTTTACCGCCTTTCCAAGCGTGGGCTGATTTGGCTCGCTCCTGGCAGGAAGGGAATGTCCTCGACGCCACTCCTCCTAAATCTGGATCGCAACGCGCCTCTTCGGAAGCTGTCGTAAGCCTGTTTGATCGATAGCACTCCTGAACTAACCCAGCCGGGCTATAGAGCCTCACTCTACAGCCCGGCTGCCAATACAGAACAATCCCCTGCTCCAATCCTGATGGCCGAGGCGTTCTAAGTGCCTGTGCTTTCAGGTAACTAAATCTTGTGCTTGACCGCTCATGCGGCAAGGTGCATTATCGTGCTATGAACAAGCTCTCCCGCGCCGATCGCGTTCACATCCTCTCCCTGCTGGTGAGGGGAACAGCCTGCGGCAATTACGCGGATCACCGGGAAGAGCATCAACACCGTCACCAAGCTGCTGGTGGACGCCGGCCGGTGCTTCTGACGAATACCAGGACCGGGTGATGGTGAACCTGCAATGCCGGCGCATTCAGGTTGATGAGATCTGGGCCTTCAACTACTGCAAGCAGAAGGCCGTCGAGGGGGCCAAGAGGGCGCCGCAAGCCGCCGGTGACATCTGGACGTGGGTGGCGATGGACCCGGACACCAAGTTGGTGCCGTCCTGGTTTGTCGGGGGGCGTGACATGGAGCACGCTCAGGCGTTCATCGGCGACCTGAAGGACCGTCTCGCCAACCGGGTGCAACTCACCTCTGATGGCCACCGCCCCTATCTGTCGGCGGTTCCCGAGAACTTTCGGGGCCAGATTGATTATGCCGTTTTGGTGAAGCACTACGCCGCACCGAAGCCCGAAGCGGAAGCTGCGCGGCGCTACAGCCCGACCGAATGCACGGGCGTCACCAAAGACGTGGTGTGGGGCAAGCCGGACCCGAAGCACATCTGCACCTCGCATGTCGAGCGGCAGAACTTGACGATGCGGATGGGAATGCGGCGCTTCACGCGGCTAACCAACGGGTTCAGCAAGAAGGCGCAGAACCATGTCTGGGCCGTGTCGCTGCATTTCATGCACTACAACTTCTGCCGCATCCACAAGAGCCTTCGCGTCACACCCGCGATGGCGGCAGGGGTGAGCAACAAGCTTTGGGAGATTACCGACCTCGTGCGGACACTTGAGGAATGGGAGATCGGCCGCCGTCCAAAATTCGCAGGAACTTGGTCAAATAGAGCCGCCTGCTTGAGTTCCGCCAGTTTCTCTTTCTCCGCCCGGCGAACGGCTTATACAACGGCGGCTTGGCACTACAAGAAGGATCTCCGGGGCCGGCGGTCGGCGTGCCGTCCTAATCTGGACTGGCCGCGGATCGTGGACCTGACCGAATGGAGGATCGGATGCGTCGAACTAGCTCGTCACCTCTTGAGCAGGACGGCCATAGGTCGGCAATCTCGATGTCTGCACCGGCAAAGTCGCGCTGCGCATAGGTATCGATGAACTATGGATCCAGTATATGCGAGCACTATGACCAAGGCATTCTTTACGCACCTGAGGGAACTGGAATATTGCCCGATCCTTCTGCTTCATACCCTTCGGGCCCTATAGCGACGACCTGGTTCAAGGGTCACATGTGGATAATTTGCGGGTAGCACCGGTACGAAATAGCCTTGCGGGCACGCAGAGAAAAGGCACTTCGAGAAAGCGACCGTTCACTTACAGCCGAAAAGCTGAGTAGGGCGCTAGAGCGGTCAAAGTAACCGAGAGACCGAGGCCTCCTATAGCAAGGCTTTTGAGCGTTTCGTTGAGGAGCCCATGATATCGTCGGGCTCTTCGCATATGCGCTGTACAAACGCACTATCAATGAGCGCAGACGTCCGGAATGGAGGTGTTCACGCACGCACAGCGAGATCCACAGTCGCACGAAGTTGAACTTCATAGAAGTCGGGCCGAGGACCTTCTGAGGACACTCTCTCAGCAAGCTGTAGAAGCAGAGAGGGCCGATATCATCGCAGAAGCTGTTAAGCCACAGTCAGAGGCACTTCAAAACGACGTGAAGACCCACATTGATCAGAATTCGCAGCAGATTAAGGAATGCATACGGGGCGCTACCGGCTTCTGGTGGCCTGGCGTAGTTATGGGTGTTGTTTCGTGGGGAATTTCCATTATAGTAACTATTCTGGTAGTGTACGCTGCGCCTGATTGGGTAAAGGGGCTGGTTAATCACGTTGCAAAAGTAGATTCACAATTAGAGTTGTTCTTTATGGCCTGGGCGCTCCCGCTACTCCGAAGCATGCACCTATGCACCCTTCCTTAATCCCTCTGCGTCATTCTGCGCATCGGCTTCGGTCGGCACGGTCCTCCCCTGGTCACGAAGCTCCTTGGCGGGCAGGCGCTCCCGATTGGGAACCGGGGGTGCCTGCCTTCCCCACGACGAGGTTTGGACAGGTGCAGCGGATCGTCTGGGGGCTCGTTACCGCGTTCCTGGCCGCAGTCGGCGTAGCCGAGGCGCTGGTCTCGGCACCTTCACTCGCTTGGTGACTGGGGTATCTCCGGTATGTTCGATGGCATTGGACCGCCCGAGCCGGACTTGGTGATCCCCCGCTCCATCCTCCTGTTCGTAGCCGCCCTCTACCCCACCATAATCGCAACCGCGATCGGACTGGCTCTCTGGCGAGGCTGGGCGTGGTGGGGATGGACCCTGGCAGGCTTCGGTGCTCTTTGGACTGCGCCGCTCGCTTGGGGCGCATGGACAGCAGGCAAGGCGTCCGCCGTCTTCCAAGCTTCCAAGTAGGTCAGATTTTATTCCTTCAAACTGAGACACTACCGGGGCGTTTGGTCAAGGCATTTTTTCCTTCCAAACAGCGTTCCCGCTTCGGAAAGATGCCAGTAGCCGCGCGATTTCCGATCCGATCCGCAATTCACGGTGCTTCACGCTTAATTCGCTATCCGTTACGCAGTACTGACGGGAAACAGGCTTTCGCACGACAGTAGTTTCTCTGCATTGTCCACTCGTTGCTGCGAGCCCTGCCTCGCAACAGGAGGACCGATGAGCCGGATCGATCTCAGGGTTTTCGCTCAGCACATGCACCGTGTCGGCGTCAGCACCCGCGCTCCCGTGCGCGAGGCGACGGTCGTGATTGTCGAGGACGAGCCGCTTTGGTCGGAGGCGATCGAAGAGTTATGTTCGTTTCTCGATGTGCAGCTCGCCCGGGTATCCAGCACCAGCGATCTCGCTCCGGTGCTGCGCGATCGCCGTCCGATGGCGGTATTGGCCATCATGGATGCTGTCGGCCAAGATGGGTGTCACATTATGAAGTTGGTCGCGGCGCACGATCCGGAGCTGCCGATCATGCTGCTGACCGGTGGGGACGCGATGCTGACAGGCGCCGCCGACGCGGTGGAAGAGGTGTGGGGACTGACGTCGGTGGTGACGCGCGACGGCCCGCCCAGTCCTGGCGAGTTGGTGGAGTTTCTGTTTCAAGCAGGGCAGCGAGGCCGTTGCCTGGGGTTGCTGCCGGTTTGAGTTCGAATCAAAGGATCCGCCAGAGTGGTTCCTTAAGACGATCCAGAAATGCGTTGTGGGCAGCGAGTTCCGTCTCGCTCGGGATGATCGGACGCGGGCTCCGTATACCTGCAAGCGTGTAGGTGACAATTCGACCGGCGCTCCGCTGAGCGTCGAGGAGGAGACCGCGCTGCCTACCACCAGTCAGCTCGAGATAGACCTCCGCCAAAAGCTTGCAGTCGAGTAGGGCGTTGTGGGTAGACCGGCCGGAGAGGTCGACAGCAAAGCGCCGGCACAGCGCGTCCAGGCTATTTGGCATGCCTGGAAAGCGCTTCTGGGCAAGCTCCAGCGTGTCCACCATGCGTGCGGCATCGAGGCGGGGGAGCCCACATCGAACGAATTCCGCATCGAGGAAGGCGAAGTCGAACGGGGCGTTGTGGGCGATCAGCTTGCCGTCGCCGAAGAAGGCGACCAGGTCCGATACGACAGCACTGAAGGCGGGCTTGTCGGAAAGATGCGCGGCTGTGAAACCGTGGACGCGGGTCGCTTCCTCCGGGATGCCCCGGCCGGGATTGATGAGCGCGTGGAAGCGTCGGCCAGTCGGCAGGTCATTGACCAATTCAAGGGCCGCGACTTCGATGATCCGGTGGCCGGAACGCGGCTCCAGCCCGGTGGTCTCGGTATCGAACAGGACCGCTCGGCTCATCGGCGGAGCCCGTGAATAAGTTGACGCAGGGCGCGCGCCGCATGGGCGCGTGAGAGCCCGGTGCGGATCACGACGTCAGCACGACGGCGCTTCTCGGCGTCCGGCATCTGTCGAGCAATCACCGCCGCCACATCGGTCGGGCTCATGTTCCGCCGCAGCCGGACCCGGTGCTCCTGCACTGGGCGGGGTGCGGAGACGACGACGACCAGATCGACCCGACGATCGCCGCGAAGTCTCGAAGAGCAGCGGGATGTCAAGGACTGCGAGACGCTGGCCGGCACGGCGCGCACGCGCCAGAAAAGCGCGCTCTTCGGCACGGACCATCGGGTGCAGGATCGCTTCCAATTTGGACAGCGCCGCGCGATCGCCGAGCACGGCGTTGCGCAGCAGCGCACGGTCGAGGACGCGATCGCGGACCGTGCCGGGGAAAGCTTGCGCGATCGCGCGCAGGGCGCGGCCACCAGGTGCCTGCAGCCGGTGGACGGCTGCATCAGCATCGAACACCGGAATGCGCGCGCGGCGAAATACCGCCGCGGCCGTGGACTTTCCCATGCCGATGCCGCCGGTCAGTCCAATGACCTTCATTCGGCCCCGAGATCGGCGAGAATGAAGCGACGCAACTCGGCATCCACTACAGGGTCGATGCCGAACCAGGCAGCGAAGCCGGGGCGTGCCTGATGGAGCAGCATTCCGAGCCCGTCCACGGTGCGCAGCTCGAAGGCGCGGGCTGCGGCGAGCAGTCCGGTTTCAAGCGGGGTGTACACTGTCTCGGCCACGACCAGCGACGATGGGGCGCGGCTTAGGTCCAAGGCAAGCGGAGGCTGCCCGGCCATGCCGAGGCTGGTCGCATTAACCAGCAATGCGCACTGGGCCAGTGCCTGCTCCCGCGCTTCCCAGTCGGTGATGGCGAGGCCCGGAAGATGGCTCGCCAACGCCTCCGCGGCGGTGCGAGTGCGATTGGCCACGGAGACCGGGACTCGGTAGTCCAGCAGCGCAGCGGCAATCGCACGCGCCGCGCCGCCCGCCCCCAGGATCAGCGCCGGACCTGCGCCGGGATCCACTCCAGTTTCGTGGAGGGCGGCCGTAAACCCCACGCCGTCGGTGTTGGTCCCCTGGATGCGATCCGCGTGAAAGACAATCGTATTCACCGCGCCCGCTCGGCGCGCAATGTCGTCCACGGTGTCGCAGAGGTCGAATGCCGCGAGCTTGTGAGGCATGGTCACGTTCACGCCCGCAAAGCCGGCCGCCCACAGGCCCCGGAGCGCGGCGTTGAAGTTCTCGGAGCGAATGGGCAGCGGCACGTAGGCGCCGTCGATCGCGTAGCGATCAAGCCAGGACCCGTGAATGCGCGGAGAGCGAGAGTGCGTCACCGGCCAGCCGACGATCCCGGCCAGTCGCGCCCGTCCTGAAAGAATCGGCATTGGGTGAGCATTCCGCGCCCTGGCCGAGAAAGCAACTGCTTCGCGCTGGCGCGTAAGCGGCTTGGCAGAGGCCCGTCGATCCCGCATCTGAATCGCCATGCATGACCCCACCCGGGAGGCCGCGTTCGACCTGCTCAGTGCCGTCTTCGACCGGCACCGTCCATTGGAGGAGGCGCTTGATCGGCTGCCGCCGCTCGAAGCGCGCGATCGGGCCGCGGCGCATCGGCTGGCCGCCGCGGTCCTGCGCCGGCTGGGCAGCCTGGATGCAGGTCCTGGACCCGCTCCTGCGAAAGGCGCCGCCCGTCCCGGTGCGCCATGTGCTGCGCATAGGTGCCGCAGGGCTGCTGCTGGTGCAGGCGCCGGCCCACGCGGCGGTAGCAACAGCTGTGGCGCTTGCGCGCGCGCGCAGCCTCTCTCCTTTCGCCGGGCTCGTCAATGCGGTTCTCCGGCGCGTGTCAGAGAGGGGCCAAGCCGTGCTGGACGAGTTGGATGGCCCGGTTCTGGACACGCCGGCGTGGCTTTGGGAGTCTTGGGGGGCAGAGGCCCGGAACATCGCTTGCGCGCATCAGACACCGGCAGGGGTCGACCTCACACTGCGACCGGCAGCCGAGGCCCCACCCGGAGGCGAGGTATTGCCGACGGGGTCGGTGCGGTTCCTTGCGGGGACACGCGTCGCTGAACTGGCAGGCTATCAGGAGGGCGCGTTTTGGGTCCAGGACGCGGCGGCGGCACTGCCGGCTCGGCTCTTGCGGCCTCGGCCGAGGGAGCTTGTCGCCGATTTGTGCGCGGCGCCGGGCGGGAAAACCGCTCAGCTTGCCGCCTCGGGCGCGCACGTCACGGCCGTGGAGCGGGACGCAAGCCGGATCGCACGGCTGCGCGAGAACCTTGCTCGGCTGCGCCTGTCCGTGGAGGTCGTGCATGCGGATGCCGCGGAGTGGGAAGCCCCCGCTCTGTTCGACGCGGTGCTGCTGGATGCTCCGTGCAGCGCGACCGGAACCATACGGCGCCACCCCGACGTGGCCCGACTGAGGAAACCGCAGGATATGAGAGTTTTGGCGAGCGTCCAGGACCGCCTATTGGCAGCGACGGGCCGGCTGCTGCGACCGGGCGGACGTCTCGTGTATGCCGCCTGCTCGCTTCAGCCCGAAGAGGGAGCGCCACGGATCGAGCGGCTCCTGGCGCAAGGGGAGTGGCGGCTCGACCCGTTCATGCCGGATGAACTGGCCGACCTGCCGGAGGCGCGCACTGTCGAAGGGTATCTGCGCACTCACCCCGGGATGTGGGCCGGGCGTGGCGGGATGGACGGATTCTTCGCCGCGCGACTGAAGCGGCTTGGAGACAGGGATTGATGAGCGGATTGGTCGTCGCGGTCAGCAGCAGCGGATGGCATGGGTTCACCAAGCCAACCCGCGACAGCATTCGCCTGCTCACCGGGCTGGGGGTCGAGGGGGACGCTCATGCTGGTACAACGGTGAAGCATCGCTCTCGGGTAAGGCGGGACCCAACTCAACCCAACCTGCGGCAAGTCCACCTGATCCACGAAGAGTTGCACGACGAACTGCGGGCTATGGGGTTCCGGGTGGCGACTGGGACCATTGGCGAGAATGTCACGACACGGAGTATCGATCTCCTCGGGCTGCCGCGCGGCACGCTGTTGCACCTGGGCGCCTCGGCTGTCGTCGAGATCACGGGTCTGCGTAACCCTTGCATTCAGCTAGACCGATATCAGCCGGGTCTGATGGCGGCGGTCCTGGGACGCGACGAGAGCGGCGAACTGGTCCGCAAGGCTGGCATCATGGCCATCGTCCGCGCGGACGGCAGCATTCGAACTGGCGATCTCATCGAGGTCGAATTGCCACCAGGACCACATCAGCGGCTTGCGCCGGTATGATGGAGTTGGACCAGCCTACGAAGCCACCTTCTCCAGATAGCGGTCGAGCACCCGTTTAGCGCCGGCCTTATCGAAGGCCACGTCGAGGCGGTCGTCCTCGGTGGCAGTAACGGTGCCATAGCCGAATTTCTGATGGAACACGCGGCTACCGATGGGGATAGCGGCGGCTCGTGCGGGAGGGGCGGGCTGCTCCCAAACCTCGATGACCTTGCCCCGCCTGATGGCGAACGGGAACTGGCCGGCGAACATGCTCGGGGCTGCCGGACGAATTTCCCGCGCCAGCATTGCCGAACCGGTCCGCTCGACTTCCGCCTCGGGCAATTCGTCGATGAAGCGACTAGGGATGCTGCTTTGCCAGTTTGCATAGACCCGCCGGTTCGCCGCATGGCTTACGATGGCGCGCTGCCGGGCGCGGGTCAGGCCCACATAGGCCAGGCGCCGCTCCTCCTCCAAGCCCTTGGCGCCCGTCTCGTCGAGAGCGCGCTGGTTGGGGAACAGGCCTTCCTCCCAGCCGGGCAGGAACACGGTATCGAATTCCAGTCCTTTGGCGCCATGCAGGGTCATCAGGCTGACCCGATCGCCCTCGGCGTTCTCCTCGTTCTCCATCACGAGCGCGACGTGATCGAGAAATCCGGCAAGGGTCTCGAAATCCGACAGTGCCCGGATCAGCTCTTTCAGGTTCTCCAGGCGACCCGGTGCCTCGGGCGATTTGTCCTTTTGCCACATCTCCGTATAGCCACTCTCATCGAGCATCGTGGCGAGAGTGATGAGGTGGCCGTCGGTGCTGAGCATCGAGCGCCAGCGCGCGAAGCCGCGCAGCAACTCGGTCATCGACTGCCGAACTTTGCCTTTGAACCCACCCTCGGCGATGAGCCGGGCGGCGGCCTCGGCGAGCGGCACTTTGTGCCTGCGCGCTGTTTCGTGCAGCAGGCGCAGAGCCGCCTCGCCCACCCCGCGGCGTGGGAGGTTGACGATGCGTTCGAAGGCGAGGTCATCGGCCGGCTGGGCGAGCACCCGCATATAGGCGGTGGCATCGCGGATCTCCTGGCGTTCGTAGAACCGAAGGCCACCGACAACCCGGTAGGGGAGTCCAAGGGTGATCAGCCGTTCCTCGAAGGCACGGGTCTGAAAGCCGGCGCGAACCAGGACTGCTATTTCGGAAAGGGAATGACCGCCGCCGCGAAGCGTCTCGATCCGGTCGCCGGCCATCCGAGCTTCCTCATCGGAGTCCCACAGGCCGACGATCTGCACCTTCTCTCCGGACGAGTTGTCGCGCCCGGGACGCAAGGTTTTTCCCAACCGGCCCTGGTTGTGGCCGATCAGCCCGGAGGCGGCTGCCAGGATGGGCGCGGTGGAGCGGTAGTTGGCTTCCAGGCGGATGACGCGCGCGCCAGGAAAGTCCTGCTCGAAACGCAAGATATTCTCGACCTCGGCGCCCCGCCAGGAATAGATCGACTGATCATCGTCGCCCACACAGCATATGTTACGGTGTTCCTGGGCAAGCAGACGAAGCCAGAGATATTGCACGACATTCGTGTCTTGGTACTCGTCAACCAGGATGTAGCGGAAGGCGCGATGGTATTGCGCGAGCACGTCGGGATGCATGCGGAGGATTTCGGTCATATGCAGAAGCAGGTCGCCAAAATCCACAGCATTCAGGCCGCGTAGCCGCTCCTGGTAGGCTGCATAGAGCGCCCTGGCGCGGCCGGCCGCGAACTCGGTGTCCTCGGCCTCGCCGACGCGGGCGGGCGTAAGGCCGCGATCTTTCCAGCGCTGGATCGCGCTCATCAGACCGGCGGGCGGCCAACGCCTTGTGTCCGTGCCCGCCGTCTCCATTACCTGCTTCAAAAGGCGGAGCTGGTCGTCGGCGTCGAGGATCGTGAAGCCTGAGCCGAGGCCGACATACTCGGCATGGCGGCGCAGCATCCGCGCGCAGAGAGCATGAAAGGTTCCGAGCCAGAGCCCCTCGGCTGGACGGCCCAGGATGGCGCCGACCCGCTCGCGCATCTCGCGCGCGGCCTTATTGGTGAAGGTGACGGCCAGCACCTGCCCTGGAGCGGCGCGGCCGGAAACGAGGATGTGGGCGAAGCGGGTCGTGAGTACGCGGGTCTTGCCTGTTCCAGCGCCGGCGAGCACCAGGAGCGGGCCATCCAGTGTCTCGACGGCAGCGCGCTGCTCGGCGTTGAGCCGGGTCAGGTAGTCGGTCATCGTGATATCATGGGCTGGCAACGGGCTCGGCTGCCTCGGCCGCAAGGGCCGGCTGAGGGCGTACGCCAAGGATATGAGAAATGGCGTAGGTCAGCTCGGGCCGGTTCAGCGTGTAGAAGTGGAACTCGTCCACGCCGTTGGCCTGAAGGAGGCGTACCTGCTCGGCGGCGACGATGGCGGCGATCATGCGTCGCAGCTCGGGGTCGTCGTCGGTACCGGCGAAAAGTTGAGCGAGCCGGGGCGGTATGCTGGTCCCGCACATGCCGCTCATGCGGGCCGCCTGGGTGAAGTTGGAGACCGGCAGGATGCCGGGCACGATCGGGGCAGTGATGCCGGCGGCCAGGCATTTATCCAGGAATCGGAGGAATACCGTGCCGTCGAAGAAGAACTGGGTGATGGCGCGCGTGGCACCGGCGTCGAGCTTGCGTTTCAGATTGTCGAGATCAGCATCGGGGCTAAGGGCCTGTGGATGGGATTCCGGGTAAGCCGCGACCGAGATCTCGAAATCCGCCACGCGACGGAGGCCGGAGACGAGGTCGGATGCGTAGCGATAGCCATTGGGGTGAGACTTGTGCTGACCGTCGGCCGGTGGATCGCCTCGCAGCGCCACCACATGGCGCACGCCGCCGTCCCAATATTGGCGCGCGACATCATCGATCTCAGCCTTGCTGGCCCCGACGCAGGTGAGATGCGCAGCTGGGACAAGCGTGGTCTCCTGCACCAAGCGGATCACGGTTGCGTGCGTCCGAGCGCGCGTGCTGCCGCCAGCTCCGTAGGTGACGGAAACGAAATGGGGACGAAGCGGCTCCAGCCGGCGGATGCAGGACCAAAGCTGCTGCTCCAGCGCCTCGGTTCGGGGCGGAAAGAACTCAAAGGAGAGCTTGGGCGGAGAGCTGTCCACGTCCGGCGAGGGTAGGCCGCTGACGCGGGGCAAAGTCAGCCATCGCTTAAGCGTCGGCGTGATCTGCTCTGGGAAGACCGGAGGAAAGCTGTTCATGCTGGCAGTTTTGCCGGCTTGCGGGCGGACCGCGCAAGCCCGCGATGCTGCCGCTATGCGCGTTGCGGATTGTTCCCGGCGTGCTACATCCTGCTCACGCAAGCTTAACCTTGACCCTGTTTCAATACGCTCCGCGTGCCTGCAAGGCCGCCGGAGCGAGGATAGCGATGAGCGCGCCCCCTTTGGTTCGAGGTAGACATATGCGTGTTCGAAGACGAGCTCGTTCGTGGCTTGCGGTGACGGGAATAGCGGCCGCCCTCTCTGGCTGCGCGACGCGGCCTCCCGCGAGCCAGCCTGATGCCCTGGCCGAATACAAGGCCGCCAACGACCCGCTTGAGCCGTTCAACAGGGCCATGTACGCGGTCAATCTCAGGCTTGACCGCTATGCGCTGCGCCCGGCAGCCGTGGCTTATACCGATGTGCTCCCGGCCGGTGTGCGCAGCGGCATCCATAACGCCTTGGCGAACCTGACGTCACCGGTCAAGCTCGGCAACGACATGCTCCAAGGTAAGCCCCACCACGCCGGTGATACCCTGATGCGTTTTGTGATCAACACGACGATAGGCGGCCTGGGCTTCTTCGACGTGGCGAAAAGCCTGGGCTATCCCGACCACGATACCGACTTCGGCCTGACCCTGGCAACATGGGGGGCAGGTTCAGGGCCCTACCTGTTCCTACCCGTTCTCGGGCCGGGGGGGCCGCGGGATTCGTCGGGCCGGCTCGTCGACATCGCGAGCGATCCGCTGAACTATTTCGGCCAGGGCGCTGCCGTAACGGCCGCGAACTGGAGCCGGTTCTCGCTGAACCTGGTCGATGCGCGTTCACAATACCTCGGCACGCTGTCGCAGATCCGGCGCACAGCTCTAGATCCATATGCCACGTTTCGCAGCCTTTACCGGCAGCACCGGGATGCCCAAGTGGAGGATACGCGCAAGGCCGATCAACGCACGATCCCAGCCTGGTTTCCCCGCCCCGACGCCGCTGTGCCCGCGGCTGTTTCCTCCCCTGCCCCCGCCCGCTGAGCGACACGAGGCCATAGATGTTGTTTCGCCGCATCGCCTTATCTCTATCTCTGACCGCCGCTTGTCTGGCGGGGTTTGCGATTCCCCCTGCCCGGGCTCAGACACCGGAGCAGGCCTCTGCCTTTGTCCAGACTTTAGGCAACCAGCTCGTCGAGATCGTCAATCGATCCAGCTCGGTTGAGCAGAAGAGCGCTGCGCTCGCGCATGTGATCGACGCTGATGTCGATGTGGCGGGCGTGGCAAGATTCTGTCTTGGACGTTTCTGGCGTGTGGCGACGCCGCAGCAGCAGCGCGAGTACGAGGTGCTGTTCCGCAAGGTGCTCATCAGCAGCATCACCTCGAAGATCGGCGACTACGAGGGTGTCCGGTTCACCATCGGCCGCACGACATCGAGGCCGGAGGGGCAGGTGGTCGCCACCACGATCGCCGGTCCGAAGAAGCCGCCAGCGGAGGTTGACTGGCTGGTGAAAAGCGTGGACGGCAGCCCCAAGATCGTGGACGTGGTGGCGGAAGGCACGTCGCTGCGCCTGACGCAGCGTGATGACTATGCCTCGTTCATCGTGCAGCATCACGACAGCGTCCAGGCACTGATAGACGCCATGCAGAGGCAGGCCAGCAGCGCCTAGGCTTTCAGATGCGACGTGCTCTCGTAGAGTATCATGCGGTGACCATCCCGCATGAAGCTGTCCCGCTCGGCCATGCCAATACCGCCGAGCACCGTGCGTGAGGCAATGTTGCTGGCGCGGGCCACGGCTACGACGCGCCGAAGGCCAGCGCGATCGTGGCCGAAACGGAGTGCGGCCGCAGCGGCTTCACGCGCTAGACCGTGGCCCTGTGCCTCGGGCCAGAGCGCGAACCGCAGGGCGATGCCGCGGCCGTCCGGGCGGTTCATGAAGCCGGTGATGCCAAGAAACGCCTGAGCGGCCGATGCTTCGCGTGACCCGTGGATCGCCCAGATGCCGCAGCCCTGGGCGCCCCAGAACGAGATGTCGGCGGCAAGCTCGGCTTCCGTCTGCGCCGGGGTGCGCACGCCGCCGAGCATGACGGCGAAAACCCTTGGGTCAGCCTTTAGCGCCTGCAGATCGCTCAGGTCGGCCCTGTTCACCGGCATCAGAGTCAGACGGGCCGTTCGGACCACCCAGGCCGGGTTGGTCAGCAAGCGACGCTAGCGAGCGAGCGGGCGATATTTGATGCGGTGCGGCTCTGTCGCGTCCGCACCTAGGCGGCGGCGCTTATCCTCTTCGTAGGCCTGGAAGTTGCCTTCGAACCACTCGACACGGCTATCGCCCTCGAACGCCAGGATGTGGGTGGCGAGCCGGTCCAGGAACCAGCGATCGTGGGTGATGATCACGGCGCAGCCGGCGAACTCGGTCAGGGCTTCCTCGAGCGCGCGGAGCGTGTCCACGTCGAGGTCATTGGTCGGCTCGTCGAGCAGGATGACGTTGTGCTCTGATTTCAGCATCTTCGCCAGATGCACCCGGTTGCGCTCGCCGCCCGAGAGGATACCGACCTTCTTCTGCTGGTCGGCGCCCTTGAAGTTGAAGGCGGCGACGTAGGCGCGGGACTGCACGGCCCGTTTGCCAAGGTAGATCATCTCGTCGCCGCCGCTGATCTCCTGCCAGACGGTCTTGTTGGGGTCGAGTGAATCGCGCGATTGGTCCACGTAGCCAAGCTTCACCGTCTCGCCGACCCGCAAACTGCCCGCATCCGGGCTTTCCTGCCCGACGACCATGCGGAACAACGTCGTCTTGCCGGCCCCGTTCGGACCGATCACGCCGACGATGCCGCCGGGCGGCAACTTGAAATCGAGGTCGTCGATCAGAAGCCGGTTGCCATAGCCCTTCGAAACGTCCTCGGCCTCGATAACCAAATTACCGAGGCGCGGTCCGGGCGGGATGATGATCTCCGCGCCGCCCGAAGCCCGCTCCAGGGAGGCAGCCAACAAATCCTCGTAGCGCTGGATGCGGGCCCTATTCTTCGCCTGACGCGCGCGGGGCGAGGCCGCGATCCACTCCTCCTCGGCCGCGAGCGCCCGCTGACGCGCGCTCTCCTCCTTCTCCTCCTGCGACAGCCGCTTGCGCTTCTGGCTCAGCCAAGCCGAGTAGTTGCCTTCATAGGGGTAACCGCGGCCACGCTCAATTTCGAGAATCCAGCCAGTCACGTTGTCGAGGAAGTAGCGGTCGTGGGTAACAAGCATCACCGTGCCGGGATACTCGCGCAATGTGCGCTCGAGCCAGGCAACGCTTTCGGCATCCAGATGGTTTGTCGGCTCGTCGAGCAACAGAAGCTCGGGACGCTCCAGCAGCAGCCGGCAGAGTGCGAACTCGCCGCCGCTCGCCGCCCGAAAGCGTGGTCACGTCCGCCTCCGCCGGGGGACAGCGCAATGCATCGAGCGCGATCTCCACGCGGCGGTCCAGATCCCATCCGTCCTCGGCGTCGATCTTGGCCTGCAGGTCGGCTTGTTCCCCGAGGAGCCGGTTCATCTCGTCGTCGCTCATGGGCTCGGCGAAGCGCATCGAGATTTCGTTGAAGCGGTCCAGCGCCGACTTGAGATCGGCGAATGCCTCCTCGACATTGCCACCGACGGTCTTGGCCGGATCGAGCTGCGGCTCCTGTGATAGATAGCCGACGCGGACTCCGTCGGCGGCCCAGGCCTCGCCGCCAAAGTCCTTGTCGATCCCGGCCATGATCTTGAGCAGGGTGGACTTGCCGGCGCCGTTGACACCAAGCACTCCGATCTTCGCGCCTGGCAGAAAGGAGAGGGTGATGCCCTTGAAGACCTCCCGGCCACCAGGAAAGGACTTGGTCAGGTCTTTCATAACGTAGGCATACTGGTAGCTGGGCATCCGGCGACGGCTCCTGCGGGCTTCGGGAGCGTTCTATGTGGCGATGCTTGGCCCGGCAACCAAGCTGCGTGGGTCGGCGATCCGTGGACAGACAGATTGAAGCGGAATGCCCTCACCTGGGAGCGGTATCACCCAGCACCTCCTCGTTCACAACGTTCTCGCGATTGGCCTGGCCATCGAGCACGCTCAGGATGTTCTCGGCGGTGGCGACGGCCATGCCGGCGACGGATTCCGTGGTGACGCCGGCCATGTGCGGCGAGGCGATCACTTGGTCGAGCTTGAGCAGCGCGTTGGCGACTGGCGCCGGTTCGGTCTCGAACACATCGAGACCGGCGCCGGCGAGGTGGCCCGTGGTCAGGGCGTCGTACAGCGCCGGCTCGTCGATGATGCCGCCGCGGGCGGTGTTCACGATCGCGGCCCCGCGTTTCATGCGCAGCAGGCGGGCGGCATCGAACAGGCCGACCGTCTCCTGCGTCTTCGGGCAATGGATTGTGACGAAATCCGCGCTCGGCAGCGCGGCGTCGAGATCGGGGACGGATTCGTAGCCGGCGGCGCGGATTGTCTCGGTCGGCACATATGGGTCATGGACGAGCACCTGCATGTCCATCGCCGCGCACCGCTTGGCCATCCGCGTGCCGATGCGCCCGAAACCCACGACCAGCACGGTTTTGCCGGCCAGCTCCATTGGCAGGTTGGCCCGTCCTTCGGTCCAGCGCCCCTCGCGCACGACCTTGTCCATCGCCGGTCCGCGCTTGGCGAGGTTCATGATGAGATAGAGCGCGTGCTCGGCGACCGAGGTGGAATTGGACGTGCCGGCAATCATCAGCGGCACGCGCCGGGCGGTCAGCGCCGGCACATCGACCGCATCGTAGCCGACGCCGATCCGCGCCACAACCTGCATGGCGGGCGCGGCGTCCATCTCGGTCTTGCCGAACGGCGTCACCGACAGCGCGATACCGGCGGCATCGCCGAGCAATTCCAGCAGGTCCGCCTGCTTGATCGAACTGGGGTAGCCGCGCACTTCGATGTCGTCGCGGCGCGACAGCACCGCGAGGCCCGCCTTACCCATCGTGTGCGGGACCATTACCGTCTTACGGTTGCTCGGCATCGTTCCCTCAGAGCTTGCGTTGCAGGTTGGCGACGTAGCCGCGGTTCCAGGTGGGCGCGATCATCACCTCGCTGATGACGACGTGCGCGGGCAGGCAGGCGATGTAGCGGATCAGGTCGCCGCAATCCTCGGGCTGGACCATGCGCGCGCGTTCCTCCGGGCCCACCGGGTTGGGGCGCTTGTCGAGGATCGGCGTGGCGACCTCGCCCGGCAGGAGGGCGGTGGAGCGGATATTGTTGACGCACTCCTCCATGTTGATCGTGTGGCTCATCGCCACGATGCCGTGCTTTGCGGCGGTGTAGATTGGGCCGCTGAAGCTGCCGATGAAGCGGCCGGCCACGGAGGCGGTGTGGATGATAAGGCCATTCTTCTGCGCACGCATGATTGGCAGGGCGACAGTCACGCAATACAGCGCGGCCGACAGATTGCCATGCACCAGCTCGTCGATGCCCTGCGGGGTAAGCTTGTCCCAGTGCCGGTCGGTGATGTTCAGTCCGGCATTATTCACCAGAATGTCCAGCCGGCCCATCGTATCCCTGAGGAAGGCGCCGATCCTCTGCGCCTGAGCCGATTGCATCAGGTCGGCCGGCTGCACATGGGCGGTGCTGCCCTGCTCGCGGACGCGCGTGGCGACGTGCTCCAGCGGATCGCGGCGCCGACCGGTCAGCACCAAGGTCGCGCCCTCTCCTGCCAGCGCCAGCGCGGCCGCCTCGCCAATGCCGCTGCCCGCGCCTGTCACCCATGCAACCTTGCCCGCCAGTTTCGGCATCCGACGATCTCCCATGGTGTGCGTTTCGCGCATTGAACGGGATCGGGCGCGCTCGGGCAAGCTGGCGAGGCTACTTGCCGCAGGGATAGCGGTCGGTCAGGAACTGGAACAGCCCGCCGGCGGCAGCAAGGGAGGCGCGCGAGGAGTCGGCCCGCACCCAGCGCACGAACTGGCCCAGCGTCTCGGTGCGCGTGGGCATCGGGCTCGGGAAGCAGAACGGCTTCTTCTCGCCCGCATCGTGCAGCATGACATCCACCGCTCCCTGGGCGAAGCCGTGGCAGTAGTTCACCCGCGCGTCGCCGATGCCCTGGGCCGGATTGGCTGCGCAGAGTTCGGCCAGTTCCCCGGCAGTCCTGGCGTGAATGTTGGTGCCGCGCGCTGCGTGGGCGACGGGTGCAAGGGCCACGCCCGCGAGGGCGGCGGCGAGGATAGCTGGAAGCCTCATGCGTGCTGTCTCCTTGAGTGAGGGTTGGCCAGATAGCTGCGGCTGCTAACCTGACCCTATCCCATCCTTGCCTGCCGCCATCGCGCCCATCCGGCGGCGCGCAGCACGCAGGCGGGGCAGGTGCCGCAGCCATAGCCCCAATCATGGCGGTGGGCGCGGTCGCCGAGGTAGCAGCTGTGCGTTGCCTCGCGCACCAATTCGACCAGGGGGGCGCCGGCGAGCCGATGCACCAGTTCCCAGGTCGCCGCCTTGTCGCGCCACATCAGCGGTGTCTCCAGCACGAAGCGGCGGGCCATCCCCAGGTTCAGCGTGAGCTGCATCGCCTTGATCGTGTCGTCGCGGCAGTCGGGGTAGCCCGAGTAGTCGGTCTCGCACATGCCGGCGACGATGCGCCGCAAGCCGCGCCGGTAGGCCACGGCGGCGGCATAGGTGAGGAACAGCAGGTTGCGGCCGGGCACGAAGGTAGTAGGCAGCCCGTCCTCGGTCATCGCGATCGCGGTCTCGCTGGTCAGCGCCGTCGCCCCGAGCGCCGCCATCGAGGCGGCGAGATCCACGATGTGATCCGGCCCCAGCCTGGCGCCCCAGTCGCCGACCGCCGCCAGCCCCGCGCGCACCGGGGCGCGGCAGGCCAGCTCCACGGCGTGGCGCTGGCCATAGGCGAAGCCGATCGTCTCCACATGCGGATAGCGCGCCAGCGCCCAGGCGAGGCAGGTCGTGGAATCCTGTCCGCCGGAGAACAGGACCAGGGCATGGTCAGACATTGCGCAAAGCGAGCCGGAATACTCGAGAGGTGATTCCGCAGTCGGCCGAGTCTCACCGATGGTGCTGATGCTAGTTCCCGGGCAGCATCGGCTTGCCCTCGTGCGCAACCAGGAGGTCGTGCATGTCCATCGCGTGGTCCTCTTCGTCGCCGAGGATATCTTCCAGCATGACGCGGGTCGTCGGGTCGTTCTCGCCGAAGTAGCGGATCAGCTCGCGGTAATGCTCGACGACCACCCGCTCGGCGACCAGGTTGTCGGTAATCATTTGCACGAGGTTGCCGCCTTTGCCGTATTCGGTGGCGCTGCGGGTGGCAAGTCCTTCGGGATCGAGGTTCGGCGTCCCGCCGAGCTGGTCGATGCGTTCCGACGCCATCTTCATGTGCCGCCGTTCGTCGTCGGCGTGCTCGGCGAACTCAGCGGCGACGGCTTCGCTGCTGATTCCGGTCGCGGAGATAGAATTCATGGTGTAACGCAGCACGCATACGATTTCCGTCGCGACGACAGTCTGCAATAGCGCGATCGCCTTCTGCACGTCGCCGCCGTAATTCTGGGTGACCGGCCCTTGATCGAGATGTTCCTTCGCGCGTGCGCGCAGCGTCTGGACGTCGGTCAAGAAGGTGTTCTCGGCGCCTTGAGCGGTGTTTGCCATATTGGTCAATCCCCTGGATGCACGTAGCTGGCCAGTCTCTTCGGGCTCAGCGAGAAAGGCCAGCGATCGACGACAATGATCGACGTCAGTTGATGTACGGCAGCGCCTGCCGCAGCAAGGCTGCACGGAAGGTGACCCTCAGTCGTCCACACTGAAGGCCAGCAACAGGCCATCCGGCCGGGGGGCGTTCGGTCCGGATTGCGTACGGCGTTCTCCCGGGCACTCGCAGCCTCATCTGCCGAACTTACACCGGGCAGTATGGGGTGACCCGAAACCGTGAAAGACGTTACCATCGGGTTGGTCGATGCAAAGTTCCGGGAGAATCCCATGCAGCCGGACCATGCTCTCGCAACCCTGTGGCGCGAAACCGGCCTGCCGGCAGGCGCCCTGAGCGATGTCAGCCTCTCCGGCCAGGACCCGGTGCTGCCCTCCTCCTTCGCCGTGGGCACGGCAGCGCAGGCGGCGATCGCCGCCGGGGCGCTGGCGGCGGCGGCGCTTGGCCGGCTGCGCGGGCTTCCTCGCCAAGGCGTGTCCGTGGACATGCGCCATGCCGCGACCGAGTTCCACTCCGAAGGCTGGCTACAGGTGAATGGCGCACCGCCTCCCGAGCTGTGGGACCGGATCGCCGGCACCTATCCATGCGGCGACGGGCGCTTC
Organism: uncultured Pseudomonadota bacterium; assembly: GCA_963830565.1. Classification (GTDB taxonomy): domain Bacteria; phylum Pseudomonadota; class Alphaproteobacteria; order Acetobacterales; family Acetobacteraceae; genus DATFDN01. Next base: position 498,702 of record CAWHMO010000010.1, read on the forward strand.
GTGCGGCTGCACACCAACTTCCCGCAACATCGCGACGGTATCCTGCGCCTGCTCGGCTGCGCGCACGAGCGCCAGGCGGTGCGGGCAGCGTTGCAAGCTTGGGAGGCGTTCGCCTTCGAGGACGCGGCCGCCGAGGCCGGGCTGTGCGTCGCCGCGATGCGCCGCTTCGAGGAGTGGGACGCGCATTCGCAGGGCCGCGCGGTGCAGGCCGAACCGTTGATCGGCTTCGAGCGGATCGGCAACGCGGCGCCGCGCGGGTTGCCGCCGGCCAATCGGCCGCTCTCGGGCGTACGGGTGCTCGATCTCACGCGCGTCATCGCCGGGCCGGTCTGCGGGCGCACCCTGGCCGCGCACGGTGCCGACGTGCTGCTCATCACCGCCCCGCACCTCTACAACATCCCACCGCTGATGATTGACACCGGGCGCGGCAAGCTCTCGGCGCAGCTCGACCTGCGCGAGACGGGCGCGCGAGAGACTGCGCGGCCTGCTGGCCGAGGCCGACGTGATGGTGCAGGGCTACCGCCCCGGTGCGATTGCCGGCCGCGGCTTCGGGCCGGCGGAGACCGCCGCCATCCGGCCGGGGATCGTGTATGTCTCGCTCTGCGCCTACGGCTATTCCGGCCCGTGGCGGGATCGGCGCGGCTTCGACAGCCTGGTGCAGACGGCGAGCGGCTTCAACGCCGCCGAGGCCGAGGCGGCCGGTCAGCCCGGCCCTAAGCCGCTGCCGGTGCAGGCGATGGACCACGCCTCCGGCCACCTGCTGGCACTCGGCGCGATGGCCGGCCTGTATCGCCAGGCAACGGAAGGCGGCAGTTGGCATGTCCGCGTGTCCCTGGCCCGGACCGGCCATTGGGTACGCGGCCTCGGCCGCGTGCGCGACGGCTTGGCGCGCGCGGCACCCACCAGAGCCGACATCGCCGAGTTCCTGGAGGAGAGCGACTCGGGCTTCGGCCGCCTGTCCTGCGTGCGTCATGCGGCCATGCTGTCCGCGACCCCCGCACGCTGGGACCGTCCGAGCGTAGAGCCGGGCACACATGAGCCGCGCTGGCCGTAGCTCAGCGTCGGGCAAACATTGGCACGCGCGGCAGGAAGGCCGGCATCACCGGCATGGCGCGGTAAGATGCGAGGCTGCGCCCTGGCAGTACAACTCCGCCGGCCGTTGCCGCGACCGGCGTGAAGCGCGCGCCCGCCCCCATCGGGCGACCGAAGCCGTGCAGACCTGCCGACGTGCCGAACGGGCTGCCGCCCAGGCTTGCCGCCCAGGCGCGGGCTATCGGGGTCGGCAGCGACGACGACGGCGACGGCGACGCAGTGGCAAGCCGCTGCTCCTCCGGCAAAGCGGCAAGCACCTTGCGCTCGTACTCCGCGCCGATCGACGGCGTGGCGGAGTGATACATTGCGGCCGCCTTCGCCCAATCGCCGGTCTGTTCGTGCAGGTCGCGCAGGAAGCGGACAGCGTAGGCGACGTTGGTCGCGGGATCGAACGCTGCCTCCAGGCTCGGGAACGCCTCCGGGTGCTGTTGCAGGTTCACCTGCATGCACCCGACATCGATCGAGCGGATGCCTCGCGCCTGAGCCTGCCGTACTGCCGCGGTCGCGGCTCCCTTGCTGTCGTAGAACGACCCGGCCCCCTCCACATCGGCGGTCCAGGGCCAGGGCTCGACCACGCCGCTGTCGGGGTCGCGCCGGCCGCTCTCGACACGCGCGATGGCGCCGAGCAGGCCAGGGGGAAGCCCATTGCTCCGCTCCGCCGCCGCGATCGCCTGGCGGCACGACGGAACGATGCCCAGCGTCGCCGTCATTGCCGCTCCGGCCGGGCGGGCGAGAAGGCAAAGGGTCAGGGCAGCGAAGACTCCCGGGCTGCGCATAGGCGCAGGTCTAGGGCCTGTCCCCTAAGATACCGTTAGCGGCCAAGGCTCCCCCCGGCGCATTGCTGCATCGCAAAAAATCGCTTGCGAACCCCGCGATCCGACCCTACGTTGTGCGTCGCAGCAATGCGGTTCGCCGCACTGTCTGCTTCTTGGACGTTTCCTCCCTAAACTTGGCGGTGCCGAAAGGCACCGCCATTTTTTCGCGCGTGTCCATCTTGGCCAACTCGCGGCAGAGGAAGCCACGTGCCAGCCGTGAGCATGGATGATATCCGACGCGCTGTTACCGCTAGGCGCGCGGGTCGAACCGGGAAAGCGCTGGCGCTGTCGGAGAATGAGAGGGAGGCGTTGTTGGCACTGATCGTGGTGACATTGACCATTAACGTCGATGTCACGGTGGGCAGGCTTGCGCGGAGGGGTCAGATGACCCTAATCTCTAATATCAGATGATCCGAGGCGGCCCATGTATCCCGTCACCGTCGCCAAGGTCGCCGCCGCGCTCGGCGGAGCACGAACCTTGGGTGCCCTCCCCAGCACCGTGGGCGAACTCGCCGAGGTGGTCGCGCATGGCCTGCCGCGCGGCGTCGTGCGGGAGATCGCGGCCAACGCCGCCCCTCGGGGAAAGGAGGCACGGCAGCTTGTCGCCGACCTTGTCGTATCCTCGGCCACCCTCAAGCGCAGCGAGCGGCTGTCGCCGAGCGCCAGCGAACGCGCCGAGCGTCTGGCCCGGATCGTGGCGCTTGCGCAGCAGGCGCTAGGCGATGCCGACGAGGCTCGGATCTGGCTCAACCAGCCGCATCCCTTGCTGGGTGGCCGGCCGCCGATCCATGTCGCGGCAACCGATCTCGGCGCAAGGCAGGTCGAGCGCATCCTGGTCAACATCGAGTACAGCCTGCCGATCTGACGTGCGGGTCTATCGGCTGGGTACGCGGCGTCATCCGGTATGGGACGGCGCGGGCGCTGGGCGGTTTGGTGGTCGGTGGAATCCGCCGGGCGTGCCGGTGGTCTATGCGGCCGGCTCGCTATCACTTGCGATGCTGGAGCGGCTTGTGCAGCGTCGCGACCTGGGCGGGACGCTGCTGATTGAGGCGACTGTTCCGGACGAAATGGCCGTCAGAGGATCTGATGGGCGACCCGCCGCCGAACTGGCGGGCGCTCGACAGCCCGGAGGCAGCGCTGGCCGGCGGCGCATGGGCGGCCTCGAAAAGGACGGCGCTGCTGCGGGTTCCCTCCGCGCTGGTGCCGCGCGAGGCCAATTACGTCATAAATCCGCTTCATCCAGACGCGGCCCGGATCACGGTCGGCGCACCCGAGCCGCTGGAGTGGGATGCGCGCCTGTTCGGCGTTTCGCATCCGTACTGACAGCCTGAAGCTTGCAGGCGCCCAATGCAGGACGCAAATTGCCGGCCATCAAGCCCAGGGCCGTGAATGAGCGCGATCGAGCCGATCCCCTACCCCGACGCCAAGCTCCGCCGCATCCTCGCCGGCGTGCGGGTGATCGCATTGGTAGGCGCGTCATCGAACTGGAACCGACCGAGCTACTTCGTCATGAAGTACCTGCAGGGCAAGGGATATCGGGTGATCCCGGTCAACCCGACGCTTGCCGGGCGGGAGCTGCTGGGCGAGCGCGTGTACGCGTCGCTGCGCGACATCCCCGAGCGCGTCGACATGGTGGACATCTTCCGCGCCCCCGACCAGGTTGACCCCATCGTGGACGATGCCATCGACATCGGCGCGCGAATCGTCTGGATGCAGCTCGGCGTGCGCAACGACGCGGCCGGCGCGCGGGCCGAGGCGGCCGGGCTGGACGTGGTAATGAATCGGTGCCCGAAGATCGAGTTCGGTCGGCTCGGCGGGGAGCTCTCCTGGAGCGGCGTCAACTCCGGCATTATCCGCAACCGCGCGGCCGAGGCGCCTACCGCAATTGCCCGGCGCCGGGCCGAGGAGCCGTCGGAGCACAATATCACCTACGGCTTCGAGACCCGCGCGATCCACGCCGGCGCCGCGCCCGATCCCACCACGGGCGCGCGCACCACGCCGATCTTCCAGACCGCGTCCTACGCATTCCAGGACGTCGATCACGCCGCGTCGCTGTTCAACCTGCACACGTTCGGCCACATCTACGGGCGCCTCTCCAATCCCACAGTTGCCGTGCTGGAGGAGCGGGTGGCGAACCTGGAGGGAGGGCGTGCCGCGCTGGCCGCGGCGTCCGGCCACGCCGCGCAGTTTCTGGTCTTTGCCACGATGCTGGAGCCGGGCGACGAATTCCTGGCCTCGCGCAACCTGTATGGCGGCTCGCTCACGCAATTCGGCCTCTCGTTCCGCAAGCTCGGCTGGACCTGCCATTTCGTCGATCCCAGCAATCCGGAGAATTTCCGCGCCGCCATGACGCCTCGCTGCAAGGCGATCTTTGTAGAAAGCCTGGCCAATCCGGGCGGCATCGTGGTCGATATCGAGGCGGTGGCGCGCGTGGCGCACGAGGCCGGAGTGCCGCTGATCGTGGATAACACGATGGCCACACCGTATCTCTGCCGGCCGATCGAGTGGGGCGCGGACATCGTCACGCACTCCACCACCAAGTTCCTCGACGGGCACGGCAACGCGCTCGGCGGGATGGTCGTCGAGTTCAGGCCGCTTCGACTGGTCACAGGACAATCGCTTCCCGTCGCTGACCGAGCCCGAGCCCGCCTATCACGGGCTGCGCTTCTACGAGAACTTCGGTGATTTCGCATTCACCACCAAGGCACGCGCGGTGGCGCTGCGCGATTTCGGCCCTACTATGGCGCCGATGAACGCTTTCCTGACGCTCACTGGGATCGAGACGCTGCATGTCCGCATGGAGCGCCACGTCGCCAACGCGCAGTGCGTGGCGGAGTTCCTTTCCGAACACCCGCGCGTAGCATGGGTATCGTACGCTGGTCTTCCATCCAGCCCGCATCATGCGCTCGCTCGCAAATACCTGCCGCGCGGCGCCGGCTCGGTGTTCACGTTCGGCGTTCGCGGCGGGTTCGAAGCGGGCGTGCGGCTGGTCGAGAGCGTGCGGCTGTTCTCGCACCTCGCCAATATCGGCGATACGCGCAGCCTGATCCTGCACCCGGCCTCCACCACGCACCGCCAGCTCACCGATGAACAGCGCGAAGCGGCGGGCGCCGGACCGGATGTGATCCGCCTGTCGGTCGGGCTGGAGAGCGCCGAGGACATTATGCGCGACCTCGACCAGGCGCTTGCGAGGGGCTGAGGCGTTGCGGCGCTCGGCGGCCGACCTGGTCGAGTTTCGGCGAGAGCTCGCCCGACAGCTTCAATCCGGGTCCTAGTGGGCCACTTGCCTCGAAAGGTGCCATACTGGCGCCCTGCTGAATGGCGAGGTGGCCGATGTCGCGGCGTCAGGCAGGTCCACCACGCGCGTTGAGTGCTGAGGAGCGGACGGCGTTGTTGCGGCTGAGCCGATCACGCCGGGCGCCTGCGGCGCAGTTGGCCCGTGCACGGCGTTGCTGGCGGTCGCCGAAGGGCAAAGCTACACGGCGGCCGCGCAGCTTGCGGGCCGCCACACCGGCGATACCGTTGCGCGCTGGGTGGCGCGGTTCAACGGCGAAGGGCTGGCGGCGGTGGTGGCGCACCATGGTGGGGGCCATCCGCTCCGCTACGGCGAGATCGAGCGGCGGCGGATCCTGGCCGAGGTTGCCCGCTCTCCGGACCGGGCGCGGGATGGCACGGCGACATGGTGTCCGCGGCGGCACGTGCAAGCTCCTGACCCTGTTCCAGCCCGCGACCGGTCAGGTGCACGTGCAACCGGCGACCCGTTGCACGAACCCGATCCTGCATGGCTGGCTCAAGCAGACGCTGGCACTGCTCCTGACAGCCCTGCCGAGATCGGCACTTGGTTCGAGCAGACCGCGTGCCTGGACCAACAGCCCACGCCCTTCACATGGAACGGCAAGCGTCGGCATCGTCGACGTCGTCACCGCGGCGACGGACACCCACTCGGCGGCTCCGCCGCCTGTCGCCAGCCTCCGCTATGCCGTCGTCAAAGACATCCCCAGGAATGGCACCTTCCGAGGCAAGTGGCCCACTAGCTGACGCTGAACCGCTCGATCACCGCGCGGTCGATCTCGATCCCAAGTCCTGGCTTGTCCGGGACTTGGACGATGCCCCGCTCCTGCACGATCGGCTGCGCGGCCAGGAGGTCCCGGAACGGGTTCTCCGTCTGCTCGAATTCAAGCAGCGGCGGCATCGGCAGAAGGCTCGGCGGCATGTCGGGCAGGGCCGCCAGGAAGTGCAGGGTGGCCGCCAGGCCGATCGCCGAGCCCCAGGCGTGCGGCACGCACTCCACCCCGTGTGCCGAGGCGAGCGCGGCGATCTTCTTGCACTCGGTGATGCCGCCGGCAGCGCAGACATCGGGCTGGACGATGTCCATCGCCTTGCGCGAGACGATATTGCGGAAGGCGTAGCGGGCGAACTCGTTCTCCCCGCCCGCCACGGCCATGTCCAGCGCCCGCGTCACCTCCACGTAGCCGTCGATATCCTCGGGCGAGATCGGCTCCTCGAACCACTCCACGTTCAACGCTTCCAGCCGCCGGCCCAACCGGATCGCGACCGGCACGCTGAAGCAGTGATTGGCATCGACCATCAGCCGCACGTCGGGGCCGATCGCCTCGCGTACTGCGGCGACCCTGGCGACGTCGCGCTCGATGTCGCCCAGCCCGATCTTGATCTTGATGGCGCGGAACCCGTCGGCGACATGGCCGGCCGCCTCGCGCACGGCGTCCTCCACCACGCATTCCATCTCGTAGAAATAGCCGCCAGTGGCGTAGGCCTGGACCTCGGTGCGGAAGGCACCGCCGATCAGCTTGTGAATCGGCTTGCCGCAGGCCTGGCCGATAATATCCCAGAGCGCGATGTCCACGCCGCTGATCCCGGAGATCGTCATTCCCGTCAGGCCGTAATCCTTGACCCGATTGTACAGCTCCTCCCAGATCACTTCCACGTCGAACGGATCGCGGCCGATCAGGCGCGGCGCGAGCAGGGTCTCGACGATGCTGCGACAGACCGCGGCGGGTCCGTAGCATTCGCCCCAGCCGATGATGCCGTCATCGGTGATGATCTCGACGAGCATCGCCGTGCGCGTCGCATAGACCCAGCCGCGTGACGAGGTGAAAGGCCGCGCGACCTTGGATTGGAGCTGATGCGTGCGGACCTCGGCAATCTTCATCGGGTCGGCCCTTCAATGTCGCTGACCAGGATCATAGCGCCGGCATCCGCGTGGGGTTAAGGTACGTGTCTGGGAGGAACGCGCGCATGATCGTCGTCCATCACCTGAACAATTCAAGGTCCCAACGCATCCTGTGGCTGCTCGAGGAGCTCGGCCTTCCCTACGAGATCAAGCAGTACCAGCGCGACGCCGAGACCAGGCTCGCACCGCCCGAACTTAAGACGGCCCATCCACTGGGCAAGTCCCCGGTCATCACCGATGACGGCCGGACGATCATCGAATCGGGCGCCATCATCGACTACCTCATCCGCCGGCATGGCGGTGGGCGGCTGCAGCCCGACCCGGCCACGCCCGCATATGACGAGTACGTGCAATGGCTGCACTACGCCGAGGGATCGGCCATGCTGCCGCTATTGCTCCACCTCTATGTCTCGCGCCTGGGCGAGGCCGGCGCGCCGCTGCATGGGCGGATCGAGAGCGAGACGGCCAACCATCTCGGCTATATCGACGGGGCGCTGCGGGGTCGGCAGTACCTGGTGGGCGGCGACCTGACCGGCGCCGACATCGAGATGAGCTTCGTGGGCGAGCTTGCAGGCGTGTTCGGCAAGCGGGCAAGCTATCCTGGCATCGAGGATTGGATCGCCCGCCTGCACGCACGTCCCGCCTACCAGGCGGCATTAGAGCGCGGCGGCCCCTACAATTTCGCGCGCTGACCGGCAAGGCGCCGGAGCGGCCCGATACACTTCGGCGAACTGTTCCACCATCGTCTCGCGCGTCGGCGGCTGCGGCAGTCCGGCCACCAGCCGGTCCCAGAGCCCGGTCTCAGTGCAGGCGCGGTGCATGGTCTCGGCCAACGCGCGGGCATCGCCCATCGGGAACAACAGGCCGCCAACCTCGTGCTGCACGCGCTCGGCCATGCCGCCCACGTCCGAGGCGATCACCGGGCGGCGGAACATCCACGCCTCGGAGATCACCAGCCCGAACACCTCCCACCACACGGACGGAACCACGCACCAATCGACCCGCGACATCAGGCGCGGCAGGCGATCCACCTGGTAGGGGCCGTTGAACACGACGTTCTGTTGCTCGGGCGGCAGCGCCTCCTCGGCGGCGCGGAAGCGCTCGAACTCGGCCCGCCCGGCTTCGGACGCATAGCGCAGGTTGTCGCCGTTGATCTCGACCACGAAATCCGTGAAGCCCTGCGCGCGCAGCAGGTCCGCCGCGCGCAGCAGCACCGCCACGCCCTTGCCGTCCACCAGCTGGCCGAAGAAGCCGAAGCGATTGCGCCGGCCGGGCTTCTCGGCGGCGGCCTGGCTGCCGCTGTAGTTCCGCTGGCCGTTGGAGACATGCACGATCCGCTCAGGCGCAATGCCCCAGTCGGCATAGGCCTTGATCATGAAGCGGCTCGGCACGGTGAAGACATCGACCGCGCGCAGGTGCTCCTGAAACCATTGCTTGCGCACGAAGAATGTCTCCGGCGCGCGCTCGGGAAAGCACTGATGGCAGCGGACCGCCGAAGCGTGCGTGCACAGCGATCGATCCAGCGTGCGGACCATCTGGCCGTAGGCGTGGCAGATCGCCAGGAACTCGTGGAAGGTGAACACGATCCTTGCGTCCGGGAGCACCCGCCGCGTCAGCGTCAGCAGATCGACGCCCACATTCATGAAATGGTGGAAGTGGACGATGTCGGGACGGGTCAGCGTCAGGAATTCGGCGAACAATTCGACCAGTTGCGGGTCATAGGTCTTGTGCCAGAAATGGTCGTAGTCACGCATCAGGAACAGATGCTCGTCGGGGCGTCCGTCGAAGCCGGTGATCCGGGCGCCGGAGCGGAACAGCGCCGGCGTGCTGTTGTCGATGGCCGCGAGCAGCACGGGTTGGAAGCCGGGATGCTCCTTTAGCCCTTCGAACAGCTCGTAGCAGACCTGCTGGGCGCCGCCGCGCACCAGTTCCGGGTGATGCACGCTCACCAGCAGCACGCGCTGCGGTCTCATGCCACGCGCTCGCGGAACGAAACACAGTCGCGCGGGGTAAGCCCCTTCCCCTTACGGGGAGAGGGCGGAGCCGCCAACAGATCGCGGCTAGGCGTCGGGCCGCACAGATCGACCGCGATGCGCTCGGCCCATGTGCGCGAGAAATGCCAACGATTGACTAGGCTCGCGCCCTCATGGACCGGACGCCGCACGGAGCCGCGCCCCTCCAGGTGCCACAGCCGCAGATCCTGCACCCAGGACGGCACGCCGGCATCCAGGCTGCGCAGGCAGAGATCGGCGTCCTCGTAGTGGCCGAACACATAATCCTCGGAAAAGCCGCCCAGCTTTTCGAACCACTCCCGGTCCACCGAAAGGAACGCGCCGGAAACCGCGGGCACTGGGCGTGTGCGCAGAAAGGCGGCCGTGTCGGGCGGGGCGCCCTTGCCGTAGTGCTCGACCCGCGCGAACCGTCGCGCCTCCACCATGGAGGCGCGCACCGCGAGTCCGGTGTCGAGTTCGAGATACATCCCGCCATGCATCAACGAACCGTCGTCGTAGTAGAGCGTGGAGCCGAACAGCCTGGCACCTGCCCCGCCTTCGGCGAGGATCGCCGTATGGCGCGCCGCCCAGCCGGCGTCTTTGGGGAACACATCGGGATTGACGCAGAGCAGGCGGGGGCTCCTTGCCTGTCCGGCGGCCAGGTTGTTGGCGGCGCCGAAGCCGGCGTTGGCGGGCAGCCCGATCACGGTCTGCGCCAGCCCGTAGATCATCGCGCTGGACCGTGCCCCCTTCAGCAGCTGGTCCAGCAGCTCGGGGCTGTTGCAGACATAGATGAACTCGTAGTCCTCGATGCCCGGCTTGCCCGAGAATAGCGCGTTCTGGACGAACATGTACTCCGGCCTGCCGTACAGGCAGACAATGATCGAACCCCGAGCGGCGCGCGCCTGTGGGCCGAACCGCTCCACGAAGGGCGCGGCGACGATCGCGCCGGTCACGGCGCGGTTGAGGGCGATGATCTGGTCGCCGACTGAGGCATCGAGCGTCAGCAGGGCCTGGATCTGCGCCCCGCCGGCCGCCGTGGCGGCAACGAAGCCCAGCACCGTCTCGCGCAGGTCCCGCGCCGTGGTCGGCCGCACCGGTACCGTGACCGTCGCTTGTTGCCCGCCCTTCCACTCCAGGACACAGCGGCACTCGGCCGAGGCCGGCAGCCCGATGCCCGCATGGAGGAGCGCGAAGAACCCGAAGGCGCGGCGCTCGGTGACGCCCAGCGCTGCCTGCACGTCGTCGCGCCCATGACGCGCCAGCGCCTCGGCGCGCACCGACAGGACCCAGCCCCGCCCTTCCAGGCGCAGCGAGGCCAGGGGCGCGGCGCTGTCATCCGCCCATCCGGTGAGGAACACGCGCCCGTCTTCCGAGATCAGCAGCGCCTCGACGGCATGTCTCGGAGCCGCCGCCCTGTCCGCGGCGAAGCCGGCCGTGGGTCCGATCCTGACCTGGGTCCAGCGGTCGGAGCGCGCGAGGTAGTGTCGTCCTTCTCGCTTTCCGTAGCGCTGATAATGCTCCGCGCCGGATTGCGATTTCCCGCTCCGCACCGCCTCCGCGATGTCGGGATAGAGCCGCAGATATGCCTCCTCGTCGAAATCCGGGAGGCGCTCGGGCAGGGGATCAAGGCGGTCTGACATCGATCCGGCATTTAGCCGAACGGGACGGCCGAAACAACGAAAACCCTCGCGGATACTTGAGGAAGCTTTCGGTTTGGTTAGCCCGTGGCTGTTAAACAGAGGACGCCGAGGATGGAGCGGGCGATCTTTTCAAGTCGCGAATCCTGGTCGCGAGCGCGTCGAGCGCGAAGGGCTTGGTCATCATCTCCATCCCCGGATCGAGCGCCGCGCCATGGGCAAGGGTGACCGCGGCGTAACCTGTGATGAACAGCACGGGCAGGTCCGGCCTGCGCTCGCGCGCGACGTCGGCGACCTGCCGTCCGTTCAGCCCGCCCGGCAGGCCCACATCGGTCACCAGCACGTCCACGCGCGCGCCCGAGCGCAGCAGGCGCAACGCGGCCGGCCCGTCCGCGGCCTCCAGCACACGGTACCCCAGCTCGCGCAACCGCTCGGCGACCAGCTCGCGCACGCCCGCCTCGTCCTCCACTAGCAGCACCGCCTCCCCTGCGCCGGTCCCCTCCGGCTCGGCCGCCGGGAGCTGAGGCTGCTGCCCCTGCGCCCGCTCGTGCCGGGGCAGGTAGAGGCGCACGGTCGTGCCCCGGCCCGGCGCACTCGCGAGGCGCACGAAGCCGCCTGACTGCCGCACGAAGCCGTATACTTGGCTCAGCCCCAGCCCCGTTCCCTGGCCGAGCGGCTTGGTGGTGAAGAACGGCTCGAAGGCGTGCGCCTGGATTGCCTCGTCCATGCCCATGCCGGTGTCGGCCACCGCGATCTCCACGTAGTCGCTGGCCCTTGCCCCCTCCAGGCCCGCGATGTCCGCCTCTCCCAAGGACACGTCCTCGGTGCCGATGGTGAGCCTGCCACCCTCGGGCATGGCGTCGCGGGCGTTGATGGCCAGGTTCAACAGCACGTTCTCCAACTGGTTCGGGTCGCACAGCACGGACCACACGCCGTCGCGCAAGCGCGACTCGACCGTGACCCCCGGCCCCACGGTGCGCCGGATCAGCTCCGCCATGCCCTCGACCAAGGCGTCCGGCTCGATGGCGCGCGGCTGCAGCGCCTGCCGGCGCGCGAAGGCAAGCAGGCGATGGGTCAGCGCCGCCCCGCGCTCCACAGTCCTGCGGGCCGCCTCCACGTAGCGGACGACCTCCTCCGCGCGCCCTTGCTCCACCCGGCGGCGCGCCAGCTCCAGGCTTCCGCCGATCGCCTGGAGCATGTTGTTGAAGTCGTGCGCGATGCCGCCCGTGAGCTGGCCCACCGCCTCCATCTTCTGGCTCTGGCGGTGCACGCCTTCGATATCCTCTCGGCCGGTCAGGGCCGCCGCGACGCGCTGCTCCAGCGTCTCGTTGGCCTCCCGCAAAGCCGCTTCGGACCGCGCCCGCTCGACCGCCGCCCAGGTGCGCTCGGCGATGGCCTCGATCAGCGCGACCTCGGCGTCGGTCCAGGCGCGCGGCTCCTCGCTGAGCACGAACAGGATCGCGGCGAGACGGTCGGTCTTGACGAGCGGCGCATCAACGAACGCCCGCGTTCGGATGGCTGCGTAGGCGCTGGTCATGCCTTCGGTCATCGGGCTGCGGGCCACATCGCCCACGCGCACCGTGCGCCCGGCGCGCAGCTCGGCGATCATCGCGGGGCCGTAGCTGTCGAGCCGATGGACGCCCGCGACGCTCACCGCTCCGGGCGCGGTCCAGTCGCGCTCGATTGTCACCCGCTCGCCCGAAGCGTCCGCCTCGGAGTAGCCGACGCACCCTACCCCGAGGTGCTCGCCTAGCGCCTGCGCCGCAGCCGCGATGATCGCGCGAGGCTCGGCAAGCGGACGCAATCGATCGCTCACGGCGAGAAGGAAGGCTTGCCGCGCCTCGTTCGCGCGCAGCTCGCGCTCGGCCACTACCCGCCTCGTGGTCTCGAACGCCAGGCTGAGAATGCCGCCGACCGAACCGCCTTCCAGCGGTATGGGGTTGAAGCTGTAGTCGAACCAGGCGTCCTCGACGCGCCCATGGCGGTCGAGCGGCAGCAAGTGGTCGCGTTCCTCTCCGCCGGCCTTGCCCGCCATCGCGTCGGCGAACCTCGGCCCGATCGTCTCCCAAACTTCCGGGAAGACCTCGCGGGCCGATCGCCCCAGTGCGGAAGGATGCCTTCCGCCAATGAGCGCGCGCCACCGGTCGTTGTAGAGGAGGATGAGATCGGGACCCCAGTAAATGGCCATCGGCGAGTTCGCGCCGACCATGATGCTGACCGTCATCTTGAGGCTCTGCGGCCAGGTCTCGGGCGGGCCGAGCGGTGTCCTTGACCACTCATGGGCGCGGATGCGCGCACCCATCTCGCCGCCGCCCCTGGTGAGGAAACCGCGGTCGTCCAACTCGGCCTCAGCGTTCACGAGGGCCGCATTGGCGGGCTTCGGTCGACACGTTCGTGGTCTGTCGGGCGGACATCAGCTATGCTACCCTAGCGGGTAAACGGATCACAATTTCTACCTGTTTGAATGGTGTCGCAAGGCTTAACCGGGCGTAATTCTCTCGCCTGATCGCCGGCCGTTGCCGCCGATCTTGCACGCCTTGCGGCAGCATCGGATACAGGCACGATGAACGAGATCGCGTCCGATGCCGCTTCGCGGTACGATTTCCGCGAGGCCGAGCCGCGCTGGCAGGCGGAATGGGCCGCGCGGGGATGTTTCGCCGTCGCCGACCGGCCCCTCGACACCTCACCCCCGGATGCCAGGCCGAAATACTACGTCCTGGAGATGTTTCCGTACCCCAGCGGCAAGATCCACATGGGGCATGTCCGCAACTACACCCTCGGCGACGTGGTGGCCCGCTACAAGCGCGCGCGCGGCCATGTCGTGATGCACCCGATGGGCTGGGATGCGTTCGGCTTGCCCGCCGAGAACGCGGCGCGCGAGCGCGGCGTGCATCCCGCGCGCTGGACCTGGGAGAACATCGCCGCCATGCGCGCCGAGCTGCAACGCATGGGCCTCTCGCTCGACTGGGCGCGGGAGATCGCGACCTGCGATCCTGGCTATTACGGCCATCAGCAGAAGCTGTTCCTCGACTTCCTGCGCGCCGGCCTGGTCGAGCGCCGGGAGAGCTGGGTGAACTGGGACCCGGTGGATCAGACCGTGCTGGCCAACGAGCAGGTGATCGACGGACGCGGCTGGCGGTCCGGCGCACCCGTAGAAAAGAAGCGGCTCAGCCAGTGGTTCCTGCGCATCACCCGATACGCGCCGGAGCTGCTCGCGGCCCTGGACGATCTGGACCGATGGCCGGAACGGGTGCGCGTGATGCAGGCCCGCTGGATCGGCCGCAGCGAAGGCGCGCGCGTGCGCTTTCCGCTGGAGGCGCCGCAAGCCGGGATCGCCGAGGTCGAGGTGTACACCACTCGCCCGGACACCTTGTTCGGCATGTCGTTCCTGGCGCTCGCGCCCGAGCATCCGCTGGCCGCCGCCGTCGCCGCGCGCGACCCCAAGGCGGCTTCGTTCATCGCCGAATGTCGGCGCATGGGCACCAGCGAGGCGGTGATCGAAACCGCCGAAAAGCAGGGCTTTGATACCGGCCTGCGCGTGCAGCACCCGTTCCTGGCCGGCGTCGGCCTCCCGGTCTGGATCGCCAATTTCGTGCTGATGGAATACGGCACCGGCGCGATCTTCGGCTGCCCCGCGCACGACCAGCGCGACATCGAGTTCGCCCGCAAATACGGCCTGCCGGTCACGCCGGTGGTCCTGCCCCCCGGCGCCGATCCGGCGAGCTTTACGCTCGGCGACGAGGCGTATGTCGGGCCGGGGACGATCTATCATTCGGGCTTCATGGACGGGCTGGAGGTCGAGGCCGCCAAGCGCGCCGCCATCGTCGGGCTGGAGCGCCGGGGCCTGGGCCAGGGCGAGGTGAACTGGCGACTGCGCGACTGGGGCGTGAGCCGCCAACGCTATTGGGGCTGCCCCATCCCGGTGATCCATTGCGAGTCGTGCGGCGTGGTCCCGGTGCCGGACAGCCAGCTTCCGGTGACGCTGCCGGAGGATGTCAACTTCGATCGTCCTGGCAACCCGCTCGACCATCATCCGACATGGAAGCACGTCGCCTGCCCCGAATGCGGGCGCCCGGCGGTGCGGGAAACGGACACGTTCGACGTATTTGTGGATAGTTCCTGGTACTTCGCCCGCTATTGCAGCCCAAAGGCGGAGGCCCCGGTCGATCCGGCCGCCGCCGATTACTGGATGCCGGTCGATCAGTACATCGGAGGCATCGAGCACGCGATCCTGCACCTGCTCTACTCTCGCTTCTTCACCCGAGCGATGAAGGACACGGGACATCTCACGATTGAGGAGCCGTTCGCCGGTTTGTTCACTCAGGGCATGGTGATGCATGAGAGCTACCGTACCGCCGAAGGACCGAACGGGCGCTGGCTCTATCCCGACGAGGTGACGAGGAGCCCCGAGGGGACGGCGGTTCTGCGAGCCACCGGCGAGCCGGTGGTGGTCGGCCGTATCCAGGCGATGAGCAAATCCAAGCGCAATACAATCGATCCCGGCGCCATCATCGATCGCTACGGCGCCGACACCGCGCGCTGGTTCATCCTGTCCGACAATCCGCCCGATCGGGACATGGAATGGACCGAGGCCGGCGTCGCCGGCGCCTTCCGCTTCATCCAGCGCGTGTTCCGGCTGGCGGCGGCGGTGGAGGAAGTACCGGACGGGCCGATGCCGGGCGAGTTCGCCGAGGCCGCGCGCGCGCTGCGCCGGGCGACACATAGGACCATCGCCACGGTGACCGAGGCGCTGGAGAGCTTCGCCCTCAACGTCGCGGTCGCGCGCCTCTACGAGCTGACGAACGCGATCGCCGAGGCGGAACGCGCCGGCGATGCGGCGGGCGTGGGCTGGGCGCGGCGCGAAGCGGTGGAGATGATGGCCCGGCTCGCGGCGCCGATGATGCCGCATCTTTCGGAGGAGATCTTCGCGCGCCTTCATCCCGAGGGGGCACGGGTGGTGGCTGAGCTGCCCTGGCCGGAACCCGATCCGAGCCTGCTCGCCGCGGACCAGGTCACGATCGCGGTGCAGGTCATGGGCAAGCTGCGCGGCACCATCGCCGTCCCGCCGAGCGCGCCAGCTGGGGAGGTGATCGCGGCGGCCGAGGCGGAGCCAAACGTGGCGCGCGCGCTGGCCGGAAAGCGGGTCGTCAAGCGCATCCACGTCCCGGACCGCATCGTCAATTTCGTGGTCGCCGGATGAGGCGCCTGCCCCGGCGCGGCCTGCTCGGCCTGCTCGGCCTGGCCCCGCTGGCGGGCTGCGGCTTCCAACCGGTCTACCGAAGCACCGCCTCCGGCAACCCCGGTCCGGCGGCGCGCGAGCTGGCGGCGATCGACGTAGTGCGGATTCCGGATCGGCCGGGTCAGTTGCTGCGGCAGGCGCTGCAACAGCGGCTGTACGGCGCCAGCGGTGAGGGCACGCCCCGCTACGACCTCGGCGTATTCTACTGGATCGCCGGGGAGGGCATCGCCATTCTGCCCGACAACACCAACACGAGCACGCGCCTGATCGCGCGCGCCAACTGGACGCTCAACGCCCGCGACCCCGGCCATACCCACATCGCCGATGGCTCGGCCCGTGCGATGGAGAGCGTCAACGTGTTCGACGCCCAGTATTTCGCCGGCGACCTGGAGACCGAACAGGCTACCGCGCGCCTGGCCGCGCAGGTTGCGGACCAGATCACGCTCCGCCTCGCCACGTTCTTCCGCGCGCGGGCGGGAATGCAGACCGGGTAGCGGTGCCGCCCGACCCTCACCCTCCCACGCCCGCGGCGTGGGTCCCCCTCTCCCGCAGCGCGGGTGACGGTGCGACGATGAAGCTCGACTCCCGCCGGATTCCCGCTTTCCTGCGCGACCCCGGCGGCATCCGCGTCGTGCTGCTGCACGGCGACGACGTAGGCATGATCCGCGAGCGCGCCGAGGCGCTGACCCGCGCGGTCGCCGGAGGGCTCGACGACCCGTTCCGCGTAGCGGAGTTGGCCCGTGACGAGGTGGACCGGCTAGAGGCGGAGGCATCCAGCCTGCCGCTGACGGGTGGGCGGCGAGTCGTGCGGGTTCGCGACGCCGGCGAGGCGGCGCGCGCTAGTGTCGAGGCGGTACTGAAAAGTGCCGCCCCGGCGCTGGTGGTGCTGGAGGCGCCAAGCCTCGCCAGCGCCTCGCGGCTGCGCCGAGCCGTGGAGGCCGCGTCCGACGGCGCGGCGATCGGCTGCTATCCCGAGGAGGGCCGCGCGCTGGAGGAGACGATCCGCGCTTCCCTGGCCGGCGCCGGAGTCGCCGTCGAGCCCGAGGCACTTGCCTGGCTCGCCGCCCATCTCGGCGCCGACCGCGCAGCCACCCGCCAGGAAATCGAGAAGCTTGCGCTGTACGTAGGCAAGGGCGGGCGCATCGACATGGAGGCGGCAACCGCCTGTGTCGGCGACCTCGCCGGGCTGTCGCTGGATGACGCGCTGTTCGCCGCCACCCAGGGCGATGTCGCGACCGCCGACCGCGCGCTGGAATTGGCATTGTCCGAGGGCGGCAGCACGGTCGGCGTGCTGCGCCTCGCGCTGTCGCACATGCAGCGGCTGCATCGCGCCCGCCTTGCGGTCGATCGCGGCATGACCCCGGCCGAAGCGACGAAGGCGGCACGCCCGCCGGTGTTCTTCCGTCGGGTCGGCTCGTTCGCCCGCGCGCTGGGCCTGTGGACGGAACCCGCGTTGATGACGGCCATGACTGGGCTGGCCGAGGCCGAGCGCGCCTGCAAGCGCACCGGCGCGCCAGACCTCGCGATCTGCCGCAACACCATCCTCGCGCTGGCCCGCCGCGCGCAGGCGCGCGGGCGGGGATGACGCCGTTGTTCGATGTGCGGCTGTACGACAGCCTCGGCTCCACGAACGACGAGGCGCGGCGTCTCGCGCAAGCCGGCGCCGCACACGGGACGGTCGTCGCCGCGCGCCAGCAGACCGCCGGACGCGGGCGGGTGGGGCGAAGCTGGGTCAGCCCGCCGGGAAACCTCTACCTCTCGGTTCTGCTGCGGCTCGATCTCCCCCTGGCGCGACTTGCCGAACTGTCCTTCGTCGCCGCCCTGGCGGTGGCCGACATG
Source organism: uncultured Pseudomonadota bacterium (assembly GCA_963830565.1). GTDB lineage: Bacteria > Pseudomonadota > Alphaproteobacteria > Acetobacterales > Acetobacteraceae > DATFDN01. The sequence goes on from CAWHMO010000010.1 coordinate 516,509, forward strand.
GTGGATTCGTTCCTGCCGCCGGACTTCCGGGCGGCGCTGAAATGGCCGAACGACGTGCTGGTGGAAGGCGCGAAGATCTCCGGCATCCTGATCGAACAGGGGGAAACGGCCACGATCGTCGGGATAGGGGTAAATGTCGGGCACTGCCCGACGGGCACGCCTTACCCGGTCACGTCACTGGTGCAGCAGGCGGCGCGGGTAAACTCCCTCTCCCCCCGCTTGCGGGGGGAGAGGGTCGAGGTGAGGGGGGGCGAGCGGGCGGAGAGTCCCCGCGGAGACACCCTCACCCCAGCCCTCTCCCGCAAGCGGGAGAGGGAGAGTTTGGATATCAGTTCAAGCCTCCCGAACCACCCTCCTCGCCTTCCTCGCCACCCGCCTCGACCTATGGCTGAACGCCGGCTTCGCCCCGATCCGCGCCGACTGGCTGGCCCGCGCCCATGAGCTGGGCACCCCTCTGCGCGCGGGTCAGATGGACGGCACGTTTGCCGGCCTCGATCTAGATGGCGCGCTGCTGCTTGACACGGATAATGGCCGGCGCCGCATCCTGGCCGGAGACGTGATCCTTCAACCCAGGTAGCGCGCCGTCAGATGCGCCTCGAAATCCGCCGGGTCGAGCGGCTTGCTGGTGGCCGCGCGGAGCAGGTCGTTGAAGCCGAGCAGGCTTCCCTTGCCATGCACATGGGTCCGTAGCCATCGCAGCAGCGGCGCCAGATCGCCCCGCTCCAGCGCCGCGTCGAGGTCGGGCAGCGCCCGACGCGCCGCCGCCATGAGCTGCGCCGCGGCCATGGCGCCCAGCGTGTAGCTCGGGAAATAGCCGAACGCCCCGTCGTACCAGTGGATGTCCTGCAGGCATCCCCGTGCGTCATCTTGCGGCGTGATGCCGAGCAGGTCGCGCATCCCAGCGTTCCAGGCGCTGGGCAGGTCGGCAACCGCCAGATCGCCCGCGATCAGCGCCTGTTCCAGCCGGAACCGCAGGATGACATGCGCGGGATAGGTCATCTCGTCGGCATCGACCCGGATGAATCCAGGCTCGATCCGGCGCCAGAGCCGCGCCAGGTTCTCGGGCCGATAGGGCGCCGCATCGCCCCCGAACGTCGCGTGCAGCTCCGGGCCGAGCCAGGCAAGGAAGGCGTCCGACCGGCAGGCCTGCATCTCCACGATCAGCGACTGGCTCTCGTGCGCCGCCATCCCCGCGGCCTCGCCCACGGGCTGGCGCGCATACGCTTCGGGCAGCCCGCGTTCGTAGAGGGCGTGGCCGGTCTCGTGGACCACCGCCAACACGGCTTGCGTGAAATCGGCCTCGTCATAGCGCGTGGTGATACGCACGTCGGCCTGGGTTCCCCCGGAGAACGGGTGAGCGGAGCGGTCGAGGCGCGCATGGGCAAAGTCTAGCCCGAGGCGTTCCGAGACGCGGCGGCACAGCGCCTCCTGGGCGGCGATCGGGAACGGGCCCTCGGGACGGAGCGGGACGCCGGCTCGGGCCTGATGCTCCTGCGCCGCCGGCAGCGCGCCGCGCAGGAACGTCTCGTAGCCGGCGAACACCGGCGCCACATCCGCGGTGCCGATGCCACGCTGGAAGCCGTCCATCAGCGCATCGTAGGGCGACAGGCCCAGCACCGGGGCAAGGGCGCTAGCGGCTTCGCGCACGAGACCCACCACCTCGGCCAGATGCGGGCGGACCAGGGCGAAGTCGGCACTGCGCCGCGCCTCGCGCCAGACCTTCTCGCAGGCGGAGTTGGCGCGGGCCTGGGCCTCGACCAGCGCGGACGGCAAGGCGACGGCGCGCGTGTAGGCGTGGCGCATCAGATACAGGTTGGCCGCACGCCACTGATCGCCGTCGACGCCTTCGGCCTCGGCCGCATCCAGGTCGCCGCCGACCTCCGGCGCGACCAGCAGCCCGTGCGCAAGTCCCGCGAGGACGGCGAGCTGATCGCCTCGCACTGCCCCCCCGCCCGGCGGCATCATTGTAGCCGCGTCCCAGCCCAGCACTGAGGCCGCTTCGCTGATCGTGCCGATGCGGGCAAAGCGCGCCGCCAAGCGGTCATACGGGGTCATTCGAAAGCCTCCCGCGTGCCCAGGCGATGAACACGACCATCAGGACGACGGCGAGCCCGTACCAGGTCAGCGCATAGGACAGGTGATTGTTCGGCGGCTGCGGCAGGTGCTGCGCCGGGATCGGCGGCTGGCCCAAGGGGCCGAGCGCGACCAGCGTGAAGGGCGCCACGTCGGACAGGCCCAGCGATGCCGCGATCGCGGCAGGGTCCAGCGTGAAGAACTCCCGGCGCGCCGGATCGTCGGCGGCGCCCAGCAACCGCGGACGTTCTCCAGGGCGCGCGTAGCCGGTGATCGTCACCGGCCCGGCAGGCGGGGCGAGCATGCCGGTCCCCGGCACCCAGCCGCGATCGACTAGTATGATGCGGCCGTCGGCCGTGAGCGGCGCGATAAGCTGTCGACCCATGACTGCGCCGGTCGGGGTCTCCCGAACCTCGACGCCGTAGAGCGCGGCCAGTCCGGGCAGGAAATGGCCGGTGACGCTGACTTTCTGGAACGGCCCCGGAGCGGCTGGCAGGGGCACGGCCGGAGCCGCCTCCGCGGCCGCGATCTGCGCCAGGATGCCTTGCTTCCATTCCAGACGCCGGACCTGCCAGGTGCCGAGGCCCAGCAGCACCAAAAGCATCAGCAGCGTCATTGTGCCGGGCAACAGGAGTGCGCGGCGAGGGGCGCGGGGGTGGGTATCGAGTGCGACAAGGGACATGGATGGCCAGCAAATGCGGCGTGCCGGGCGGGCTACAACCCCATCTCCCCACTCCGGTTGCGGTACTGCAGCGCCACCAGCGCGGCCTTGGACGGCCGCATCATCAGGACGGCAAGGGGAAAAGTGACCGCCGGCCAGATGATCGCATGGACCCATAGTGGGGGGCTGAACGCGATCTCGACCCAGAACGCGAGACCGACGATCACGGCGCCCAGGATCAGGATAACGCCGACAGCCGCGCCATCGCCCGCATCAGCGCGGGAGAGATCGAGGCCGCAGACCTCGCAGCGGTCGCGGACCGTGAGCAGCCCGGCATAGAGGCGTCCGCGCCCGCAGCGCGGGCAACGGCAGCGCATGGCCGCCTCCCAGACCGAGGGTTCCCCGGGCTGCGGATCAGGGCGCTGCGGATCAGGGCGAGGCGACGACAGGGCTGGCGCCCCACCAGTAGATGCAGACGAATAGGAACAGCCAGACGACATCGACGAAGTGCCAGTACCAGGCCGCCGCCTCGAAGCCGAAATGGCGCTGCGGGTTGAACTGCCCGGCGCGCGCGCGGAACCAGCAGACGATCAGGAAGCAGGTGCCGACGATGACGTGAAAGCCGTGAAAGCCGGTGGCCAGGAAGAACACCGAGGGATAGACGCCGCCGCCCACGAACTTGAAGGGGGCATGCGTATATTCGATCAGCTGACAGCCCGTGAATGCCATCCCCAGGAGAAAGGTGAATGCAAGGCCGGTAACCAACGACTTCCTGTCCCCCTCGATCAGCGAATGGTGCGCCCAGGTGATCGTGGTGCCGGAAAGCAGCAGGATCATCGTATTGAGGATGGGGATATGGAACGGGTCATAGGTGTGGATGTTCGGCGGCGGCCAGACCGGATTGGCCAGGCCCGAGACGTTGTCGGGAAACAAGGCGTAGTTGAAGAACGCCCAGAAGAAGGCGACGAAGAACATCACCTCGCTGGCGATGAAGAACATCATCCCGTAGCGCAGGCCAAGCCGAACGACCGGAGAATGCAGGCCGGGCGTCCGGCTTTCGCGGATGACGTCGCGCCACCAGAAGAACATCGTGGTGAAGACGACGAGCGCGCCGATGACCAGCGTCGCGTAGCTGCCGTAATGGGCGGCGAGGATGATCCCGACCACCACGAGCGTCCCGCCAAGCGAGCCGACCAGCGGCCAGGGGCTGGGATTCACCAGGTGATAAGGCTGCTTCAGTCCGGAACTGGCCGGAATGGGTGTGCCGTGCGCGTGATCGCTCATGCCCTGCCCGTGCGAGGATAGCCGGGGAGACCGCCCCGGCACGATGAGGCCGCATCTTCCCTGATTCCGCCGCCCATTCAAGGGGCCGCGCGCACCGAGTTCGTTATGGCCGCAACGGAGTCCCGCTTTCGCGGAAATGACGAAGAACAGATCAGTGTGAACGGCCGCTGCCAGAAGACGCGACGGGCGCCGAGGATAGCCCACCCCGGGGCCGGCTCCTCAACGTCTCGCCGCATCGGCTACGCCATGACGACCTTCACGCCTTCGGGATCAAGGCGGTATCCGCCGCCTTCCGTGACCAGGAGCCGTGCGTTGGCCGGATCGGGCTCGATCTTCTGGCGCAAGCGGTAGATGTGGGTCTCCAGCGTGTGCGTCGTGACCGCAGCGTTGTAGCCCCAGACCTCGTTCAGCAACACCTGCCGCGCAACGGCCCGATCGCCGGCGCGGTAGAGGAATTTGAGAATCGCGGCCTCCTTCTCGGTCAGGCGGATGCGCCGGTTCCTGGTCGGATCCTGCAGCAGCTTGGCCGAGGGCCGGAAGGTGTAGGGGCCGATAGTGAAGACCGCGTCCTCGCTGTTTTCGAAGATGCGGAGCTGGGCTCGAACCCGCGCCAGCAGTTCCCCCAGCCGGAAAGGCTTCGCCATATAATCGTTGGCACCCAAGTCGAGGCCGCGGATCACGTCAAACTCGGCGTCCGACCCGGTCAGCATGATGACCGGCATCTTGTGTCCCTGCCGCCGCAGCTTCATGCAGAAATCGCGCCCGTCGCCATCCGGCAGCCGCACATCGAGAATCAGAGCGTCGAAACGCAAATCACGGCTGCTCAGCTTCTCTTCCGCCTCCGCGAGACTTGCCGCTTCCACGGGCAGGAACTCCCGCTCCACGCCGAACTGCTCGGCGAGCGTGAGACGCAGATCGTCATCGTCGTCGACGATCAGGATGGGTCGTTCACTCGACATTCTCTCCGTTCCTTGCCAGGCCAAGCGGCATACAGCCCCTGTGTCAGGTCCGACCCGCCGCGCGCGCGAACCGGGTTGAACGATAACGATTAGCTTACGATACGTTTACACCGCGCCGCATCTCCGAACCTTTGCCTGTCGGGACCGTCGTGGTCACATAACCGAGATGCGTCGCAAAATAATATAGTCGTGGGGGGTCCCCATACCAAGCAGTTTGTGACGTTGCCGTTACTTCTTTGTGCTCGGGTGGCCAACGCACGGCCGCGGTGCCAGTCTTGACCAAAATCGGCCATGCCCAATTTCCTTCACCGTGAAGATGCGATGACACATTCCCTGGCTGGCCGGCCAAACGGCCTCCGGGCGGTCTCTATCGAGAATCCCGCCGCCGACCGGCCATCAATGGCACGGCTGCGCATGGTGCATCGCGCCGCCGCCGAGCTCCGGCGTGGGGTTCCGGTGCTGCTGAGCGGCGCGGCCCCTTTGGTGCTGCTGGCCGCTGAGACAGTCGGGGATCGGGGATTGCGGGAGTTCGCGGCGTTGGCGGCTGAGCCGCCGGCGATGCTGCTTGCCAGGAGCCGCGCCGAGGCCATCCTGGACCGGCCGGTGCGCACGACCGAGCCTGTCCTGGCGCTCCAACTCACGCCGGGATTGCTGGAGTCCAGGGCCTTGCAGGCGCTCGCCGATCCCACGCTCGACCAGACGCGGGCAGAGACGCCGAGCGAGGTCGCGGCGCCCGAGGCCGCCGGCGCCGCCTTGGCTCTGGTCAAGTTGTCGCGCCTGCTGCCGGCAGCGCTGGCCGCCGCGGCCATCCCAGGTGCGCCAGCCGCCGCGCTTCGCCTCGGCCTGCTGAGCGTTCCGGCCGCCGACGCCGCCAGCTATCCGGCTGCGGGGCTTGCCGGACTGACCCGCGTCACCGAGGCGCGTGTGCCGCTGGAGGCAACGGCGGATACCACCATCGTCGCCTTCCGCACCGACGATGCTGGCGTGGAGCACCTCGCCATCGTGGTGGGCGACCCAACCTCCGTGGAGGCGCCGCTGGTGCGGCTGCATTCGGAGTGCTTCACCGGCGACCTGTTGGGGAGCCTTCGGTGCGACTGCGGCCTGCAATTGCGCGGCGCCATAAGGCGCATGGCGCAGGAGCACGCCGGAGTGCTGCTGTATCTGGCGCAAGAGGGGCGCGGGATCGGGCTGGTGAACAAGCTGCGCGCCTACGCCCTGCAGGACCGCGGGCTGGACACGCTAGACGCCAACCGCGCGCTCGGCTGGGGCGCGGACGAGCGCGATTTCCTGGTCGCCGCAACCATGCTGGAGGCGCTCGGCTTGCGGCGCGTGCGCCTGCTGACCAACAACCCCGAGAAACTCGCCGCCCTGGCCGCGTGCGGAATCGATGTGGCGGGGCGCGTGCCGCATGCTTTCGCGCCCAACGGCGTCAACGACCACTATCTGGCGACGAAGGCGCATCGCTTCGGCCATCTACTGGGGGGCTGACATGCGCGCCATGGTGGGACCGGATGAAGTGCTGGTCGCCGCGGGGTTGGTCCTGCGCGCTACGCTCGGCCGAGGTGGCGTGCAGGCGAACAAGCAGGAGGGCGACGGCGCGACCCCGGCCGGGCTTCTGCCGCTGCGCCGGGTGCTGTACCGCGCCGACCGCCTGCGCCCGCCGGGCTGCGCGGTGCCGGTCGAGCCCCTCTCGCCCACCGACGGCTGGTGCGACGATCCGGATGATGCCGACTACAACCGGATGGTGACCCTGCCGCATCCCGCACGGTATGAGGCGCTGTGGCGCGCCGATCCGGTGTATGACGTGGTCGGCGTGCTGGGCTGGAACGATGCCCCGGTGAGACGGGGAAGGGGCTCCGCGATCTTCCTGCATGTCAGCCGCCCTGACCACGCGCCAACCGAAGGCTGCATCGCCCTGGCGCTTCCCGACCTGCTGCGGCTTTTGGCGGCCGGCCTCACGGAAATCGAGGTCCGTTCCGGCTGAGACAACGGTCAGCCGCGTCGTGTCTCGCGTCTATGACCCACGCGCACGAAGCTGATGATCGTGGCGCCAGCCGCGGCGACCAAGCCGGCCAGCAGCGACAGCCGGACTCCGCTGGCGATGCCGGCGCCGGTAGCCGAGCCGATGCCGAACGTCAGCGCCACGACCGCGCTGCCCATGGTCTGTCCCAGCAGCCGCGCGGTCGAGAGCATGCCGGAGGCGGCGCCGCTGCGCTCCGGCGGCGCGGCGCCGACCAGCAGACGGTTGTTGGGGGACTGGAAGAAGCCGAACCCGAAGCCGCAAACCGCCATGCGCCACGCCACGGTCTGCCAGCCCAACTGCGTCGGCATGGTCAGCAGCAGCGCCATCCCCACCGTCATCACCGCAAGGCCCATTGCACCGAGCAGCGTGGGGGAGGACCGATCCGACAACCGTCCGGCGATCGGGGCGATGATGACGACGATCGCCGGCCACGGCGTCATCAGCAGCCCGGTCGCGATCTGCGACAGATGACCCACGTCCTCGAACAGGAAGGGCAGCGAGACGAACGCGGTGGCCTGTGCGGTGTAGGAGCAGATCGAGGTGCCCACGGACAGCGCGAAGATCGGGCGGCGGAACAGGTCCACCGGCAGGATCGGCGCGGTGCGCGCCAACTCCCGCGCGACAAAGACCACGCCGAACAGCGCGGCTGCTGCAAGCTCCCCCACCGCCCAGGCGACGCGCTCGCCCCGGCCCAACTCGTCGACGGCGTAGATCAGCAGCCCGAGGGTAACGGCGTTCAGCGCCGCGCCCGAGCAGGTCGAAGCGGTGCCGGCTTCGCGGCGTCATCGGCAGCACGCGCGCGGCGAGCCAAAGGGCGAGCGCGCCCGGCAGGATATTCACCGCGAACAGCCAGTGCCAGCTCGCCACCGACAGGATCGCCGCGGCGACGGTCGGCCCGGTGGCGGAGGAGGTCGCGACCACGAAGGCGATGAACCCGATGCCGCGTCCCAGCATCGCGCGGGGGAAGACGAACCGGACCAGGGCGGTGTTCACGCTCATGATCCCGGCGCCGCCCAGCCCCTGGAGAACCCGCGACGCCACGAGCGCCGGCAGCGTCTGCGAGGCCGCGCAGGCGGCCGAGGCAAGGGTGAACACGGCAAGCCCGACCCAATAGACCCGCTTGTAGCCGACGATGTCGCCGAGGGAGGCGAGCGGCAGCAGCGAAACCGTGACCGCCAACTGATAGGAGTTGACCACCCAGATCGAGCTTGCCGGGGTCGCGGCAAGCTCGTGCGCGATGGTCGGCAAGGCGATGTTGGCGATGGCTGAATCCAGCACGGACATCGCGACCGCGATGCCCAGCGTGATCATCGCCCGCAGCCGCTCGGGCGGGGGCAGCCCGTCGGTGGGCAGGGCGGTGTTCCGTGGCGACATGCCCGGAGTAGCTAGACCGCCCCGCGACCCTCGCCAACCCGTCCGGGTTTCAGCCCTGCTGGTCTTCGCACTCGCATCCTGACGTGCCGCGCCTTATGTGTGCGCTGCAACACGCCGCGTCCGGGCCTACCGACGCGCCCGAGGAACGCCTGAGAGAACGTATGGACATTCGAAACCTCGCCATCATCGCCCATGTCGATCATGGCAAGACCACCTTGGTCGATCAGCTCCTGCGCCAGTCCGGCGCCTACCGGGACCACCAGCAGGTGGTGGACAGGGCGCTGGACCGCAACGAGCTGGAGCGCGAGCGGGGAATCACCATCCTCGCCAAGTGCGCGTCGGTGGTCTGGAAGGATACCCGCGTCAACATCGTGGATACCCCCGGCCATGCCGATTTCGGCGGCGAGGTCGAGCGCATCCTGAACATGGTCGATGGCGCGCTGGTGCTGGTGGACGCGGCCGAGGGCGTGCTGCCGCAGACCAAGTTCGTCGTCGGCAAGGCGCTGGCGCGCGGCCTGAAGCCGATCGTCGTCGTCAACAAGGTCGATCGCGTCCGATGCCCGCCCCGACGAGGTGCATACGGAAGTATTTGACCTGTTCGCCGCGCTGGGCGCCACCGACGCGCAGCTCGACTTTCCCATGCTGTTCGCCTCCGGCCGGAACGGCTGGGCCGACCCGACCCTCGACGGCCCGCGCCAGGACCTTTCGGCGCTGTTCGACCTGGTGCTGCGCCACGTCCCCGCGCCGACGCTGGATGCCGAGGCGCCGTTCGCGATGGTCGCCAGCATCCTTGAATACGACAACTTCCTGGGCCGCGTGCTGACCGGACGGGTCGAACAGGGGCGTGCGCGGCTGAACATGCCGGTCAAGGTGCTGCACTCGGACGGCGGCGTCATAGAGACTGGACGGATGACCAAGCTGCTCTCATTCCGGGGCCTCGACCGCGTGCCGGTGGAGGAGGCGGAGGCTGGCGACATCATCGCCGTCGCCGGACTAGCGGATGCAACCATCCCCGACACCATCTGCACGCCGGAAGTCGCCGCGCCACTGCACGCGATCCCGGTCGATCCGCCCACGCTCGCGATGACCTTCCGCATCAACGACGGCCCGCTCGCGGGGCGCGAGGGCAAGAAGGTGACGTCGCGGCAGATCCGCGAGCGCCTGTTCCGGGAGGCCGAGGGCAATGTCGCCATCCGCGTCGCCGACAGCAACGAGACCGAGGCGTTCGAGGTGGCGGGGCGCGGCGAGCTTCAGCTGGGCGTGCTGATCGAGCAGATGCGCCGCGAGGGCTTCGAGCTGTGCATCGGCCGGCCGCGCGTGCTGACCCGGCGCGATCCCGAGACGGGCGAGCGCGAGGAGCCGATGGAGGAGGCGCTGGTCGATGTGGACGAGCCCTATTCCGGCGTGGTGGTCGAGAAGATGTCCCGCCGCAAGGGCGAGCTGCGCGACATGCGCCCATCCGGCGGCGGCAAAGTCCGTCTGACCTTCCTCATCCCGAGCCGCGGCCTGATCGGCTATCACGGCGAGTTCCTGACCGACACGCGGGGCACCGGCATCATGAACCGGCTATTCGCCGGGTACGGTCCGTGGAAGGGGCCGCTCGAGGGCCGCCGCACCGGCTCGTTGATCTCCAACGCCGACGGCGAGGCGGTGCATTACGCGCTGTTCTATCTGCAAGAGCGCGGGACGCTGTTCGTGAGCCCGGGCGAGAAGGTCTATGTCGGCATGATCCTGGGCGAGCACAGCCGGGGCGCGGACCTCGACGTGAACCCGATCAAGGAGAAGAAGCTCACCAACATCCGCGCCGCCGGCAAGGATGACGCGATGCTGCTGATCCCGCCGCGCAAGATGAGCCTCGAACAGGCGATCGCCTATGTCGAGGATGACGAGTTGGTGGAGGTGACGCCCTCGGCGGTGCGCCTGCGCAAGCGCCATCTCGACCCGCATGCCCGCAAGCGCAGCGAGCGCAGGACGGAGAGCGAGGCGGCCTAAGCCCCGCGACCCTGCGGGGAGGACCGCTTCCGAATTGTCCGAGCTGAATAGAGATGGACAAAATGGATTTGAACTCGAAGAGAGTGTTCCTCTACCAAGGATCGCAGCTTTACGATCGCATGATCGGGATCGCTCCGAGCGACACCATTCGTAGGTATCTTGCTTTCCGCATAATCGTGAATGCGATGGCATTTGAGGATTTGATTGCCTACCGCCAGCAACAACGTATGCGAGAAATCCGTGACGCTTTCCTTGCTCATAAGCAGGAGCCTGAATTTTTTGAAGGTTATCGAGCTGTCGAAGATATAAGGAATGACGCCATCAAGCCGCTGCTGGAGTTTATGGCTTCAAATCTCGGAGCTATTCACCCAAAGGACATGTTGCCGGAAAATATCAACATGGAGGTCGCAAGCAGATTTTCCAAGATTGCAGCTCTGATACTTCGAAAGTATCAAGACGAAGAGATCGAAGGCTTCCGTATTTCGAACAATTTCTTGAGCTTTGAAGGCAATCAGATTTAGGAGATTTCAAAGAACGATTTGGCGGGGTGTTTTTATCGCTATAATAGCTCCAAAGCGCTTATGACTTTGGCAAATTTCTTTGTAAGCAATCTTGCCAATTTCCAGGGTATGATAGGCTCACTGCGCCATGCTAAACTTGACTTGATTTTGCATGGCGTGAATATGGCAGATTGCATCCTGAAAGACACGAGAAACCAGCACTCAATCGATGGCTTGCAAGAAGTTATGATGAGAGAAGAAATCGGAGATTCTAGTTCAATAAATGATCTTGCCGCTGATGTCCGATTTCACAACCTGTATAGGAAGATTAGACGGTTGCGTAACAAATTAGTGGGCCATTTGGATAAAACCAAATCCCTATCCCGGCTGTTGACCGAACTTGATGAGCTTCCTGTAACCGAGATTTTCCAACTGATCAATATGGTCGACCTTGCTACCTATACGGCGGCCCGCTCCCATCCAGCCATTTGGATGCGATACATCTCAACGAGCATCAAAATGCCAGCCTCTAACGTCGTTGCCGTAGAGGGCATTGTAGCGCGCCCATACTTTTAAGATGGACGACCGAGATGCATGCGGAGAAGGAGGCAGAGCCGATAAATTGACGGCACATCCCCGGCTCTGGGCATCGGTAAGCGCGCACCACCGAACGCGGGCGTTGGACAGATTAAACGCGGACGTTGAACAGATTATTGGGTACGAGCTCAATCGGGTTCGATCGGCATCGTCCCAATGCTGGTCCAGGCGATCGGGGCGCCGCATTTCTCGGCCGCCTGCTCCGGCGGCAGGGACGCGTCCCAATGCACCGCGAGGAAGCGGCGTGCCGTCACGTGCGCCGCCGTGTCCGAGATCAGCCAGAGCAGCGGCGGGACCATCACCTCGGGGCGGATCAGCCGCGAACGGTCGGCCAGCTCCGCTTCCGGGATGATGCGCGTATCCGTCATCCCGCCGGGCACCAGAACGTTGACGGTGACGCCGCTGCCCGCGAGGTCGGCGGCCATGATCGCCGCGCCCGCCTCGGCCGCAGCCTTGCTCGCGCCGTACAGCATGTAGCCGCCGCGGATCATGGTGCCGAGGCTCGTGGTCACGGTGACGATCCGCCCCTTGCCGACGCGCAGCATCCGTGGCGCGACCGCGCGCGCCATCATCAGCGGCGCGGTGGCGTTCACGGCGACGAAGCGCTGCCACTGCTCGGGCGTGATCTCCCAGAAACGGATCGGATTGCGCCGTTGGTCGGTGCGCACCGCGCCTTGGCCCGTGCCGGCGTTGTTCACCAGCACATCGATGCGTCCGAGCGCGCGCTCCGCCTCGTCCACCGCCCTGTCGCATGCGCCAACCTCGGCCAGATCCGCCCGGATCGGCACGAACCGGCCCGAAAGCGCGCGCGCCGCGCCCGTCAGGTCGTCAAGCCAGGCGGGTTCGCGATCGACTCCGGCGACATCATGACCCGCATGTAGCAGGCCGAGCGTGAGTGCGCGGCCGATGCCGCTGGCCGCTCCGGTTACAATGGCTGCGTGGCCTGATGGCATAGCAGCACCCTCCCCTATCGCTGGTTTCAGGCCACGGCGTTTTGCCGTACCCAGGTCATGAACTCCCCGTCCGATATGTCACCAGCCGCAAGCTGAAGCATAACCACCGCTGCCTCAGCGTCAGAGACAACGAAGCGCAGACCGTTCAGCCGGAGGCACAACTCCAACGCAACGTACGCAGTGCGCTTGTTGCCGTCCACAAAGGGATGATTGCGGGCCAGCGCGATCGCGTACAATGCTGCGAGTTCCGCAATGTCGGGATCGCCATATGCCGCCCGGTTCGCCGGCCGAGCCAGGGCGCTCTCCAGCAGACCGGCATCACGGATGCCCGAAGCGCCGCCATGCTGGGCAAGCTGCTCGTCATGGACCGCAAGGATCAGCTCGCGCGAGAGCCAGACGGTCACTTCGCCAGCTCACGAAGGACCGCCCACCGCTCCTTCATGATCCGGCGCGCGACCTCCATCTGCGCCTCGAACTCGGGATCGGCGGTCGAGAGCCGCACGCCCTCCGGCGTGTCGATCGCATAGAGCGTATCGCCCTTGCCGACCCCCAGCTTGCCGAGAAGCTCCTTCGGCAGGATCACCCCGACGGAGTTTCCGATCTGCGTCAGCTTCAAGGTCATCATGGCCGTGGCATCCCCGTGCAACGGCCCGGAGCATAGTGCTCCGGGCGGAAGGTTGCAACGGCTGTTAGGTACACGGCTCCTACAGGATGAACCGGCTCAGATCTCCCTTCCGCGCCAGCGGCGCGACCCGCTCGTCCACGTAGGCCGCATCGACGGTGATCGTCTCGCCGGGACGGTCGGTCGCGGTGAAGCTGATGTCCTCCAGCAGCCGCTCCAGCACCGTGTGCAGCCGGCGGGCGCCGATATTCTCCACCCGGTCGTTGATGTCGGCCGCGAGCGTCGCCAGCGCGTCCACCGCGTCGTCGGTGAAGTTCAACTCGACATCCTCGGTCCCCATCAGCGCAGAGTACTGTTTCACGAGCGAGTGCTCCGGTTCCGTCAGGATGCGCCGCAGGTCGTCGCGCGACAGCGGTTGCAGCTCGACACGGATCGGCAGTCGTCCCTGCAACTCGGGTAGCAGATCGGCGGGCTTGGACAGGTGGAACGCACCCGAGGCGATGAACAGCACATGATCGGTCTTCACCGGGCCGTACTTCGTGTTCACCGTCGTCCCCTCGATCAGCGGCAGCAGGTCGCGCTGCACGCCCTCGCGCGAGACGTCCCCGCCGCGAACCATGCCCTCGCTGGAGCGCGCGATCTTGTCGATCTCGTCGAGGAACACGATGCCGTTGTTCTCGGCGTGCGCCACCGCATCCTTAGCCAGGCGCTCGTTGTCGAGCAGCCGATCCGCCTCCTCGCGCTGCAACGCTTCGCGTGCCGCCCGCACCGTCATCCGGCGCACCTGCTGGGGTCGGCCGAACATGCCCTTCATCATCTCGCCGAGGTTGATCACCTGGCCAGGCGGCATCCCGGGCATGTCGAATTGCCCGATCGGCATGCCGCTGGGCGCTTCGGCCACCGAGATCTCGATCTCCTTGTCCTCGAACTCGCCGTTGCGCAGCATCCGGCGAAACTTCGACCGCGTGTCGGCCGCCGCCCCTTCGCCCACCAGCGCGGTGATGAGCCGCTCCTCGGCGGCCAATTCGGCCTTCGCCTGCACGTCGTGCCGCGAGATCTCGCGCAGCATCACCAGGCTGGCCTCGACCAGGTCGCGAACGATACTTTCCACGTCACGGCCGACATAGCCGACTTCGGTGAACTTGGTCGCCTCCACCTTCAGGAACGGCGATTGCGCAAGTTTTGCCAGGCGACGAGCGATCTCGGTCTTGCCGACGCCGGTGGGGCCGATCATGAGGATGTTCTTCGGCACCACCTCCTCGCGCATCCCCTCGGGAAGCTGCTGGCGGCGCCAGCGGTTGCGCAGCGCAACCGCGACCGCGCGCTTCGCGTCGTGCTGGCCCACGATGAAGCGGTCCAGCTCGGAGACGATCTCGCGCGGCGAATAGGTTGGAACGTCCATGTTTACAGTGTCTCGATAACCAGTTTGTCGTTGGTGTACACGCAGATATCGGCGGCGATCCGCATGGCGCGGCGCGCGATCTCCTCGGCCGACATCCCCTCCACCGATAAAAGTGCGCGGGCCGCGGCGAGCGCGTAGTTGCCGCCCGAGCCGATGGCGATGACGCCGTCCTCCGGCTCCAGCACGTCGCCGTTGCCGGTGAGCGTGAAGCTGTGGGTGCGGTCGGCGACCGCCATCATCGCCTCCAGCCGGCGCAGGTAGCGGTCGGTCCGCCAGTCCTTCGCCAGCTCCACGCAGGCACGTTCAAGCTGGTTGGGGAACCGCTCCAGCTTGGCCTCCAGCCGCTCGAGCAGCGTGAACGCGTCGGCGGTGGCGCCGGCGAAGCCCGAGAGGATCGAGCCTCCAGGCCCGATCCGCCGTACTTTTCGGGCATTTCCCTTGATGACGGTCTGCCCCAGGCTGACCTGGCCATCCCCGGCCATGGTCACATGCCCGTCGCGGCGGACGCACAGGATCGTCGTCCCGTGCCAACCCACCGGGTCGGGCAACACGAAAGGTTGTGTCTGCATTGTGAGCGGTGAGATGGTCCGCCGCCGGCGAAACGGCAAGGGACCGGGCTTGACGCAACGCGACCGCCCGGCCTCAAAGAACCGGCCTGAACCAGGCAACGAACCCGGCGCGGCATGGGCGGGAGGAACAAGCCACATGGTCAACACCCCGGCGGCGGAGTTCGCCGCGCGTATCGACCGGCTGCCCGCCAGCCGCACCATCTGGCGCATGATCACGCTGATCTCGCTCGGCGGCTGCTTCGAGTTCTATGACCTGTTCCTGACCGCCTACGTGGTGCCGGGCATGACCAAGGACGGTCTGTTCACCGACGCCTCGCTCGGCGCATTCTCCGTGTTGAAGGCGATCAACACGCCAGGCGCCGGGACTTTCGTGTTTGCCCTGTTCGCGGGTCTGTTCGTCGGCACCATCGCCTTCGGCTGGGTCGCCGACGCCTATGGGCGGCGCGTGATCTTCACCTACTCGCTGCTGTGGTACTCGGTCTCGACCCTGGTCATGGCGGCGATGCCCAACGGGTTCTGGATCGATATCTGGCGCTTCATCGCCGGTATCGGCATCGGGGTGGAGCTGGTGACGATCGACACCTATGTCTCCGAACTGATCCCACGCCTGACGCGCGGGCGGGCCTTCGCCTTCAGCCAGTTCGTCACCTTCTGCGCCGTACCGGTGGTGGCGCTGATCGCCTCGCCATGGCTGCTCGGGCCGGAAAACTGGCGCTGGGTGGTCGTGATCGGCGCCGTGGGGGCGCTGGTCGTCTGGTGGCTGCGGCGCGGCCTGCCCGAAAGCCCGCGCTGGCTCGCCCGCGAGGGCCGCCTGGCCGAGGCCGAGAGAGTGCTGAGCCGGATCGAGGCCCAGGTCGTCGCGGAGACCAACATGCCCCTGGCGGTGCCCGGCCCGGCGATCGCCGAGGTTGGCAAGGCCGACTACGCGGAGGTGTTCCAGCCGCCGTACGGACGGCGCACCACCGTCCTGTCGATCTTCCAGTTCTTCCAGACCTACGGCTACTACGGTTTTGCCGCCTGGGTGCCGACCTTGCTGATCGCCAAGGGCATCACCGTGACCCACAGCCTGGAGTGGGCCTTCATCATCGCCGTCGCCAACCCGGTCGCGCCGCTGATCGGGATGCTGATCGCCGATCGGATGGAGCGGAAATGGCAGATCGTCCTGGCCGCGCTCGGGATCGGCGTCTTCGGACTGCTCTTCGCGTCTCAGACCGGCGCCGGTCCGCTGATCATCTTCGGCGTGCTGATCACGCTCTCGAACAACTGGCTGTCGTTCGCGTTCCACAATTATCAAGCGGAGCTGTACCCGACCCGCATCCGCGCCCGCGCCGTCGGCTTCGTCTATTCGTGGAGCCGGTTGTCGGCGGCGCTCTCCGGCCTCGCCATCGCGACCTTCCTCGGGATTGGCGGCGCCACGGCCGTGTTCATCTTCATCGCCTGCTGCATGGCCGTCGTCATGATCGTGATCGGCGGCTTCGGCCCGCGCACGCGCGGCCTCGCGCTGGAGGCGATCTCGCATTAGACCTGCCGGCGGTCACCGGCAGGGGGCGTTATGGCGCTGAAAGTCGCGGTCCAGATGGACCCGATCGAGAGCATCAACATCGAGGCGGATCTCCACCTTCGCGCTGATGCTGGAGGCACAGGCGCGCGGCCATGCGCTCTGGCATTACGAGGTGCGCCACATGGCGTTGCGCGAGGGCAAGCAGGGGCCGGAGGCGCGGAGGGTGGAGCGGCTGACGGCGCGCGCGTGCCCGGTCACGGTGCGGCGCGCGGCCGGCGCGCACTGGCGGTTCGGCGAGCCGGCGCTGGTCGATCTCGGCGGCTTCGACGTGGTGCTGATGCGCCAGGACCCGCCCTTCGACATGGCCTACATCACCGCCACGCACATGCTGGAGCACATTCAGCCCGGAACGCTGGTGGTGAACGATCCGGCGGCGGTGCGCAACGCGCCCGAGAAGATCCTGGTGACGCGCTTCCCCGAGCTGATGCCGCCCACCATGATAACCTGGGATCTGGACGCGATCCGCGCCTTCCGGGCCGAGCACCGCGACATCATCGTCAAGCCGCTGTTCGGCAATGGCGGCGCCGGCGTGTTCCGCATCAAGCCGGACGACGAGAATCTCGGCGCGTTGCTGGAGATGCATTTCGCGCGCTCGCGCGAGCCGCTGATGTTCCAGCGTTACGAGCCGGCCGTGCGGCAGGGCGACAAGCGTATCATCCTGGTGGACGGCGAAGCGATGGGGGCGATCAACCGGGTGCCGGCCGCGGGCGAGGCACGCTCCAACATGCATGTCGGCGGCCGCCCGGAGAAGACGACGCTGACCGCGCGGGAGCGCGAGATCTGCACGGCCATCGGACCCACCTTGCGCGAGCAGGGGATGATCTTCGTCGGCATCGACGTCATCGGCGAGTGGCTGACCGAGATCAACGTCACCTCGCCCACCGGCCTGCAAGAGATCGCCCGCTTCGATGGCGTGCAGATCGAGCAAGCGATCTGGGACAGCATCGAGGCGAAGGCGGCACGGTGAAGCCGATTTACGCGCAGCCCGGCGCCGGCATTGGCGTGTCGGCGATGTCCGCCTGGTGCTCGGGCAGACGCGCGGGATCGATCCAGCAATCGGCGACCCCGAGGGTGCGCGTGCAGTAGGGCTGCGGAGGGGGCGGCGGAGGCGGCTTGCGGCAGCAGCGATGGCCGGGCACGGCCTCGCACACCGCCTGACCCAGGCTGATCGGCAGCCCGTCCTCGCCGATCGGGGCCGCGCAGCCGCCGAGCAGCAGTACGGCAATTGCAAGGAGCGCACGCATCGGTGCGGTATCGCATGAACGGATGAAGGCTTCGTTGCCACTGGTGTATCTCAGTGCGATAGGGTCTTTCCGAGGTGAGACATGAATGTCGTCGTCAGGGCGGGAGTTTCGCTCGCTGAATTCCTCTCCTGGAGAGGGACCACCCGCAGCGTTTCGAGTTCCGACGGCACCCAGACCGGGGCAGTCCGCCTTGGGGTGGTGCGCCCGATCTTCCCCGCATGGTGTCAGGCCGCGCGCAGCCGCGTTGGCATCGCAACGGACGGCAACCGGCGGGAACGAGTTCCAGACTGGAAGGAATGCTTCATGAACACGACACCTGCGCTCGTGCGCAGCTCCGCCGGACCCCGTTCGGTCCTCGCCCTCAAGCGTGTATCCCTGCTTTCCTGGGGCGCGCGCCGGGGTTCCTCCTCGGCGCGCGCCCGCCGTCGCAGGCTTCGGATTGGCGTTCGGCTGGCCCTGGCTGGCGGCAATCGGGTGGCGCCGATCCTGCTCTCGTTGCTGCCCTGCGCGGCTATGTGCGCCGTCGGGCTCTGCATGATAGCCAAGGGCGGCCAATCCAGCGCCGTCCAGGGCGTCTCGCCAGGCACGCCGGTCACGACGGACCGGGAGCTGCCGTCCCGGAGCTCCCGATGACGCGGCGGCACACGTGGCACATGGCGGCTGATCCGCGAGTAGTACGCGCTGACCCGGCTTCTGCCATCGGAATACGAGGCGTTTCCGGGCGATCTCAAGGTCCTCACGACCGGAAGGGCTCGCTATCCCGACATGCTGGTGCTGCGCGGCGATCCGGACCCTGCCGCCGATACGGTCGAACCGGTGGCGGTCTTCGAGGTGCTGTCCTCGTCGCTGACCGCGCTGAACGACCTGCGGGTGGAGCCCGAAGCATACGCCGCCGTCCCCTCGATCCTGACCTACGTCATCCTGCCGCAGGACGACCCTGCGGAGATCGCGGTGCTGCGCCGGTCAGCAGGTTGGCAGCCGAGCCCGTGACCAGCTCCCTCTGACTGCCGGAAATCGGCGTGACGATCCCGGTAGCCGACCTGTACTGATCACCTTCCGGGACTGGCCGTGGCGCGACCCTTTGCCCGCCGCCGCCGCCGCCGCTATGGTCCGCCGCCCCGCGGAGCCAGTGCGAATCGTGCCCGACATTTTCGACGAGGTGGAAGAAGAGGTCCGCGCCGAGCGGATGCGCCGGCTGTTCTCGCGTCATGCTGGCCTGATCCTGGTAGCGGTGCTTCTGGTGGTGGCGGCCGTCGCGGGCTGGCGCATTCGCGACTACTACCAGGCGCGACAGGACCGTACCGCCGCCGCGCAATACCTGGCGGCGCTGAACCAGGCGCAAGCGACCGGCCCCTCCGGCCAGGTGAGCCGCGCCGCCGCTGCCTCCGTGCTGACCAGGCTGGCCGAATCCGGCCCTTCGGGCTACCGCGCGCTCGCCCGGCTGCGCCTCGCGGCGCTGGCCTCGCAGGCGGGCAAGAAGCAGGAGGCGCTGGATCTCTATAATGCCCTCGCCACCGACCAGTCGGCCGACCCGCTGCTGCGCGACCTCGCGACCCTGCTCTGGGCCGAGCGTCAGATCGACAGCGGTGATCCGCAGACGCTGGAGGCGCGTCTGAAGCCCCTCACGGTGCTGGACAGTCCCTGGCGGCCGCTCGCCGAGCGGCAGCTCGCGCTCCTGGATTTGCGGCAGAACCGCGTCGCCCCGGCGCGCGACATCCTCCGCCGGCTGGCCGTGGACGGCGCGGCGCCCTCCGGCGTGCGCGATTCGGCCCAGCTCCTGCTCCAGCAGCTAGGCGGCTGAGGCGATGCGCTCCGCCCCTGCGCTCAGCCGGCGCGCCGTGCTGGCCCTGCCGCTCGGCCTGACCGGCTGCGGCCTGTTCAGCGGGTGGTTCGGCGAGCACAAGCCGCCGCTGCCGGGCAAGCGCGAGCCGGTGCTGCGCGCGGTCGATGTGCTGCAAGCCGATACCACCCTGCCGCGCGTCGCGCTGCCGCCTCCGGTCGCCAACGCCGCCTGGCTTCAGGCCGGCGGCAACCCGGCGCACGACATGGGCCACCTCGCCGCCCGCCCGGCGCTTTCCGTCGCCTGGACCGCCGATCTCGGCGCCGGCGGCGGCTTTCGCCGCAAGATCCTGACCCAGCCCGTGGTCGGCAACGGCGTGGTCTATGCGATGGACAGCCGCGCCGACATCTCCGCCCTCGATCTCGGCAGCGGGCGGGTGCTGTGGCGGACGAAGACCCGCGGCAAGCGCGATCGCAGCACCAATGTGGGCGGCGGGCTCGGCCTCGCCGACGGCGTCCTCTATGCGGTCAACGGCCTCGGCGCCGCCCTGGCGCTCGACCCGGCGCGCGGCGACATCCGTTGGAGGGTCGGCATCGAGGCGCCCGGCCGCTCCGCGCCGACCATCGCCGCCGGGCGGGTGTTCGTGACCACGCTCGGCGATCGGTTGGTGGCGCTGAGTGCCGCCGACGGGCGGCGGCTCTGGAGTTATCAGGCGCAGAACGCCACCACCGCCCTGCTGGGTGCCCCCGCTCCGGCCTTCGCCGACGGCCTGGTGGTGGCGGGGTTCGGATCGGGCGAGCTGACGACCTTGCGCGCCGAGGGCGGCAGCGTGGTGTGGTCGGACACGCTGGCCGCCGCCGGGCCGGGCACGCTCGCCGACATCGCCTCGATCCGCGGCAATCCGGTGGTCAGCGCCGGGCGCGTCCTGGCGATGGGCATGGGCGGACTGACCGCCGCGCTCGACCTGCACGCGGGACGGCGGCTGTGGGAACGCGCCGTCGGCGGCGAGGACAGCCCCTGGATCGCTGGCGACTGGCTGTTCGCGCTGAGCCTCGATCAGGTCCTGGCCGCCCTGCACACGTCCGATGGACGGGTCGGCTGGGCCGCGCCCCTGCCGGCTTTCGAGAACCCGAAGGAGCAGACCGGCCCGCTGACCTGGTTCGGGCCGATCCTGGCCGGCGACCGGCTGGTGGTGGCGGGCACCGGGCGCGAGGCACTGGCGGTCAGCCCCTACACGGGCCAGATCCTCGGACGCCAGCGCCTGCCCGCCGCCGCCGCCCCGGTGCAGCCCGCGCTGGCCGAGGGAATGGTGCTGCTGGTGGCGGAGGATGGGCGCCTCATCGCCCTGCGGTAAGCCCCATGCTGCCTGTCGTCGTCATCGCCGGACGGCCGAATGTCGGCAAGAGCACGCTGTTCAACCGGCTGGCCGGACGGCGCATGGCGCTGGTCGCCGACACGCCCGGCGTCACCCGCGACCGCAAGGAGGCGGAGGCGATGCTGCGCGGGCGCCAGGTGCGCCTGGTGGACACGGCGGGCCTCGATGAAGCCGCGCCCGACAGTCTTCCGGGCCGGATGCACGCCTCCTCGGCCACTGCCGTCGCGCAGGCCGATCTTGTGCTGCTGGTGGTGGATGCCCGCGCCGGGCTGACCCCGGCCGACCGCCATTTCGCGCGATGGCTCCGCCGCCAGGGCCGTCCGGTGCTGCTGGTCGCCAACAAGGTCGAGGGCCGCGCCTCGCGGTCCGCCTTCTATGACGCCTACGCGCTCGGCCTCGGCGACCCGGTCGCGGTCTCGGCCGAGCACGGCGAGGGCATCGCCGATCTGATGTCGGAGATCGCCGAGCGCCTGCCCGAACCCCTCGCCGAGGACGCGCAGGGCGGCGACAGGACGCTGAAGCTCGCCATCGTCGGCCGGCCGAACGCCGGCAAATCGACCTTGCTGAACCGCCTGCTGGGCGAGGAGCGGATGCTGACCGGACCGGAGCCGGGCCTGACCCGCGACGCCGTCGCCGTCACCCTCACCGACGCCGAGGGCCGACGCGTCGAGCTGGTGGATACCGCCGGGCTGCGCCGGCGGGCGCGGATCGAGGCGCCGCTCGAGAAGCTGTCGGTCGGCGCCGCGATCGGCGCGCTGAAGATGGCCGAGGTGGTGGTGCTGACGGTGGACGGCGTCGAGGGGCTGCACGACCAGGATTTGCAGATCGCGCAACTGATCGAGCGCGAGGGACGGGCGATCGTGCTGGCGCTGACGAAGTGGGACGCCGTCCCCGACCGCAACGCCGCGCGCCGGGCCGTCGCCGACCGGCTTGAGACGAGCCTGGCGCAGTTGAGGGGCATCCCGGTGGTCACGCTCTCGGCGCTGACGGGTGCCGGCATCGACCGCCTCTGGCCGGCTGTTTGGGGCGCCTATGAGACCTGGAACCGCCGCGTGCCGACCGGCGAGCTAAACCGCTGGTTCGAGGGCGCCCTGGAACGCCACCCGCCGCCGCTGGTGGACCGCCGCCGGCTCAAGCTGCGCTACATCACCCAGGCGAAGGCCCGCCCGCCGACCTTCGTGGTGTTCGGCACGCGCGCCGAGCGCATTCCCGACGACTACGCCCGCTATCTGGTGAACGGGCTGCGCGAGGCGTGCAACCTGCCCGGCGTGCCGATCCGGCTTCAGTTGCGGGGGACCAAGAACCCGTTCGCCGACCAGTAGAAGATGCCCACGCCGATCATCATCGACTGCGACCCCGGCACCGACGACGCGCTGGCGCTGCTGCTCGCCTTCGCCTCTCCGGAGCTCGACATCCGCGCCGTAACGGTCGTGGCGGGCAATGCCGGGCTGGAGCGGACCTTGGCCAATGCGCTGGGCGTGGTGGCGCTTGCCGGAGCCTCGGTCCCGGTGTTCGCCGGGGCCGATCGCCCGCTTCTCGGACGCTACCCGAGCGGCGCGCATGTGCATGGCGATGACGGCATCGGCGGCGTGGCGCTTCCGGCGGGTGCGCCGGCCTCGCCCGGCATCGCCGCCGATGCGATCCGCGACCTGCTGCGCGCATCAGCGGAGCCGATCACCGTCGTCGGCATCGGCCCGGCCACCAACCTCGCCCTCGCGCTGCTGACCGAGCGTGCGCTCGCCGCCAAGGTCGCGCGTTTCGTGCTGATGGCCGGCGCCTGGGGCGAGGGCAACATGACGCCCGACCGCCGAGTTCAACGCGCTGTGCGACCCGGAGGCGCTGGCGGCCGTGCTGGCGCTTCACCGGCCGGTGGTGCTGGCGACGCTCGACCTGACCGCCCAGGCGCTGGCCACCAAGGCGCGGTTGGCCGCGCTGCGCGCCGCCTGCGCGGGCCGCGCGCTGCGCACGGCCTGCGACATCCAGGCGAGCGTGCCGCCCTCGCGCCGGTTCGGCGGAGACGGGGCGCCGCTGCACGACCCGTGCGCCATCGCCTGGCTGCTGCGCCCAGACCTGTTCACGGCACGGCCGGCGCGGGTCGAGGTCGAGTGCGCGGGCGCCAGCCGGGGGCGGACCAACATCGACAGGTGGTGCGTGCCCGGGCAGGCCAATGCGATAGTCTTGGAGACGCTGGATTCGGACGGGTTCTTTGCGCTGATGGCAGAGCGGCTGGGCGCTTCATAAGGCGAAATCGAGTCGGTTACCAGTGCTTTGGGGTGGGAAGCGGACTTTACCTGCGGCTACGGCTTCGTGTGGGACCAACTCGATGTAACCTGACCGCAGGTGCAGCAATCAAGAACTCTGAATTTCCGATCCAGGCTATTGAAGACAGAGGTCGCCGAAAGCTAGAACGTCAGCGACAGCACGGTTTCGAGTTTGACGAAATGCGACCGATAAACTCAGATGCTCTCGGAGAGAAAGGCGAGCGGCGATTTGCCGAGCTATGTGCCGATGCAGGCCTGTTCTGCAACAAGGCAGATCGGGACAGAACGGGCTGGGATTTTATTGTAGAATTCCCATTCCCATGCCCAACAGACAAACAGCTCCTAGATCGTCGGCTTCAACCGCCAGAGTGCAGATCGCAGGTAAAAACGGTCTGGAGCGAGGGGAAGCATATAAAACTTCGGCTCTCATCGGCAGAACGTCTGGCCAAGCTCTTGCAGCCAACTTGTATTTTTGTCTTGACTGTCAGCAATAGACTGGAATTTCAGTCAATATACTGCATCCATATTATAGATGAGGTGCTATCATTGATCCTAAAGGACGTTCGCAAATGCCAAGAGGACAACAGAACACGAATGAACCAATGCACAGTAATTGCTCACCCCTCGTTCGGGGTCAGCCCGCCCGCATGACGGTCCGTCCGTCGAGCGCGGCGCGTAGCGCCTCGAACGCGGTCAGGCCATGCAGTCTTCCGGTGGCGATCACGCTTGCCGCAGCAGCATAGACCTTGGCTCCCCATTCGGCACGGAACCCGCCGGTGACCTTGCGGAAGATCACCGAAGGCCGCAGCGCCCGCTCGCAGGCGTTGTTGGTGTAGGGCACGTCGCGCCGGGTGACGAAGCGGAACAGGTCGTCGCGGTCGCGGCGCATGGCGCGGAACAGGCGGCGTGCAGTGGGTCGCTGCGGTGTGGGCGCCGACAGCAACCGGTTCAACCGCCGCTCCAGATCGGCATGGTAGTGTGCCAAGGTGCTGCCCTTCAGCGCGTCGCGTCGTTTGCCGATCGCCACGGCCCGCAACAGCAGGAAGCGAAAGCCGGCGCGAACCCGTCATCGCCCTCCTCGATCGCATACGTTGCGTCGCGCAGCAGATGCGCCAGGCACAACTGGCGGACTGCGCCATGGCCCAACTGCCCCCCATAGCGATCGGCCACCCAGACTTCCGGCTGCGCGCCGCCCAGGAACGCGGTCACGACGGAGGCCGCCCTTGTATCGGCGATCACGTGGCAGATCGCGGTCGAGCCCAGCAGCACCCATTGCCACCAGGTCTTGCCGCCAACCCGCGCCGAGGTCTCGTCGGAGCCCACGATCGGGCTGGCGCGCACGGCATCGGCGATCGGCGCCGCGGCAGCCAGCAGCGGCGCCTCGGCACGGGCCAGGATGTTGGCGATAGCACCCTCGCTGATGCTCAGTCCGAACACCTCCGCCAGCAGGCGGGCCAGGCGCTCGAAGCTGATCGCCTGGGTGACGTGGAGATGGATGATGAGCGCGCACAGCCCTGGCCCGAACGGCGAGCCGGGCTCGAAGCCCTCCGGCGCCGTGGCGGCCACGCGCTTGCGGCAGCACGGGCAGACGCCGCGATGGCGGTTGATGCGGGTGACAATGGGGTGGATCGGCAGCAGGTCGATGTCGTCGTAGGCGTGAATGTCGCTGGTCAGCGGCGCCAAGCGCGTGGTCGCAATGCGGGCAGGCCCGATTGTTGGTCTATGATACGGTAACAGGTTGACTGCCGTGGCGGCAGGCGCCAGGTCGGCCGCGCGAGCTGCTTTTAGGCAGTTGGCCTGTGGCCTTGTAGCTGGGCGCACCAATTAGACCCGTCTTCGGATCAACGTGCGTTGCCTAACTCTGTATTCAGTGCGTAGCGCTCGACCTGCCCGTGTTGCGCAAGGATCAAGACGATCATTAATTTTTGGAGGTTCCCGCAAAATTTCGCGGCCACGGACGGCGTAGCCCTCACCTTGCTTTCGTCAAACGCTTGACATTGAGTTGCTGGCCGGTGATTGTTATGCTTGGAATAAATATCATCTTAAAGTATACGTCTTCAACTTGTAACACAAACTGCTGTTGCGTCAATTACCTGTAAACGATCGCAGAGTAGTTTACTAAAGTTCTAAGCTGTCAGCGGAATGTCACGCTCGGCTACTGGCGGCGTGGATATGGAATTGCGAGACGGGAAAGCAGCTCTGATTTCGATAGATATCTCACCGCCGAGGCATTTCAGCAGACGATGTAACACAAACTGCTGCTGCCCCAATTCCCCGGAAACGTCGCAGACAAGATTATAAGGTTCGAAGCTGTCGCGGAATGTACGCTGGGCTGACGCCGCCGTGGATAAGGAGTTGAGGGCCAGGCAGCAGCTCAGAACTCGAAGAATTCTCACAGCAGATGTATGTCAGCAGACGGCTCAAATGTCTATACGATTCTGTCTTGATCGGGGAACAATGCGACCGTTGAACCTCTATGAACGGCAACACGCCAAAAATTGGTTGGGCCGAAAGCGGCGATCCCGATCGGGTTGTCACCCTGGCGACTGTTCGGGTTCCGCGGTGTAAGGTTTGCTGCGATCTTGTCAGCGGCTAGGGCGCGTACCAGCGGCCCCAACGGGAGGAGCGCCAATGGAACCTCGCCACGATCCAACACCCGAGCCGATCGCCCACCAAAGCCGCCGCGACCTGTTCCGCGCCACCGGAATGGCCGGGCTTGGGCTCGTCGCCGGCCGGGCGCTTGGGCCCGGCTCGGCCTCGGCCCAGCCGTCCGAGACCAAGGCGGCCGTGCAGCCGCAGCCGAACCCGCCCGGCATCGCGGGTGATCGGACCACGGCCGACATCATCGTCGAGACGCTGATCGCTTGGCAGGTGCCCGTCATCTTCGGGATCGTGGGTGACGGGATCGGACCGCTGATCGAGGCCATCAGCGTGCGGCAGGACAAGATCCGCTATGTCGGCGTGCGCCACGAGGAGGCAGCCGCGTTCATGGCCTGCGGCTACGCCAAGCACACCGGCCGGCTCGGCGCCTGCATCGCCACCACCGGTCCAGGCGCCATCCATCTGCTGAACGGGCTCTACGACGCGAAGATGGACAGCGCGCCGGTCATCGCCATCACCGGCCTCACCTTCCACGACCTGATCGACACGCGCTGGATGCAGGACGTGAACACGGTCGAGCTGATGAAGGGCGTCGCGCTCTATAATACCGCCGTGACCAGCCCGGGTCATGCGCTGGTGGTGGCCGATATCGCCTGCCGGTCCGCGCTGGCCGGTCGCGGCGTCGCGCATATCACCGTGCCGAAGGACGTGCAGGCGATGAAGCTGTCGGCGGACAAGCCGTCGATGGAATATAACGGGCTGCGCACCTCCTCCGCGTGGCTGCCCGACACCGCCGTTCCCGCCGCGGACCAGCTGCGCCGGGCCGCCGAGCTGCTGAACATCGGCAAGCGCGTCGCGATCCTGGTTGGGCAGGGCGCCCTGCCGGCGCGCGACGAGGTGACGCAGGTAGCCGATCGGCTGGCGGCGCCGGTCGCCAAGGCGCTCCTCGGCAAGGCCGTGCTGGCCGATGACAGCCCCTACACCACGGGCGGCATCGGCCACCTGGGCACGCGCCCCTCCGAGCAGGCGATGCGCGAATGCGACACCGTGCTGATCCTGGGCTCGACCATGCCGTGGATCGATTTCTACCCGAAGCCCGGTCAGGCGCGCGGCGTGCAGGTGGACATCAATCCCGAGCGGATCGGCTTGCGCTATCCGGTCGAGATCGGGCTGGTCGGCGACGTCAAGGCGACGCTGCAGGCGCTGCTGCCGATGCTGCAGGCGAAGCAGGACCGCGGCTTCCTCACCACGGCGCAGGGGCGGATGCGCGAATGGAACGACCTGGTGCGGCGCGTGGTCGCGACGGAACGCTCGCCGATGCGTCCGCAGATGGCGATCGGGGCCCTGGGCGAGGCGCTGGCACCCGACGCGGTGATATCGCTCGATTGCGGTGCGAACACGCATTTCGCGGCGCGCTGCCTGATGCTGAAGGAAGGGCAGCGCCTGACCGGCACGGGGCTATTGGCGAGCATGGCGCCTGGACTGCCCTACGCGATCGCCGCGGCGCTCGCCTATCCGGATCGCCAGTCAGTAGCGATCGTCGGCGATGGCGGTTTCGCGATGCTGATGGCGGAGCTGTCCACCGCGGTGCGGCTGAACCTGCCGGTGAAGGTGATGATCCTGAGAAACGACAGCCTGGCGGAAGTGCGCTTCGAACAGACCGGCCTTGGCTACCAGACGTTCGGGATCGAGCTGGGACCCATCGACTTCGTCGCCTTCGCCAAGGCGTGCGGCGCCGCTGGCTTCCATGTCGCGACCTCGTCCGAGCTGCGACCGGCGATCGACGCCGCCCTGCGGAGCCCCGGTCCCGCCGTGATCGAGGTGATGGTTGATCCCGAGGAGCCTCCCGCCATGCCGGACAAGCTCACGGCCTGACACGCGGGCTCTTCGCAACTGCATCTATAACCTTCGCCCAAGGAGACCCACGTGGACTGGAACGCGCTTCCCTTCGATGCCGACGCCATGCTGGACGGGCTCAGCGCCTGGGTCACGTGCGAAAGCCCCACCTTCGACGCCGCCGCCGTCAACCGCATGATGGACATGGCCTCACGCGACCTGGTGATCGCCGGCGCGCGCACCGAGCGCATCGCCGGGCGCATGGGCTTCGGCGACTGCGTGCGCGCGCGCTTCCCGCACGCGACGCCCGACCAGCCCGGCATCGTGGTCATGGGCCATTTCGACACCGTGCATCCGATCGGCACGCCTCTGCCGTTTCGCCGCGACGGCGAGCGCGCCTACGGACCGGGCATTCTCGACATGAAGGGCGGCAACTATGCCGCTCTCGAGGCCATCCGCCAGCTCGCGCGCGCCGGCATCGCGACCAAGCTGCCCATCTCCGTCCTTTTCACTAGCGACGAGGAAATCGGCAGCCCGTCGACGCGCGATCTGATCGAGGCGGAGGCGGCGCGGCATCGCTATGTCCTGGTCCCCGAGCCCGCGCGCCCCGATGGTGGCGTGGTGACGGGGCGCTACGCCATCGCCCGCTTCAACCTCGAAGCGACCGGCCGCCCCAGCCACGCCGGCGCGCGGCTTGCCGAGGGGCGCTCGGCGATCAAGGAGATGGCGCGCAAGATCATCGAGATCGAGGACATGACGACCGAGGACTGCACGTTCAGCGTCGGCGTCGTGCATGGCGGCCAATGGGTCAACTGCGTCTCCACAACCTGCGCCGCGGAGGCGCTGTCCATGGCCAAGCGCCAGGAGGATCTCGATCGGGGGATCGCGCGGATGCTGGCGCTGCACGCCTCGTCGAACGACGTGCAATTCCGCGTCACGCGCGGCGTCACCCGCCCGGTCTGGGAGCCGGACGGCAAGGTCATGGCCCTGTACGAGCGGGCGCGCGAAATTGCCCGCTCGCTCGGCTTCGAGATCCGTGCGCAGAGCTCGGGCGGCGGGTCCGATGGCAATTTCACCGGCGCGATGGGCATCGCGACACTCGACGGGCTGGGCGTGGAGGGCGCCGGTGCGCACACGCTGGACGAACACATCGTGGTGGACAGCCTGGCGCGGCGGGGCAAGCTGCTGGCCGGCCTGTTGGCCACGCTCGACTGAGGCGGGCGCCGGCGCCTCCGGGTCTCGCCCAGCGTCGGCGGGCGCATGTTGACGGAAAGGCTCCGGCCTCTACGCTCCTTTCGTGCCGGCGATCTGGCTCCGGCCGGATGCCGCGCGAATGCCCCTCTGGATTCCCATCACCGTCGCCGCCGCGCTGTTTCAATGCTGGCGGACGGCCAAGCAGCAGAAACTGCGCCACCTGCTGTCGATCAACGGCGCGGGCTTCGTGCGCTTCCTGTATGGCGCGCCGGCGGCCCTCGTGTTCCTGGCCGCCGCGATCGTGGCCAGCGGCGGCGAATTGCCGGCGCCGAGCTGGGCGATGCTCGCCTACGCCGCCGCCGGCGGGCTGTGCCAGATCCTCGCGACCAACCTGCTCATCATGGCGTTCGGCTTCCGCAATTTCGCCGTCGGCACCGCCTACGCCAAGACCGAGGCGGCGCAGACCGCGATCATCGCCCTGATCCTGCTGCATGAGACGCTGCGCCCGCTCGCCTGGGCTGGCATCGCGATCGGCCTGTTCGGCGTTCTGATGCTGTCCTTCGCGGGGCGGGGGCTCCGCCCACGCGATCTGGCGAGGGGAACCTTGCAGCCCGCGGCGATCAGCGGCCTCGCCGCCGGGTTCCTGTTCGCCTTGACCGCCGTGTTCATCAAACTTGCCAGCCAGTCGGTCGCCGCACCCGACGTGTTCCTGCGCGCGCTCTTCGTGCTGTTCGTCACCAACGCGCTGCAGACGATCATGCAAGGCGGCTATCTGGCGATCCGCGATCCGACAGAGTTGCGCAAGGCGATCAGGTCCTGGCGCAGTTCCTCCACGGTCGGGCTGCTCTCCGCGGCGGGTTCGGCGTGCTGGTTCACCGGGTTCGCCATGACCGACGTGGCGCTGATCCGCTCGGTCGGGCAGGTCGAGGTCGTGTTCACGCTCCTGTTCAGTCGTTTTTACCTGAAGGAGAGACTCCATGTCGGCGACATGGCCGGATTGATTCTGGTCGTGGGTGGCGTCGTGTTGATCGTGGTCGGCGGCCGGTAGCTCAACCATTCCCGCGCTTCACCGTTGAGGGGTCATGGCGGGTCCATCGGGCCTGGCCGAGGCGCAGGCGCTCACCGCCGATCGGGTTGATCTTGCCGCCGGCGTGCTCGTCATGTCGCGCCGGCCCGCCATAGCATCCTTCGTCGTTCCTCCGACATGATCCCAAAGGCAACAAACATGGCCCAGAACGTCTCCGAGTTCGTGTGGAAACGTCTTTCCGAGTGGGGGATCAGCCGCGTCTTCGGCTACCCAGGGGACGGAGTGGGCGGCCTGGATGTCGCTCTGGAAAAAGCCAAGAACTACATGCACTACGTCCAGGTGCGCCACGAGGAGATGGCCGCCTTCATGGCCTCCGCGCACGCCAAGTTCACCGGTGAGGTCGGGCTCTGCTATGCGACCTCCGGCCCCGGTGCGATCCATCTGCTGACCGGGCTGTACGACGCCAAGGGGGACCACATGCCGGTGGTCGCCCTCGTCGGGCAGCAGGCGCGCACCTCGCTTGGCGCGCGCTACCAGCAGGAAGTGGATCTGCAGAACCTGTTCAAGGATGTCGCCAGCGAGTTCGTCATGACCGCCAGCGTGCCATCGCAGGTGCGCCAACTGATCGACCGCGCGGTGCGCATCGCGCACACCAGGCGTGCCGTCACGTGCGTGATCCTCCCCAACGATCTACAGGAGATGACATACTCCGAGCCGCCGATGGCCCATGGCTCGACCCACACCGGGGTCGGCTACGCGGGTCCTGCGCTGCTGCCGGACGAGGCCTCGCTGCGCCGCGCCGCCGACGTGCTGAACGCCGGCAAGAAGGTGGCGATCCTGGCCGGCGCCGGCGCGCTCGCGGCAACCGACGAACTGATCGCGGTCGCCAACAAGCTGAATGCCGGCGTCGCCAAGGCGCTGCTCGGCAAGGCCGCGCTCCCGGACGACCTGCCCTTCGTCACCGGTTCCCTCGGTCTGCTCGGCACCAAGCCGAGCTGGGACCTGATGAAGGGGTGCGACACGTTCCTGATGGTCGGCTCCGGCTTCCCCTACAGCGAGTTCCTTCCCAAGCCGGGCGACGCGCGCGGCGTGCAGATCGACATCGACGGCACGATGCTCAGCCTGCGATACCCGATGGAGGTGAACATGGTCGGCGACAGCGTCGCGACCCTGCGCGCGCTGCTGCCGATGCTGGACCAGAAGGCGGACCGGTCATGGCGCGACATGATCGAGAAGGAGGTCGGCACCTGGTGGAAGACGCTTGAGGATCGGGCGATGACGTCCGCCGACCCGCTGAACCCGCAGCGTGTGTTCTGGGAGCTGTCCCCCCGGCTGCCCGACAGATGCATCCTGACCGCCGATTCCGGCTCCGTCGCGAACTGGTATGCGCGCGACCTCAAGATGCGCCGCGGCATGAAGGCGTCGTTGTCGGGCTCGCTCGCCTCGCTCGGTGCGGGAACCCCCTACGCCGTGGCCGCCAAGTTCGCGTTTCCCGACCGCACCGTGATCGCCTCCATGGGCGACGGCGCGATGCAGATGAACGGGATGAACGTGATGATCACCATTTCCAAGTACCTGGAAGGAGTGGACGAGCCCGAAGCTGATCGTGCTGGTGCTCAACAACCGCGACCTGAACCAGGTGACCTGGGAGGAGCGAATACAACTGGGTGCCGGCAAGACCAAGTCCACCCAGGCCATCCCCGACGTCCCCTACCACAAATATGCCGAGCTGCTCGGGCTGAAGGGCATCTTCGTCGATCACCCGGACAAGGTCGGCGCGGCGTGGGATGAGGCGCTGGCCGCCGACCGTCCGGTGATCCTGGAGGCCTACACAGACCCGAATGTGCCGCCGCTGCCGCCGCATATCACCTTGAAGGACGCCAAGAACTTCATGTCGATGATGGCTTCCGAACCGGAGCTTGGAAGCGTGCTCGTCGATAGTGCGAAGGAGATGCTCGCCGGCATCCTGCCGCACCGGAGCTGAGAATTGGCCCCTCGCGCAGGAAGCGCCCGGCCGGGCGCCTCCTGCGCGAGGGCCTTCAATCGCGCGGAGGGCGACTGACGGCCTCGATATAGCGCCGCACCGACACCTCCACCGCGTGCTTGCCGCCGGTCCGGATCACCCGCTCCCACCACGCGCCATAGATCGGGTCGAACGGCCAAGGAGCGAGCATGTCGGCGATATGCTGGACGCTGCCGGCATCGAGCGGGATCAGGTCCGGGTAGCTGCGCATGAAGCTTACTTTCTTGTCCGGCCCGACCTGCACGATGTCGCCCGACAGCAGCGCGCCCTGGCCCCCTGCGCCCTGCGCCCAATGCAGCACCGTCCCCCCCGCGAAGTGCCCGCCGCAGCGGATCAGCGTCACGCCGAGGGCAAGCTCGCGCGTCTCGCCGCTCCAGAACCGGATTGCCGGATCGGGATGCATCACCCAGCGTCGGTCCGCCTCGTGCAGGAACACCGGGGCGCCGTCGAAGGCGCGGCTCCATTCGACCATGGTGGCGTAGTAGTGCGGATGCGAGATCGCGATGCTGGCCAGTCCGCCGAGGGCACGGATGATCTCGACCGTCGCCGGGTCGATGAAGCTGATGCAGTCCCACAACACGTTGCCGCCGGGCAGACGCAGCAGCAGCGCGCGCTGGCCGATGGCGAAGGATGGCACGGTGCCGATGCCAAGGAGCCCCGGCTCTTCCTGGCCGAAGGCGTTGTGATGCGCCCGCTCCAGCTTTTCGAGCGTCGTCCAGGACTGGCCGAGCGGATTGACGTATTGCCGCTCCTCCTGGCAGATCGCGCAGCCGTCGGGCGGGCTATCCGAAGGCGGGTATTGCGTGCCGCAAGTGGTGCAGATGAAGAGTGCCATACGCGCTCATCCGGCTGTCGCCGCCAGACGGGCCGGGCGGCGGGACAGCAACGCCCCCACGATCGCGAGGTTCGCGAGATTGAAGGCAACGCCCACGCTGAACGCGGGCGCGTAGAAGCCGTAGTGGTCGTAGATCGCCCCGGCCAGCCAGCCGCCGGCGGCCATGCCGAGCAGTCCCGCGAACATCACCACCGGCACGCGCCAGCCTGCCTCGGTGGCGGGAAACAGATCACGGATGGCGAGCACGTAGGCCGGGGCGAGTCCGGAGAAGCCGAGGCCGAACAGGGCGGAGACGGTGAACAGCCCCACCTCGCTCTGCGTCAGCAGGAACCCCGTCATTGCGGTGGCTTGCGCGGCTGAGGCGTAGATCACGGTGTGCAGCCCGCCGACCCGGTCCGACAGCCAACCCCAGAACTGGCGGGCAAAGAAGGCGCAGCCCAGCAGCAGCGACAGCATCGCCGCGCCGCGCTCCGCACCGATGCCGAGATCGCTGCACAGCGCGACCAGATGGCCCATCGGCATCGACATCGTCGTGCAGCAACAGAAGATCGCGGCGGCGAGCATTCCCATCACGAGGTTGGGCGGCAGTCCCAGCACCGACGCTCCGGCGCGCGGCCCGGTCTGCGCGGCACTCGCAAGTGCCTCAGGCGGGTGGCGCAGGAACACCAGCGCGATGGGCAGGATGACCACCGCGACCAGCAGGCCGAACCCGGCCATCGTGCTGCGCCAGCCGAACCGGGCGATTGACAGCGTGAACAGCGCCGGCCAGATCGCGCCCGCGAGGTACTGGCCCGACGAGATCAGGGCGAGCGCCGAGCCGCGCCTGCGGTCGAACCAGCGGCTGACGTAGGTGACGAGGGGGGAGAACATGCAGGAGGCGCCGAACAGCCCGACCAGCAGCCCCTGACCCACATATAGCAGCCCCAGCCCGCCCGAGGCCGCGACTCCCAAGCCTATTGCGATCATCGTGGCGCCGAACAGGACGACCAGGCGGACGCCGACCCGCTCGGCGATCCAGCCCATCATGATCCCGCCGAACCCGGACCCGATATAGGTCAGGGAGCCGGCGAGCGCGGGCGCCTGGCGTGCCGTGCCCAGATCGGCCGCGATCGGCTTCAGTGCCACCATCGTAAGCAGCGGTGCCCCGTAGGACATGCTGAGGATGAACAGCACCGCGACGGACACGACCCAGGACGCGCGGCTCTCGACGCTGTGCTGCATGGTCCTGCTTCCCCCTCAGCCCACCATCGCCTCGGCGGCAGCGCGATCCACGTCCTCGATGCGGGCCGGCTGCCAGGACGGCGCGCGGTCCTTGTCCACCACCATCGCCCGCACCCCCTCGATGAATTCATGCCCGGCGGTCACCGTGCGGGTGGCGCGCAGTTCGGCCCGCAAGCAGTCCGCCAGCGTGCGTTCGGCGCCCTGGCGCAGCAGGCGCAGCGACCAGACCAGCGAACTCGGCGACATCGTTCGCAGCGTCCTGACCGTCTCGCGCGCGAAAGAGCCGCCGTCCTGCTGGAGCCGGGCGATGATCTCGGGCACGCTGTCGGCGGCGAAGGCGCGATCGATCACCCTCCGATGCTGCGCCAATGAGAAATCCGGCAGCAAAGCCGCATGCACCGCCAGCGCGGCGACGCCGTCGCGGGCCAATGCGACGGATAGCGCCGCAAGGCCGGCGCGGGGGACGAAATGCGTTGCCAGACCAGTATGGACCGCATCCGCCCCCTGGACGCGCGCGCCGGTCAATGCGAGATAGGCGCCCAGCGCGCCGGGCAGACGCGGCAGGACGTAGGTGGCGCCGATGTCGGGAAAGAAGCCGATCGCCGTTTCCGGCATGGCGAACAGCGCATGCTCGCTCGCCACCCGCGCCGCGCCATGCACCGAGACGCCGATCCCGCCGCCCATGCAGATCCCGTCCACCAGCGCGACATAGGGCTTGGGGTAGGTCGCGATCAGCAGGTTCAGCGCGTATTCCTCGCTGAAGAACGCCTCGACCTCGTCCTTGCGCCGGTCGAGCTGCATCTGACGGATGGCCCGGATGTCGCCGCCGGCACAGAAGGCCCGCTCACCCTCGCCCTCGATCACTACGGCGTGGACCGACGGTTCCTCGCTCCACTCCCGCAGCGCAGCCGTGATCGCGCGAATCATGCCGAGATCGAGCGCATTCAGCGCTTTTGGCCGATCAAGCCTGATCCGTCCCACACGTCCGTCCCGGACCGCGACCACACTCGCATCCCGCATTCCGCCGATCTCCCTCGATTTCGTCACCTTAGCCGACCCATGGTGCGTTGCCCATGCGGCGTCCGGATTGTAGCGTCGCTCTGAATGTCAGCCGGACCCCCACGATGCGCGCGCTGATCGGCGCTGCCGCCCTGCTCGCCGCATCGCTGATGCCGGCTGGGGCGCGCGACCTATCGCTGATGCTCCGCCGCCCCGGGCTGCTCGGACCCTGGCAGACCGTGTTCATCGCTCCGTTCACCGGGACGACCGGCATCCACGCCGCCGCCGGCGTTTGGCAGGGCGGGGCCGAGGCGCTGGCGCAGCAAGCGAAATCGCCGGAAAACCGTTGGGATCTGATCATGGTGGACGGCGAGGAGCTGGCGGCGGGCTGCGCCGGCGGGTTGTTCGAGAAGCTGGATTGGAGCCAGATCGGCGGCCGTGAGCATTACCTGCCGATCGCGGTCTCCGATTGCGGGGTGGGCGCGAGCCTGTCCAGCATCGTGCTCGCCTGGGATCGCGACAAGCTCGCCGGCAGCGCGAGCTGGCCGGATTTCTGGGACGTCACGCGGTATCCGGGCAAGCGCGGCCTGCACAAGGGCGTGCGCGGCAATCTGGAGATCGCACTGATGGCCGATGGCGTCGCGCCGGGCGATGTGTACAAGGTGCTGGCCACGTCCGATGGCGTGGACCGCGCGTTTCGCAAGCTGGACCAGCTCCGTCCCTATGTCGTGTGGTGGGACACGCCCGAGGATTCGAGCCGCATCCTGGGCTCGGGCGACGTGCTGATGACGAGCGCGCCCAGCGTGGCAATCGGGGAGGCGATGCGGGCCACGCACCGGAACTTCGCGGTACAGTGGGCCGATAGCCTGATGGACGTCTTGAGCTGGAGCATCCTGAAGAGCAGCCCCGAGACGCGGGAGGCGACCCAGTTTCTCTACTTTTCCGGCACCCCGGCCATCGAGGCGCGGCTGCCCGCGCAGGGAGCGGAGGGTGGACTGGCCAAAGGCGCCAACGACTTCGTTCCGCCGGAGTTCGCCGCCATGTCGCCGGCCAGCCCGGCGAACATGCAGAACGCGCTTCGGCTGGATGTCGCCTTCTGGCAATCGAACCTCGCCAAGCTGCGCCAGCGCTTCGATGCCTGGCTGGCGCACTGACCTAATCAATTCACCGGCCGATCATCCATGGCGGACCAGCAAGCAAGCGTGACCGTGCGCCCCGATGCCGGGGCGGTACGCCTGGCCTTTGCCGGCCGCCTCGACGCAGCGGGAACGGGGCATGTCTGGCGCCCGGCGCTGGCGGCCGCCGCTCGGGCACGCGAGCAGCCGCTGATCTTCGACCTCTCAGGCCTCGCTGCCTTCGATATGACCGGCGCCGCGCTGCTCGCCTCCGCCGAGGCGGCCCATGATGGCGCCGCCGCGATCGAGGGCGCGGATGCGCGCGTGCTGAGCCTGATCGCCCACGCTCGCGACGCCCAAGGCAAGACCCGTGCGCCGGCCGCGGCGCGGTCCCGACCGCCGGTCTCCTGGCGCGATCTTCTGCTCGGCTTCCGGGCGGCCGGGGAGGGAGTGGCATTCCTGGGAGAGGTGGCGCTCGCCACGGTGGCGCTGCCATGGCGGCTGCGGATGCTGCGCGGGGCGGAGCTGCTGGGCCATGCCGACCAGGCCGGCGTCCGCGCCCTTCCCCTTGTGATGGGGCTCGGCTTCCTCATGGGGCTGATCCTGGCGTTCCAGTCCGCCGTGCCCATGCGCCAGTTCGGCGCCGTGATCTATGTCGCCAGTCTGGTCTCGGTCAGCTTGGTGCGCGAGCTGGGGCCGCTGCTCGCCGCCACGATCCTGGCCGGCCGCACGGCCTCGGCCTTCGCCGCCGAGATCGGCACGATGAAGGTGAACCAGGAGATCGACGCACTGGTCAGCATGGGTCTCGATCCCGTCACCATGCTCGTGCTGCCGCGGCTCGCGGCGGCGCTGCTGGTGATGCCGTTCCTGACCCTGGCCCTGGACATCGCCGGGCTGGTCGGCATGGCGGTCGTGATGAAGACCTTCGGCTTCGATCTTGGCATCGTGGAGGCGCAGGTGCAGTACCTGGACCACCACCGGCGATCTCGTCGGCGGGCTGGCGAAGGCCGCGGTCTTTGGCGCGGTGATCGGCGCGATCGGCTGCCGATCCGGCCTTTCCACCGGGGTCGGTCCACGTTCGGTGGGCTTGTCGGCCACGGCGGCGGTGGTCGGTGGGCTGGTCGCAACCATCGTGCTGGACGGCGTGTTCGCCGCGTTCTTCAGCCGGCTCGGCCTGTGACCGATGCCCCGGTGATCCGCGCCCGGGATCTGGCACAGAGCTTCGGCGCTCGGCCGATCTTTCGCGATGTCTCGTTCGACGTCGCGGCGGCCGAGGTGTTCGTCATCCTTGGCGGCTCGGGGAGCGGCAAGTCGACGCTGCTGCGGCAACTGATCGGGCTTCTGCCGCCTACCGCCGGGCGGATCGAGATCACCGGCCTGCAAGTCACCGGCCGCGATGCCGGAGCGGCGCGGCGGCGGGTCCAGCGCCAGATCGGCGTCATGTTCCAGTCCGGCGCCCTGTTCGGCTCGATGACGCTGCTGCAGAACATCATGCTGCCGCTAGAGATGTTCACCGATCTGCCGGCCGAGGCGCGCGCCGCCGTCGCGCGGGTCAAGCTCGGGCTGGTGGGGCTGGCCGATGCCGCCAGCCGATATCCCGCCGAGATCTCCGGCGGGATGGCCAAGCGCGCGGGCATCGCGCGCGCCATGGCGCTCGATCCGCCCATCCTGTTCCTTGACGAGCCTTCCGCCGGTCTCGATCCGGTCACATCCGCCGGGTTGGACCGGCTTATCCTCGACCTTCGCGCCTCTCTCCGGGCGACGTTCGTGGTCGTAACCCACGAGCTCGCTTCCATCCTTGCCATCGCGGATCGTTGTGTCATGCTCGACGCCCATGCTTTTCCCGACGCGGGCGGCGTCATCGCCACCGGCGAGCCGAAGCGGCTGCGCGAGGAGAGCGAGGATCCGCGCGTGCGGGCGTTCTTCCGCCGCGAGCCGCTGGGAGTTGCCTGATGGATGGAAGGGCGGCGCCGCTGCGGGTCGGGCTGCTGATCCTGGGCGGGATCGCGCTGCTACTGGCCTTGGTATGGTTCCTTCGCGGTGGGCAGGTCCATAACGGCACGCTGTTCGTCACGTATTTCTCGGAGTTGGTCCAGGGACTGGAAGTGGGCTCAAAGGTGGAATACCGGGGCGTAACGGTCGGACGCGTAGCGCAGCTCGGAGTTGTCAGCGCGATCCACGGCAGCGAGAAACAGGAAGCAATCGACCCGCTGTTCCGTCAGGTCTATGTCCGGTATGTCGTGGACACTGGGCGGATCGGCCGCTTCCCGAACGTGGAGGAGGCGGTCCGGCTTGGCCTGCGGGCCAGGCTAAATACCCAGCTCATCACCGGCCTGAGCTATATCGAGCTGGATTTCGTACCCCCCGCCCTCTATCCCATTCCCGAACTGCCCTGGAAGCCGGAGGCGGCCTTTGTGCCTTCGATGCCCAGCACTTTCGCTCAGGTGCAGGACGCCGGACGGCAGCTTCTCGCCAAGCTCGACACGATCGATGTGGGAAGGCTGGCGAACTCGCTCACCACTCTGGCCGAAACCCTAAGCAGCGAGCTGTCGAGCGGCGAAGTTCACGGAGCGCTGGTCGCGGCGACCGGCCTGTTGAATTCGGCCGATACAGCGGTGAAAGGGGCGGATCTCCCCGGCCTCACCGCCGACCTGCGCCAGACGTCGGAGAAGCTGCGGGCACTGGCCACCAGCCCCGAACTGGCCGCGCTGCTCACCCAGGGAGCCTCGGCGACCGAGCGGCTGGCGCAGCTCACTGGGCGCATGTCGACACTGATCTCGGCGCTGGAGGCGACCGTGCGGCAGGTCAGCGGCGGCACCGCGCAGCTTCAGGCGGGGCTCGCGCCCCTGGTTCGCAACATGCAGTCGGCCTCGGAGAACCTGCGCGAGCTGACCGCCTCGCTGCGGCAATATCCCGCCCAGGTGCTGAGCGGCCCGCCACCGCCGGTACGGGGACCGCTGCGGTGATCGGACGAAGAACGCTGCTGGCCGCCGGACCTGCGGCGCTCGCCGGCTGCAGCGTGTTGCCACGGCCGGCCTACATTCAGCGCACCACCTGGTCCCTGGCGATCATGCCGCCCATGCAGCGCCCCACGCGGTCGCGCGGAAAAGTGCTGCTGGTGCGGGACTTCCAGGCCGGGCCGGGTCTCGATCAGCTCGGGGTGCAATGGCTGAACGCGAACGGCAGCGTCCATGTGGATTTCTACAACCTGTGGGAGGTGCCGCCCGCCCAGGCCGCCTCCTACGACGCCCGAAGATGGCTCGCCGCCTCCGGCCTGTTCGCCGCGGCGGTCGGGCCGGACAGCGGGCTCATCGCGGATCTGACGCTGGAAGCGGAGCTGACGCGCTTCGTCGCCCATCCTCCCAGCCAGGGACGCGCGGCCGTGTCGATCACGGTGCTCGATCAGCGGCGGGCGCCGGTCCGCGTGCTGACGCAGCGCAGTATCGTCGGCACTGCCCCGATGCGGGCTGCCACGCCAGCAGGCGCCGTCGAGGCGCAGCGGGAGGCGCTGGCCGATGTGCTCCAGCAAATCACGGCGGTGCTGGCGCGCTACGCTTGAGCGGCGCTCATGCGAACCGGCTGCGCGACACGCCCGGGACGACCTAGCGGGCCACTTGCCTCGAAAGGTGCCATACTGGCGCCCTGCTGAATGGCGAGGTGGCCGATGTCGCGGCGTCAGGCAGGTCCACCACGCGCGTTGAGTGCTGAGGAGCGGACGGCGTTGTTGCGGCTGAGCCGATCACGCCGGGCGCCTGCGGCGCAGGTGGCCCGTGCATGGCGTTGCTGGCGGTCGCCGAAGGGCAAGCTACACGGCGGCCGCGCAGCTTGCGGGCCGCCACACCGGCGATACCGTCGCGCGCTGGGTGGCGCGGTTCAACGGCGAAGGGCTGGCGGCGATGGTGGCGCACCATGGTGGGGGCCATCCGCTCCGCTACGGCGAGATCGAGCGGCGGCGGATCCTGGCCGAGGTGGCCCGCTCTCCGGACCGGGCGCGGGATGGTACGGCGACATGGTGTCCGCGGCGGCACGTGCAAGCTCCTGACCCTGTTCCAGCCCGCGACCGGTCAGGTGCACGTGCAACCGGCGACCCGTTGCACGAACCCGATCCTGCATGGCTGGCTCAAGCAGACGCTGGCACTGCTCCTGGCGACGCTCCCAATCCTGGAGGACCCGGTCGATGCGACCACCACGCACGCCGTGTGGCAGGTTTGGCAGGACGGGCTGGCGAAACGCCTCACGTTGCCCGCGCAACGCCCGCCGCTGCGCATGCTGCTCGTGTGGGACAATCTCACCGGCCACAAGGCCGCAGAGAGGGCCGCCTGGCTGTGCCAGCACGGCATCGTGCCGCTCCACACGCCGCTCGGCGGTAGCTGGCTCAATATGGCCGAATCGATCCAGCGCATCGCGATGATTTTATCGGGGTCTTTGGTCCAATGGTAAGGGTGCGGATCGTCGTTGGCCTGGCCTACGTATGTCGCCGCGAGCCGTCGGTGAAGCCGTCCGGAACGCCGTTATTGTAAGGCTTGGTTGATGCGCGTCGTGCCGTAGGTTCACGACGCGCACCATCAGTCGAAATCAGTGTTGAGCTGGCAGTCGCGCGCCGCCTGGTCCGATCAGCCCAGGGTAAGGCGCCTTGAATTTGTAGATCGTTCCGCTGACGGCTCCTTCCATGTAGATATACTGATTATTCTCGCCTCCAAAGGCGAAATTCGTGGCTGACGGATCACCGTTCGGCAACGGCACGTAGCCAACGATAAAGCCGCGCGGATCATATTCGATGATTCCGCCGATGCCGCATGCCGCCCAAAGGTTCCCATGCACGTCGTAGTGGATGCCGTCAGGCCCACCGTTGCCGGGATTGTAGCTTCCGGCGGTGGCGAAGAAGAACGTCGTGTGCGATGGATCATTGGCACATTGGGTGCAGGCCGGATTCGGCCCTTTCAGGAACGAATAGTAGAGCATCCGGTTGGAGGCGTAGTCGGCGACGGCCAGGGTGCTGTCATCCGGCGATACCGCGACGCCGTTCGGAAAACTGCCGGTCGATATGATGCGGCGCAGAATTCCGTCTTTGGAATATTGATACACGGCACCGGCCTGGTCCGCCGTGTCCGGCCCGGGCCCCGTGCCCCATGGATCGGTGAAATACAGATTGCCCTCCGCGTCAAAGTCGAGGTCGTTCGGGCCCTTGAAGAGCTGGTTGTGGAATGTCGATACGAGCGAACTCACTTTCTTTGTCTGCGGATCATAGACGAGAATGCCAAGATGGCGCGTCGTGACGTAAAGCTTGCCGTCATGCCAACGCGTGCCCTGCGGCTCGCATGCTGGACCGAGATCCCCTTGTGGGTTGCAGTTAAATCCGGGGACAAGCTTCCCATCAGGCGTCAGGTAGGACACCCATCCGCTGCCGATCGCGACGAACCAGAAGTTACCATTGTTGTCGAACGCGCCGCCCTCTAGAAAATTGCCCTGCGGCTGGTCGTGAATGTCCGCGAACAGGGAAACCGGCCCAATACCCGGAGGGGGGGGCGGAAGGCCCCAAGGCTGTACTTGCTCAGGTGTGGGAGGGCCCGCCAGAGGCGGCGGGGGAGCGGACTGAGCCTGCGCCGACGCAGTGTGTGCTGTTATCATAGAACCCGCGAACGCAAGCGAAAGCGCACAGGCAATGCCTGTCAACTTGGATGTCATGGCGGTTCCCCCCCGATGCACCTGCGCTGCGCTCCATGCGTTTGCGCTGCGCCTCAGGCATCTGCCATGGATTAGAAATCTCGCCGGATTTGCTGTCAACCGGCTGCCCGGGACGCGAGTCGCGAACTCAGCAACCCGAGCAGCGCGGCAACGGACAACTGGCGTCCCTGCCAGAGAGTTGCAGGTGGGGCGCGGAGTGGTTACAGCCGCAAGTCCCTGAAAAACTGGATCAAGGGATTACCGGAAATCTTGCGCCCTGCACGAGGGAACGGGAAGCACCTGCCAAGAGCCTCCCCGCGCGTCCGCCAGGGCGATACGCCCTAGCACCTGGAATTATTGAACGCTGAAACGCATCGCCGAGGCTGTCACCGCGAGCCGCCTCTTGGTGGCGTGGCGATCCAGGCGGGCGACCCAGATGGGCGATACGGTGCGGCGGGCCTGGATCGCCACGGCGCTGCGCGCCTCGCGACGACGGTTTCAGCGACCGCCGGTCGGCTTGGTCAGGGCCCGCGGTGCCCATGGCTCGCCCGAGGGCGGCGCCACCTTCCATATAGCTCCCAATCATTGCACTTTGTGCTTTTGCGGGGGCACCGTGCGCAGATAAGCGACGATTGCATCGAGGTCGGCATCCCGCAGCGTGCTGAGATAGCGCCACGGCATCGGCGACGCGAGCTGGCGTCCGTCGGGCGTCAATCCTCGCGTCAGCGCGGTTTTGATTTCCGCGTCGCTCCAGCTGCCAATCCCCGTTTCGCGGTCCGGCGTGATGTTCGGTGTAATCCGCGAGCCGAAGATGCCGTTCATCTTGAGGCCACCTGCACCGAGCTGGTGGTCGTAGTCGCGCTGTCCATTCGCGCCAAATGGCGTGTGGCACAGCATGCAGTGACCGATTCGCACGAGATAGGCGCCATTCGCCACCTTGTCCGCCGGATCGGGGTCGGGCACCACGCCCAGCGGAGGTCCGTAGTTCGCCGGAACCGGCGTGCGATAGCTGGATGCCGGAACCTTGCTGACGACCGGCGCCAGAGAGTGCAGATAGGCCGCAACCGCATATGCGTCGCGATCCGACATCACGCGATAGAGCCCTACCGGCATCGGCGGCCGCAGGGTCCTGCCATCCGGTGTGCGCCCCTCTCGTATCGCCGTGACGACCTGCGCATCGGTCCAGCCCCCGATGCCGGTCGCCGGATCGGGTGTAATGTTGGGGGGATAGGCCGTAAACACCGGCGTCGAGATCGCGGGACCACCGGAAAGCGGCACGCCGGACACAGTGCCGTCGGGCTCTTGCGGCGAGTGACAGTTGCCGCAGTTCAGTATGCCGTTGACGAGATAGGAGCCGCGCTCAATGGGCGTCTCAGCCGATGCCTGTGCAAAAGCGGCCGCCAGGACCAGCGTTCCAGCGGCAACAACTCCGGTATGGCACGTTCCCACACTGCCCTCCTACCGACCGCTCTCGGCGCGCTGTGCTTTTGCTTCTGGCGCCGATCGACCAAATTACGCTCAGGAAAGCTCGATTGGCGAGAGGTTCTCATGCGCCCCCAACTCGATCATCACCAAGGGACGGGACGGAGGCGCACCGAAATGAGCTTCCGTTCAGGAGGGCGACAGCCTCGGCCTTCGCCATCAGCTGCGTCATGGGACACCCTGCCTAACTTGTCCTCGTGCCCGAAATCGGGCAGCATTCCGGTATGAACAGACGAAACCTGCTGAAAGGCGCAGGTGCCATTCCGCTCCTCCCGCTCGCAGGATCGTGGCGCCCAGCGTCGGCGGCGCCCGTGCGTCGCGTTCGCCCGTCCGACCAGGCGTGGCCTGATCAGGCAAGTTGGGACAAGCTGAACCAGAACGTCGGAGGGCGTCTTGTCAAGGTGCAGTCCCCGCTCGCACCCTGTCGGATGGCGCCCGATAGCGCGGCATGTCGCGACATCTTCGGTCAGCTGAAGAATCCCTATTACATTCGCGACCAAGCCGGTCTGACCCAGACCTCCGGGTGGGCCGACGCATGGACC
This sequence comes from uncultured Pseudomonadota bacterium, assembly GCA_963830565.1. GTDB lineage: Bacteria > Pseudomonadota > Alphaproteobacteria > Acetobacterales > Acetobacteraceae > DATFDN01. The sequence goes on from CAWHMO010000010.1 coordinate 560,278, forward strand.
TCGACGCCGAGTGCCTACGCGGTTGTCGTCCGACAAACGGCGGATGTCGTCGCCGCCGTCAATTTCGCCCGCGACAACAATGTGCGGCTGGTCGTCAAGGGCGGCGGGCACAGCTATCAAGGCACCTCCGCCGCGCCGGACTCCCTACTGATATGGACGCGGGAGATGGACGCCATCACCCTGCACGACGCATTCGTGGGCGTCGGATGCACGGGAACACAGGCCCCGCAGCCCGCCGTCACGGTCGAGCCCGGCGCGATCTGGATGCACACCTATAATGCGGTGACGACGAAGGGTGGGCGCTACGTCCAGGGCGGCGGATGTGCGACCGTCGGCGTCGCCGGACTGATTCAAAGCGGCGGCTTCGGAAGTTTCTCGAAGAACTACGGGATGGCCGCGGCGGGGTTGCTGGAAGCCGAGATCGTCACGGCCGACGGTGCCGTGCGGATCGCCAATGCCTGCACCAATCCCGACCTGTTCTGGGGTATCAAGGGCGGCGGCGGCGGCAGCCTCGGGGTGCTCACCCGGCTCACGCTCCGGACCCGCGAACTGCCCGATTTCTTCGGCGCGGCGTTCGGGACCATCCGGGCCTCATCCGATGCCGCCTTCCGCCGCCTGATCGGGCGGTTCGTCGACTTCTACGCCGACGCTCTCTTCAATCGTCATTGGGGCGAGAGCGTCATCTTCCAGCCCGACAACGCGATCCAAGTCCATATGGTGTTCCAGGGACTCGACCAGCATCAGGCCGAGGCCGTCTGGCGGCCATTCCTCGACTTCGTCACCGCCTCGCCGCGGGACTTCACCCTCGCGCCCGCACCCCGGATGCTGGCGGCGCCGGCCCGGAGGTTCTGGGATCCCACCTATCTGGAGACCATGGCGCCAGGTCTGCTGGTCACTGACGACCGCCCTGGCGCGCCCGCCGACAATGTCCTGTACGCCGGCGATCAGCATCAGGCAGAGCAATTTCTCTCGGCCTACAATTCCGTCTGGCTGCCCGCTTCATTGTTGGGCAAGGATCAGCAACAACGCCTCACCGACGCGCTGTTCGCGAGCACACGGCACTGGCCGATGGCGTTGCACTTCAACAAGGGGCTGGCGGGAGCCGGCGCCGATGAGGTGGAGGCCGCGCGGGACACGGCGATGAACCCGGCGGTGCTGGACGCCTTCGCGCTCGCCATCTGCGCCGCCTCCGGTCCCGCTGCGTTCCCCGATATCCCCGGCCATGAACCCGATCTGACAGCCTCGCGCCGCCGCGCCGCCGCTGTCAGCCGAGCGATGCAGGAGCTGCTGGAGCTCGTCCCGAACGCCGGATCGTACGTGTCGGAGAGCAACTTCTTCAACGAAGGATGGCAACACGCGTTCTGGGGCAAGAATTACCAGAGGCTCGCGGCGGTGAAGAAGAAATACGACCCCGCCGGTCTGTTCTTCGTCCATCACGGCGTTGGTTCCGAAGAGTGGAGCCCCGATGGCTTCACCCGACTGACGTGAACGCCAGATCGCTCCGGCGATCCCGGTAGAGGTGGTTTCTGTCTAGACCACCGCCAATCCCGCGATCTCCGCGCGCAGCTCGGGAATGCCCTGGCCGGTCTGGCTCGATGTCGCGATCACGCTATGCAGCGCCGCCGGGTGCGCCCTCGCCAAGCCGACTGCCTCCGCCTCCTTGCGCTCCAGGGCCGCCGGCTTGAGATCATCGGCCTTGGTCAGCACGATCTGGAACGTCACCGCGGCCCGGTCCATCAGCGCCATCGCCGCCTGGTCGCTCGGCTTCAGCTCTACCCGCGCGTCCAGCAGCAGTAGCACGCGCCGCAGGCTCGGGCGACCGCGCAGATAGTCGAACATGAGGCCCTGCCAGTCGGCCTTCACGTGCTTGGGCGCCTGGGCGTAGCCATAGCCCGGCATGTCCACCAGGGTAAGCTGTCCGCCGAGATCGAAGAAATTGAGCTGCCGTGTGCGCCCCGGCTGATGCGACACCCGCGCCAGCGCCCGCTGGCCGGTCAGCGCGTTCAGCAGCGATGACTTGCCGACGTTCGAGCGGCCGGCGACGGCGACCTCCGGGCCGGCCACCGATGGCAGCCCGTCAACCGACTGCGCGGCGAACACGAACCGGCACGGGCGGGCGAACAGCCTCCGCCCGGCTTCCAGCCCCGCCTCGGTCTCGTCGATCGCCGCTCCGTCCACCCGATCGCCTCACGTCCGCGCCAAGCCTGGGCGGGTCAGGTGCGTGCGGCGCATGATGAGCCATTGCTGGGCGATCGAGAGCAGGTTGTTCCAGCTCCAGTAGATCACCAACCCCGCCGGGAAGCGCGCCAGCATGAAGGTGAAGATCAACGGCATGAACAGGAACAGCTTCGCCTGGGTCGGATCGGGCGGCGGCGGGTTCAGCTTCTGCTGGAAGAACATCGTCAGGCCCATGATGAGCGGCCAGGCGCCGACATGCAGGATCGGCGAGATCAGCGTCGGGTCCCACGGGATCAGGCCGAACAGGGTGAAGACGTTGGTCGGATCGACCTGCGAGAGGTCGCGTATCCAGCCGAAGAACGGCGCCTGGCGCATCTCGATCGTGACGAAGATGACCTTGTAGAGCGAGAAGAAGACCGGAATCTGCACGACCATGGGCAGGCAGCCGCTGGCCGGGTTCACCTTCTCCGCCTTGTACATGGCCATCATCTCGGCCTGCATCTTCTGCGGCTCGTCCTTCAGTCGCTCGCGCAACGCAGCGACCTTGGGGCTGAGCAGCCGCATCTTGCTCATCGAACGGTAGGAGTAGTTCGCGAGCGGGAAGAACAGCACCTTGACGAACACGGTGAAGACCATGATCGCAAGGCCGAAATTGCCGAGCAGGCCGTTCAGGAAATCCAGGCAGTAGAAGATCGGCTTGGTCAGGAAGTAGAACCAGCCGAAATCCACCGCCTTGTCGAAGTGCGGGATGTGGAACTCCGCCTCGTAGCGGTCGAGCAGCGTGACCACCTTGGCGCCCGCGAACAGATGCGTTGCCAGGGCCGCATTCGAACCTGGCCCGACCGCCTGCGGTTCCTCCGTCACGTAGTCCACCTGATAGTGCCCATCGCCGCCGGGGATGTAGCGGAAGCGGACCGTCTCCGGGATCGTCTGATCGGGGATGACGGCGGTCAGCCAATACTTGTCGGTGATCCCGGCCCAGCCGCCGGTCGAGGTCTCGGCATAGGCGACGTCGCTTTGCTTCTTCTTCGCGTCGGACGCGACCTGGTTGTACTTGTATTCCTGGAGCCGATCATGCGTGACGCCGAGCACGCCCTCGAACAGGATGTAGTAGCCGGCCGTCTCCGGCGTGTAGTCGCGCCGCACCCGCGCCCATGGAAAGAGCTTCACCGGCTGGCCGGTGGCGTTGTGGACCTCCTGACGGACCGAGAGCATGTAGTGCTCGTCGATCGACAGCACGATGCGGAAATCCAGGCCTTGCCCATTGCTCCAGGACAAGGTGACGGGATGGCCGACCTGGAGTTCGGGAGCCGAGGCGGTCCAGACCGTGTCCTCGCCCGGCAGCTCGGCCGTCTCTCCGGCCGGCGCCGACCAGCCGGTACTGGACGAAGTACGGGTTCTTGGAGGATGCCGGCTCCAGCAGCTGGACATCCGGGGAGCTGGGCGCATCGGTCTGGCGGTAGTCGTTCAGCACCACGTCATCGATGCGCGCGCCGCGCAGGTTGATCGAGCCGCGCACGGCGGGGGCGGCGATCCTGAGCCGGGGGACGTTGGCCGGAGCGGGTGGTGCGGGCGCCGCCGGCGCACCCGCCGCCGGGCCTCCCTCCGGGGGGGTCGCCGTCTTGTTCAGCGCCGATTGCTGCGATTGCGGCGTAGGCTCGGGAGGTTGCGGCAGGTAGCGTTTCGCGACGAGCTGATAGCCGAGCAGGATCGCGATCGAGATCAGGATCGCCGTGAACAGTCGCTTCTGGTCCATCAATGCCCCGTCTCGCCGGGCGGGCAGGCCGCGCCGCGCCGGCAGTCGCAGGCGGGCACCGGATCGTACCCGCCCTCGTTCCAAGGGTTGCAGCGCAGCACGCGCCACGCCGCCATCCCCGCCCCGCGCACCGCGCCATGCGCGCGCAGCGCCGCGATCGCATACTCGCTGCAACTCGGCGCGAAACGGCAATTGGCGCCGATCACGGGCCGAAGCGTCCACTGGTAGACGCGGACCAGACCGACCCCGAGACGGGCGGCCGGGCTCACCCCGCGCCTGCCTTCGCCAGGGCGCGACGCAGATCATCCTGCAAGGCGGCAAACGCGCGCGCCCGCGTGCCCTCACGCCCGATCAGCACGAGATCGATGCCACTCAGCACCTCGGCGGCGAGGACGAGCCGCGCCGCCTCCTTCAGCCGCCGGCGCGTCCGGTTGCGCACCACGGCGTTGCCGATCTTCTTGGTCACGGTGAAGCCGACCCTGGCCGGCCCGCCGTCGGCGCGTCGCAGCGCCTGGAGCACCAAGCCGGGCACGGGCACCTTGCGACCTTTCGCGGCGACGCGCAGGAACTCCGCCCGCTTTTTCAGGCGCCCCGCCTGATGCTGATGGTCTGGGGGCGGCGAGGCCAAGGGATGCGCCTTGCGCACCGCATCCTCAGCGACGGTCAGGCCGACAGGCGCTTGCGGCCCTTCGCACGGCGATTGGCCAGCACCTTGCGGCCGCCGACCGTGGCCATCCGGGCGCGGAACCCGTGCCGGCGCTTGCGGACCAGCTTCGAGGGTTGGTAGGTGCGCTTCACGAGAACTCTCCGTTATAACCAGAATCCCGCACGGGCGGGTCCGGGCCGCGCCCGCCTCGCGGGGGCCCGTCGGTCGCGGCGGCTTATACGGGCGGGAGCCGGCCCGGTCAATCATGTGGCGCGGGGTTGCGGCGGAGCCGCTGGCGCCTCACAAAAAGGTCGATCAGCGAAGTGGCCCCTGTTCGAATGTCAGCAAGTCCGTTTTGGTGCGATATCTCAAACCGCTTCTGATTGGGCTCGTCCTGGCCGGGCTGGCTTACGCCGCCTGGCGTAGCGGCCTCGGGGAGGCGCTGAGCTGGCGGGGGCTCGCCCGCCACCAGACGCGCCTGCTCGCGCTCGTCGCGGAACACCCGATCCTGGCCCCCGTGATCTACTGGCTCGTGTACACGGCCTGGGTCGCGATCTCGATCCCGGAGGCGGCGCTGGTCACGGTCGCGGGCGGGCTGTTGTTCGGCACCCTGTTGGGCGGAACGATCGCCGTTCTCGGGGCCACGGCGGGCGCCGTCGTCCTGTTCCTCGTGGCGCGGTCGGCCTTCGCCGCCACCATGCGCCGACGCGCGGGCGCCCTGCTCGACCGCATCCGCCCAGGCCTGCATCGCGACGGATTCAGCTATCTTCTGGCGTTGCGCCTGGTGCCCGCGCCGTTCTGGCTGGTCAATCTCGCCGCCGCGCTGGCCGGGATGCGCCTGTTGCCGTACACGACCGCCACCCTGGTCGGGATCATTCCCGCAACCTTCGTTCTCGCCTGGATCGGTGCCGGCGTGGGCGACGTGCTCGCGGCCGGGCAGTCGCCGGATCTCGGCATCCTGTTTTCCGCTCGGGTCCTCGGACCGCTGGCGGCACTGGCGGCATTGGCACTGCTGCCGGTGGCGTGGCGATGGCTGCGGCGCGGCCTGTGACACGCCACGCCTTCGACCTTGCGGTGATCGGCGCCGGGTCGGCAGGACTGTCGATCACGTCGGTTGCCGCGCAGCTCGGGTTGCGGGTGGCGCTGATCGAGCGCGGGCGCATGGGAGGCGACTGCCTCAACGTCGGCTGCGTGCCGAGCAAATCGCTGCTCGCCGCTGCCCATGTGGCGGAGGCGGCGCGTGGGGCGCGGGTTTTCGGCGTGACGCTTGCCGAGCCGATCATCGACTGGGATGCGGTTCGAGCCCATGTCCACGGCGTCATCGCGGCCATCGCGCCGAACGACAGCGAGGCCCGGTTTCGTGCCCTGGGCGCCACCGTCCTGCGCGGCGAGGCGCGTTTCGTCGCCGAGGACGCGCTGGAGGTGGACGGCACGCGCCTGTCCGCCCGGCACATCGTCGTGGCCGCCGGCAGCCGCCCCGCCGTCCCGCCCGTCCCCGGCCTGGACCACGTCGCCTATCTGACCAACGAGACGCTGTTCGAGTTGACCGAGAAACCGGAGCATCTGCTGATCCTGGGCGGCGGGCCGATCGGCCTGGAGATGGCCGACGCCCATGCCGGCCTGGGCTGCCGCGTGACGATCGTGGAGGCGGGCCGGATCGCCGGGCATGACGACCCGGAACTGGCGGCGGAGCTGCGGACAGCGCTGACCCAGAGAGGCGTGACCATCCTGGAAGGTGCCGAGATCGCCGAGGTGGCGCCCGGCCCGGCTCTGATCCTGCGCGACGGACGCCGCCTCGCCGGCAGCCACCTGCTGGTCGCGGCCGGCCGCCGGCCCAACCTGGAGGCGCTGGCGCTGGACGCGGGTGGGGTGAAGGCGACCGCTTCCGGGATCGCCACCGATGCCGGCCTGCGCAGCCTGACCAATCGCCGCGTGTTCGCCGCCGGCGACATCGCCGATCCGCGGTCCATCGGTCCCCGCGCGTTCACCCATGTCGGCACGTATCACGCCGGCATCGTGATCCGCCGCGCGGTGTTCCACCTGCCGGCGCGGCTCGACTACCGGGCGCTGCCGCGCGTCACCTACACCGACCCCGAGCTGGCCCAGGCCGGGCCGACCGAGGCCGAGGCGCGCGCGGCCGGGCGGAGCGTATCGGTCCTGCGCTGGCCGATGGCCGAGAACGATCGCGCGCAAACCGAGCGCGACACGAGCGGGCTGGTGAAGCTGGTGGTGGAGCGCGGCCGTGTGATCGGCGCGGGCATCCTGGCGCGTCATGCCGGAGAGATGATCGGCCAGTGGGCGCTGGCGATTGAGCAGAGGGTGCCGTTGCGGGCGCTGGCCGGGCTGATCGCGCCCTATCCGACGCGGGCCGAGGCGGGCAAGCGGGCAGCGGGCGCCTATTACGGCGATCGGCTGTTCGCGCCGCGCACGAGACGACTGGTCCGCGCCTTGGCGTGGCTGCCGTGAGACGTTCCGCGCTGACCCCGGGACGCATTGCCCTGTCCTGTGTGGCGTGCAAATAGCACGGTGTTGCAGCTTCGACACGGAGGCCCATCGATGGATGTCCGGGACATGATCCTGTTCGTGCTGGTGATCCTGGTGGCGATTGGTGCGCTGTTCATGATCGATACAGGCGGCGGGTGGTACGGCCTCGGCATGGCCCTGTTCGCGGTGACGGTGATCGCCGGCTTCTGGCTGATCAAGCGCTATTTCGATCGCAGCAGCACCGGGCGGCACTGACATGGTCGGGGGCGCCGCCGAGGGGGCGAACTGGGATCCCGAGCAATATCTCCGCTTCGCCGATGAGCGTCTGCGCCCGGCGCTCGATCTACTGGCGCGCGTGGACCTGCCCGCGCCGGCGCGCGTGATCGACCTCGGCTGCGGCGCCGGTAATGTCACGGCCTTGCTCGCGCGGCGCTTCCCCAAGGCCGAGGTCACCGGCGTCGATGCCTCGGAGACCATGCTGGCGAAGGCCCGCACCGTCGCGCCGGGCTGCCGGTTCGTCGCCGCCGATATCGGCACCTGGAATCCGGACGCGCCGCCCGATCTGATCTACTCGAATGCCGCGCTGCATTGGCTGGGCGGGCACGAGACGCTGTTTCCGCGCCTGTTGTCCCTGCTCGCGCCAGGGGGTGTGCTCGCGGTGCAGATGCCGGCCATGCACGACGCGCCGCTGCGCCGACTGCAACCCGAAGTGGCCGCTTCCGGTCCCTGGGCGTCGCATCTGCGCGGGATCGGCTCGGCCCGCGGCCTCCTGGCCCCCGAACGCTATTGGGATTTGCTGCGCCCGCACGCCGCGGCGCTGGAGATGTGGCAGACCATCTACATGCACGCCCTGCAAGGCGAGGATGCGGTCGGAGAGTGGGCCTCCGGCAGCAGCCTGCGGCCCTTTCTGGACAAGCTTCCTGAAGATCTGCGGTCGGCGTTTCGCGCCGCCTATGCCGCCGCGTTGCGCCCGCACTACCCGCGCCGGCCCGACGGCACCACCTTGCTGCCCTTCCGGCGGTTGTTCATCGTCGCGCGGCGCTGAACCCCAGGCTCACCGATGCCGCCGATCGATCACGTCGTCGTCCTGATGATGGAGAACAACTGCTTCGACCGCATGCTCGGCTGCATGGCCGAGGTCCATGCGGGGCTGGACGGCGTCGATCCGGCGCACCCGCGGTCGAACCCGGACGGAGCCGGCGGCCCGCCGGTGTTCCAGGCCCCCACGCGGACCCGCAACATCGATCGCGACCCCCTGCACTACCTGCCCAACTCCCTCGCCCAGCTCGACGGCGGCACCAACGAGGGCTTCCTCGCCGATTTCGTGCGCAACTACCCGAACAGCACGCAAGAGGAACGGCGGGAGGTGATGGGCTACTTCCCGCGCGGCTTCCTGCCCGGACTGCACACGCTCGCCCAGCACTTCGTGGTCTGCGACCGCTGGTTCGCGTCCTTGCCGGGTCCGACCTGGATGAACCGACTGTTCGCCCACTCGGGAACTTCGCTCGGCGTCGTCAAGGAGCCGCGGAGCCTGTTTTCCTCGGACCTGCACCTGTTCACCGAGCGCACCCTGTACGACGAGCTGTCGGACGCCAGCGTGGCGTGGCGCATCTACTACGGCGACGTGCCGCAATCGCTGGTCATGGTCCATCAATTCAAGCATCTTGGCAGCTATCGCGGCTACAAGCACTGGCGTGAAGACGTCGCCGCCGGCGATCTGCCCGCCTACACCTTCATCGAGCCGACCTATTTCGGCCCAAACCAGAACGATCAGCACCCGCCGCACGACGTGATGCGCGGCGACGCCCTGATCGCCGAGGTGTACAATACGCTGCGCGCCAATCCCGGACTGTTTGCCCGCACGCTGCTGTTCGTGCTGTACGACGAGCATGGCGGCTTCTACGACCACGTCGTGCCGCCGAAGACCGTGGCGCCGGATGATCACACCAAGAACTTCGCGTTCGACCGCCTCGGTTTCCGGGTGCCTGCGGTGCTGGTCTCGCCGATGCTCGATCCGGGGGTGGTGCATACCGTGTTCGACCACACGAGCCTGCTGCGGATGGCCTCCAACCTGTATCAGGGCGTGCAGCCCCTTGGCCGGCGGGCGCGGCAGGCGAACGACCCTCTGGCCTCGCTGACCTGGCGGCAGACGCCGCGCACCGACCTCCCCGAGGCGCCGATCGCCCCCGATATCCAGCCCGCGCGCACCATCCTGACCTTGGAAGGCTTCAAGGAATCCCTGTTCGGCCTGACCCATCATTTGGAGAGCGAGATCAAGCATCCCGGCCGCCGTGCCGCCCTGATGGCCCGCGCCCACGAGGCGCTCGGCGACGGCATGGCGCAGGCGAAGCTGGCGACCGACCGCCTGGAGGCGTTCATCGAGGAGGGCATCAGTGCCGGCGGGCTGCTGTCGAGGATCGTGCGGTCGCTGCGGCGGCGCGTGGGGCTGTAGCCGCCGCCGAGCCGGGCGCGCGAGCGGCGTTCAGCCGCTCCCGGCGCGCGGCAGCGCTCGCAGCGGCAGTCGCGCTGTGTCCTTCAGCCGTTCGAGCACGATCGACGAGCGGACGCGCGCGACGCTTTCGTGCCGCAGCAGGACATCGTTCACCAGAGCCGAGAGATCCTTCAGGTCCGGGACCACGGCCTTGAGCACGTAGTCGGCGTCGCCGCTCATGGCGTAGGCCTCCTGCACCTCGTCCACACGGGCGACGAGCGTGCGGAAGTTCCGCGCGTTGTCGTCGCTGTGCGTTGCGAGAGTCACCTGGATGAAGACGAGCAGTCGGAAGCCCAGCGCCTCGGCCGCGAGTTCGGCCCGGTAGCCGCGAATCAGGCCCGCGGCCTCCAGGGCCGCGCGGCGGCGCGAGCATTGGGAAGGCGAGAGCCCGATGCGCTCGCCGATCTCCTGGTTCGTCAGCCTGCCGTTGTCCTGCAACGCCGCGAGCAGGCGGAGGTCGAAGCCGTCGAGGTTGGCCGTTCCGTGCATGGATCGCCGCTCCGACGCACAAGGCGTGTGAAACCAGCAGCAAACCGCTGCATTTCGCACACCCTTTGCAAGCGTCCGAGCCTACTCCTCTTGCAGACAAAGGAGGAAGGTTCAGATGGGTCCATTCCCGCACGATGCGCCGGCAGCCCAGATCACGCCGCACAACCCGATGGGCACCGACGGGTTCGCTTTCGTCGAATACGCCCACCCGGAGCCGGACAAGCTGCACGCGCTGTTCCGCCTGATGGGCTTCGTGCCGGTGGCGAAGCACCGGACGAAGGCGATCACGGTCTATCGCCAGGGCGACGTGGATTACCTGGTCAACGAGGAGCCCGGCACCCACGCCGCGAACTTCACGGCCGCCCACGGCCCCTGCGCGGCCTCGATGGGTTTCCGCGTGGTCGATGCAGGGCACGCCTATCGCCGCGCCCTGGAGCTTGGCGCCGAGCCGGCGGACCCGGCCGAGGGCAGCCCGACGCTCGCCGTCCCGGCGCTCAAGGGCATCGGCGGCAGCCTGCTCTATCTCGTGGACCGCTACGGCGCGAAGGGCTCCGTGTACGAAGAGGACTTCGAATGGATCGGTGATCGGGACCCCAGGCCGGAAGGCAGCGGCCTCTACTACCTCGACCACCTGACGCATAACGTGGGCCGCGGCCGGATGGACTTCTGGTCCGGGTTCTACGAGCGCCTCTTCAACTTCCGCGAGATCCGCTACTTCGACATCAAGGGCGAATACACCGGCCTGTTCTCCCGCGCGCTGACCAGCCCCGACGGCAAGATCCGCATTCCGATCAACGAATCGGCCGACGAGAACAGCCAGATCGAGGAATACCTGCGGGCCTACAAGGGAGAAGGCATCCAGCACGTCGCCTGCGGCTGCCGCGACATCCACGCCACGATCGAGGGCCTGCGCGCGGCCGGGCTCGCGTTCATGCCCGCCCCGCCCGCCACCTATTACGAGCGCGTGGACCAGCGTGTGCCGGGGCACGGCGAGGATCTCGCCCGGCTGCGGCGCAATGGCATCCTGATCGACGGCGAGGGTGCGGTCGCCTTGGGCGAGAAGGAGGGTCGCATGACCAAGGTCCTGCTGCAGATCTTCTCGGCCACCGTGGTCGGCCCGATCTTCTTCGAATTCATCCAGCGCAAGGGCGACGAGGGCTTCGGCGAGGGCAATTTCCGCGCCCTCTTCGTCTCCATCGAGGAAGACCAGCTCCGCCGCGGCGTGCTGCGCGCCAGCGCGGCGCAGTAGCGGCCTCTGCTTCGACCCCTCCCCAACCCCCTCCCACAAGGGGAGGGGAGCTTCCTACGCCTCCCCTTGTGGGAGGGGGCCGGGGGGAGGGGTCCAGCGCAGCATGCGCTCACAAAGCGATACCGGAGGAAACCATGCCAAGCGACTTGACACTCTCGATGCACCATTCGCCCCCGGCTGCCGAGCGACGAGAGGCGCCATCCGATGCCGAGCCGCAGGAATTCGCTCGCGGCCTCGCCAATCGGCACATCCAGCTCATTGCCCTTGGCGGGTCCATTGGCGTCGGGCTGTTTCTCGGCTCGGCGCAGGCGATCCACCGCGCCGGTCCTGGCCTGCTCCTGGGCTACGCGCTCGGCGGACTTGCCGTCTTCCTCGTGGCCCGCGCCCTCGGCGAGCTGTTGCTCTATCGGCCCGTCGCGGGTTCCTTCGCCACCTACGCCGAGGAGTTCATCGGCCCCTGGGCCGGCTTCGTGACCGGCTGGTCGTTCTGGTTCCTCTGGGTGGTGGTCGGCATCGCCGAAATCACCGCGGTCGGCATCTACGTGCAGTACCGGTTTCCCCAGGTGCCGCAGTGGCTCCCGGCGCTGGCCACGCTCGCCGCCCTGTCGGTGGTCAACCTGCTCGCGGTGAGGTTCTTCGGCGAGTTCGAGTTCTGGTTCGCGCTGATCAAGGTGGTCACCGTAGTAGCGCTGATCCTTTTCGGCGTGGCGGCGCTGCTGTTCGGCCTTGGCGGTGCGATCGGGCGGTCAGCCAGCATCTCCAACCTTTGGGCGCATGGCGGCTTCCTCCCGCATGGCCTGCTCGGAGTGGTCCTGGCGCTGCCGATCGCCACCTTCGCCTTCGGCGGCATCGAGCTGATCGGCGTGACCGCGGGCGAGGCGCGCGATCCGGCCCGGACCTTGCCCCGCGCCATCAACGGCGTGGTCTGGCGTATCCTGATCTTCTACATCGGCGCGATGGCGGTGATCATGTCGCTCGTCGCCTGGGACCAGTTGTCGGTCAACGCCAGCCCCTTTGTCCTGGTGTTCGACCATTTCGGCATCCCCGCCGCCGCGGCAATCGTCAACTTCGTCGTCATCACCGCCGCCGCGTCCGCCTGCAACAGCGGCATCTTCAGCACCGGGCGGATGCTCCACACTCTCGCGCATGCCGGCCAGGCACCGCGCGTCTTCGGTCAGGTCAGCCGTCAACGGGTACCGGCCAAGGCCGTGGCAGCGTCGACATCGCTCATGCTCACCGGCGTGGTGCTCAACTACCTCGCTCCGCAACAGGTGTTCGTCTACATCATCAGCGTCGTGCTGGTGATCCAGCTCTGGACCTGGAGCACGATCATCGCGGCCCATCTCGGCTATCGCAGGGCCGTCCGGCAGGGCCGGGTGCGGACGAGCGCCTACCGCATGCCCGGAGCGCCGTACACGAACTATCTCGCGCTGACCTTCTTCGCGCTCGTCGCCGTGCTGCTCGCCTTCGATGCGGAGACCCGCATCGCCCTCTACGTCGCCCCTGCCTGGTTCGCGATCCTCGCGGCCGGCTACGCCGTGACCAAGCGGCGCCGCGCCGCGCAAGCCGCTTCCCTGGCCTGAACCAACCCTCACTCGCAATTCAAGGAGACACCGACAATGCTTGACACAACGCTCCGCATGAATGACGCCGCCGGCGAGCAAGCAGCGACGCTGCGCGACTTGCTCCCCGCCTTCGAGCGCAAGGCACCGGAGATCGTCTTCGAATGGACGGATTCCGAGACCGGCGCGAAGGGTTGGGCAGTCATCAACTCGCTGCGCGGCGGCGCGGCCGGCGGCGGCACAAGGATGCGCGCCGGGCTGGACCGGCGCGAGGTGGAATCCCTCGCCAAGACCATGGAGGTGAAGTTCACCGTCTCCGGGCCGCCGATCGGAGGCGCCAAGTCCGGCATCTGCTTCGACCCGGCCGATCCGCGGCGCGAGGAGGTGCTGCGCCGGTGGTTCCGCGCGGTCGCGCCGCTGCTGAAGACCTACTACGGCACTGGCGGCGACCTGAACGTGGACGAGTTGCACGACGTGATCCCGCTCACCGAGCGTCACGGACTGTGGCATCCCCAGGAAGGTGTCGTCGTCGGCCACTTCCGGCCGACCGCAAGCGAGCTGATCCAGAAGGTGGGCCAGCTGCGCCTCGGGGTCGCCAAACCCGTCGAGAACCCACGCTTTACACCCGCGACGGGCCGTAAATACACGGTCGCGGATCTCATCACCGGCTGGGGCGTCGCCGAGTCGGTGCGCCACACCTGTGACCTCTATGGCGGCAAGCTCGCCGGCAAGCGGGTCGTGGTGCAAGGCTGGGGCAATGTCGGATCGGCGGCGGCCTACTACCTGACCCAGGCGGGCGCGCGGATCGTCGGCATCATCGACCGCGCGGGCGGGCTGCTCGCGCCGCAGGGGCTCGACGCCGAGGAAGTCCGACGGCTGTTCCTGGACAAGGACGGGAACCGACTGGTCGCCGCCGATCTGGTCCCGTTCGCGCGGGCCAACGAAGAGGTCTGGGACATTGGCGCCGAAATCTTCCTGCCCTGCGCAGCCTCGCGTCTCGTCACGCGCGGGCAGATCGACCGGCTGATCGCGGGCGGGCTCGAGGTGGTGTCGAGCGGCGCGAACGTTCCCTTCGCCGATCCGGAGATCTTCTACGGGGCGATCTACGAATACGCCGACGGCCAAGTTGCCGTGATCCCCGATTTCATAGCCAATTGCGGGATGGCTCGCGCTTTCGCCTTCCTGATGCAGGGCGGCGCCGAGGTCTCGGACGACGCCATCTTCGCCGATGTGTCGGAAACCGTGCGCGGAGCGCTCGCGGAATGCCGCGACCAATCGGCCAGCCGCACCGGGATCGCCCGCACCGCCCTCGAGATCGCCCTGCGGCAGCTCGTGTGACGAAGGCATTGGCGCCAGTCTGATGAAACCGGCTGGGTGGCAAGTGTCCGCCACGGCTAGGCAGCAGGAGCAGAACCATGAACGTCGTCCAGCCTCTTACCCCAGCGCGGTCCGGCAGCTTGCAGCCGGGCTATCTCTCCGGCTTCGGGAACGGCTTCGAGACCGAGGCCTTGCCCGGTGCGCTGCCGGTGGGGCGCAACTCGCCCCAGCGCTGCGCCTACGGACTGTATGCCGAGCAACTCAGCGGTTCGCCCTTCACAGCGCCCAGGGCCAGCAATGAGCGGAGCTGGCTCTACCGCATCCGGCCCACGGTCCAGCACTGGGGGCGGTTCCGCAAGGCGGATGCTGGATTGTGGCGCACGGCGCCTTGCGCGGAGGTCGAGGTGCCACCGGCGCCGATGCGCTGGGACCCGATCGCGCTTCCAGGCGACGGGCTGACCTTCCTCCAGGGCCTGCGCACCATCACGACAGCGGGCGATGCCGGATCGCAGGCCGGCATGGCCGCGCATGTCTACCTGATCACCCGCTCCATGGAGGACGAATACTTCTACGACGCCGACGGCGAGTTGCTGTTCGTCCCGCAACAGGGCGAGCTGCGGCTGTGGACCGAGTTCGGCATCATCGACATCGAGCCGGGCGAGATCGCCGTCGTCCCGCGCGGCGTGAAGCTGCGGGTGGAGCTGCGCGGCGGCCCGGCCCGCGGCTATCTCTGCGAGAATTACGGCGGCGCCTTCACATTGCCCGAGCGTGGCCCGATCGGCGCCAACTGCCTGGCCAACCCGCGCGACTTCCTCACCCCCGTCGCGGCCTATGAGGACCGGGACGCGCCGAGCCGGATGCATGTGAAGTGGGGCGGCAGCGTATGGGTCGCGGAACTCGGGCACTCACCGCTGGACGTGGTGGCCTGGCACGGCAACTACGCGCCCTTCAAGTATGACCTCCGCCGCTTTTCGCCGGTGGGACCGCTCCTGTTCGACCACGCCGACCCCAGCATCTACACCGTACTCTACCTCGCCTTCCGAGATGCCCGGTACGGCGAACGTGGACTTCGTCTGTTTTCCCGAGCGCTGGCTGGTAGCCGAGGACACGTTCCGCCCGCCGTGGTACCACATGAACTGCATGAGCGAGTTCATGGGCCTCATCTACGGCCAATACGACGCCAAGCCGCAGGGCTTCGTGCCGGGCGGTTTCTCGCTTCACAACACCATGCTGCCGCACGGTCCCGACGTGGACGCCTTCGAGGGCGCGAGCAACGCGGAGCTTCGCCCGCACAAGCTGGAAGGCACCATGGCTTTCATGTTCGAGACGCGGTTTCCCCAGCGCGTGACGGCATACGCAGCCGCCATCCCCGAGCTGCAACCGGAGTACAACGACTACGGTCAGCGCCTGCGGAAGCACTTCGATCCGGCGAGGCCCTGAGATGACGATGGATCACACCCACGACCCCGGCCTGCGCTCCTGGGTAACCTCGGCCAACGGCCACCCGGATTTCCCGATCCAGAACCTGCCCCTGGGCGTGTTCAGCCCGCTCGCCGGGGCGCCAAGGGGCGGCATCGCGATCGGGGACATGATCCTCGATCTGCGCGCGCTCCACGACGCGGGCCTGCTCGAGGGCGAGGCGCAGGCCGCCTGCCAAATCTGCACCGGGACTACGCTCAACCCCTTCCTGGCGCTGGGCGCGGGACCGCGCCGGGCGCTGCGCCAAGCGGTCAGCGCGCTGCTGGCCGAGAGTGCGGAGGAGCGGACTGCCCTGCTGCACCGCGCCGCGGACTGCATCCTGTACATGCCGGCGCGCGTGGGCGACTACACGGATTTCTACGCCGGCATCCACCACGCGACCAATGTCGGCAAGCTGTTCCGCCCCGATGTCCCCCTGCTGCCCAACTACAAGTGGGTGCCGATCGGCTATCACGGCCGCGCCTCGTCGCTACGGCCCTCGGGCGCCGAGATCCGCCGCCCCAATGGCCAGCGCAAGTACCCGGACCGCGCGGAGCCAAGCTTCGGCCCGTGCGAGCGCCTCGACTACGAGCTGGAGCTGGGCATCTGGGTCGGGCCCGGCAGCGCGCTCGGCACTCCCGTTCCCATAGGCGAGGCGGCCAGCCACATCGCCGGCTACTGCCTCCTGAACGACTGGTCGGCGCGCGACCTCCAGGCGTGGGAGTACCAGCCGCTCGGCCCCTTCCTGGCCAAGAGCTTCCACACCACGATCTCGCCCTGGATCGTCACTCCCGAGGCGTTGGCGCCATTCCGCGCCGCCCAGCCGAGACGCCCGGAGGGCGATCCCCGGCCGCTGCCCCACCTGCTGGACGAGGCCGACCAGCGGGAAGGCGCGCTCGATCTGGAGGCTGGACGTGCTCCTGCTCACGCCAGCCATGCGCGAGCAGGGCATCGCACCGCATCGACTTTCTCGCGGCAGCGCGCTCGACATGTATTGGACCCCCGCGCAGCTGCTCGCCCACCACGCCTCGAACGGGTGCAACCTGAACCCCGGCGACCTCTTCGGCACGGGCACCATCTCCTCACCCACGCCGGACGGCCACGGCTCGCTCCTGGAGATCACGCGCGGCGGGAACGAGGGGGTCGAGCTTGCTTCCGGCGAGACACGTGGATTCCTGGAGGACGGCGACGAGGTGATCCTGCGGGCCCGGGCGCGGCGGGACGGCTATGCCCCGATCGGTTTCGGCGAGTGCCGGGGCACTGTCGTGCCGGCGGTCCCGCGCGGCTAGAAATCAAGCTTGCCGCACCCAGGCCGGCTAGCCACC
Organism: uncultured Pseudomonadota bacterium; assembly: GCA_963830565.1. GTDB lineage: Bacteria > Pseudomonadota > Alphaproteobacteria > Acetobacterales > Acetobacteraceae > DATFDN01. The sequence continues at coordinate 577,233 of CAWHMO010000010.1, forward strand.
CCGCCCCCGCTCGCCCGGACCGATCGCACGACCGATCCCAGGCCCGCTCCGCCCGGGCGTGCGGTGCCGGAAGGCTAGCGCTTCGGCGATGTGCATCCGTGCCACCGTCTCGGCCCCGGCCAGGTCGGCGATGGTGCGCCCCACGCGGAGCACCCGCGTATAGCCGCGCGGCGACAATCGCAGCCGCTCCATGGCCTGCTCGGCCAAGGCCTGGGCGTCGGTGGCGAGACGGATGTCCTTCGGATCGGCCTCGGCGTTGCTCGCCGCGCCGTCCTCGCCGTAGCGGGCGCGCTGCGCGGCGCGGGCGCGGCCGACGCGGGCGGCGACCACCGCCGATGTCTCGCCCGCAGGGGCGCGGGCGAGTTCGGCGGCGCTGGCGGGAGCCACCTCCACCGTCAGATCCATCCGGTCGATCACCGGGCCGCTGATGCGTCCCTGGTAATCCTCCCCGCAGCGCGGCGCGCGCCCGCATTCCTGCGCGGCATCCCCCAGATGCCCGCACCGGCAGGGATTCATCGCCGCGATCAACTGAAAACGCGCCGGGTAGGTGACATGCGCGGCGGCGCGCGCGACGGTGGTGCGCCCGGTCTCCATCGGCTGGCGCAGCGCCTCCAGCGCCTGTTTCGGGAACTCCGGCAGCTCATCGAGGAACAGCACGCCGCGATGCGCGAGGCTGACCTCGCCGGGCTTGGCGCGTTGGCCGCCGCCAGTCAGCGCCGCCTGCGAGGCCGAATGGTGCGGCTCGCGGAACGGCGGCCGAGTGACCAGCCTGCCGCCGTCCAGCAGCCCGGCGACGCTGTGGACCATGCTGACCTCCAGCGCCTCGCGCGGGGCGAGGTCCGGCAGCAGGCCCGGCAGGCGCGCGGCCAGCATCGACTTGCCGGCGCCGGGCGGGCCGATCAGCAGCAGGTTGTGCCCGCCGGCGGCGGCGATCTCCAGGGCGCGCTTGGCGACCTCCATGCCCTTCACGTCGCTGAGGTCGGGACCGCGCGCCGCCTCGGCCAATCCGGCCGGGTCGGGCGGGGTGAGCACCTGGTCGCCGCGGAAGTGGTTGATGAGCGACAAGAGGTCGGGCGCGGCGAGCACCTCGATCCGCCCCGCCCATGCCGCCTCGCCGCCCTGACAAGCGGTGCAGACCAGTCCGAGCTCGCGTGCCGAGGCGCCGATCGCGGCGGGCAGCACCCCCGCCACCGGATGCAAGGTGCCGTCGAGGTGCAGCTCGCCCAGGGCCGCGTAGCCCTCCACCTCGTCGCGCGGCAGCACGTCCATGGCCGCGAGCACGGCCAGCGCGATCGGCAGATCGTAGTGGCTGCCCTCCTTCAGCAGATCGGCGGGCGCGAGATTGATGAGCAGCCGGCGGGGCGGCAGCGCGAGGCCCATCGCCGACAGCGCCGCGCGCACCCGCTCCCGCGCCTCGCCGACGGCCTTGTCGGGCAGGCCGACCACCAGGAAGGCGGGCAGTCCGGCGGAGATCTGCACCTGCACCTCGACCGGCACCGCCTCGATCCCCGAGAAGGCGAAGGTGCGGACGCGGGCGATGGCGGCGGTCTTGGTCAGGGCGTTCATGCGAAAAGCGCGTCCGGGTCTGACCACCTGCGTAGCGCCGAAGGATTGATAACCCGGTAACGCGACCGACCATCGACTCAGGTGGCTTGCGGCCGGCCCGCCGTCCCCAGATGATAGTATCGTGAAATCCGAACCGAGCGTGCCGTGAACGTCCTCGCCCCGCCCAAGGCCCGCCTTTCCGTGGAGGTCGTGCATGACCTCGTCTGCCCCTGGTGCTTTCTGGGCACGCGACGGCTGATGCGCACCCTGCGCCGCCGACCGGATCTGTTGATAGATCTCACCTGGCGGCCGTTCCTGCTCAACCCCGACATGCCCCGGGGCGGGATGCCCCGCCCGGAATACGTGATCCGGAAATTCGGCGGCGAGGATCGGGCGCGGCGTCTCTACGCCTCGATCGGCGAGATCGGCCGAGCCGAGGGGGTGCTGTTCCGCTTCGATCGCATCCGCCGCACCCCCTCCAGCCTGGACGCGCACCGGCTGGTGCGCTTCGCCGCGCACTACGGCCGGGCCGATGCGATGGTGGAGGCCCTGTTTTCGGCGCACTTCACCGATGGGCTGGACATCGGCGATACGGCGTCCCTGGCCTTGATCGCGGCGGCTTGCGGGCTGGATGCGGCGGCCGCGCGCGCCTTCGTGGCGGGGAACCAAGAAGCGGACGCGGTGCATGCCGACAACCTGCGGGCGCACCGTCTCGGCATCAACGGCGTGCCCTGCTTCGTCGTCGCCGGTCGCCACGCGATCGCCGGTGCGCAGGAGCCGGAGGTGATCGAGCGCCTGCTGGACGTCGCGGCGGTGGACGCCAGCGACTGACAGCGATGCACGGAATACTTGAACATGCGCCCCTCGGCTGGCAGATAGACGGCCAGGGCGTATAGCTCAGCGGGAGAGCGCCTCCCTGACACGGAGGAGGTCCGTGGTTCGATCCCACGTGCGCCCACCATCCACGACGATCAGCGCCCCCTCTGCCCCGAATCCGTCAGACGGGCATGGCTCTTCCGGATGCGCCTTCCGGCCTGCGCGGAGATGCCGAAAGCGGTTGCGGCGATCACCGTTGGAAGGTGTCCAAATGAGATCGCCATGAAGGCTGTCCTCGGCTTTCAGAGCAGCTTGTCGAGCGTGATCGGGAGTTCGCGAACACGCTTGCCGGTTGCATGGTAGACCGCGTTGGCGATCGCCGCGGCGGTCCCGACGATGCCGATCTCGCCCAATCCCTTGACGCCGATCGGGCTCGCCTTGTCGTCGTGCTCGTTCACGAAGATCACGTCGATGTCGTGGATGTCGGCGTTCGCTGGCACGTGGTACTCGGCGAAGTTGTGGTTCATGAATTCGACCGAGCTTGTGATCCAGCAGCGTCTCCTCGGTCAGCGCCATGCCGATCCCGAACACGACGCCGCCTATGATCTGGCTGCGCGCCGTCTTCGGATTGAGGATCTTCCCTGCCGCCACCGCATCCACGATGCGGGTGACGCGGACCACCCCGAGATCCTCGTCCACCTTCACCTCGGCGAAGATCGCCGAGTGGGTGTACGCGGAATAGCGCTTCTGGATGGCGGCATCCGGCCCTGTTGTCTCCTCCTCCTCGATGCGTTCGACACGGCCGGCGCGCATCGCGTCCGCTATGGTCACATGGCGCGACGGATTGGCCGTCAGCTGGATGCGACCACCGACGAACGCGACATGATCGAGATCGGCGTTGGCCAGCGGTGAGTCCTCCGCCGCGCGGGCGTATCTGAAAAGCTTCTCGCGCACGGCATGGCAGGCCGCCTGCACGGCGGAGCCGGCGGAAGCCGCGGTCCACGATCCGCCCTCGACCGGCGATGTCGGCAGCGATGAATCGCCGAGCTTCGCGGTCACGCTGTCCATCGGCAACCCGAGCGCGTCGGCCGCGATCTGGGTCAGAATGGTGTAGGTGCCCGTGCCGATATCCGCGGTCGCGGATGCCACTTCCAGCTTGCCGTCGGCCGTCAAGGTCGCGCGGGCGCTGGTCTTCTGCATCTGCGCCTCCCAGATGCCGCACGCCATGCCCCAGCCGACGAGTTCCCGTCCGTCGCGCATGGAACGCGGCTCGGCCGAACGCTTCGACCAGCCGAAGCGTTCGGCGGCCAGTTGCAGCCCGGCGCGCAATTCCTTGCTCGTCCACTGCTTGCCCTCGTTCTCGTCCGTCTCGGCGTAGTTCTGGAGCCGGAGCGCGAGCGGATCGACGTGCAGCGCGTAAGCGAGCTCATCCATCGCGGACTCGAGCGCGAAGACGCCAAGCGGCGCCCCCGGCGCGCGCATGTCGCATGGGGAGTAGGTATCGATCTGCGCGAGCTTGTAGGTCAGCGCGACATTGTCGGAGTGATACAAAAGGCCGGACCAGTTGACGACGACCTCCTGGTAATCCTCGAACGTCGAGGTTCCGGCGATCGCGTCGTGGCGGATCACTTGCAGCGCACCATCCGATTTGGCGCCGAGCATCACCTGGTTGATGGTATCGGGCCGATAGCCGAAGGTGAACATCTGATCGCGCGTCAGCACGACGCGAACGGACCGCTTCAGCTCCCTCGCCGCCATGACGGCGAGGAAGAGCTGGTATTGCGGGCGCAGGCCCGAGCCGAAGGCGCCCCCCACGAACGGCGCTATCACCCGCACATCGGCCGTCGACAACCCGAACACGCCCGTGATGTAGCCCTGGCAGTTCTGGACACCCTGGATCTTGTCATGGACGGTGATCTTGCCGTCGCCCTCCCACACCACGGTCGTGGCATGCATCTCCATCGGGTTGTGGTGCTCGATCGCGACGCGGTACTCGTTCTCGACCCGCACGGGCGCGTCGGCGTAGGCCTTTGCCGCGTCGCCGCGAGGGGTAGGCGGCGGCGAGACGCCGGTGCGCTTCTGCTTCGGCACATAGGCCTCGCCCCGCTTGTGGGCTAGGTCGGTGGCGTGATCCGCCACCTCGTACTCGACGCGCACGAGTGATGCCGCATAGAGCGGCGGTGCCAAGATCCTCGGCGACGACGAGAGCGACCGGCTGGCCGCTGTAGACGATCGTGTCGTCATGAAGGGGCCGGAACGGAGCGCCCGGCGGGGCCACCTCGTCACGATACTTGTAGTTGAACCATGCCGTGGACGGCCGGTTCTCGTGCGTGAAGACCTGGACGACGCCCGGCACCGCGAGCGCCGCCTGGGTGTCGATGCGCGTGATCCGACCCTTGGCGACCGCGCCCGAGACGACATGCCCGTGCAGCAGGCCGGGCGCGGTGAACTCGGCCGCGTACTTCGCCGCGCCCGTGACCTTGGCCCTGCCGTCGACGCGACTGCGCGCGGTTCCGACATATGTTTCGGCGTTCGGCATGATATTCTGGTCCTATCGGATGCGCTTGTCGGTCTGCGATTGCGGCGTGCCGGCGGCGGCCTGCGACAGGGCGCGCGCGATCGCCCGCCGGGCGAGGTCTATCTTGAAGGCATTGTGGGCGTAGCCGACGGCCGGGGCCAGGATCTGGTCCGCCGCGGAGGCGAAGCTCTCGGCATTGGCCGACCGCCCGCGCAGCGCGTCCTCGGCCGCCGTGTCGCGCCACGGCTTGTGCGCCACGCCGCCAAGCGCGATCCGCGCCTGCCCGATCCTGTCGCCGTCCATCTCCAGCCCGACTGCGACGGAGACAAGCGCGAAAGCGTAGGAGAGGCGATCGCGCAGCTTCAGGTACGTGTGATGCGATGCGAAGCCCTGCGGCGGCAGCTCGACGGCGACGACGATCTCGCCATGGCGCAGCGTCGTGTCGGTCTCTGGATGATCGCCCGGCAAGCGATGGAACTCGGCGAACGGGATGGCGCGCTCGCCGTCCGGGCCCGCGACATGCACCGTCGCCGCCAGCGCCGCGAGTCCCACGCACATGTCGGACGGATGCGTCGCGATGCAGTGCTCGCTGGAGCCGAGGATGGCGTGGATGCGGTTGATGCCGCCGATCGCCGGGCAGCCGGTCCCTGGGACGCGCTTGTTGCAGGGCGTCCCAGTATCATAGAAATAGTAGCAGCGCGTCCGCTGTAGCAGATTGCCGCCCGTCGATGCCGCGTTGCGCAACTGCGGGGACGCGCCCGCCAGGATCGCGCTCGCGAGCAGAGGATGGCTCCTCTCCACCCGAGCGTCGTACGCGATATCCGTGTTGGTGACGAGCGCGCCGATCCGCAGCCCCCCCGCCGCGGTTTCCTCGATCCTGTCGAGGCCGGGCAGGCGGGTGATGTCGATCAGCCGCGTCGGCCGCTCGACGTTGTACTTCATGAGGTCGATCAGATTGGTCCCGCCCGCGATGAAGCGCGCCGTCGGGTCGGCGGCGGCCTCGCGAACCGCCTCGGCCAGATCCGCCGGCCGGGCGTAGGCGAAGCGGTTCATCGCGATGCTCCGTCGCCGGACTGAAGCACGTGCTGGATCGCGGCAACGATGTTGGGATAGGCGCCGCAGCGACAGATATTGCCGCTCATCAGCTCACGGATCTCGTCCGCCGCGTGCGCGCGCCCCTCTTGCAAAAGCCCGACCGCCGAGCAGAGCTGGCCCGGCGTGCAATAGCCGCACTGGAAGGCGTCGAACTCGACAAACGCGTCCTGGATCGGGTGCAACGACCCGTTCGCCGACGCCAGGCCTTCCACCGTCGTCACCTCCGACCCATCCTTCATGACGACGAGCGTCAGGCAGGAATTGATCCGCTTGCCATCGAGCAGGACGGTGCAGGCGCCGCACTGGCCGTGATCGCACCCCTTCTTGGTTCCGGTCAGATCGAGATCCTCGCGCAGCAGATCGAGCAGCGTCGTCCACGGCGCCACCTCGACTTGCCGGCGCTCGCCGTTGATGGTGAGGCTGACCGAAACCCTGTCTGTCGCCTCAGGCACGATCGGATTGGCCATCAAGTTGTCTCCCTGCCGCGCGGCAACGCTTGGGACCTGCTTCCGTTCCGGGCGCGCGTAACCCGGCACGAGTGGACGCTCGGTCGCCGGGCCCGTAGCCTTGATCCGGAGGGACAGCGCATGGCCGACGCCCTGAACGCGTTCATCCCCGGCCCGAAGCTGCGGATTGAGGGGAAGGCTGGCGGCCCGCTCGCCGGCATCACATTCGCCGCCAAGGATCTGTTCGACGTCGCGGGCCACCCCACCGGGGGCGGCAACCACGATTGGGCACGCGCCAATCCCGTGCCCACGCGGCACGCCTGGGCGGTGCAGGCGCTGCTCGACGCGGGGGCGAGGCTGACCGGCAAGACCATCACCGACGAGGTCTCGCTCGGCATCCTCGGCGAGAACGCCTTCGACGGCACGCCGCTGAACAGCAAGGCTCCGGACCGCGTGCCCGGCGGCTCCTCCTCCGGCTCGGCTTCCGCCGTGGCGGCCGGCGTGTGCGATACCGCCCTCGGCACCGATACCGGCGGTTCGGTCCGCGTGCCCGCGAGCTTTTGCGGGCTGTACGGAATCCGGCCCACGCATGGCCGGCTCGACCTCACCGGCATGCTGCCGCAAGCCCCCAGTTCCGACACCGCCGGCTGGTTCGCCCGCGATGCCGCCACCTTCGCTCGGGTCTCCCGCGTGCTACTTGGCGAGGCGACGGACGCGCTGCCGGCCCGGTTGGTGGTCGCGGTCGATGCGTTCGGGTTCGCCGATCCCGAGGTCGCGGCGACGCTGCGGCCGATGCTGGACCGCCTCGGCACGGTGATCGGATCGGTGCGCGAGGAGGTGATGGCGCCGCAGGGCCTCTCGGTCTGGGCGCGCGCGCAACGGACATTGCAGCCCTACGAGGCGTGGCTGACCTTCAAGCCCTGGCTCGAGCGCGACAATCCACGGCTCGCGTTCAGCGTCGCCCGCGGCCTCGTCGCCGGCTCGCGGATCCCAGATTCGGAGCGTGCCTGGGCGTCGCTGATGCGCCAGGAGGCGCGTGCCCGGATGGCCTATCTGCTGCCGCCGGGGACCATACTCTGCCTGCCGACCACCCCGTTCCCCGCGCCGAGGAAGGGTCTGTCGCTGCCCGTGCTCGACCCGCTGCGCGACCGCATCACCTGTCTTTGCGCGCATGGCGGACTGACCGGCGTGCCGCAGGTCAGCCTGCCGGGCGCGAGCGTGGACGGGCTGCCGGTCGGCCTTTCCATCGTCGGCGGCCGCGGCGCCGATGCCGCGCTGATCGCCGTCGCCCTCGCCCTGGAGGCAACACGATGACGGATATGACGCCGAACCTGCCGGAGGTGGTCGCCGAAGTCGGCGCGCTGTTCGAGCGCTACGAGCAGGCGCTGATCGACAAGGACGTGACCGTGCTCGACGCCACGTTCTGGGACAGCCCGCACACGATACGCTATGCTTTCAACGAAAACGGGTACGGCTTCGCCGAAATCCATGCCCATCGGGTGGCCCGGCCGGCAGGTCCGAGCATCAAGGAGCGACGGATGCGGCTCGATATCCTGACGCTCGGGCGCGACTTCGCGACCGTCAATCTCACCTTCAAGATACGCGGCCGCGAGCTTGTGGGGCGGCAAAGCCAGACCTGGGTGCGCTTTTCCGATCTCGGCTGGAAGGTTGTCGCCGCCCATGTCTCGACGATGAACGAGGCGCCGCTGTGGTGAGCGGCGCCCGCTCCGTACTGTCCTAGCCCGGCAACACCACCCTGCGATACAGGTGCCAGGTCGCGTGCCCGAGCACTGGCATGACGATGGCGAGGCCGAGCAGGAAGGGGATCGACCCGATCACCAGTCCGGTGGCCACGATCAGTCCCCAGATCGCCATCGTGCGTTTGTTCGCCCGCACGGCGCGGATCGACGTCGCGATCGCGATTTCGGCCGTCACGTCCTCGCGGTCGATCAGCATGGGAAAGGAGACCACGCTGATAGACAGGACCAGCAAGGCGAACAGGAAGCCGACCCCGACCCCGACCACGATCAAGGCCCAGCCCGCGGGCGTGGTGAACACGGCGTGGGCGAATGCTCCGATCGAGACCGGCTCCTTGGGGCCGAGCGTCAGAACATAGATTGCCTGCGCGACCACGAGCCATAGCAGGAAGATGCCCGCGAGCAGCAGGCCCAGCCGCAGGATCGCCCCGAATTGCGGCGAGTGCCGGATCGCGAGCGCATCCCCCCAGGCGGGGTCGTACCCCTGCTCGCGCCGCCGGCTCATTTCATAAAGCCCGATCGCGGCGAATGGACCGACCAGCGCGAAGCCGGCGGCAAGGGGAAACAGCAACTGGAGTATGTCGTACCCGAACGCCAGCCGCGCGAGCACAAGGCCGACCACGGGATAGATGATGCATACCGCCACGACATCGGTCCGACTGGCACCGAAGTCGCGGAAGCCGGCGGCGAGGGCTGCCGCTAGGTCGGCCACCGTGATCCTGCGGACGACCGGACGCGTGGCATGGACCCCAGGCGCCTCGCCGGCGGCCGACCTTGTGGCGACCACGGCGTTCGTAAGGTGATCCCAGCCCCACAGAACAGGATTTCGTATAAAGGCCATGTGCGCTTTCTCCCGAACCTCGGGTTCGGAGGGGCGCGGGCTCAGCGTGGCGGGATGACCCATCCGGGCCCTCGATCACGAAGGAGCCGCGACCCGCCTCATAGGGAGCATGGCCGTTCCATGCTCCGGCGTCTCCTAAACTTTAGGAAAGAATTGATCGGGGATGCAATCCCGGCACGAACGTCAGGCAGCGGCACGGGGCTTGCCAATTACCGCCGTGCCGCCGGCATCGGGGATTGGGCAGAATGCGGCGTTCGGGGTCGTGCTCATGAAATCCGTCACCGCGGCCTTGGCCCCCTTGAACGAGCCATTGTTGTAGTCATGCACCAGGATGTAACCACCGGGGCTCAATTTCGGCCAGAACCACTGGAGGCCAGCCAGGATCGGCTGATAGAGGTCGGTATCAAGGCTGACCAGCGCGAATGGCGTGTCATCCATGTCGGCGGCGCTTTCGGGGAACCATCCGGGATGTAGCACAACGTCGGCCTGCACGGGGAAGCGGCTGGCGACCGCATCGCGGCTCGTGTTGGCGAAGTCGTGGAACTTGTTGACGAACGCATTTCTGGCATCAGGCTCCACGTCGCGCTTATCGAAGCCCTCGAACGTGTCGAACAGGTGGATGGGCCGATCCGGTAAGTGCGAGTGCATCAACAAGGCGAAGTCGCCCTGGTAAACCCCTAATTCCGCCACTGCCCCGGCAACGTCGTGCTCGAGAATGGCCCGGCAAGTCAAATCCAAGGTACCATATCGCACGTAGTCCGTTGCCATGTACCAGTAACGAGAGCGCAAGAATCGCTCGGCGTTGACCCGATCGTTGGGATAGTCCAACCCTCTGACCAGAAAGAGATTCAAATGCCTGGCCAGAGGTATGAGGAGATTTTGCAGGGGCGCTTGGACCACGCGACGCGGCCGCCACTTCGTCAATCGCCGGGAAACGCGCATGCTCTGGCTTAGGGCCTGCGGCATCGGCATCCATCCTCCTCACTCGGTGCCGTTCGCGGTAAGTCGCCCTCAATGGGCTCCGCCCGTCTGGCAAAGGGGCGGATCAGCGTTCATCCCGCGCATTGTCTCAAGAGTAAAGTTTAGACCGCTTCCGAAGCGGCGTCTATTGTCACGTTACGGGCGTTCCGAGGATCGGGTCAGGCCGGGAATGGGCTCCATCCACATGCGCGAACTGCTCCGTCACCTCTGCCAGGATGAAGCCGAGCTTGCTGATCGTGGTCCTGTTGACCATTGCGCCCCCGTCCATCAGGTACATCCACTGGTCCATGATGACATTCCTCAGCGGATTACCTGGAGAAGTCGCCAGCACCCAGCGCCAATGGAAGCCGCGGCCGGCCGCCTCGCCGATGACAGTGCCGATCATGTCGTTCGCGGTCGCCGCATAGGTGTGGGCGCCCGTGCGCCACATGTACCACTCGCGCCGCTGCACCCTCCCCTCGCCGAGGCGTAGGGTCTGGAGCATACGAAGGCGATCGGCGCCGTCCATCTCGCCCACGCAGTCCGTTACGACCGGCTCGGTTGGCTGGCCGGAGCGGTTCTCCAGCACGCCCCATGAGCGCGTGTGGCCGGTGAAGAACGACACCGGATCGAAGCTCGGCTGCGTCCCGGCGAAGCCCGAGACCGGCATCGGGCGCGCACAGCCGCACAGCATGGCCGTCAGGCACCAAGCCCAGATGGGGGGTCCGCGGAAGATGATCATTCCCTTTGTGGCACGAGATCGCCGGCGGAGTATACCGCCCAACTCCATCATATCACCGTCCGGCCGCAATTCGGTCATGACCAGCCACCACGTCCTGGGTCCGAAAGCTGGAGGATCAAGCAATGCGGACCTGGACATCCCTGCTGATTGCAGCCCCGGTCGCGATGGGCCTGCTGGCCGCGCCGGCTGCCCATGCGGACTGGCATCATCGCGGCGGGTGGCACGGCGGACGGTACGATCACGATCACCACAACGGTGTCGGGATCGCGGGGGCGCTCATCGGACTCGGCGCTGCCGCCGTCATCGGCGGCGTGATCGCCTCGACGCAGGCTCCGTCGTACTACGCCCCGCCGCCCGCCGCCTACGCGCCGCCTCCGCCGTACTACCCGGCGCCCGCCTACGCGGCTCCGCCGGGCTACTACGGGCCCTGATCCTCCAGACGGAAGGCATCGGCAATCCGTCGGACGTAGCCGCTGGCGTCCACCAGCAGCACGTCGAACCGGACGCCGGCCGCGCCCCAGTCCGGATGTTCGGCCATGACGATCTCCGCCGCCGCGATCAGGCGCTTGCGCTGACGAACCCCGAGCGCGCCGGCGGCGGCCGACAGGGTCGGGCGGGCCTTCACCTCGACCAGCGCCAGCAACCCGTCCTTCTCCGCAACCACGTCAACCTCGCCCGCCTTGGTGCGGAGCCGCCGGGCGCGCACGGTCCATCCGTCGCGTTCCAGCGCCTCGCACGCCGCCGCCTCCGCGCTCATCCCGAGCGCGTGGGCACGGGTGCCGCGTTTGTGTCTGCCGTCAGCGAGGACGCTCACCCGGCGCGGAACTTCCTCAGTGCCGCCTCGTCGAAAGCAATGCCGAAGCCGGGCGCGTCCGACAGCACGATCTCGCCCTTTTCGACCGGCGGCACCTCCTGGAACAGCTTCAGCATCCACGGCATGTACTCGACCGTCAGCCCGTTCGGGATGGCCGCGATCAGATGCGCGTGGAACTCGGGGATCAGGTGGCTGACCACGGGCAGGTTGAATGCCTCGGCCATGCTCGCGACCTTCAGCCAGGGCGTGACCCCGCCGACGCGCGCCAGATCGATCATGACGATATCGACCGACCGCGCCTCGATCATGTGGCGGAACGGCACCGGACCCCAGAGATACTCCCCGCCCGCGACCGGAGTTGCCAGCGCGTCGGCGACGCGCGCCAATCCGGGATAGTCGTCCGCCGCCGTCACGTCCTCCAGCCAGAAGAAGCCGACATCCTCGACCCGCCTTCCGATGTCGATCGCCTGCTCGACCCGCCAGCGCTGGTTGATGTCGCACATCAGCTTGATGTCGGGGCCGATCGCGTCGCGCACGGTGCGCGCGCGCCGCACCTCCTCGGCGATGGTCGGCCGTCCCGGCAACGCCATCTGGGTTTTCATCTCGGTGAAGCCCTTGTCCACCAGCCGACGCGCGGCGGTCGCCGCCTGCTGGTCGCTCAGCCCGCGCCGCAGCGAGCCGGAGGCGTAGGCGGGCACTCGGTTGCGCGCGCCGCCGAGCAGCTTCCACACCGGCTGGCCGAGCGCCTTGCCCTTGATGTCCCAGAGCGCGATGTCGATGGCGGCGCAGGCGAGGGTGAAGATGCCCCCCGGCTCGCAGCCGCCGGCCGCCTCGCGCATCCGCGCGGCGATCGCCTCGGGCCGCAGCGGATCGTGGCCGACGATCACCTCGCCCAGGGCCTCTACCGCCGTCCGCAGCGCGCCGCTCAGCCGCCCGGCGAAGAAGCTCAGGCCGATCCCCTCGATGCCGTCATCGGTGCGCATGCGCAGGGCAAGCACGGGACGGGTCGGATCGCGCTCCGGGCTCGGGCTGTCGGCCAGCGGGTCGTCCTCGGGGATGCTCAGCAGGTCGGTCTGCAGGCTGGCGATCTTCATGTCTTTTCCTCCCGCATCTGCCTGTCGGGGCGGCGGCGCAGCAGATAGCGTTGCCGACCCTCCAGCACCAACTCGCGGCGCTGGTTGTGGACAGTGCTGCGCAGACCGACCACGCCGGTCGTGCGGTTCGGGGCAAGCTCGTCGATTTCCAGCGCCGGATAGAGCGTGTCGCCGGCGAACACCGGGCGCAGAAAGCGGCTCGACTGCTCCAGGAAGCCGATCAGCGATTCCTCGACCATGAACGGGAACAGCCCGGCGCCGGGGGCCGTCTGGGCGAGCGTCTGCAAGCCGTGCGCGAGCAGCCCCGGCATGCCGCGCGCGCGACAATATTCCGCGTCGTAGTGGATCGGGTGGTTGTCCCCGCTCGCGCCCTGGAAGGCGAGGAACACCGCCTCCGTCATCGTGCGACTAGGCAGGACGAACCGTTCCTTCAGCCGGAAATCGTCGAACCAACGCTGCTCGGGCACCATCCGGTGCCGGGCGGGATCGAAAGGCTCGGTCATATGGTGCCGACCTCGCGCAGCGTTGCGATGTCGCGCGGGGCGTAGCCCAGCTCCGTCAGCACCTCCTCGGTGTGCTGGCCGAGCGCCGGCACCTCGCCCATCACCGCCTCGGTGTCGGCGAAAGTCACCGGCGGCAGGAGCGCGCGGAGCTTGCCCACCGGGCTGTCGATCTCGCGCCAGCGGTCCCGTGCCGCGAGTTGCTTGTGGTCCCACAGGTCGCGCGCATCGTTCAGCCGCCCGTTGGCGATGCCCGCCTCGTCCAGCAATGCCACCACCTCCACTGAGGTCTTGTCGGCGAAGAACGCCTCGATCTCCGCCGTCAGCTCCTCCCGATGTTCGCGTCGTGCGTTGTTGTCGCGATAGCGGGGATCACTGACCCATTCCGGCCGGCCCATCACCTTGGCGCTGAAGGTCGCCCATTCGCGCTCGTTCTGCAGGCCGAAAATCACCTGCCCGTCCTTGGCGCGGTGCGCGCCGTACGGGGCGAGCGCCGGGTGATTCAGCGCCTGGCGCGGCAGCGGCGAGTCGGCGTACGCCGTCCGGTACATCGGGTAGTTCATCCACTCGGCCAGGGCGTCCAGCATGGCAACTGATACGCTCGCCCCTTGCCCGTTGCGCTCGCGCCGCAACAGCGCGGCGAGAATGGCGGACTGAGCGTACATGCCGGTGGCGATGTCGGCGGCCGAGATGCCCACCCGCGACGGCTGCTCCGGCGTGCCGGTCACGCTGATCAGCCCGGATTCCGCCTGGATCAGCAGGTCGTACGCCTTCTTCCGCGCATAGGGCCCGCTCTCGCCATAGCCGGAGATGTCGCAGACGATCAGGCGCTTGTGGCGCGGGCCGAGCGCCGCGTAACTCAGGCCGAGCCGCGCCGTGGCGCCGGGCGCGAGGTTCTGGACCAGCACGTCGGCCCGCTCGATCAGCCGGTCCAGCACCTCCCGCGCGGCTTGCTGCTTAAGATCGAGCGTCACGCTGCGCTTGCCGCGGTTGAGCCAGACCACGAATGACGAGATGCCGCGCACGAAGCTGTCGTAGCCACGCGCGAAATCGCCCTCGCCGGGCCGCTCGATCTTGATGATCTCGGCGCCGAGATCGGCCAGATGCCGGGTGCAGAGCGGCGCCGCGACGGCGTGCTCCAGCGCCACGACGCGAAATCCCTCCAAGGCTCGCACGGAGCGTCTCCTATTGGGCGAGGTCGGAGCGGCGGGGGAACTGCACGGCGAGCACGTCGAGCCCGCCCGCTCCAGCCGCCGCGGCCAGTCCCGGCTCGTCCGGCCCGACGAACACGCAGGAGTGCCGACCGAACAACTCCCCGTCGCGCTCCAGCGCGCCGTCCAGCACGAGCCAGAACTGCCCGCGTCCGCCTGCCGGGTCAGGGCCGTCCAGCCGCGCGCCGTTCGAAAGGCGCCAGCGCCACGCGGCAAGCCCGTCGGGCTCGGGGCCAAGAACGGTCTCGAAGCCGGTTCCCACCGACAAGGGGCCGGCCACGGCCTCCCGGTGCCGGCGCACACGCGGCAGGTCGGCACGCGCGCCCGGCATGTAGCGTGCCCCAGGGTCCCAGCCGTTGCGCAGCGTGAAGTAGTGCAGGCCCTCGGCGCCGGCGCGGATCGGGCCGTAGGCCGAGAACGCGCCGCTGAAATGCACCGCGACCGGGTGGACGTCATGGGTACCGAGCCGCCCGCCTCCTTGTACCATCACCTGGAACTGGTCCGACTGATGGAAATGCGCGCTGACGGTCATGCCCGGGTCCTGCTCGACCAGGAACGCCACCGGATAGATCGCGTCCGCAGCAGGCAGCGGCGCGGCCTCGGGCCGGTAGCGGTTCGCGCCGATGAACGTGGTATGCCAGAACGTCGCGCCGTTGGATTGGGCGCGCCTTCGAGTGGCGGAAGCGGCCTCGGCCGCGGCGGTCACGAGCATCGCATATCCTCCCTCTCGCGGGTTGCGCAGCCCGCGCACACCCCTTCCGCCTCAATCGTCGTCTTGGCAACCGAGAAGCCCTGGCGCTGCGCCGCCAAGGCGAGCGCCGCAGCCGGTGCCGGGTCGTCCAGCTCCGTGACGCGCCCGCAGGCGCGGCAGATCAGGAACTGCGCGGCATGGTCGCATTCGGGTCCATCCTCGGCAACGCAGCCGACGAAGGCGGACAGAAGCTCGACGCGGTGAATGAGCCTCTGCTCCAGCAGGAAACCCAGCGCGCGATATACCGTGGGCGGCGCAGCCCCGGCCCGTCGCGCGCGAAGGCTGTCCAGCAGGTCATAGGCGCTCGTGGGCGCCGCCCGCTCTAGGATCAGACCCAGAACCTGCTGACGCAGCGCCGTCAGTCGTGCCCCGCGCGCCGCGCAGAGCACCGCGGCGCGGGCCAGCATCGCCTCGGTGCGAGGGGCGAAACCCTCGCTCATGCGCCGTCTCCTTTTCCCGCCGCGCCGGCACGCCAAGATAGCATCCATGAGCAAGGATGAAACATCGGCCGTCCTGGAGGCGGTGGGGTTCGATGCCGCCGGGCTGGTGCCCGCGATTGCCCAGCAGCACGACACGGGCGAGGTCCTGATGCTCGCCTGGATGAATCGGGCGGCCCTGGCCGAGACGCTGGCGACGGGGCGGGTCTGCTACTTCAGCCGCTCGCGCGGCGCGCTATGGCGCAAGGGCGAGACCTCGGGCCAAGTGCAACACTTGAAGGAACTCCGCATCGACTGCGACGGCGATACGCTGCTGCTGCTCGTGGACCAGACCGGGGTTGCATGCCACACCGGAAGGCGGAGCTGCTTCTATCGCGCGGCACGCGGCGGCGCGTTGGTCGAGATCATGGCCCCGCTTGCCGACCCGGCGATGCTGTATGGCTCCGGCGGGCATGGCTGACCCTTGCCTCTGATCTATCTGATCGCCGGAGAGCAGAGCGGCGACGTACTGGGGGGGCGACTCATGGCCGCGCTGCGCGCGCGCCAGCCCGACCTCGCCTTCGCCGGCGTCGGCGGCGCGTTCATGCGCGCGCAGGGCCTGTCGAGCCTGTTTCCCCTCGAGGAGCTCGCGCTGATGGGGTTCCTGGAGGTGCTGCCCCGGCTGCGCCTGCTCAGGCGCCGCCTTGCCGAGACCGTCGCCGATATCGCCGCGCGGCGGCCAGCCGTCCTGGTGACGATCGACAGCCCCGGCTTCGCGCTGCGGGCGCTGCGCGCGGTCGCGCCGCTCGGGATCAAGCGCGTCCACTACGTCGCCCCGCAGGTCTGGGCGTGGCGGGAGAGCCGGGTGCGGCGCTATCCGGGGCTGTGGGACCGGCTGCTCTGCCTGCTTCCGTTCGAGCCGGCGTTCTTCGCGCGGCATGGCCTGCCCGCGAGCTTCGTCGGCCATCCGGTGCTGGAGAGCGGAGCCGATGCCGGGGATGCCGCCCGGTTCCGTGCCGCGCACGGCCTGCCGCCAGGTGCGCGCGTGGTCACGATCATGCCCGGCAGCCGCCGCACGGAGGTCGCGCGCCTGCTGCCAATCCTCGGCGAGACGCTGCGCCGCCTGCCGGGGCCGGTGATCGTGCCGGCCGTGCCACTCGCCGGCCCGGTGGCCGATACGGTGCGGGCGGCCGCGGAGTCCTGGCCGGTTCGGCCGCTGCTGATCGGCGAACGCGAGGGCAAGCACGACGCCTTCGCCGCCTCCGCCGCTGCGCTAACCAAGTCGGGCACCTCGACGCTGGAATTGGCGCTGGCCGGAGTTCCGATGCTGGTGGCCTATCGCGTGAACCCGCTCTCCGCCGCCATCGTGCGGAGGGTCGCGATGGTGCGCTACGCCGCGCTGGTGAACCTGCTCCATAGCGGCACCGGGCGGGATGCCGGGCCGCCGCTGGTGCCCGAGCTGATGCAGGACGACTGCACGCCCGACACGCTCGCCCGCGCGCTGACCACGCTGCTGGAAGACCGCTCAGCCGGCGCGGCACAGCGGGTCGGGTTCCGCGCGATCCTCGCGAAGCTGCACCCGCCAGGCGGCCTCACACCGTCAGAGACCGCCGCCGAGGCCGTGCTCGAGGTCATGCAGCAGCCCTGAGGCGCGCACCCTGGCGCGCGATGCCTCGATCGCTGCCTCCACCCGAAGCGCCGCCGCCAGGGCTCGACGGCCAGCGGCGGCATCCACCGGCACGGGGGCGCCGTCCAGCACGGCGGCGATGAAGGCCGCCTGCTCCGCCTCCAATGCGTCGTGCTCCTGCCAGGATGCCGTCTCGGTGGCGAAGCCCGGCAACCAGGCGACCGGCTCGCCCTCGCCGCGCGCCGTCACGCTCAATCGGCGGGCGGTGAAATCGACGGTCACGCAGCCGCGCGCGCCGAAAATGCGCATCCGCCGCTCCACTCGCGACGCGACCCTGCTCGCGCTGATCGTCGCCACCGCCCCCGAGGCGAAGCGCAGGCGCGCGTTGGCCATGTCCACGCGCGCACTGGCAACCGGGGCGCCGACCGCGTCCACCGCCTCGAGCGGGCTGCCCACCAGCTCCAGCACGAGATCGAGGTCATGGATCATCAGGTCGAGCACCACGGAAACATCGGTGCCGCGCGGCTTGAAAGGGCCGGACCGGCTGGCCTCCATGTAGAGCGCGGCGCCCGCACGGCCCAGGATGGCCCCGTGCGCGGCCGAGAACCGCTCCAGATGTCCGACTTGCAGCACCAGCCCTCGCGCCGCGGCCAGCTCGGCAAGTTCGTCAGCCTCGTCCAGCGTCGCCGCGATCGGCTTTTCCATCAGCACATGCCGTCCGGCCCGGAGCGCGGCGAGGCCGATGGCGTGGTGCGAGGCCGCGGGCACCGCGATCACAACCGCCTCGGACGCGGCGAGAAGGTCCGGAAGGTCGAGCGCGCGCACCCCCGTCTCGGCGGCAACCAGACCGGCCCGCTCAGGGTTCCGGTCATGCACCCCGGCCAGCTCGCAGCGCGCCGAGGCCGCCAGCTTGAGCGCGTGGTAGCGGCCGAAATGCCCGGCACCGGCCACGCCGACGCGCAAGCGGCGCGTGTTCATGAGGAAAGTTCCAGTCGCATTTGGCTGGCGGGCGGGTTATCCGAACCGCACGCGCGCCGCCAGACCCGCCGGCGCGGGCGAGCCCTGCGCGGGGTTGCCGGTCAGGGGTCGTGCCGCCAATCTCCCGCCTGTCTCACCCGAACCGGAGCCGCCCGCCTTCATGCTCTATTTCAGCCGCGCCAGGACGCTCGCCATCCTTGGCGTCTGCATATTGGCCGCGCTTCTCTGCATCCCCAACGGGGCACGGGCGCCGAATCCCTGGCTGCCATGGCGCACCGTGCGCCTTGGGCTCGATCTCCAGGGCGGCAGCTACCTGCTGATGCAGGTCGATATGAACTCGGTCGTGAAGGAGCGGCTGGCCGGTCTGACCGACGCGGCTCGCGAGCAGCTTCGGAAGGCGGGAATCTTTTACAAGACGGTCGAGGCGCAGCCCGAACCGCGCCGAGTTGTAGTACAGGTGCGCGACCCCACGCAGGCCACGGCGGCGATCGGCGCGCTCAAGCCCTTGGTGCAGACCCAGGGGGCGATGAACATTCCCGACATCGACATCACGGGGCAACCGGACGGGACCATCACGCTGCAGCTGTCGCCGGTCGCGCTCACCGAGCGGGCCACGGCGGCGGTGCAGCAATCAATCGAGATCGTACGCCGGCGCATCGACGAGACCGGCGTGGTCGATCCGCAGGTGAGCCGGGAGGGTTCGGACCGGATCGTGGTCCAGTTGCCGGGCGTCGGCGATCCCGAGCGCATCAAGGCGCTGCTCGGCAAGACCGCGCATATGACGTTCCAGATGGCCGATACGTCGGTGACCTCCACTGCCGGCACGCCGCCGCCCGGCGTCGAGTTCCTGCCGATGCAGAACGATCCGCGTCAGCGGATCGCCGTGCGCAGCCGGGTCGACGTGGATGGCGGCGACCTGACGGATGCGCGGGCGGCGACCGATCAGCAGACCGGGCAATGGGTCGTGAACTTCACCTTCAACGCGGTGGGCGCGCGGCGCTTCGCCGACATCACCCGCGCCAATGTCGGCCGGCCCTTCGCCATCGTGCTGGACGGCAAGGTCATCAGCGCGCCGGTGATCCGCGAGCCGATCACCGGCGGGCGCGGTCAGATCAGCGGCAACTTCAACGCCCAGAGCGCCTCGGACCTGGCGCTGCTGCTGCGCGCCGGCGCCTTGCCGGCCCCGCTCACCGTGATCGAGGAGAACACGATCGGCCCCGAGCTTGGCGCGGACGCGATCCGCGCCGGCGCCATCTCGCTCGGCGTCGGCTTCCTGCTGGTGATCGCGTTCATGGGCTTCTTCTACGGTCTGTTCGGCTGGTTCGCGAACCTGGCGCTGGTGATGAACCTGGTGCTGATGCTGGCCGTGCTGTCGCTGCTGCAGGCCACGCTGACCCTGCCCGGCATGGCCGGCATCCTGCTCACGCTGGGCATGGCCGTGGATGCCAACATCCTCATCAACGAGCGCATCCGCGAGGAGCAGAGGCTCGGCCGCCCACCGCTGGCGGCGCTGGAGCACGGCTTCTCGCGGGCCTACCGCACCATCTTCGATTCCAACGCCACGGCGTTCATCGCCCACGTCATGCTGTTCATCTTCGGCTCCGGCCCGGTGCGCGGCTTCGCGGTGACGATCACCGTCGGCATCGCCACCTCGCTCTTCACCGCCTGGCTGCTCACCCGCCTGCTGGTCTCGCGTTGGTACGTGTCGCACCGGCCTCGGCTGCTTCCGGTCTGATCCCATGCTTCGTCCCATGTTCCGCCTGGTCCCTGACAACACGCGCATCCACTTCATGCGCGGCCGGTTCATGGGCCTGATCGTCTCCGCGATCCTGTCCACCGCCTCGGTGGTGCTGTTCTTCCACCCAGGGCTGCATCTCGGCATCGACTTCGCCGGCGGCGTGGTGATGGAGGCGCGCACGCCGGCGCAGGCCGATATCCCCGCGATCCGAGCGGCGCTGGCCGCCCGCCAGGTGCCGGAGGAGGGCGTGCAGCGATTCGGCACCCCCGACCAGGTGCTGATCCGCATCCGCAGCCAGCCGAGCGCCGACTCGACGCAGCTCGCGGTGACGCATGTGCGAGAGGCGCTGGAGGCGGTCGCGCCCGGGACCAAGATCCTCAGCACGGAGGCGATCGGCGCCTCGGTCTCGGCCGAGCTGTTCCGCAACGGGCTGCTCGCGCTCGCGCTCAGCCTGCTGATGATCCTGGTCTATATCTGGTTCCGCTTCGAATGGCAGTTCGCCGTCGGCGCGGTGGTCACGCTGATCCTGGACGTGACCAAGGCGATCGGCTTCCTGGCGATCACCCGGTTCGACTTCGATCTGGTGATGGTGGCGGCGATCCTGACGGTCCTCGGCTACTCCACCAACGACAAGGTGGTGGTGTACGACCGGGTCCGGGAAAATCTGCGCAAGTACAAGTCCATGCCGCTGCGCGACCTGATCGACCTGTCGATCAACGAGACGCTGAACCGCACGCTCGGCACCTCGATGACGGTATTCCTCGCCGCGCTGCCACTGGCGCTGTTCGGCGGCCAGTCGATCTCGGGCTTTGCCTGGGTCATGCTGTTCGGCATCGTCGTCGGCACGTCCTCGTCCATCTTCATCGCCGCGCCGATCCTGCTGTTCCTTGGCGAGCATCGCCTGCGCCGCGATGCCGCGCCGGCGGGGTCTCGCGCGGCTCGGGAGAAGCCGGTGGTTCGAACCTAACCGGCCAGGGCGCCGGTCCGGTGTGGCCGTGGTTGCGGGACTTTGTGTTTTCCTGGTGGGATCGGCTCGTCGCCTCGGACGCAGGGCTGATCCGGTTCACTTCCGCCGCGCGCGTGACCGTCTCGGTCATCCTCACCTTTGTCGTTATTGATGCGCTCTCGCGCGTGACTCCGTTACCCATGGCGATGATCGTCATGGGCATCATCGAGAGCCTGTTTGGATCGGTCGCGGTCCGCGACCCCTCTCCGGCCAAGCAGCGTTTGACGTTGCTGCTGACCCCGCTCCCGGCCGCCGCGGCGCTGACGCTGGGAACGACCCTCGCGCCATGGCGTGCGATCGGCGATGTCGGCTTTCTCGTCGTCATCTTCGCTGCCACCTATGCGCGCCGCTTCGGGCCGCGCGCGACCGCGCTCGGGATGCTCGCCTATATCAGCTACTTCATCGGCCTTTTCCTGCATCTGCCGTTCGCGCAGCTGCCTTATCAGATCCTCGCGCTCGCCATCGGGACCGCTTCTGCCTACCTGGTCCGCTTCGCACTCATCCGTGACCGCCCGGAGCGGACGCTGAGCCATGTGCTGGCCTCCTTCTCCCGGCGTCTCGACCAAATTCTGGATGAGATCGATCAAGGGATGGCGGCGGGCGGTTGGGACAACGCGCGCCGTCGTCGGCTGCGCCATCGCGTGACGCAATTGAACGAAACCGCCCTGGTGGCAGAGGGCCAGATCGAGGCGCTCGACCCCGACCGGCTGGCGCCGGCATCCCGGCGAAGCGTGTTCGGGTCGCGGCTGTTCGATCTCGAAATCGCCGCCGGACGGCTGGCCCATGAATCGGTGCTTGCGCTGCCGTCGCCTACTGAACGCGCGGTACTTCGCCGCGTGCTCGGCGGTTTGAAGCGTCGGACCAGCGTAGCCCCCGCGCGCGCACGGAATTGGTTGCACAGGTTGTCCGTCTATGCCGGCCATCGATTGCCAGCCGGCGACCCGATTACCCACGCCGTCCAGGACGTGGCCGAGGCACTTGCGGCCATGCCGGGACCGGAGAGCGCTGCCGAGCCCGCGCCGGCGGAGCAGCAGGACGGCGCGGATTCGCCGGCCCCGGACATCGAGAAAAGTCGGTTGCTGCCCACGACCAGAGCCGCGATCCAGGTGAGCCTCGCTTGCGCGCTGGCGATCGTGCCCGGCGAGTTCCTGTCGCCCCAGCGCTGGTACTGGGCGGTCATCACCGTCTTCGTCATGTTCACCGGAACGCAGTCGCGGGGCGACGTGCTCGCGAAAGGGACGCAGCGTGCGATGGGAACCCTGGTCGGCGTCGGGGCGGGCATCCTGGTCGCCACCGCCGCATCGGGACACTACGCGATCTCGCTGGCCCTCATCTTCGGCTGCGTATTCCTGGCCTTCTACCTGGTTCAGGTTGCCTATGGCCTGATGATCTTCTGGATCACGATCTTGATCTCTTTGCTGTATGGACTCCTGGGCTATTTCAGCCCCGCGCTGCTGATCCTGCGTGTGGAGGAGACCGGCATCGGCGCGTTCATCGGCGTGCTGGTCGCGATGGTCGTGCTGCCGACCAGTTCGCGCGAAAACTTCATCCTGGGCACTCGGTCGTTCCTGCGGGCGCTGGGCGATCTGGTCGGACATGCCGCCCAACCCGGCGGCATGGATCTGACCGAAGCGGCTCGTGAGCTGGACCGACGCTTCTACCAGCTTCGCACCACCGGCAAGCCGCTGACCTCCGGCCTCGCCGGAGCCTTCGCTCCCAGCCGGGCGCGCCGCTGGCTGCGTGTCTTCCTGGCGTGTGACTACTATGCCCGCACCCTGGCCGGCCGCGCCCAACGCGAAGGTGCCGTCGGCGATCAGACGGAAGAGTGTCAGCGCCTTGCCGCGAGAATCCGCGCCAACATCGACCGGATACTGGGCGTGCTGGATCGCACCCGGCCGAAATCCGTCCTGTCGGGGAACGCCGATCCCGACGTGCCGGCGCGATCGCTCGGCCTAGCCCGCGAGCGCACTCGCAAGGTCGGCATGCCGGATAGCGGGCAGTATGCGCTGATCCACGCCCTGGCTGGGATCGACGAGGCGATCTGGCTGCTTGCTCGCGACCTCGCCGGCCCGGAGGAACTGAAAAGCTGAATGCCCCCAAACAATCGTGACGCTGCGCAAAGCCGATCGCGAGGACAAGTCTGCACGGAAGAAGGCGGGATCAGCGGGCCATGTCCAACCTCGGCGTCATTGCTGGAGCTTTGTCCGGCATTGGGCGAGCGATTGCCGCTGACCTACCCCGCCCAGTGCTCCGCGGCGCCCCCGGCGCTAGCCGAGCAGGTAGCGCAACCGGATCGCGACCTGCCCGCCCTGGGGGCCAGTGGTGATCGCAGCATCCCGGAAGCTCGGCGGCCCGAAGCGGAACGGCGCATCATTCGAAAAGCCGATCCCCTCCTTGGGCAAGCCGAGGAAATTGCGATCGATCGTCACGTTGTCGTTTTCGTCCTGGAACGCCTGCACGGCATAGGTGCCAGGAGGGATGCCAGTCACCCGAACCATCACCAGGCCTCGATGCGCGCGTGCCTTTCCCACATAGCGACAATGCGGAGCAAGGAACTCGGCGGGCGGGCAGACCGCCACCAGCACATGCCCGTTCGAGTTCCGCACGTTGCTTACCACCACGTCGAGGAAGGTGGTTGGCGCCGCGCCCCCGGCAAACAACAGTACCCCGGCCAGCGCGGCGTATCTCAAGCCGCCTCCATCATTCGGCCAAGGCCCGCATCTCGGCATACAGATCCGCTTTCGCCTCGAACCCGATCCCCGCCAGGTCGGGCAGGATCACGTGCCCGCCCTCGACGCGCGTGCCGTCGGGGAAGCCGCCGTAGGGCTGGAACACCTCCGGATAGCTCTCGTTACCCCCCAGTCCCAGGCCCGCCGCGATGTTGAGCGACATCTGATGGCCGCCATGGGGGATGCAGCGCCGCCAGGACCAGCCCGCCTTGCTCAGCATCGCCAACGTGCGCTGGTACTCGCACAGGCCATAGGACAGCGCGCAGTCGAACTGCAGCCAGTCGCGATCCGGGCGCATCCCGCCGTAGCGGATCAGGTTGCGCGCGTCCTGGTGGCTGAACAGGTTCTCTCCGGTCGCCATCGGCCCCGGATAGAACTCGGCCAACGCCGCCTGGAGCTGGTAGTCCAGCGGATCGCCGGCCTCCTCGTACCAGAACAGCTTGTAGTCGCGCAGCATCTTGGCATAGGCGATCGCCGTCTCCAGGTCGAAGCGGCCATTGGCATCCACCGCCAGTTCCGCCTCGCCCTCGATCTCCGCCAGCACCGCCTCGATCCGGCGCCGATCCTCGTCGAGCGGATCGCCGCCGATCTTCATCTTCACCACGGTGTAGCCGCGATCGACGTAGCCGCGCATCTCGGTGCGCAACGCCGCGAGATCCTTGCCGGGGTAGTAGTAGCCCCCGGCGGCATAGACGAAGACGCGCGGATCGGCCTCGCGCCCGTGCCGCTCGGCGAGCCAGCGGAACAGCGGCTTGCCCGCGATCTTCGCCGCGGCGTCCCATACCGCCATGTCGAGCGTGCCCACGGCCACCGAGCGGTCGCCGTGACCGCCGGGCTTCTCGTTGCGCATCATCGCCGCCCAGACACGGTCGGGATCAAGGTTCGCGCCCGCATCGTCCAGCAACGTCGCCGGATCGGCCTCCAGGATGCGCGGCGCGAATCGCTCCCGGATCAGACCGCCTTGGCCGTAGCGCCCATTGGAGTTGAAGCCGTAGCCGATCACGCGTCGGCCTTCGCGCATGGCGTCGGTCACGACCGCCACCAGGCTCGACGTCATCTTGCTGAAATCGATGTAGGCGTTGCGGATGTTGGAACTGATCGGGCGCGTGACCTCGCGGATGTCGGTGATGCGGACGGACATGCTCAGCCTCGATCGGTAGGGGACAGCAGCGGCTTCAGCCCGTCTAGCACGGCGCGCGCGAAACCGCGCCAGGCGGCGGCCGCATCCAGGCCAACTCCGGCGAGAGGCGGCGCGGAAAGGAAGCGATCGAGGGAAGCGGCGATGCTGGCGGGGTCGGGATCGCACAGCGTGGCCAGGGGCTCGGCGCCGAGCTGCTCGGCTAGGCCGCCGACGCGCGTGGCGAGGACGAACCGGCCGGCGGCCAGCGCCGCGGCGGCGATGCCGCTCTGGCTCGCCTCGCGATAGGGCAGCACCACGAGGTCGGCCCAGGCGATCAGTGCGCCGATCTCCCCCTCCGGCACCCAGCGGTTCTCGACGCCGACGCCCGGCAGGGTCCGCAACGCATTGAGCGCGGGGCTTTCCGGCCCGTGCCCGACGACGCGCACTGTCATCCTCCGTGGCATCTCCGGCCCGGTGCCGAGCCGGCGCAGCGCCTCGGCCAGCAGATCCAGCCCCTTGTAGGGCAGCAGGCGGCCGAAGCTGAGCACGTGAAGCGGACCGGCATGCGCACGGGGCGGCGTTGCGACGCCGAATGCGTAGGGCGGGTGCCCGGCGCGTACCAGCGGCACGCCGGGCCGCAGGACACGCTGTGCGTGGAGCCGCGACGCGACATGGTCGGTCAGGGCAATCACGCCATCGGCGCGGCGGACCAGCGCACGATTCAGCGCGAACAGCAGCGGGTAGCCATCCCCCGGATGCGGGTCGGCATCATGCACCACCACCGCGACTGGCACCCGTGCCCGGCGCAGGGCGGCAAGCATCAACAGGTCGAGCGGGCCGGGCAAGGCGCACACCGCCAGCGCCGGTGCCAGCCGGCGGACCCATCGTGCCGTCGCCGCCACGAACGCCGGGGCCTGGACTGCGCGCCAGGCCAGGCCCGGAACGCTCCGGTAGAGCGGGAGCGCCAAGTCGCAGCGCGGCGCATCCGGCGCGCGCAGGATTTCCGCCCCGGCGGACAATGCCAGCACCGCCTCGGTGTCCGGCAGCGCGGACAGGCCCTGGGCGAGGCAGGCGGCGAAGCGCGGGCCGCCGCCGCGCCTTCCCCATTGCCAGACCAGCACCTTCACGTGGGCACCGCGAGGCCGAGCGCCCGCACCGCCTCGGCCAAAGGCGCGCTGCCGAGCCGGGTCTGCGCGGCGACCCGCCCCGCCGCCCCCATGCGCGCGCGCAGCCCCGCATCCTCGGCCAACCGGCGCAGCCACTCGGCGGCCTGAGCAATGTCGGGCTCGGCCCAGGTCGCGCCGGCCACCGCGTAGACTCCGCGCGGGTCGAGCGCGGGCACCAAGCGATAGCCGACCAGGGCGGCGCTGGATTCGTCCATGAAGGTCATGTTCCCCGACCAGCCGGTGGCCACGACCGGCCGTCCGAGCAGCATCGCCTCGGCGGGCACCAGGCCGAAGCCCTCGCTGCGATGCAGCGACAGCACGATGTCCGCGACCGCTGTCAGGGCATGCGCGTCCGCGGTTGGCAGCGTGCGGGTCTCCAGCCGGATGTTGGGCGCATCCGCGACCGCGGCTGCAAGCCGCGCGAAATCAGCCGGAGCGTGCCCGGCGTTGCCGATTTTGAGCAGAAGCAGGCGGTCGGCTCGTTCACCGAACGCCGCACGGAACGCGGCAACCGCCGCCATCGGGTTCTTGCGTTCGAGCGACGAGGCCAGGTTGAAGGCGACGAGCACGATCAGCGCGTCAGCCGGCAGGCCGAACGCCGCTCGGTCAAGCGCGGCGGGCGTTGGCGGAGCCACGGCAAGCGGATGCGGCACGGTCCGCACTCTGCCGCGCAGGAGCGGCGCAATCGCCGCCGCCGTGAAGTCGGACGGCGACCAGACTTCATGCACGAACCGCGCGCCGCCGCGCCAAGCGGGCGCGAGAACCGGCAATTCCCACGCCCAGAAGCCGACGACGCGCCGCCCGCGCGCAAGGCCGCGTGGCAACCGCGCGAGCACCAAGGGCAGCATCGGCGCATTGACGTGCAGTACCAGCGCGGCCCCGGGCGGCGGCGCAGCCGATGCCGCGGCCGGGATGTCGGCGTCGTGCGCTGGCAGAAGCGTTGCGATGTCGAGCGGCCAGGACGGAACGCCCAACGTGTCGAGAGCGCGCACCATCAGCCGCGCGCTCTCGCCGAGGCCCGAGGCGCGCGTCAGCTCCCCCGCGACGATGACCCCCTCACGCGCAATGGGCGGCGGCTGCGCGATCCGCGGCGCAATCAGCGCGGCGGCGCCCGCCAGCACGCGGCGGCGTGGACCGGACGGCAACGCACGCCAGGCACGATGCAGCAAGGGAAGGGAGTCGGGCACGCACTCGGCTTTCTGACTGGGAACCTCGCCCAGCGAACGCCTGACCGGGCGCGGTTGCCGCTGTGCGCGAGCCGTATAGACTGTCTGCATGCAGGAGCAACCGGGGAACGCCACGAACCCGACCACGGCCGAGCTTCTGGCGCGGCTGGTGGGGTTCGACACAACGAGTCGCAATTCCAACGTGGCGTTGATCGACTTCGTGCGCGCTCATCTCGAGTCCCATGGCGTGCCTTATCGCGTCAGCACGAACGCGGACGGCAGCAAGGCCAACATCCACGCCATCATCGGGCCACATGAGGCGGGCGGGATCGCGCTGTCGGGTCATGTGGACACGGTGCCGGTGGATGGGCAGCACTGGAGCGGCAACCCTTTCGAAATGCGGCGCGACGCAGGGCGCCTGTATGCACGCGGTGCGTGCGACATGAAGGGCTTCGTTGCCGCCTGCCTCGCCGCCGTGCCGTCGCTGCGGGCGCGGCGCCTGTGCAGGCCGCTGCACCTGTTCATCACCTACGACGAGGAGGTTGGCTGTTTCGGCGCGCAGAGGCTGATCGAGGATCTGGCGGAGTCCGGACTGAAGCCCGCCTTGTGCATCGTCGGCGAGCCGTCGGGGATGCAGCCGATCCTGGCGCACAAGGGGAAGCTCAACCTGCATGTCCGGGTGCGCGGCAAACCCGGCCATTCCAGCCAGCCCGCCAAGGGCGTGAACGCGGTCCACGCCGCCGCCGAGGCGATCGCCTATGTCGCCGCCGAGGCGCGCCGGTTCGCGGCGGACGGCCCGTTCGAGGACGGCTTCGACCCGCCGCACACCACCATCCATGCCGGCACCGTCCGGGGTGGCACGATCCTGAACATCATCCCCGAGCAGGCGGAATTCGTCATGGAGTGGCGCAACATCCCCGCCGACAACTGCCAGCGCGAAATGGACCGGCTCCGAGCCCATGTCGCGCGCAGCATCGAGCCGGCGATGAAAGCGGTCAGTCCCGACACCGGGTTCAGCTATGAATTGCTGATCGACATGCCAGGGATGTCGCTGTCCCCCGGGCATGAGCTGGTCACGCTGACGAGCCAGCTCACCGGCTCAAACAGCACCGGAAAGGTCAGCTACGGCACCGAGGGCGGGTTCTATCAGAACAGCGGCATCCCCACGATCGTCTGCGGCCCCGGCCACATCGCGCAGGCGCACCAGCCGGACGAATGGATCGCGGAGAGCGAGCTTGCCGCGTGCGATGCCTTCATCCGCAAGCTCGCCGATCGGTTGACCTGATGATACCGCCCGAGCTCGCTGCGCCGGTCGTGCCCCGCTTCGACGTGCGGCTGACCGCACCCGATCTCCGCCCGTGGCGGGAGGGCAACACGGGCGTTCCGGGCTTCACCACCCGAACGGCCTCGGTGCCCGGCCCACATGTCGCCCTGCTCGCGCTGTCCCATGGCAACGAGATCGCTGGCGCCATCGCGCTCGATCGCCTGTTGCGGGGTGGCTTACAGCCGTTGCGCGGTCGCCTGACCTTCGGCTTCGTCAATATGGACGCCTTCTCGCGGTTCTGTCCGAAACAACCGACCATGTCCCGCTTCGTCGACGAGGACATCAACCGCGTCTGGGACCCCGCCGTGCTTGAGGGGCCGCTACGGTCGAGCGAGGTGGCGCGAGCGCGCGAGATCCGTCCACTTATCGACACCGTGGACATGCTGCTGGACCTGCATTCGATGCTGTGGGCATCAGACCCGCTGATGCTGAGCGGCGGCACGGAGAAGGGACGGCGGCTCGCCTGCGGCATCGGCATGCCGGGGCTGGTGGTCGCGGACCACGGGCACGCTGGCGGCCGGCGGCTGATCGACTATCCACGCTTCAGCGATCCCGACACCCCGTTTGTCGCCAACCTGGTCGAGGCTGGCCTGCACTGGGAGCCGGAGACGGTGGAGACGACGCTGGCCACGGTGGCCGGCCTGCTGCGGCATCTCGGCATGGCTTCGGAACAGACCACTCTGCTGCCCCGTCCGCGTCTGACGCGCCTGCGGATCGCGGAGGTGACGGAGGCAGTAACGGCGGCAACCAGTAATTTCTCGTTCGTTCAGCCCTGGCGTGGCGGCGACATCATCCCGCGTCGCAACACGCTCATCGCGCTCGATTGCGGCAACGAGATCCGAACCCCGTACGACGAGTGTCTGTTGGTCATGCCCAGCCTGCGCCCGAGCCGGGGTCATACCGCGGTACGGCTCGCACGGTTTGTTTAGCAGCAACTTCACGGAAATCCCTCATGCCGTCTCGCCGCCTTCTGCTCGGCCATCTCACCTCCGCCCTCGGCCTCGCCGCGCTGCCCGCGTTGGCACAGACCAGCAAGCAAGGGCCGGAGGTGGTCGCTGTGCGCGGAACCGTTGAGGCGATCGGCTCGGACAGGCTGGTTCTCAGATCGGCTCGCGGGCAGAACCCGGCTGTGCAGCTCGCCCCTGACTGGCAGGCGCTCGCGGTCTCGCCATCGACGCTTTCGGCCGTAAAGCGCGGCAGCTTCATCGCAACCGCGACCTCCGGACGGGGGAATCATGTCGCGAGCCGGGTTCTCGTGATCCTGTCGCCGAGAATGAGGGATGTAGGGCAAGGGCATTATCGCTGGGACTTCGGCCCGGCGAACATGATGCGCAACGCCATCGTGGATGCCTTGGTGACACAGGTTTACAGGGATGAAATCACCGTTGCCTGGTCCGGAGGGGAGAAGCAGCTCGTGGCCCCGCCTGGCCTGCCCGTGGTGACGCTGGAGCCTGGCGACCGCGCCATGGTCGCACCAGGAGCGAAAATCTTCCTGTTCGCGACGATCGCCGGCGGGCGCGCCTCGGCCCGGTACGTGCTGGTCGGCGCGAATGGTTTCACTCCGCCGATGTGATGCGATCGCCGCCGCCGCTGCGCTTCCATAAGGTGCCGCTAGTGCTCCCTATCGGTGAACGATGAGTTGCTGAAACCGTCATCGCGAGGCGCGCAGCGCCGTGGCGATCCAGATCCGCGGCACCGTGTCGCCCATCTGGCTCGCCCGCCTGGATCGCCACGCCGCCAAGAGGCGGCTCGCGATGACAGCCTCGGCGATGCGTTTCACCGTTCAATGATTCCGGCTACTAGGTGCCGCACGGCCGCCCGCCCGTTCTCACGGTGCGCCACGCCGCATCGTTCCTGGACCTACCGATCAAGGAGGGCGAAGTCGCCTGATGGACACGCATACGTTCCACTGCATCGACGGGCATACCTGCGGAAACCCGGTCCGCCTGGTGGCCGGCGGCGGTCCGTTCCTCAAGGGCGCGACGATGAGCGCGCGCCGGCAGGACTTCATCGCCAACCACGACTGGGTGCGCCGGTCCCTGATGTTCGAGCCGCGCGGCCACGACGTGATGTCGGGCAGCATCCTGTATGCGCCGCTGCGCGAGGACTGCGATGCGGCGATCCTGTATATCGAGGTTTCGGGCTGCCTGCCGATGTGCGGCCACGGCACCATCGGCACGGTCACGATGGCGCTGGAAAATGGCCTGGTGCAGCCCGCCCAGGAGGGCACGGTGGCGCTCGACGCGCCGGCTGGGCGTGTCATCGCCGAGTACAAGCGCGACGGCCGCTTCATCGACAGCGTGCGCATCCACAACGTGCCGTGCTATCTTGCCGCGACCGATGTGCGGATCGATCTCCCGGAGCTTGGAGAGCTGGTCGTGGACGTGGCCTATGGCGGCAATTTCTACGCGATCATCGATCCGCAGCGGAACTTCGCCGGCCTGGAAGCGATGCCGGCCGACCAGATCATCCGGCTGAGCCCGCTCCTTCGCCGGAAGGTGAACGAGGCGGTCGAGGTCGTTCATCCCGAGGATTCGACCATCAACGGCGTCAGCCACATCCAATGGACCGGCGCGCCGCGGCAGACGGGCGCGCACGGGCGCAACGCCGTGTTCTACGGCGAACGCGCCATCGACCGCTCCCCGTGCGGCACCGGCACCTCGGCACGGATGGCGCAGCTTGTCGGGCGCGGACGCCTGCGCGTCGGCGACGACTTCGTGCATGAAAGCATCATCGGCAGCCTGTTCGAGGGGCGCGTCGAGGCGCAAGCGCGCGTTGGCAATTACGAGGCGATTCGCCCAAGCGTCTCCGGATGGGCGCGGATGACCGGCTATAACACGATCTTCGTCGATCAGCGTGACCCGTTCCGCCATGGATTCCAGCTTGCCTGAACCCTTCCAGGAGTTCGCTCGAACCCTTCACTCTCAGACGGAGTCGCGGGCCAGGATCACCGCCGCCTATCGTCGTCCGGAACAGGAGTGCCTTCCCCCGCTCTTGACCGAAGCGGCCCTGTCCGCACCGGAGGCGGTGGCGGCCCGCCATCTCGCCCGCCGACTCGTGAGCGCCTTGCGCACGAAGGGCCGGCCTCGCGGGGTCGAGGGGCTGCTTCAGGAGTATGCGTTGTCCAGCCAGGAGGGCGTCGCCCTCATGTGTCTGGCCGAAGCCCTGCTGCGCATCCCCGACCGCGCGACCCGCGATGCGCTGATCCGTGACAAGATCAGCACGGGCGACTGGCAGGCCCATCTCGGCCATAGCGCGTCTCTCCTCGTCAATGCCGCCACATGGGGGCTTCTCGTCACCGGCAAGCTCACCGCCACGACCAGCCAATCCGGCCTCGAAGCGGCGCTTACCCGCCTGATCGCGCGCGGCGGCGAGCCGATCATCCGGCGCGGCGTGGATCTCGCGATGCGGATGATGGGCGAGCAGTTCGTCACCGGGCAGACCATCGCCGAGGCGCTCGCGAACAGCCGCGGAATGGAGGCGCGGGGCTTCCGCTACTCCTACGACATGCTCGGCGAGGCGGCGACGACGGCCGAGGATGCGGCGCGGTACTTCCGCGACTACGAGCAGGCGATCCACGCCATCGGAAAAGCCTCCGCTGGTCGCGGCGTCACGGATGGGCCGGGCATCTCGGTGAAGCTTTCGGCGCTGCATCCCCGCTACTCTCGCCTGCAACAGGAGCGCGTCATGGCTGAGCTGCTGCCGCGCCTGAAGGCGTTGGCGGCGCTCGCCCGCCAGTACGACATCGGCCTGAATATCGACGCCGAGGAGTCCGAACGGCTGGAGCTTTCACTCGATCTGCTGGAGGCGCTTTGCTTCGAGCCGGCGCTCTCCGGCTGGAACGGCATCGGCTTCGTCGTCCAGGCGTATCAGAAGCGGGCGCCGTTCGTGCTGGACCACGTCATCGACCTCGCCCGCCGAAGCGGGCACCGGCTGATGCTCCGGCTCGTGAAGGGCGCCTATTGGGATAGCGAGATCAAGCGCGCGCAGGTGGATGGGCTGGAGGGATTCCCGGTCTTCACGCGCAAGCTGCACACCGACGTCTCCTATCTCGCCTGCGCGCGCAAGCTGCTGGGCGCCCCCGACGCGGTGTTCCCGCAATTCGCTACCCACAACGCCTATACACTCGCCGCCATCTACACGATGGCCGGTGCCGAGTTCCACGCCGGCCAGTACCGAGTTCCAATGCCTGCACGGCATGGGCGAGCCGCTCTACGAGGAGGTGGTGGGCCGGGGCAAGCTCGACCGCCCATGTCGGATCTACGCGCCCGTCGGCACGCACGAGACCTTGCTCGCCTATCTCGTGCGGCGCCTGCTGGAGAATGGCGCGAACACCTCCTTCGTCAACCGCATATCCGATCCGGCGGTTCCCATCGAGGAGCTGATCGCCGACCCGGTTGAGAAGGTGCGTTCGGCTCAGCCGGTTGGTGCCCCGCACCCGACGATCGTTCTGCCACGCGACATCTTCGCACCAGAGCGGCCCAACTCCGTAGGCATTGATCTGTCCAACGAGCAGCGCCTGTCCTCATTGTCGGCGGCATTGCGGGAAAGCGTCGGCACCGCCTGGCGCGCGGCACCGGATGGCGTGGGCGACGCAGACGCGCGCGCTGTGTGCAATCCATGCCGACCGCCGCGACATCGTGGGGCAGGTGGTGGAGGCGACGCCGGAGGCGATAGAGGCAGCGTTCGGCCGCGCCGTCGCGGCCGGTCCGCTCTGGTCCGCAACGCCGCCTGGCGAGCGCGCCTTCTGTCTGCTGCGCGCGGCCGATCTGCTGGAGGCGCGCACGGAATCGCTGCTAGGGCTGATCGTGCGGGAGGCGGGCAAGTCGCTGCCCGATGCGATCGCCGAAGTGCGGGAGGCGGTGGACTTTCTCCGCTACTACGCAGTGCGGGTGCGCGAAAGTTTCGACAACGGCACGCACCGGCCGCTGGGGCCCGTCGTGTGCATCAGCCCCTGGAACTTCCCGCTTTCCATCTTCACCGGGCAAGTCGCGGCGGCGCTGGCGGCGGGCAATCCGGTGCTCGCGAAGCCGGCCGAGGAGACGCCGCTGATCGCCGCGCAGGCCGCGGCCATCATGCAGGAAGCCGGCGTGCCGGCCGACGTCGTGCAACTCCTGCCGGGCGCCGGCGAAGTGGGCGCCGCCCTCGTCGCCGACGCGCGTACGCAAGGCGTCGTGTTCACCGGCTCCACCGATGTCGCACGCCTGATCCAGCGGCAGCTCGCCGCGCGCCTGGGCCCGACGGGCGAGCCGATCCCCCTGATCGCCGAGACCGGCGGGCAGAACGCCCTGATCGTGGACTCCTCGGCTCTTGCCGAGCAGGTGATCGCCGACGTGCTGATGTCGGCGTTCGACTCCGCGGGGCAGCGATGCTCGGCGCTGCGCGTGCTGTGCCTGCAAGAGGATGTGGCCGACCGTATCCTGGGCATGCTGAAGGGTGCGATGGCGGAGCTGTCGGTCGGCAATCCCGATCGCCTATCCACCGACGTCGGGCCTGTGATCACGGAGGAGGCGCGGCAGGGACTCCTGGCCCACGTCCAGGCGATGCGCGATGCGGGTCGCCCCGTATTCGCGCTGTCCCTCCCGGACTCCTGCCGCCACGGCACCTTCGTCGCGCCCACCTTGATCGAGCTGTCCAGCTTATCGGAGCTGAAGCGCGAGGTGTTCGGTCCGGTGCTGCACGTCCTGCGCTACCGGCGCGACGGCCTGGATGCGCTGATCGAGGCGATCAACGCCACGGGTTACGGGCTGACCTTCGGCCTGCATACCCGGATCGACGAGACGATCGCGCATGTAAGCAGTCGGGTGGCGGCGGGGAACGTGTACGTCAACCGCAACCTGATCGGCGCCGTGGTCGGCGTGCAGCCATTCGGCGGGCACCGCCTCTCCGGCACCGGACCGAAGGCGGGCGGCCCGCTCTACCTGCGCCGGCTGCTCGCGCGCTGTCCGGATCAGGCCCCCCTGCCAGCGGGTAAAGCCCCCGGCTGTGGCGAGGGAATGGCGAGACTGGCTCGTGCAGCTTGGGCACCCTGCCGAAGCGGAGCACTGCACGCGCTGCATGGAACGCACGCCGCTCGGGCTGACGCTGGAGCTGCCCGGCCCGGTCGGCGAGCGCAACATCTACCTGCTGGAGCCCCGCGGCGCGGTGCTCTGCATCGCGCCGGACGAGGCCCGGATGCGGCGCCAGATCAGTGCCGCTCTCGCGACCGGCAACAAGGCCCTGGTCGCGGCGCCGATGGTGCTTCCGGGCTTGCCGGAGCCGCTTCGCCGCTGGGTCGCCGCAGTGGCCGATCCCGCCAGCACGCGCTTCGAAGCGGTGCTGTTCGATGGCGACGACGCCACATTGCGCTCGATTACCGAGGAGATGGGACAGCGCGACGGGGCGATCGTCCCCGTGCATACCGGCCGGCACGACTATCCTCTGGAGTGGCTGGTGCGAGAACGCTCGATCAGCACCAACACTGCCGCGGCCGGCGGCAACGCGACCCTGATGAGCATAGGGTGATCTCGCTCCAGTAGCGGTCAGCCAAACCGTCCGATCGAGAACGGCGTCAGATCAA
Source organism: uncultured Pseudomonadota bacterium (assembly GCA_963830565.1). Taxonomy (GTDB): domain Bacteria; phylum Pseudomonadota; class Alphaproteobacteria; order Acetobacterales; family Acetobacteraceae; genus DATFDN01. Next base: position 612,152 of record CAWHMO010000010.1, read on the forward strand.
TCCCGCTATCGCGCCGTCCGATGATGTCGGCGACGAGGCGTCCCGTCGTCGCGGCCTGGGTCAGACCGAGGTGGCCGTGGCCGAACGCGTAGATCACGTCGGCGCGGCGCGGCGACCGACCGATCACCGGCAGGCTGTCGGGTGTGGTCGGGCGGTTTCCCATCCAGACCATGCCGCCTTCGGCTGACAGGCCCGGGAGGAACCGACGCGCCAGCGTCACCAGCGCGCGCGACCGCGCGTAGTTGGGCGCGGCATCCAGACCGCGCGAACTCCGCCGCGCCACCGATCCGCAGGCCGCACGCGAGCGGAGAGGCGACGAATTTATGCTCGCCGAACGTCACCTGTCGCGACAGCGCAAGGCCGGGCGCCGGGAGCGTGGTGTTGTAGCCGCGCTCGCTCTCCAGCGACGCGCGATCGCCGATCCGCGCCGCGAGCCGCGCCGACCAGGCGCCCGCGGCAATGACAACCATATCGAACGCAACCTCCTCGCCGGCCGCGAACCTTACCGCGCCAGGCGCGAAACCGACCACCTCGTGCTTTGCGAAGGCCACCCCGCGCGCGAGCAGCGAGTCGCGCACGCCCGCCCAGATCACCTTCGGATCGGAGACCTGCGACCAGGCGGGCGTGAACACGCCATGTCGGACGTTGCCGCCGAGCGCCGGCTCGAGATCGCGCACCGCATCGCCCGTCAGCTCCTCGCAGGCGATTCCGTGCCGGCGTCGGAGATCCCACTCGACCCGATCGCGCTCGAACCCGGCGCTCGTCTCGTACACCGTCAGCGCACCGATCCGGCGCAGCGCGAGGGTCAATCCGATGGCGGCGAGCATCGGCACCAGGTCATCATGGACCCGCATGTTCAGCGCCGCGAGGGATGCCGCGATGGCGGCGACGCGGCCCGCGCGTCCGGCGGCTAGGAAGCGGCGCAGCCACGGCAGCATCGCCGGCAGATGCGCCGGCCGCACCGAAAGCGGCCCAAGCGGATCGGCGAGCCAGCCCGGAACGCGCCAGATCAGGCCCGGCATCGAGGCGGGCACCACTTCCGTGACCGCGATCCCGCCGGCATTGCCCCAGGAGCACTTGTCGCCGTGCGGATCGCGGTCGATGACCGTGACCTGATGCCCGTCCTCGGTCAGCCAGTGCGCGCAGGCAAGCCCGACGATGCCCGCGCCGATGACGCCGACCTGCATTGCGCCCCCGCCTTCAAGTCCCGAGATAGGCTTTCGTCACGTTCTCGTCCGTGCGCAACGCCGCCGCGTCGCCCTCGAGGATGATCCGTCCGGTCTCCAGCACGTAGCCGTAATCGGCGTGCTTGAGCGCAGCCTTGGTGTTCTGCTCGACCAGCAGGATGGTCGTGCCGGCCTCGTTCAGCCGCTTGATGATGCGCATGATCTCGGTCACCAGACGCGGCGCGAGCCCCATCGAAGGCTCGTCCAGCAGCAGCAGCTTCGGCCCGGCCATCAGCGCGCGGCCGATCGCCAGCATCTGCTGCTCGCCGCCCGACAGATAGGCCGCGTCGCGGCGCTGGCGCTCCTGCAGCAGCGGAAATAGCTCGAAGACATGGTCGAGCCGGCGGCGGCGTTCGGCCTCGTCGGCCAAGGTGAACGACCCCAGCTCGAGGTTCTCCCGCACCGTCATGCCCTTGAAGATGCGCCTTCCTTCCGGCACATGGATCAGGCCCATATGCGGCGTGAGATGGGCCGCCGTACGGGTGATGTCGCGCCCGAGGAATTCGATGCGCCCCGCCGCGCACGGCACCAGTCCCGAGATCATGCGCAGCGTCGTGCTCTTGCCGGCGCCGTTGGCGCCCAGCAGCGTGACCACCTGACCGCTGCGCACGGCAAGGCTGACGCCCCGCAGCGCGTGGATCTGGCCATAGAAGGCGTCCACACTCTCCAGGCGCAGAACGATATCGCCAGCCATCGGCCGCTACTCCTCTTCGCGCCCGAGATAGGCTTCGATCACGCGCGGATCGTTCTGCACCGTCTCGGCGTCGCCCTCGGCGATCTTCTGGCCGTGGTCGAGCACGGTGATCGCTTCGGACACCCGCATGACCAGGCCCATGTCGTGTTCGATCAGCAGCACCGTCACTGCCAGTTCCTCGCGCACCCGGCGTATCAGGGCGATCAGCTGCTCCTTCTCGTCGTGATTGAGGCCGGCGGCGGGCTCGTCGAGCAGCAGCAGCTTGGGCGACGTCGCCAGCGCCCGCGCCCATTCCACCCGGCGCTGATCGCCGTAGGAGAGATTGCCGGCGGCGCGGTCGCGATGCTGCGCGATCCCCACGAACGCCAGCCAGCGCTCCGCCGCCGCGAGGGTCGCGGCCTCCTCCCGCCGTTGCGCGGGCACGCGCAGCATCGCGGCGACAAGGCCGGAGCGCGTGCGGCAATGCAGCCCGGACATGACGTTCTCCAGCGCCGTCATTTCCTTGAACAACCGAAGGTTCTGAAAGGTCCGCGCGAGACCCAGTTGGGTGACGCGGTGCGGCCGCGCACCGGAAATGGCGTGGCCCGAAAAGCGGATCCTGCCCGATGTCGGTCGATAGAACCCAGTCAGGCAGTTGAACACGGATGTCTTGCCCGCGCCGTTCGGGCCGATCAGGCTCGTGATGGACCCCTGCCGCACGTCGAAGCTGAGGCCGCGCAACACCTGAAGCCCGCCAAAGCGGAGCGTGATGTTGTCCACTGCCAGAAGCGCGGCCTGCGTCACGCCCGACGGTCCGGCCAGATGCCGTGCGGGCGGAACAGCATGATGAGCAGCAGCAGGACGGCGAACACCAGCAGACGCAGCGAGCCGATACCGCGGAACACCTCGGGAAATATCGTCAGCACCATCGCGCCGGCCACCACGCCCGGAATCTTGCCCATGCCGCCGAGCACGACGCCGAGCAGGATCAGCACCGATTGCTGAAAGCTGAAGGTCTCCGGCGAGATCGCGGTCATCTTCGCGGCGTAGAAGCAGCCGGCGACGGAGGCGAACACGGCGCCCAGCATGTACGCATAGAGCTTCACGGCGACCCGATTGATCCCCATCGCCTCGGCCGCGTCCTCGTCGTAACGCACATATCGCCAGGCCCGTCCGATCCTGGAGTCCTGGACGCGGAGGCTGAGTACGCAGGCCAGAACCGCGAGGATCAGGAACACGTAGTAGAACTGGTTGATCTGTTCGAGCCTCCATCCGAACAGCGACGGCCGGTTGATCCCCACAAGGCCGCTGGCGCCTCCGGTGATCGAGAGATTGCGCGCGGTAATGCGCACGATCTCGCCGAAGCCGAGCGTGACGATCGCGAGATAGTCGCTGCGCAGCCGCAACGTGGGCCCGCCGACGATCACGCCCGCGAACAGGGCGCACACCGCCGCCGCCGGGATGGTGAGCCAGAAATCGAGCCCGAGGCGCGCGGTGAGGATGCCGGTGGTATAGGCGCCGACCGCGAAGAACGCCGCGTAGCCTAGGTCGAGCAGGCCCGCGTAGCCGACCACGATGTTGAGGCCGAGGCACAGTACCACGTAAAGCCATGCGTTGGTCAGCACCTCCAGCACGTAGTTGTCGGCGAACGCTGGTATCAGCACGGCGAAGACGAGCAGCAGGGCGATCGATGCCGGGCGAACCCCCGGCGCTTCCAGCTGGGCGGCAATCGGGCGCGCCATCCGGGCTACATCCGCTCCACCTCTGGCCGGCCGAGCAGGCCGGTGGGCTTGAACACCAGCAGCAGGATAAGAATGACGAAGACGAAGACGTCCTTCCATTCCGTCCCGATCGCCTGGACTTGGGTGCCGAACGCCTCCAGCAATCCCAGCAGCAATCCGCCCAGCATCGCGCCTGGGATGCTGCCGATGCCGCCGATGACCGCGGCGGTGAACGCCTTCAACCCAATTATGAATCCCATGAAGTAGAAGATGCTGCCGTAGTAGACGCCCGCCATGACGCCCGCCGCCGCGGCCAGGGCGGAGCCGATGAAGAAGGTCAGCGCGATCACCCAGTTCACGTCGATGCCCATCAGCCGGCAGGCGTCCTGGTCGATGGCGATGGCGCGCATCGCCTTGCCGTACATCGTCCGCGAGATGAACACCTGCATCACGGCCATGAGCACCAGCGAGGCGCCCACGAGAATGATCTGCGTGTAGGTGATATGCACCTCGGCGATGTCGATGCCGTCGTAGCCAAGACCGGTGTTGAAGGCGGTATACTGCCCGCCGGTGACCGACAGCGCGCCGTTCTCCAGCACCATGGAGACGGCCAGGGCGGTGATCAGGATCGACAGCCGCGGCGCGTGCAGCAGCGGGCGGTAGGCCACGCGCTCGATCACCATGCCCAGGATGCCGGCCGCGATCATGCTGAGGATCATGGACGGCAGAATGCCGAGCCAGCCATCGCCAAGCGGCCCCGACATCAGGGAGAGCGCCGCGAAGCCTGTGAACGCGCCGACCATGTAGATGTCGCCGTGCGCGAAGTTCAGCAGCTTGATGATCCCGTAGACCATCGTGTAGCCGAGCGCGACAAGTGCGTAGAACGCGCCGAGAATCAGCCCGTTTGCAAGCTGCTGGAGCAGGATGTCGGACAGCCGCATCAGCCGAACCCCGCCCTATCCGGCCGATGCGCGCGGTTGATCAGGACGCCGCCTTGTAGAGCGCCCACTGCCTGCCCTTGCCAACCAGGATCACGAAGTTGCTGCGCGCGAGCGTGTCCTGCGGCGTGAAGGAGATCGGACCGGCAATTCCCTGGAAATCCTTGGTCGCCTTCAGTGCCGCGATGATCTTGGGCTTGTCGGCCGATCCGGCCCGCTTGATCGCGTCGGCGAGCAGGTTCATCCCATCATAGGACAGGGCCGAATAGGGGCCGGGCGCCTGGTTGAACTGCTTCTTGTAGGCCTCCGCGAAGGCGCGCGCGGTCGGCAGATACTCGACCGACGGGTTGGAGAAGCAATAGACGCCGTCCGCCGCCGCGCCGGCGATCTCGAACAGCTTCGGGGAGTTGTTGCCGTCGCCGAGCGCGATCATCCCTCTGTAGCCGCCTTGGCGGAGCTGCTTGATGAGAAGTGCGCCATCGGCGTAGTACGCCGTCCAGAACACCGCGTCCGGCCGCTGCTCCTTCAGCCGTGTCACCAGCGAGGAGTAGTCCTGCTCGCCCTTGTTGAGGACCTCGTACGCGACCACCTCGCCGCCATCCTTCTTCCATTGATCGCGAGTCAGGTTGGCGAGGTCGGCCGAGTAGGCATCGCCCTCGTTGACGATGGCCAGCCGCTTGATGTTCTTAGCCTTGAAGAAGGCGACGGCGGTTGCGACCTGATCGGCGCCCGTGCTGTTGATCATGAACACGTTGCCCGAGCCTGCGCCGATCAGCTTCGTCGAATTGGCTGCCGGGATCACGATCGGAACGCCGGCGTCGCCGTAGATCTTCAGGGTCGGCAGCGTGGCGCCCGAGCAATACCCGCCGACCACGCCCGTCACCCCCTGGGAGACGAGCTTGCTCGCCGCGTTCACCGCCTGCTGCGGGTCGCACGCGGAATCCTGCGTGGTGGTCGCGACCTTCATGCCGAGCACGCCGCCCTTGGCGTTGATCTGCTCAGCCGCGAGTTTGATCGCGTTCTCCATGTCCTTGCCGTACGTCGCTTCCGACCCGGTGGTCGGCACCATGATGCCGACGCTGAGATCGGCGGCGTGCGCGACGGTGGCGGGGGCTGCGAGTCCCGCCATGACGGCAAATGCAACCCAGAATGGGGCGCGGTTGGACATTTTCTTCCCTCTTTTTGATCCGCCGGAGCGTAGGAACTATCGTGAAACGCGTCAAACGGCGGCAACGAGGATACATGAGGATCACAAGGCTGCTCGCCTACCAGGTCGATCTTCCGCTGCGTGAGGGCAGTTACAACTGGTCCGGCGGCAAATCGGTCGCCGTGTTCGACAGCACCGTGGTGCGGGTCGAGACGGATGGGGGATTGGCGGGGCATGGCGAGGTCTGCCCGCTCGGTCCCGCCTATCTTCCGTCCTATGCCGGGGGCGTCCGCGCGGGACTGGCGGAACTCGGCCCGCATCTGCTGGGAGCGGACCCGCTGAGGATCGGACCGCTCAGCCGGCTTATGGAGACGCATCTCAAGGGCCATCCCTACGTGAAGTCGGCGATCGACATCGCGTGCTGGGACCTGCTGGGGCAGGCTTCCGGCCTTCCGGTCGCCACTCTCCTCGGCGGGTGTTGCGGGGAACACGTCGATCTCTATCGCGCCATCTCGCAGGACACGCCGGAGCGTATGGCGGAGAGGGTCGCCCTCTACCGGGCGGAGGGATATCACAAGTTTCAGCTCAAGGTTGGGGGCGCGCCGGACGCCGATATCGCGCGCATCAAGGCCGCCGCCGCGCAACTCAAGCCGGGCGACGTGCTGGTTGCCGATGCCAACACCGGATGGCTGCCGCACCAGGCGGCCCGCGTCGTCCGGGCGGTGGAGGGGCTCGATGTCTATATCGAGCAGCCCTGCCTGAGCTACGAGGAGTGCCTGTCGATCCGGCGCCGCACCAGCCTTCCTTTCGTGCTCGACGAATCGGTCGACAGCGTCCGAATGCTGCTGCGTGCCCACGCCGATCAGGGGATGGACGTGGTGAACATCAAGATCAGCAAGCTCGGCGGATTGACGCCGGCGCGTCAGGTCCGCGATATCTGCATCGAGATGGGGATCGCGATGACGATCGAGGATTCCTGGGGCGGCGACATTGTCACCGCCGCGATCGCGCATCTCGCCCACAGCACGCCGGAACGGTTCCGCTTCTCGGCCACCGACTTCAACAGCTACGTGACGATCCCGATCGCGGAGGGCGCCCCGAGGCGCGAGCAAGGGCGCCTCGCGGTCTCCGATCGGCCCGGACTGGGCGTGACGCCCATCATGGGCGCTCTGGGCGCTCCGGTGCTGACGATTGTCTGAGCGTTGGAATGCTGGACCCAGGTCAGGTCGAGCGGCAGACTCACATGACTATGTCCGCCGCCAAGCGTCCCGAGCTTTTCGCCAGGGAACTGCTAACTCCGGCCGCTAAGTGTCGCTGCTATGGAGGTTGTCCATCCGAGGCTGGGGAGGGAGGCTGTGGTTGCCACACCTGCAACCTCCGTCTTGGAGCCAAGGATGGACGTCCACGAGAATGCGCGCACGACGCGGCATAGTCGAATGCTGATGGTGCAACGCCTTGCGAGCGGCTGGTCGGTTGCCGCTGTCGCGCAGGCGCAAGGCATCACCGCCAAGACCGTGCGCAAGTGGCGCGACCGCTTTGCCGCCGAGGGCGAGCGTGGCCTCGCCGATCGCTCCTCGCGGCCGCATGGCAGCCCGACCCGGCTGAGAGGGCATGAGGAGGAAGAAATCGAGAGGCTGCGGCGTCAGCGCCTGAGCGGCCCGGCGATCGCCCGCCGTCTCGGCCGCCCCGTCTCGACGGTCGGGGTGGTGCTGCGACGGCGCGGCCTGGGGCGGCTCACGGTGCTCGATCCCCGGCCGCCCATCATCCGTTACCAGCGCGACCGTCCCGGCGAGCTGATCCACCTCGACACCAAGAAGCTCGGCCGCATCGAAGGGATCGGCCACCGCATCACCGGCCATCACACCGGCATGGTGCGCAACCGCGGCATCGGCTGGGACCACCTGCACGTCGCCATCGATGACGCGAGCCGGCTCGCCTACACCGAACTCCTGCCCGACGAGCGCAAGGAGAGCGCCACGGGCTTTCTCTCCCGAGCGCTCGCCTGGTTCGCTCGCCACGGCGTCACGGTCGAGCGCGTCATGACCGACAACGGCTCGGCCTACCGCTCGCGCGACTTCGCCGCCGCGCTCGCCGCCGCCAGGCTGCGCCACATCCGCACCCGGCCCTACACGCCGCGCACCAACGGCAAGGCCGAGCGGTTCATCCAGTCGTCGTTGCGCGAATGGGCTTACGCACAGCCGTTCCAAACCTCCAGCGAACGAGGCACCGCGATGCGGCACTGGATCGACGACTATAACCACAGCCGACCCCACTCAGCCCTCGGCGGACTTCCACCCATCAGCCGTATCGCCAGGGACAACCTCCTTGGCAATGACAGCTAAGCGTGGCCGGCTGTCTCCGACAGGAGCAGTGGATCGATGTGCAGCAAACCAAGCGCCCGGCGCCATTTCGTGTCCGCGTCGTCGCTGAAGACCAGCGATCGATCAGCCGGGACCGAGAGCCACGCGTTCTGCTGGATCTCGGCATCGAGCTGGCCAGGGCCCCAGCCAGCATAGCCCAGGGCCAGCATTCCCTCCCGCGGGCCGCCGCCCTCGGCGATCACTTTCAGAACGTCCAGGCTCGCCGTCAGGGCGAGGTCATCATCGACAGGCAGGCTGCCCTCGCCGATCCAATCGGTGGTATGCAGGACAAAGCCACGCGCATTGTCCACGGGCCCGCCCACGCACAGGCGTATGCGACGCGCCGGTGGCGCTGGCGCAATGTCCAGTTGCTGGAGCAACTCGTCAAAGCTGGGCTTGACCAGGGGACGATTGACAACGAGGCCCATCGCGCCGTCAGGCGTGTGCGCGCACACATAGATCACGCTCTGAGCAAAGCGAGAGTCAGCCAGGGTCGGCATGGCCACCAGCAACTGGCCGGTGAAGAATGGGTCGGGCGAGATCGGCTTGTATACCATAGAGAATACTCTACGTGGGCTGCCGGGCGGCGCAAGCCGGGTGACAAGCCTAAGTCGAGAGGGCTAGGACTGGTCCGGCTGTTTAGGCCAGAAGGGGCAGGAACCAATGACTATCAAGGTCGGCGACACGATTCCATCGATGAAAATTATGATGGCCACCCCGGTCGGTCCAAAGGAGACCTCCACGGACGAACTCTTCAAGGGCAAGAAGGTGGTCCTGTTCGGGGTTCCGGGAGCCTTCACTCCAACCTGTAGCGTGAAGCATCTGCCCGGATTTGTTCAGCAGGCCGAGGCGCTGAAGGCCAAAGGGGCGGACACGATCGCCTGCATCGCGGTCAACGACGCTTTCGTGATGGGGGCCTGGGCCAAGGACCAAGGCGTGGATGGCAATGTTGTGATGCTGGCGGACGGATCGGGCGCCTTCACGAAGGCGCTGGGCCTTGAGCTCGACCTGGTGTCTCGCGGGATGGGCGTGCGCAGCCAGCGCTTCGCGCTTGTCGCGAATGACGGCAAGGTGACGCATCTCAATGTCGAGCAGCCGGGCGGGTTCGAGGTGAGCAGGGCCGAGGCGATCCTCGGCCAGCTCTGATCCGCCGCGGTCCCGGACGCCGCCGGCCGGGACCGCGCGCTGGCACATGACATCGTCAGCGGACTTGCATCAGCGGCTTCCGCGCTGGTCCTGCGAACGGAATTCCGGCAACTGCTCCAGCGCATGATGCGTCGCGCCGGGCAGCACGGCCATGCCGTGCAGTTCGTTGCCCGGCCTGGCAAACTCCAGCTTGCTCCAAGGCACCTCCACCTTGCGCCCGCCGGCCTCCAGGATCACCTGCGGCTCGCCGCCTGGGGTGAGCAGGACGTCCCGGATCGTCCCAAGGCGCTGGTCTGACGTGGAGAACACCTCGACGCCGACCAGGTGCTTGACACGCACCTCGCCGGAGCCGGTGAACAGCGTGCCCTGCTCGAATGGCTTGGTCAGCCGCTCCTTCCCGGGGCTTTGATCGGCCACGTCCGGGACGGCGATCCCGTCGCCGCTGGCAAAGGCTGAATCAACGGTCGGATAGTTGATGGCGGCAGCATCGCTGCCGATTGTCCTGCCGGCGCTGGAGGCGGCACTGGTCCCGCGTTCGGACTCTTGCAGGACCGTGCCGGCCGACGTGCCCCCCGCGTCCGACTGGGCCCACGCAACCCCCGCGAAGGCGAGACCAGTCATCGCGAGGACCAGCAGCGGCGTCGCTGCGCGTATCGTCACCGTCCCGAACCGCTCAGCGGCCCCTGGCCAGGCCGAACCGGATAGTTTGGCATCACCGGAGACGCATTCTGATCGGTATTGGTGCCGAGCGAATTGGCCATGCGGCGCCTGTTGTTCGTCGCGGTCACGTTGTTGCCGAACGCATTCGTGGTTTCGCCCTTGCCGTCCCCGAAGGCCGTCACCTTGCCCCCGTTCTGGGTCCCGAGCGCGTTGGTATTGGCGGGCGGGCTGTGGGCGAAGGCTTTGGTGTTCGCTTTGGGCGTTGTTGCAAAGGCATTCGTGTTCGCTGGCGGGGTCTTGGAGAAGGCGTTCGTGTTCCAGTCGTGAACCGCCTTGTTCTGGCCGCTTCCCTGCGCCAGCGCCGGCATCGTCGACGTGATGGCGGCAGCCAGCACGGCGAGGTGGAGCAGAGTCCTCATCGGGGTTCGCCTCCTTGGCTGCTGCCGAAACAAGCGATGCGCCCCTCGGTTGCGCCCCGCCTCGGAACGGTGTCAGCTCATGCCGCCGCGCGCAGCCACCGGCCACAGGCACTCCACCCGGCCGTCACGCACGCCCACGTACCAGTCGTAGCGATCCACCGTGGGATCGCAGTGGCCCGGCACCAGGCGCAGCTTCTCGCCGAGCCTCGGGGCGCCGCTCTCCGCCGCGACCTCCACCTTTCCGTGCTCGTCGGAGGCGCTGATATAGCGCAGCCCCGGCCGTTCCCAGACCAGGGGCAGCCCGCTATCCACCGCCAGCGCCTTCAGGCCCGCGTCCAGCACCGCGATGCCGGGGCGCGTCGCGCTCATCACCGTCGAGAGCACGAACAGCGCGTGGCGGAACAGGTCCACGGGTCGGCCCGCCGCATTAAGGTTGCGGGCGTAGTCCGCGTCCATGAACACGTAGCTGCCCGCCTGGATCTCGGTGAACACACCCGATCCCGACCTCGAGCTCGAAGCTGCCCGTGCCGGCCCCGCCGACGATCGGGCAGTCAAGACCTTGCTGGCGCAACTGTTCGACCGTGCGCCGCGTGGCATCCACGGCCGCGCCGATGAGCACACGACGCTCCTCCAGCGTCCGCTTGTGCTGCGCGCTGCCATGATAGGCCTGCAACCCACCGAAGATCAGATGCGGAGACCCGGCGATCCGCTGCGCCAGGGCCACCGCCGCCGGGCCGGGCGGCACTCCGCAGCGGCCGGCGCCCACGTCGATCTCGACCAGCACGGTCAGGCGCAGGCCGGCGTCGGCGGCCGCCGTCTCGGCTGCTTCGATCTGGCGCGGATCATCGGCACAGACCGCCACCTTGGCGATCCGGGCGAGCGCCGCGAGACGGGCGAGCTTGGCGGCGCCAACGACCTCGTTGCTCACCAGGATGTCCGGGATGCCGCCCCAGGCCAGCGCCTCGGCTTCCGCGATCTTCTGCACGCACTGGCCGACCGCGCCCCGGGCCATCTGCAAGCGGGCGATCACCGGCGACTTGTGGGTCTTGGCGTGCGCCCGCAGCTTGGTCCCGGTTGGCGCCAGGAGCGCCGCCATCCGATCCAGGTTCGCCTCGAGCGCGTCGAGGTCGATCAGCAGCGCCGGCGTGTCGATCTCATCCTCGCGCATCCCGGGCTGGGCGGGGGGCGGCTGGAGCATGGCGTTTCTCTCCATGGTCGGCATCTGAGGCCGATTGCGGATTGACGCATCCTCGGGCGCTGCCGACAAGCCGCTGGTGAGCACCGAACTTCGCCCCTGGATCCTGAGCGATGATTATGCCGGGCTGCAGGCGCAGGCGCTCGGGCTGGCCGAGGCCGCCGGCTTCACACCGGAGATTCGGGTTCTGACGCCGCGCGGTCCCTGGCGCCTTGTGCCAGCCAAATTCTGGCCCGCGCCGCTTGCGATCGTGGCGGACTCGATCGGCGGGAGGCCGCCGCCGCTCTCGATCGCTTGCGGCGGCATGGGGGCAGCCGTGGGCGCCGCGTTGCGCCGGCGCGGCGTGCCAGTGGTGCAAATCCAGAACCCGCGCATGGACCCTCGTCGCTTCGACGTGATCGTGACGGCGCGTCACGACGAAATGGCGGGGCCGAACGTGGTCGTGACCCGCACTGCGCTGCACCGTGTCACGCCCGAGCGCCTCCGCGTGGAGGCCGCGCGATGGCATCCACGCCTTGCCCACCTGCCACGACCCTTGGTCGCCGTGCTGATCGGCGGCAGCAACGGCCGGTTCCGGCTTGATGCAGGGGTCGCGGAGCACCTGGCCAAGAGCTTGGCCGCGATGATGCGGCGCGATCGCGTCGGCTTGGCGCTCACGCCGTCGCGCCGCACCGACCCGGCGGCCACGCAGGCTCTCGCCGACGCCGTTACGCCGCTCGGCGGGTGGGTGTGGGATGGAAACGGCGAAAACCCCTACTTCGGGATGCTTGCTCTGGCGGACGCGATCGTGGCGACAGTGGACAGCGTCTCCATGATCTCCGAGGCGGTGGCCACTGCCTCCCCGGTCATGCTGGCCGCGCTGCCCGGTCGGTCCCGGCGCAACGGCCTGTTCACTGCTGCATTGCTGGCCGAGGGACGGGTGCGGCCGTTTTCCGGTCGGTTCGAGACCTGGCCCACGCAGCCGTTGAACGACACGCCGGATGCAGCCGCCGAGGTCCGCCGAAGGCTCCGCCTTTGAGACAGCGGCTAATGCTCGCCCGCTTCCCGCAATTCCTGGGCGATCGGTGCATGGTTGAGTAGCGCGACCAGCGAAACCCCGCCAATGGTGTTGCCGACCAGCGTCGGAACCAGAAAGCCCACAATGTAATCGGACGCCGAGGCTTCTCCGGTGAACACCGCGAAGATCGCCTCCGTCGATCCGGCGATGATGTGCGAGAACTGTCCCATGCTGACGACGTAGGTCAGCAGGATGATCACCCAAAGCCGCGCCGGGCGAATGTTGGGGAGCAGCCAGACCATCAGCGCGATCAGCCAGCCCGCGAATACCGCCTTCAGCAAGGTCGGCCCGAAGCTGCCGCTGAGCGACTCCCGCCCGACCTCCAGAAGCGCCGTTCGGACCTCGCTTGGGAACACGCCGTCCGGTGTAATCAGGGCGGCGAACACGAAGGTTCCGAGCAGGTTGAAGGCAAGCACGATCCCCCAAAGCCGCAATGTGGAGAGTGCTGCCCGAACGGTCCGACTGGTCAGCACGGGAAGCACCGCAGTGAGCGTGCTCTCGGTAAAGAGCTGCTGGCGTCCCAGGATCACGATCACGAACCCGAGGCTGTAGCCGAAGCTGTCGACCAGCCGCCGCCACGGTTCGTCGGGCAATCCGGCACGCAACAGCGAGAGCGCCAGGAACGAGAACCCCATCGACAGGCCGGCGGCGAAGCCCGACAACGCGAGTGCGACGGCACCGCGCCGCAGCTCGATCTCGCCCTCCTCCCGAACAACCTCGTGGATGACCTGAGGTCGGAGCGGCGCGGCGATCTCCGCCTGATGCTGGCCGAGTTCGTCGAGGGCCTGCGGCACCCGATCGTCATCTCCATCTACGGAGCTATCGGCAGAAGTGCGGGCGCTACGAGCCGATCCGGGACATCGCGGCGGGGATTCGGGTAGGAGAGACATCCTTGCTACAGTGTCGAACCAACGAGGAATGGGCAAGGAAGCCATGGCTGGGAACTCGGCCAGCGTTTGTGGATCGCCTGGTCACGGCGCGCGACATCCTGCACCCCAGACTGCGGCAACAAGGCGAACGCGATGACCGACCACACGCTCGAAAGCTTCTTCTGGCCCCGCTCGGTCGCCGTGCTCGGCGCCTCGCCCGACCCGCACCGCATCCGCGGCCTGCTGCTGCGCCACCTGCGGGGCAACGGCTTCGAGGGCCGCATCGTGCCGGTGAACCCAAGCTATCAGGAGATCGACGGCCTGCGCTGCTATCCTTCGCTCGAAGCCGCCGGCGAGGGGATCGACCTTGCCGTGGTCGCGATCCCCGCCGGCGCGGTGGCGCGGGCGGCGGAGGACTGCGCGCGCGCTGGCGTCAAGCACATGGTCGTCATCAGCTCCGGCTTCGCCGAGGAGGGCGGCGCCGCGTCGGAGATGCAGGCGCGCATCCTCGACATCGCCCGCCGCACCGGGCTGCGCATCGCCGGCCCGAATTGCGAGGGCTACTGGAACGCGCTGGGCCGGATCAGCACCACCTTCAGCCCGACCGTGGAGGTGAAGCCGAACGAGGAAACGCCCGCCCTGGTCTCTGACCGGCGCATCGGCGTCATCGCGCAATCCGGCGGCATCGGCTTCTCGCTGTTCAATCGGGGCAAGGCGGCCGGCCTGGGCTTCAGCTACGTCATGTCAACCGGCAACGAGGCCGACCTCACCGCCGCCGACTTCCTGGACTACATGGTGCGCGACGACCGCACGCACGCGATCATGCTGTTCTGCGAGACCGTACGCGACGGCGCGGGCTTCGTTGCCGCCGCCGAAGAGGCGCGCAAACGCGGCAAGCCGATCGTCGCCATCAAGGTCGGCCGCTCCGAGGCCGGCCAGCGCGCCGCCGCCTCGCACACTGCCGCGCTCTCGGGCGCCTACACCGCGTATCGCGCCATGTTCGGCCGATATGGCATCCTGGAGGCCGAAGACCCCGACGAGGCGGTGGCGATCACGGGGACGCTGCTGACCTGCAAGCCACCGCGAGGACGGCGCGTCGGCATCGTCACCGTCTCCGGCGGTGGCGGGGCGTGGATGGCCGATACGTTGACCGCGAACAACCTCACCGTTCCCACGCTCTCGCCGGCCTTGCAGGACGAATTGAGGCGCCTGATCCCGTCCTATGCGTCGCCACAGAACCCGGTCGATGTCACCGCCCAGGGGAGCAACACCGGCCCGGTGGCGATGCGCGCGCTGGAGATGCTGGACGCATCGGACGAGGTGGACAGCATCGTGCTGGTCAGCTCGCTTGCCAGCGAGACCCGCGTGATGATCGAACCCGAGCGCGCGCGCCCGCTGATCGAAGCGGCGCGCAAGCCGGTGACGATCTGGAGCTATACGATCCCGTCCGATTTCGGCCGCCGCCAGTCGGCAGCGAGCGGCCTCTTCCTGCACACCGACCTGCGCGCCTGCGGGATCGCGATGGACCGGCTGGCCGCGTACGCCGAGGCGCTCGCCCGGCCGCGAACCGCGCCTGCCGCCGTGGCCGCCAAGGCCGACATCCCGGCCGGACTTCGCGTGCTGGCGGAGCACCGCGCCAAGGCGTTGCTTGCCCCGTATGGCCTGCCCGTCGCAAGCGAGCGTCTGGCCGGCTCGGCCGCTGAGGCCGGAGCGGCGGCGGAGGCCCTGGGCTTCCCTGTCGCCCTCAAGATCCAGTCGCCCGATATCCCGCACAAGACCGAGGCGGGCGGCGTGCGCCTGAACCTGCGCGACCGCGCCGAGGTGGAGGCGGCCTATGCGCCGATGCTGGACAGCGTGCGCCGCCATGCCGCGAACGCGGCGATCGAGGGGGTGCTGGTGCAGCGCATGGCGCCCAAGGGGATCGAGCTGGCGGTGGGCATGGTCAACGATCCGACCTTCGGCCCGATCATGATGGTGGGCTTCGGCGGCACCACGATCGAGCTTTACGGCGACGTGGCGCATGCTCCCGCGCCGCTCGGCGCCGAGGACGCCGCCGCGATGATCCAGAGCCTCCGCTCGGCCCGCCTGCTCGCGGGCTTTCGCGGCGCCCCGCCGGTGGACATCGGCCCGCTCGCCGATCTGGTCGCGCGCTTGTCCGAGGCGGCCATGGCGCATCGCGACCGGATCGCCGAGATGGAACTGAATCCGGTGATCCTTCACGCTGACGGATCGGGGCTCACGGTCGCGGACGCGCTGATTCTGTTGCGCGAGTGACCCTCGCCCCAACCCTCTCCCGCAAGCGGGTGAGGGAGCGTTATTGGCGAAGCACGTGCGTTCGGCGCACCCTCTCCCTTTGGGTGCGATGAGGGCAGCGCTCAGTAGGAAATCGCCTCCTTCTCAACCGGCACCCAGACGCCGTCCTTCACCACGCACAGGAATGCCTGGTTCGATCCCAGATGCTTGTCGGGCCCGAAGCTGAAAGGCGGGGAACCGAAGATGTCGTGGTAGTCCTTGATGCTCTCCATTCCCTTGATGAACCCTTCGGTCGTCAGATCCTTTCCCGCGTTTTGCAACGCCAGCACCACGAGTTGCGCCCCGGTATAGCCAATCTGCGCGGCGAAGTTCGGGTCCTTGCCGTACAACTGCCGAAATGAGGTCACGAACGCATGGACCTTCGGGTCCGGATCATTGGAATGCACGAACAGCATCGGCGTGACCGAGTAGAAGCCGTTGGCCGTGCCGCCCGGCATGTGCGCCACCGCCTCGTCGTAGCTGGCCGCCTGGCCCATCATGTCCACGTTCCAGCCGGTCTTGCGCACCGCGGCGATGATCTGGTTGGTGTCGCGCACGATGCCGCCCACCACGATCAGGTCGCAGTTGGCATCACGCATCTTCGCCACGGCGGCGCTGAAATCGGTGTCGGTCGGCTTGTGCAGCGTCTCCGCCGCGAGGCTCATCTTCAGTGCCTTCAGCTCGTCTTTCGCCCCGTCCATCACATCGCGGCCGAAATCGGTGTCCTGCGACATTGCGCAGACCGTCTTTTTCTGCCGCTGCTCCACGAAGAACTTCACGCCCGATCGGACCTGGTCGTAGTATGAGGCGCCGAGCGCGAATTTATATGGGCTGAACGGCTCGTACATCGACCGCGCCGAGGTCAGCGGGAACACGTTCGGCACGCCGGCCTTGATCTGCATCGGCATGGTGGCGTTGTTCATCGGCGTGCCGCCGTTCGCCACCTCGATGAATACGTGATCCTGGTTCAGCAGCTTGTTCTCCGCCTGGACCGAGCGCGGCACCTGGTACTGGTTGTCCTCCAGGATATAGTTGATCTTGCGTCCGTTGATGCCGCCCGCCTTGTTCACCTGGTCGAACACCATCCGGTAACTGTCGGAATTGTTCACTCCCCACATCGCGGTGACGCCCGAGAGATCGGTGTAGGTGCCGATCTTCACCTCGGTCGGGCTCACGCCCTGGTTGGGCGCCGCCAGCGCCGGCGTTACGAACAGAGCCGCCAGCGCGCTGGCCAAAAGCGCTTTCATGGTTTCCTCCCTCGACCGTCTCTCAATAGCTTAGGGCCTGATCCATCACTGGCACCCACCCGCCGTTCTTGACTACGCAGAGGAAGGCGGCGTTCGAACCGAGATGCTTATGCGGTCCGAAGCTGAAGGGCGGCGAACCGAAGATGTCGTGATAATCCTTGATGCTCTCCATGCCGTTGATGAACGAGTCGGTCGTCAGGTCCTTGCCGGCATTCCGCAGGGCAACCAGAACGATGTGCGCCGCGGTATAGCCGATCTCGGCCGCAAAGTTCGGATCTCTTCCAAAGCGCTTCTTGTACTCGGTGACGAAGGCGTGGATCTTCGGGTCAGTACTGTCGGGCTGCACGTAAAGCAGCGGCGTCATCGAGTAGAAGCCGTTCGTAACTCCCCCCGGTATCTTCGCCACCGCCTCGTCATAACTCGCCGCCTGCCCCATCATGTCAACGTTCCAGCCGATCTTGCGTACCGCGGCGATGATCTGGCTGGTGTCGCGCACGATGCCACCGACCACGATCAGATCGCAGTTGGCGTCCCGCATCTTCGCCACGGCAGCGGTGAAATCGGTGTCGGTCGGCTTGTGTTCGGTCAGCGCGGCCAGCTTCATGTGCATGGCATCGAGCTGGTCCCGGGTGCCATCCATCACGTCGCGGCCGAAATCGGTATCCTGCGCCATCTCGCAGATGGTCTTCTTATGCCGCTGCTCCACGAAGTATTTCACGCCGGAGCGCACCTGATCGTAATACGAGGCGGCGAGCGCGAACTTCAGCTTGTTGAACGGCTCGTACATCGACCGCGCCGATGTCAAGGGAAACACGTTCGGCACGCCTGCCTTGAACTGCATTGGCATGGTGGCGTTGTTCATCGGCGTGCCGTCATTCGCCACCTCGATGAAAACGTGGTCCTGGTTCAGCAGCTTGTTTTCCGCTTGGACCGAGCGCGGCACCTGATACTGGTTGTCCTCGATGACGTAGTCGATCTTGCGGCCGTTGATGCCGCCCGCCGTGTTGACGTCGTCGAACACCATGCGCCAGGAGTTGGAATTGTTGACGCCCCACATGGCGGTGACGCCGGAGAGATCGGTGTAGGTGCCGATCGTGATCGACGTCGGGCTCACGCCCTGCGTCTCCGCCGCCATCGCCGGCGTTGCCACGGACAACGCCAGCAGGCCGGCCAAGAGGGTCCTCATCGGTGTTTGCTCCCTGTGGTTAGACGTCGCCGTACATGTCTTCGATCAGCCCGCTGTATTTCTCGCCGACGAAGCCGCGCCGGAGCTGCATCACCGGCGTGAGTTCCGGGTCCTCGGGCTCGAGCTTGTGCTCGATCAGCCGGAACGATCGGACCGACCCCGGCCGGCCGAGCCGTGCCAAGGCACGCTCGATTTCCCGGCCGATCAGCGTCCGCACCCCGTCGGCGCGCACCAGGGTGGCGAAGCTGGTGAAGGGAACGCGGTTCGACTGCGCCCATTTCTCCACCGCGTCGTGGTCGATCATCACCAGGCAGGACAGGAACTCCCGCCCCTCGCCGAACAGCACCGCGTCGGCGATGTAGGGAGAGACCTTCAGCTCCTTCTCGATCTCGGCGGCGGTGACGGCGACACCCGATTTGATGGTGATGACGTCCTGCCGCCGCCCGGTGATGCGCAGATAGCCCTCCGCCAATCCCCCGAGATCGCCGGTGTGCAGCCAGCCGTCCCGCAACGCGCGCGAGGTCTCCTCCGGCCGGTTCCAGTAGCCGGTGAAGACATGCGGGCCGTGCACCAGGATTTCGCCGTCGCGCGCGACCGTGATCTCGCCATACGGCACCGGCCGACCGACCGTATCAAGCCGCGGGGCGTCGGCGGGCATGGTGGCGGCCAGCCCCGCGCATTCGGTTTGGCCATAGATCTCGGTCAGGTTGATCCCCAGCGCCATGAACCAGCGGATCAATTCGCCAGAAACCGCGGCCCCGCCGACCAGGGCGAGACGCAGCCGGTCCATCCCAAGCTCGCGGCGCACATTGCTGAGCACGAGCCGCCGCAGCAGCCACGCCTCCAGCGCGATCCAGGGCGGGATGCGGCGCCCCGCCAGCCGGCGGTCCGCGCAGCGGCCGCCCGCCGCCATCGCCCAACGGTACAACACGCGCTGCATCAGGGTTGCGGCATCGCTCGCCAGGCTGACGCGGGCGTGGAACCGCTCCCAGACATGCGGCGCGGCGGCGAGCACCGTCGGGCGCACTTCGCGCAAATTCTCCAGCACCGTGTCGGCGCTCTCGACATAGTTGCCGACAGTGCTGGCGTGCAGCCCGACATACAGGCCCAGCACCCGCTCCATGACATGGCTCATCGGCATGAACGCCAACCGCTCGTCGCCGGGATGCAGGCCGAACAGCCGGGCGGCGTGCTCGGCCTGCGCCAACAGAGAGCGGTGGC
Organism: uncultured Pseudomonadota bacterium; assembly: GCA_963830565.1. Lineage (GTDB taxonomy): Bacteria > Pseudomonadota > Alphaproteobacteria > Acetobacterales > Acetobacteraceae > DATFDN01. The sequence goes on from CAWHMO010000010.1 coordinate 631,509, forward strand.
TCAGCATGGCACCCTTGGGCGCCCCGGTCGTTCCGGCGGTGTAGATCAGCACGGCAAGACTGTCCGGCCGGATCGCCGCGATGCCTTGTTCCCAGTCCCGGCCGGCATCGCGGTCATGCGCCTCGCCGCGCGAGGTGAAATCTTCCAGACTCTCGCACATCGGGTCAGCCAGGTCGCGCAAACCCTTCATGTCCAGGATGACGATGCGTTCCAGCATCGGGCAAAGCGCGCGCGCGTGCAGCGCCTTGTCGAGCTGTTCCTCGTTCTCGACGAACAGCACCCGCGCCGCGCAGTCGCGCAGGATCTCGGCGACCAGCTCCGCCCCGGCGGTGGGGTAGATCCCGGCCGCGACACCGCCCGCGCCCTGGATGCCGAGATCGGCGTACACCCATTCCGGGCGCGTCTCGGCGAGCACGCACGCCACCTCGCCCGGCTCGAAGCCGGTGGCGCGCAGCGCCTGACCGACCGCGCGCATCCGCTGGCCGAGCTCGGCCCAGGTGATGCTGCGCCAGATACCGCGCTGCTTCTCGCGCAAGATGGGGCGATCGGCCTGGGCGACCACCCGCTCCCACACCATGGCCGGGAGACTCTGGCTCATTGGCGACTCATCGCCACAGCTTCTTTCGCTTCCACCGGCGCTGGCCGCGCACGCCTGCCTCCTTCTGGCCGAGATAGAACTCCTTGATGTCCTCCTTCTCGATCAACCGCGCGCAGTCGTCCTGCATGACGATGCGTCCCACCTCGATGACGTAGCCGTAATCGGCGGTCTGCAGCGCAACATGCGCGTTCTGCTCCACGAGCAGGATCGCCACACCCTGTTCCTGGTTGATGCGGCGGATGATGCCGAAAATCTGCGTCACCAGGATCGGCGACAGCCCAAGCGAGGGTTCGTCCAGCAGCAGCAGCTTGGGCTTTCCCATCAACGCCCGGCTGATCGCCAGCATCTGCTGCTGTCCGCCCGAGAGCAGCCCGGCGCGCTGGTGCGCCCGCTCCCGCAAAATTGGGAAGTAGTCGTAGCACATCTCGATGTCGCGCGAGACCTCCCGGTCGTGGCGCGTGTAGGCGCCCATCATCAGGTTCTCGCGCACGGTCAGTAGCGAGAACACCTCGCGTCCTTCGGGCACGTGGCAGATGCCGAGCCGCATCACGTGGTCGGGCGACCGTCCGCGCAGGTCGCGTCCGTCGAAGCGGATGGAGCCGCGCTCGGGATTGAGCACGCCGGAGATGGTGCGCAGCACGGTGGTCTTGCCGGCGCCGTTGGCGCCCAGCACGGTGACGATCTGACCGCGCGCCACCTCCAGGCTGATGCCGCGGATCGCCTGGATCGGGCCATAATAGGTCTCGATCCCGCCGACGCTCAGCAGGGGTTCGGCGGTCACGCGGCCCTCACCCGGCTTGCTACGCAAGCCGACCTCTCCCGCAAGTGGGAGAGGTGAGCCGCCGGAGGGCCGAAACTTTCACCTCTCCCGCTTGCGGGAGAGGTCGCCGCGCACCGCGCGGCGGGTGAGGGCCTCACACGTCGCCCCCGATATACGCCCGCACCACCTCGGGATGCGTCTGCACCTCGCGCGGCGTGCCGATCGCCATCACCTTCCCGTAGTTCAGCGCCATCACCCGATCCGACACCGCGCTGACAAGGCTCATGTCGTGCTCGACCATGATGACGGTGATGCCGAGATCCTTCTTGATGTCCTCGATCCAGTAGCCCATCCCCTCGGTCTCCTCGACATTGAGACCCGAGGAAGGCTCGTCGAGCAGCAGCAGCTTCGGCTCGGTGCATAGCGCGCGCCCAAGCTCGACCACCTTGCGCACGCCATAGGGCAGGCTGCCGATCAGCGTGTGGCGGTAGCGTTGCAGGCCGAGGAAGGCGATCACGTCCTCGGCCCGTTCCCGATGCACCAGCTCGTCGCGCCGCGCGGCGGGCAGGAAGGCGAGCTGCGAGAGGATGCTCGACGTCACGTGCGCGTGGCAGCCGATCAGCAGATTCTGCAATACGCTCGCGTTGGAGAACAGCTCGATGTTCTGAAAGGTCCGCGCGATGCCCAGGGCCGCCACCCGGTGCGGCGGCACTCTGGTAATGTCGGTTCCTTGCAGGATCAGCCGTCCCGAGGTCGGCTGGTAGATGCGGCTGATCAGGTTGAAGATCGTCGTCTTGCCAGCGCCGTTCGGCCCGATGATCGAGAACACTTCGCCCGGCTCGACCGCGAAGCCCACCGAGTCCACCGCGCGGATGCCGCCGAACTGCACCGATAGGTCGTCGGCCTCGAAGATGGCGGGCATCACACCCGCTCCGAGCGCGTATAGGTGCGCTGTCGGCGGAACGCCGCGCGCCGGTGCATGGGAAAGGACTGGAAAAACGCCTTCAGCTTCAGCCAGCGGCCATAGATGCCGGCCGGCTCGAACAGGATCACCAGGACCAGGATCAGCCCGAAGATCGACGGCTCCAGCCCCGGCAGGTGGGCGAGCTTGGACGGCAGATAGTCGCGCGCGATGGCGATGGCCTGCGGCAGCAGCCGCACGAACAGCGTGCCGAGGATCACCCCGTGCAGCGAGCCGATGCCCCCTACGAAGATGATCGTCAGGAACTGCACCGAGAGCAGGATGTCGAAGGAATCCGGGGCGAGGAAGTTCACGTAATGGGCGAACAGGGCGCCGGCGAGGCCGGTCAGCCCGGCCGAGATGGCGAAGGCGATCGTCTTGTACAGGGCGAGGTTGATGCCCATGCTCTGCGCCGAGATCTCCGGAATCGCGGATCGCCACCATCGCCCGGCCGAGCGGGGTGCGCAGGATGTTGCAGGCGATCCAGAGCGCGAACACCAGCACGATCAGCGAGGCGTAGTAGACGCCCGTCGCGCCCTGGATTTGCACGCCCAGGAAGCTCGGGACCGGCACCGGCATCCCATCGAAGCCGTGCGTCACGCTGTCCCATTTCTCCAGCACCGTCGCCACGATCTGCCCGAAGGCCAGCGTGGCGATGGCGAGATAGAGCCCGCTCATGCGCAAGGTCGGGATGCCGATGATGATGCCGGCGATCGCGGCGAACACGCCGGACAGCGGCAGGGTGACGGCAAACGGCAGCCCGGCGGTCAGCAGCACCGCCTCGGTATAGGCACCTATCCCGAGGAACGCGGCATGGCCGAGATTGACCAGGCCGGTGTAGCCGGTCAGCAGCATCAGCCCGACGCCGCCGATAGCGAAGATGAACACCGCGCCCAGCTCGCCGATATAGAAGGTGCCAAGCACGAACGGCAGCACGGCCATCACGACGGCCAGCAACCCGTACCAGAACAGGTCGCCGGGATGACGCCAGATCGTCAGATCCTGGCGGTAGCTCGTCTTGAACAGGTACCGCATCGCGTCAGACCCGCTTGACCATCTTCTCGGCGAACAGGCCCTGCGGCAGCAGGATCAAGGTCCCGAGCAGAACCACGTTGGCGGTCACGTCCTGGAATCCGGCTGGCAGATAGAACCCGGCGAGCTGCTCGGCGATGCCGATCAGGACGCCGCCCACGAGAGCGCCAGGGATGCTGCCGAAGCCGCCGAGCACCGCGGCCGCGAACGCCTTGATGCCGAGATAACCCATGTTCACGTCGATCATGGAGATCGGCGTGAGCAGGATCGCCGCGACCGCCGACACGCCGGCGGCAATCGCCCAGATCAGCGAAAAGACGGTACGGACCGGGATGCCCATGTAATAGGCGGCAAGCTGGTTCTGCGACGCCGCCTGCATGGCGATGCCAAGCCGCGTCTTGCTGAAGAAGAGATAGAGCACGATGCACAGCAGCACCGTGCCGCCCAGCACGGAGAGGCTGTCCGCACCCAGGATTATGCTTCCTAGCTTGACCGTTTTGTTGGTGAAGGGCGTAGCGTAGCCGACGGAATCATAGCCCCAGGTGATCCCGGCGGCGGCGCGGAAGATGAAGCCGAGGCCCAAGGTCAGCATCACCACCGCGAATTGCGGCTGTCCCATGACGCGCCGTATCACGATCACATCGAGCAGGAAGCCGAACGCCGCGGTGGCGAGGATCGCCAGGATCGCGCCCACCCAATAGTTCAGGCCGAACCAGGTGACGAAGCTGAACGCGGCGAAGCCGCCCAGCATCATGATCTCGCCCTGGGCGAAATTCACCAGCTCGGTAGCCTTGTAGATCAGCACGAAGCCGAGCGCGATGATGCCATAGATGCAGCCGGAAGCCGCCCCGTTGATGATGAGCTGAAGCAGGCGCGCAGCGTCGACCAAGGACGGACGGCTCCCATACACGGGCCTTTTGGCCCAGCGTGCTTATCGTTATGCGGGAGACGATTAGCTGGGGCCCGTTTCAGCGTCAATCGGGCGGCGGCAGCGGTGAGCACGCGGTGGCGGTGGCGCGCGCCAGCACCATCATCCGCCGCGCGGCCACGCCCGCCCCGGCCACATCGCCCAGCACGTGGCGCAATAAGGGGTGAGAGACGATCGCGTGCGCGGCGGCGTTCACCGCGAACTGCGTTGCCGCGACCGATGCCGCCGCGATCGCCGTGCGCTGCAACAGGGCGAGCGTTCCGGCCAGTCCCGGCCGCATCCCGTGCAGCGACGCCACTTGCCGGACAAGCCGCACGCCGCGCCAGCCGATGGTCAGCGCGTCCAGCGCTGGCGACGGCGTCGCCGCGACAATCGCGCCGGCCTGCAGGGCGGCGGCGCGCCCCAGCGCGTCCGCTCCGTCCAGCAGCGCCGATCCTGGCCCCGCGCGCAACAGTGCCAGCACCGATTCCGGGCTGTCGGCAGCGGCAACCGCCGGCAGCAGGGCCGCGTGCTGGGGCAGCTCCGCGAGCCAGCGCCGCGCCGCCGCCGCCACCCGCGCCGCCTCGCCGCTGGCCAATTCGGCGCGCAGCCAGTCCACGCGGCGCAGCGCCGCCAAGCCGCGCAGTTCCCGGCCGATCCCGGCGCCGATCAGGCCGAATCCGGCCAGCACCACGACAAGCCCCGCCCAGCCCAGCCACCCGGCGCGGTCGAACAAGGCGCTGACCAGCCATGCCGCCCACAGTGCCGGGAATCCCAGCGCCAGCACCATGGCGCCGAGAAGCGCCGGGGGCAGGCGTAAGCGTCGAGCGGTCGGCGCGGGTGTCGGCAGCACGACCGGCAGCGGCTCAAGCCGCGGCGCGATTTCTGGCTCCAGACGAAGAAACGGTTCGACCTGGGTGTCCATCACGGCCTGGGTGTCCATCACAGGATATCCGCCAAGAGGAAGGCCAACAGCGCATCGAGGCCGAGCTGCGGTACGCCGCCGCGCCCGTCCTCGGGCGGGCGCAGCGGCTCGAAGACAGGAAGGGCGAGGAAGCGGTGCTGCCAGAACGTCTCGTCGGGCGGCGCGTCCGGAACTTCGCCGGGATAGGAGCGGGCCGGCCGGGACTCGCCGATGATGCGACCCCGCACCGCCGAGACCGGGCGGCCTCCCAGCGTCTCCACCACATCCTCGGTGCAGCGCACAGAAGCGACGGCGAAAGCCGCCGAGCTCGCCTCACCCCCTGGCACGCTGGTCAGCCGGCGCATCAAGGCGGCCAGGTTGCCGCGCTGTCGGGCGGCGACGTGGTCGGCCTTTGTGGCGACGAACGCCACGCGCCCGATGGCCCGGGGCGGCAGCTCCAGCCGGGTAAGGGCCGCCAGCCAGTCGGTCCAGGAGTGGCCCCAGCGAAGCGCACCAGACGCGGCGGCCAGTGCCGCCTGCGCATCGGCGAATGCCCGTGGGCCCTGGTGCAGAGCCGAGAGCAGGTCGGCCAGCACCACGAGCCGGTCGAGGTCGCCAAACAAGGGCGAGATCAGGTCACGACGCACCGTCTCCACATAGGCGTCGAACCGCGCCCGCAGCAGGTCGGCGAGCGGGCCGCGTCCCGGCATCGGAAAAAAATGCACGAACGGCGGCGCGGCGCCCGGCGGTGGCATCAGGAAACGTCCCGGCTGCAAAAACGCAAGCCCCGCGTCGTCGCGAAGCCGGCGCAGAAGCGCGGCGTAGAGCCGATGCCCGCTGAGCGCCAGCGCCTCGTCCGCCGCCGCCCCCGCCGGCAGCCCACGGGCGAAGCCCAGGAACTCCCGGGCGATGCCGGCCAACTCCGGAGCCTCCAGCCGGCGCAGCGTCGCCTCCGACCATGCAGCGAAGTCCTGGCCGAGTAGCGGCAGATCAAGCAGCCATTCGCCGGGATAGTCCAGGAACTCCAAACGCCGCATGCGCGGCCCGAGCGATGCCAGCAGCCCGTCACGCGGCAGGTCCAGGTCGAGCGCGAGCAGCGACACCGAAGTGGTGCGCTCCGGCCAGCGTGGCGGGTCGGCAACCAGCGCGGCGAGGTGGGAGGCGATTTCGAATCGAGGCAGTCCGGACGCCGCGCCCGGCGCCACGGAGACGCGCATCCCTCGCCCGCCAAGCCGATCGGAGACCGCGGGCAAGGCCAGCCGGCCGGCGCCGAGCGCCAGCAGGTTGGCGGCGACCGAGGTCAGCAGCGCGGTCTTGCCCGCCCGAGCCAGCCCCGTTATCCCGATGCGGACGGTGCTCCGCGCCCCCAACAGGTCGGCGGCGACGCTGATCGCGCTCAGCTCGGTTGATCCAGCTCGCGCCTCGCTTAGTGCATCGGCGCGGGCTTCACCTCGCGGAACGGCGTGCCCGCATTGGCCAGTTCGCGCAGCAGGCGTGACGGCTCCCAGCGGTCGCCGTAGCGCTGATGCCAGGCGGCAATCTGGTTGTACACCTCGCGGACGCCGATCTGATCGGCCCAGTACCATCAGCCCGCCACGATAGCGCGGGAAACCGAACCCGTGCAGCCACATCACGTCGATATCGCTGGCGCGATACGCCTTGCCTTCCTCCAGGATGCGGCATGCCTCGTTCGCCGAGGAGAACAGCAGCCGGCGCAGGATCTCCTCGTCGGTGAAGTCCCGCTGCTTCACGCCCATCTCGGACGCCACCTCCTTGATGATGCGCGCCACCTCCGGGTCTGGATGCGGCGTGCGGTCGCCCTTCTCGTAGCGGTACCAGCCGGCGCCGGTCTTCTGGCCGAAGCGGCCCATCTCGGCGATGCGATCGGCGATCGGCAGCTTGCGGTAGTTCGGGTTCTGCGCGGCGCGGCGCTTGCGACTGGCAAGCCCGATATCCAGTCCGGCGAGATCGCCGACCGCGAACGGCCCCATGGGATAGCCGAAATCGACCATCACCTTGTCCACCTGCTCGGGCAGACAACCTTCCTCGAGCAGAATCACCATCTCGGTGTTGAACGGCGCGCGGGAGCGGTTGGCGACGAACCCGTCGGTGTTGCCGGCCATGGCGCACACCTTCCCGATCTTGCGCCCCATCGCCATCGTGCTGACCAGCGTCTCGGCCGAGGACTGCGCGCCGCGCACCACCTCCAGCAGCTTCATCACATTGGCCGGGCTGAAGAAATGTGCCCCGGCGATGTCCTGCGGGCGCGCGGTCTCCGCCGCGAGCTGGTCGATGTCGAGCGCCGAGGTGTTGGACAGGATCAAGGCGCCCGGCTTCATCGCCTGGTCCAGCGCGCGGAAGATCGGCTTCTTGACCTCTATTTCCTCGAACACCGCCTCGATGGCGATGTCGGCGTCCTTGATCGCGTCGTATCCCGAGACCGGCTCGATGCGGGACAGGCGGCGATCCATCTCGTCCTGGGCGAGACTGCCGCGCTTGACCGAGGTCGCGTAGTTGGCGCGGATGCGCGCCATGCCGCGATCCAGCGCCTCCCCGGATGCGTCCATGATCTTCACCGTGTAGCCGAAATCGGCGAAGCTCATCGCTATGCCGCCGCCCATCGTGCCTGCGCCGATCACGGCGGCGGTCTTGAACGGGCGCGGCTCGACGTCCCCTGGAATGTCGGGGAGCTTCGCCGCCTCGCGCTCGGCGAAGAAGGCGTAGCGGAGCGCGCGAGCCTCGTCGGCGTTCTCCAACTCGGCGAACAGCTCGTGTTCGCGCGCGATCCCTTGCTCGAAGGGCAGGGAGCACGCGGCCTCGACCGCCAGGATGCAGCTATACGGCGCCTTCTGATTGCGCGCGCGCCGGGCGATCGACTTGCGCATCGCATCGAAAAGGCCAGGGTTCTGCTTGCCTTCGGCGAGCCGGTCTTCACGGTCGCGCACGCGGGGCAGCGGCTGGGCGTCGGCGATTCCCTGGGCAAAGGCCAGCGCCTCGGCCCGCAGGTCGGCGTCGCCGGGATACACCTTGTCCAGGATGCCCAAGCTCCGCGCCTCCTCGGCCGACACGTGCCGGCCGGACACGATCATCTCCAGCGCGGCCTTCGGACCGGCGAGGCGCGGCAGGCGCTGCGTGCCGCCGCCGCCGGGGATGATGCCGATCAGCACTTCGGGCAAGCCGACCATCGCCGACGCCTTGGCCACCCGATAGTGGCAGGCCAAGGCAATCTCCAGCCCGCCGCCGAGCGCATAGCCGTGGATGGCGGCGACGACCGGCTTGCAGGAGGCGTCAAGGACATCATAGACGCGCTGACCGAGCGGCAGCAGCGCCCGGCCAGTGCCGAACCGGCGGATATCCGCCCCTGCGATGAAGTTCCGCCCGGCGCCGATCAGCACCATTGCAGCGATGGACGGGTCCGCGATGCCCCTCTTCAGCGCGTCGATGATGCCCTCGGGCACGCCTGGACCGAGCGCGTTCACAGGCGGAAAATTGACTGTGATGATCCCGACCCTGCCCTCCCGGTCGAAACCCACGAGTGGTGCACCGTTGTTCATGGAAGTCGCCCCCCGGCCCGATAAAACCTGATACAGGCCGCAAGGGGAGGCGTCCACGCAGCCCAACGATCTACTCACGTGCGGAGCGAGTCGGAACGGAATACCTCTTTCAGCCAGGGTGCCTCGCCCTTCAGCGGCCGTTCGTCGTATTCGCCGGGTAAGCGCCACTCGTGTTCGTACCCGCCGCGCGGTCGAGAGCGCGGGTGGCCATCGTGCCTTTCGGGTTGGCGGGAGTGCCGTCCGCCTGTGATGGGTAGGCACCGGACGTGTCCGTACCGGCTGCGCGGTCGAAGGCGCGGGTGGCCATTGTGCCTTTCGGGTTGGCGGGGGTGCCATTCGCCTGTGATGGGTAGGCACCGGACGTGTCCGTACCGGCTGCGCGGTCGAAAGCGCGCGTGGCGGCATTGTTGGCGGGATCGCTCATGGGTGGTCTGCGCGAAAGCGCTGGCGGAGACGAGGGTGGCGGCGGTCAGTCCGAGCATGGCAAAGCGGATACGCACGGGCATTCTCCGAGTGTTGGGAATCAATTAGCAAACGTGGGAGCGGCGGCGAGGTTCAGGCCGACTGTGTCTCTCGCGAGGTCTTGCGCCTGCCTTCTATGCTCCAGGCCGCCTCACCCTTTTGGGCCTCGGAGCGAATACCACCACCGGCCGGCGGGACGGACGCGCGTTGTCGGATGCGGCGCGGTCGATCGGCACTCGCTGACGCGGCACCTCCGGCAACGGCCGGCGGGCGGCCTCGAAGCCCTCCCAGGAATCCTTACGGAGGCGCGCGAGGCGCTGCGGCACCGTGCGGAGAGTGAACTTGGCGGGATCGAGCTTCGGCGTGACCTCACCCCAGCCGAGCGGCGTCGCCACCGTCGCTCCCGGCCGCGCGCGAGGACAGAATGAGGCAATGGCGGTCGCGCCGAGGCCGTTGCGCAGCCAGTCGATCAGGATCCGGCCGCGCCGGTCGACCTTCTTCAAGGTCGGCAGGAAACGTTCGGGCTCCGCCTGGCTCATGGTCTCGGCCAGGGCGTGGCAGAACGCCTTGACCTCGCCCCAGTCGGCGCGCGGGGTGAGCGGCGCCACCACATGCAGTCCCTTGCCGCCCGTGGTGCGCGGGAAGCTCTCCAACCCGAGGCTCTGCAGCCGCTCACGCAGATCGTGTGCGGCCCGCACCACCGCTTCGAACGCCACGCCCTCGCCGGGGTCGAGATCCATCACGATCTGGTCCGGGTGCAGCGGATCGGCCTCGGCCGCGCCCCAGGCGTGCAGTTCGACGGCCGAGATCTGCGTGCAGGCATAGAGGCCATCGAGCCCGTCGATCGCGAGATAGGGCGCTCCCGCCGCCTCCGCCGCCCGGATCGGCGTCGGCATGTGGCCGTGCCCGCGCTTCTGGAAGAAATGCTCCCCGCTGATCCCCTCCGGACACCGCACAATCGCCAGCGGCCGGTGCGCGAGGCCGGGCAGGGCGTGATCGGCAATGGAACGCCAATACTCGGCGAGGTCGCGCTTGGTGATCCCCGGCCACAACTCCCGCTCCGGATGGGTCAGCGCCACCGTGCCCAGGCTCTCCGTGTGCGCCTTCGGCGCCCGCGCGGTGACGATCCGCCCGCTCTTGCCCTCACCCCGACCCTCTCCCGGAGGGAGAGGGGGCGTTGGGGGCAGGGTCCGTGCGTTCACCGCCCCCTCTCCCCCTGGGAGAGGGTCGGGGTGAGGGTTGCGGCGCGCCCGGCGCGTGCGCTTGGCCTCCGGATCGGGCGGATCGCGGACCACCTCTCGCGCTTCCTTGTCCTCGCGCCGCCCGAGGAAGACGGCGTGGCGGACCCGTCCGGCGCCGGACCAACCAGTATACTGCACTTCCGCCACCAGTTCGGGGCGGACCCAACGTATGCTCCGCTCGATCGGGTCGCCCGCGGCCAGCAGATCGCGAGGCGGGTCGGCGGCGCGGGCATCCAGCTCCGCCCGCAGGCTCTCAAGCTCCGCCTCGGAAAACCCCGAGCCCGCCCCGCCCGCGTAGTGCAGGTTGCCCTCCGGATCGTAGTAGCCCAGATGCACCGAGCCCAGGCCGGTGCGGCTGCCCGCCGGCGGGGTCCAGCCGAGCACCACGAACTCCTCCCGGCCCTTGCACTTGACCTTCAACCATCCATCACCGCGCCCGGCCTGGTAGGGTTCACTGCCGCGCTTGCAGATGATGCCTTCCAGGCCAAGCCGGCATGCCTCGCGCCGCATCGGTCCGGTGTCGCCCACATGATGGTCGCTGTAGCGCAGCATCCCCTGCCAGGCATCCAGCCCCGCCAGCACCCGCTTGCGGTCGAGCAGGCGGCATTGGCGCAAATCCCAGCCATCCAGGTGCAGGAGGTCGAAGACGAAGAAGTGCAGGCGCTCGTCCTGTCCGGCCGAGAGCGCGGCTTGCAGGTCGGGGAAGCTGGAGAGACCGTCGGGGCGCAGCGCGACGAGCTCGCCGTCCAGCAGTGCCGATTTTACCCGCAGCGCTGCGGCCGCGGCGGCAACGGCGGGCAGCCGATCGGTCCAGTCGTTGCCGTTGCGGGTGACGACCCGCGCGGCGCCGTCCTCGATGAAGACCAGCAGCCGGTAGCCGTCGAACTTGATTTCGTTGATCCAGTCCTCGCCTTGCGGTGGTTCGTCCGCGACCGCGCAAAGCTGGGGGGCCTGGCTGTCCGGCAACGCGCCTCGGACGGCCCCCGCCGCCGGGGAGGTGGCCTGCGGTTTCGGGGCGGGCGGAAGAGGTGTCGCCGCCTCGATGGCGAGCGCGTCGGCGCCGGCGCGCTCGAACTCGTCGTGGCCCTTGAACAGCAGCCAGCTATCCTGGCTCGACCGCCTGCCCGGCTTTGGCTTGAGCCGGACCAGATGGAACCGGCCGGACAGGCGGGTACCGTGGAGCGCGAAGGTGAGATCGCCCTTGCGCATCCCCGCCTCGGGATCGCCGATCGCCTCCCAGGTGCCGCGGTCCCACGTCTCCACCGTGCCCGCGCCGTACTGACCATCCGGGATCGTGCCTTGAAATCCAGCGTAGTCGAGCGGATGGTCCTCGACATGGGCGGCGATGCGCTTGTCGGCGGGATCAAGCGAGGGGCCTTTGCGCACCGCCCAGCTCCACAGTACGCCGCCATGCTCCAGCCGGAAGTCCCAATGCAGCCCGGCGCGATGGGCGGCGTGCTTCTGCACCACGAAGATCGGCGCGTCCGCCGCCGCCGGCACCTCGGTGGGCGGCGGCTCGGCGGTAATCGTAAAATCGCGCTTCGCCCGATAGGTGCCGATGGAGGTGTCGCGGCCGGAGACCGCGCTCATCGGTCCTGCTGATACCCCGTGTTGGTCGTGTTCTGCTTCACCGCGCCTTGCCGGCCGGCCTTCTCGTCGAGGGGTGTCTTGCCCGCGGCATCGCTCTTGCCCTCGGCTTCCCTGCCGGTCTCGCCGGGCCCCTTGTTGCTGCGCTGATCCGGGGGTACGGGTGGCGGATGGGCGGACATCGGCATCTCCTGCGGCTTGCTCCTTGATCAACGATACCGGAGCGAGCCGGTTTCAGCCGCTTCGCTCCCGAAGCTAACCGCCTTGTTACCATCGCGTGCTGTCGGGGAAGGAACATTCTTCCCGATCGCGTGTTGGCGCTTGCAGAACGGATTACCGCGCCCGCAATCACAGCCGGGGAGACATCGTGCCCGAACGCATCCTGATTACCGGGGGGGCTGGCTTCATCGGCAGCCATCTCTGCGCGGCCTTGCTCGCGCGCGGGGCTGAGCTCCGCGTGCTGGACGACATGATCGAGCAGGTCCATGCCGGCCAGCCGCCCAACCCGGTGCTGCGCGATGTCGAGCTGATGGTCGCCAATGTGCGCAATCTCGAGGCGGTGACGCGCGCGCTGCGCGGCGTCGATGCGGTGGTCCACCTCGCCGCCGAGGTCGGTGTTGGCCAGAGCATGTACGAGATCGACCGCTACGTGGGCGCCAACGATCTCGGCACGGCGGTCCTGCTGCAGGCCCTGAGCAAGCAGCCGGTCCGCCGGATCGTCGTCGCCTCGTCCATGAGCATCTACGGCGAGGGCCTCTACCGTGCCGCCGATGGGGCGCTGGTGGAAGACGCGGTGCGCGGGGCGGAGGCGGGATGGGACCCGGCCGACGCGGCGGGGCGCGCCCTGGTCCCGCTGCCCACCCCGGAGTGGAAGCGGCCCTCGCTCGCCTCGGTGTACGCGATCACCAAATACGTGCAGGAGCGGCTGGTGCTGACCGTGGCCCCGGCTTACGGCATGGAGGCGGCCGCGCTGCGCCTGTTCAACGTCTACGGTCCGGGCCAGGCGCTCTCCAACCCCTATACTGGCGTGCTGGCGATCTTCGCCGCCCGCCTGCTGAACGATCGTCGCGCCGCAAGTCTTCGAGGACGGCGCCCAGCGCCGCGACTTCGTCCACGTTGCGGATGTCGCCGACGCCTTCCTGCTCGCGCTTGACCGGCCGGAGGCAGTCGGCGGCGTATTCAACATCGGCAGCGGCCAGCCGGTCAGCATCCGCGAAGTGGGCGAGCAGATCGCCGAGGCGATGGACCGGCCTCGTCTCCTCCCCGAAATCCTCGGCAAGGCGCGCACCGGCGATATCCGCCACTGCTTCGCCGATATCGGATTGGCCCGCGAGCGGCTCGGCTTCGCCCCGCGCCGGACCATGCGGGAGACCTTGCCGGAGCTTGCCGAATGGGTCGGCCGCCAGCAGGCGGTCGATCGGGTCGCCGAGGCGCGGCGCGAGCTGGAGCAGCGGGGACTGGTGGCGTGACCGCGCCCGTCCTCATCACCGGCGGCGCCGGGTTCATCGGCAGCGCGTTGGCCGACCGGCTGGCCGCCGAGGGCGAGCATGTGCTTGTGCTCGAACTCGCTTGCCCGCCCCGGCACCGAGGGCAACCTGGCGTGGCTGCGCGCGCGCCACCCCGCCCGCGTGGCCGCCATCATCGCCGACGTGCGCGACCCCGACGCGGTGGGCGACGCGGCGCGCGAAGCCTGCGCGGTGTTCCACCTGGCGGCGCAGGTCGCGGTCACCACCAGCATGACCGACCCGGTGGGCGATTTGCAGGTCAACCTGCTCGGCACTGTCACCCTTCTGGAGGCGCTGCGTCGGCATTCCCGCCCGCTGGTCTATGCCAGCACCAACAAGGTGTATGGCGGGCTGCACGACGTGGCGCTCACCCGCGGCAGCGACGCCTATGCCGCCGAGGACCAGCTTCTGGCCCGGCACGGCATCGACGAAAGCCGGAAGCTGCAGTTCTGCACGCCGTACGGCTGTTCCAAGGGTGCCGCCGATCAGTACGTGCTGGACTACGCAGAGAGCTTCGGCCTGCCGACCGCGGTTCTGCGCATGAGCTGCATCTACGGCCCACGCCAGCTCGGCACCGAGGACCAGGGCTGGGTCGCGCATTTCGCGCTGCGGGCCGTCGCCGGCGAACCGCTGACCATCTACGGCGACGGGCGACAGGTCCGCGACATCCTGTTCGTCGATGACGCCGTGGCCGCCTATATCGCCGCCTGGCGGCGCATCGGCGAGGTCTCCGGCCAGGCGTTCAACCTAGGCGGCGGTCCGGCGAACGCGGTCAGTCTGCTGGCCTTGCTCCGCCATATCGAGGCGGAGCTGGGCCGTCCCGTCGCGCGCCGCTTCGCGCCGTGGCGGCCGAACGACCAGCGCTGGTTCGTCGCCGACGCGCGCCGTGCCCGGGCCGCGCTAGGGCTCTCGGCGCCGCTCGACTGGCGCGAGGGTGTCGCGCGCCTGCTGCGCAGTTTCGCCGAACGCCAAGCGGTCCCGGCATGAAAGTCGCGCTGCTAAACCCGCCCTGGCGGTTCGACCACAGCGTCTATTTCGGCTGCCGCGAGTCGCACCTACCGCTGGAGCTGGCCTGCGCGAAGCTGCATCTTGAGGCGCGCGGCCATGACGCCGTGATGCTCGACGGCCATCTGCTCGGCCTTGAGGCGGACGCGCTGGCGCAGGAGACGCGCGCCTTCGCGCCCGACATGGTCGTGGTCACGACCGCGCCGAGCTATCTGTTCTGGCGCTGCGCCCAGCCCGAGCTCACAGTTCCCCGCGATCTGCTTGATCGGCTGCGCGGCGCGATCACCGTCGCCGTCGGCCCGCACGGCTCGACCACCCCCGGCGCGGCGTTGCGCAAGCTGGACGTCGATGTGGTGCTGCGCGGGGAATGCGACGAGGCGGTTGCGGATCTCGCCGACGCGGCCGGCGTGCCCGCGCGCGTTGACGGAGCCGCCTGGCGCGAGGGCGACGCGGTGCGCGTGAACGGCGGCCCCCGTGTTGCGCGCTTCACCGACCTGCCGCCGCTCGCCTGGCCCGACGCGTGGATCGCGCGCCATCACCACCATCACCACCGCTTCGACGCGGCGCCGACGGGACCAGGGGCGGAGGTGGAAGCCTCGCGCGGTTGCCCATACGCCTGCACCTTCTGCGCCAAGCTCGACTTCCGCGACACCTATCGGCGCCGCGCGTTGCCGCCGCTGCTCGCCGAGATCGACGCGCTGATCGCGCAAGGGGTCGAGTATCTCTATTTCATCGACGAGATCTTCCTGCCGCAGCGCCCGTTGCTGGAGGCACTGCGCGAGCGTCCGATCCGCTTCGGCGTGCAGACGCGGATCGACCTGTGGAAGCCCGACATGCTCGATCTGCTGGGCGCGGCGGGATGCGTGTCGATCGAGGCCGGCGTCGAGAGCCTGACCCAGGAAGGCCGCGCCGCGCTCGACAAGAAGTGCCGGCTGGACACCGACGAGCTCACCGCGCTGCTGGTGCGCGCGCGGCGAACGGTTCCATTCGTGCAGGCGAATCTCATCCGGTCTTCCGGCGACGATGCCGCGCGCATCGCCGAGTGGCGGCAGGGCTTGCAGCGCCAGGGCGTTTGGGCGAACGATCCCGTGCCGCTGTTTCCCTACCCAGCCTCGCCCGACTATCGCCGCCTGTGGGGCGAGCCGGACGAAGCGGCATGGGAGCGCGCGCACGCGCACTACCTCGCGCAGTTCGACGCCTTCAGCGACATCCAGGAGACCCGCCCGCTGCCGCTGCCAGTGCTGGAGGCGGCGTGCGGGTGCTGAGTGGCGGGCGAACGCCTCGCATCATGCTCACCACCGATGCCGTGGGCGGTGTCTGGCGCTATTGCCTGGAGCTTGCCGCCGGCCTGACCGCGCGCGGCGCGCAGGTGCTGCTCGTGTCAATGGGGCCTCTCCCGTCCGCGCAGCAACACGCTGAGGCTGCCGCGACCTGCGGGCTGCGCGTCACCGACCTCGCGCTCGATTGGCTGGCGGAAACCCCCGCCCAGATCGCCGACGCAGCGCGCTCCCTCGCCGCCATCGCCGCCGACTGGGGCGCCGACAGCATCCACCTCCACACTCCCGCGCTCGTCCCGGAGGCGAACTGGCCCGCGCCGGTGGTCGCGGTGGCGCATTCCTGTGTCGGAACGTGGTGGCGCGCGATGCGCGGGCGCGAACCGATGCCGCCGGACCTTGCTTGGCGTGCCGCGTTGGTCGGCGCCGGGCTGCGTGCGGCGGAGGCGGCCGTGGCGCCGAGCCGTGCCTTCGCGCGCTCACTCACGGCGTTCCACGGCCTCGCCCTCCCGGTACACGCGATCCATAATGGCCGTCGCCCGCTCGCGTTGGTGCCGGACCGCCGCGACTTCGCGCTGACCGCGGGGCGCCTGTGGGACGAGGCCAAGAACATCCGTATCCTCGATGGCGCTGCCGCGCGGGTCGATTTCGAGAATTCGTGCCGCCGGCCCATGCATCGGCCCGAACCGTGCCGCCATCGAGTGTCGCAGCCTGCGGCCTACTCGGGAACGTCGATGACGCGACGCTCGCCCGCGCATACGCAACCGCCCGCGTCTTCGTCTCCGTAGCCCGCTACGAGCCGTTCGGCCTCGCGGTGCTGGAGGCGGCGCAATCCGGCTGCGCGCTGGTGCTGTCCGACATTCCGACATTTCGCGAGCTGTGGGACGGCGCCGCGTTGTTCGTCGATCCCGACGATCCGGATGACATCGCGCGCGCGCTCACTGCCGCCATGCGGGAACTCACGCCTGCCCGAGGCGGCACGCGCCCGCGCCGGCGCCTACAGCGCGGAGGCGATGACCGCGGCGACGCTTCGCCTTCACCGTGCGTTGCATCCCGCGCGGGCAGCCGGAACGCCATGATGCGTTTCGTCTACTTCACCCACTCGCTTGCCGCCTGCTGGAATCATGGCAACGCCCATTTCCTGCGCGGCGTCCTGCGCGAGCTTGTCGCGCGCGGCCACGATGTGCGCGCCTACGAGCCCGAGGATGGCTGGAGCCGCCGCAACCTTCTGCGCGACCATGGCCAGCCTGCCCTCGACCGCTTCGCCGCCGCCTTCCCTGATCTGGCGCGCATCGCGCGCTTCGTCGGCTCCGACCTCGACGCGATGCTCGATGGGGCGGACGTGGTGATCGTGCACGAATGGAACGATCCCGCCCTGGTGGCCGCGATCGGGCGCAAGCGGGCACAGGGCGGGCGCTTTCGGCTGCTGTTCCACGATACCCACCACCGCGCGGTCAGCGACCCCGCCGCGATCAACGCCTTCGATCTGTCGCACTATGACGGCGTGCTGGCTTTCGGCGAGGCGCTGGCGGGGGTTTATCGCCGCCACGGCTGGGACACGCGCGCCTTCGTCTGGCACGAGGCCGCCGACACACGCCTGTTCCGTCCGCCCGCCGTGGAGCCGCCGCGCGCCGGCGTGGTCTGGATCGGCAACTGGGGCGACGAGGAGCGCAGCCAGGAACTGCGCGATTTCCTGCTGGAACCCGCGCGCGCCGTTGGCCTGCCGCTTGACGTTCACGGCGTCCGCTACCCCGCCCATGCGCTCGCCGCGCTGGCCGCGGCTGGCGCGCGGTATCGCGGCTGGCTGCCGAACGCCGACGCGCCCGTCGTGTTCGCGCGCCACCTCATGACCGTGCATGTCCCCCGACGCTTCTACGTCACCCACCTGCCCGGCATCCCGACGATCCGCGTCTTCGAGGCGCTGGCCTGCGGCATTCCCCTGATCTCGGCACCCTGGCGGGATTCCGAGGCGCTGTTCGCGCCGGGCCGCGATTTCCTCGTCGCCGAAACCCCCGAGCGGATGCGCGCGCATATGCGCGCGCTCGCCACCGATGCCGGGTTGCGGCGAGAGCTCGCCGCCAGCGGACTCGCCACCATCACCGCGCGCCACACCTGCGCGCACCGAGTGGACGAATTGCTGGCGATCCTCGCGCGCCTTGGCGCCGCACGACCGAGGGAGATGGCTTGATGCGACTCGCCTTTTACGGATCGAGCCTGCTTTCGGCCTATTGGAACGGTGCCGCCACGTACTATCGCGGGATGCTGGAGCCGCTTGCCGGCCTCGGCTGGGAGGTGACGTTCTACGAACCCGATGCCTTCGATCGGCAATCCTATCGCGACATCGATCCGCCATCCTGGGCGCGCTCCGTCGTCTATCCGGCGACCGAGGCGGGCCTGCGCGGTGTATTGGCGGAAGCCGCGCACGCCGACGTCATGGTGAAGGCGAGCGGGGTCGGCGTGTACGACGACGCGCTGCTCGCGGCGCTGCTCACCACGCCGCGCCCCGGTGCGCTCCGCGTATTCTGGGACGTCGATGCGCCCGCGACCCTGGCCGATCTCCGCGCCGATGGGTCGCATCCGCTGCACCGTATTCTGCCGCGCCTCGACATGGTGCTGACCTATGGCGGCGGCGCGCCGGTCACCCAGGCGTATCGCGGCTTCGGCGCCGTCGCGTGCTGGCCAATCTACAACGCCCTCGATCCCGCCACGCATTTCCCGGTCGCCCCGGACCCGGCATTGGCGACCGACCTCGCCTTCCTGGCCAACCGGATGCCCGATCGCGAGGCGCGCACCGAGGCGTTCTTCCTCGACCCCGCCGCGCGGCTGCCCGATCGCCCCTTCCTGCTCGGAGGATCGGGCTGGGACAGCAAGCCCATGCCGGCCAATGTGCGCGCCATCGGCCATGTCGGCACCGAGTGGCACAATGTCTTCAACTGCTCCGCGCTCGCCGTGCTGAACGTGGCGCGCGAGACCATGGCGACCATGGGGTTCTGCCCGGCGACACGCGTGTTCGAGGCGGCCGGCGCCGGCGCCTGCCTGATCACCGATGCCTGGGAGGGGATCGAGCTGTTCCTG
The DNA here is from genome assembly GCA_963830565.1 of uncultured Pseudomonadota bacterium. Lineage (GTDB taxonomy): Bacteria > Pseudomonadota > Alphaproteobacteria > Acetobacterales > Acetobacteraceae > DATFDN01. Next base: position 650,374 of record CAWHMO010000010.1, read on the forward strand.
CAACCCGACACGGAGGTACTGGTCGCGCGCGACGGGCGCGACGTGGCCGACCACCTCGCCGCGCTCACGCCCGCGCGCGCGAAGGCGATCGGGGGGCAGGCGCGCGCGCGCATCCTGGCCGAGCACACCTACGCCGAACGCGCCCGCATCGTGGACCGGCTGTTCCGCGAGGCGCTCGCGCGCAAGCGCGCGGCCGCCGCCTGAGGGGAATGCCATGCGCCTGGTCTTCCTCGGCCTCAGCCTAAGCTCGTCCTGGGGCAACGGTCACGCCACCACCTACCGCGCCCTGCTGCGCGCGCTGTATGCGCGCGGCCACGAGGTGCTGTTCCTGGAGCGGGAGCAGCCCTGGTATGCGGCGCATCGCGATCTGCCGACGCCCGGTTTCTGCACGCTTCGCTTCTACCGCGGTGTCGCCGAACTGGATCGCCACGCCAATGAGCTGGCGCGGGCGGACGCCGTCATTGTCGGCTCGTACGTGCCGGAGGGTGCGGCCGTCATCGACCGGATCGCGCCGTGCGTGCGCAACCTGTCCTGCTTCTACGACATCGATACGCCGGTAACGATGCATGCGCTGACGCAAGGTGGCGCGGCCTATCTCCGGCCCGAGCAGATCAGGCTGTTCGACCTCTATCTCTCGTTCACCGGCGGCCCGACCTTGCGGCTTCTGGAACGCGACTACGGCGCGCGGTTGGCCCGCCCGCTCTATTGCGCCGTCGATCCCGAACAGCACCGGCCGACGGCTACGCCACGGCGTTGGGATCTCGGCTATCTCGGAACCTACAGCCCCGATCGGCAGCAAGCCGTCGAGCGGCTGCTGATCGAGCCGGCACGGCGGCGCCCGGATTTGCGCTTTGTCGTCGCCGGGCCGCAATACCCGATGCGATCGAGTGGCCCGAAAACGTGGAGCGGTTCGATCACCTGCCGCCTTCGGACCACGCCGGGTTCTACGCGAGCCAGGTCTGGACGCTGAACGTCACGCGGGCCGACATGCGCCAGCGCGGCTACAGCCCCAGCGTGCGCCTGTTCGAGGCGGGCGCTTGCGGCACGCCGATCATCTCCGATTGGTGGCCAGGGCTCGACGAGCTGTTCCTGCCCGGACGCGACATCCTGGTTGCGCATACGACGCAGGACGTGCTCGCCGCGTTGGACTTGCCGGACAATCGGCGCGCGGCGGTCGCTCGGGCGGGGCGCGCGCGCACGCTCGATCGCCATACCGCCGAGACCCGCGCGCGCGAGCTTGAAGCCTTCCTTGGCGAGGCAAGCGCGCAGATCGATGTCATCGAAGGAGCGCAGGCATGAGAGCGCGAAGCACCAAAACGGTGCTGATCGCCGGCGGCGCCGGCTTCATCGGCTCGCATCTGTGCGAGGCGGTTCTAGCCGAGGGCGCGCGGGTGATCTGTCTGGACAGCCTGCTCACCGGCCGGATGGAAAATCTGGACCGGCTGCGCCGTGATCCACGCTTGGATTTCGTGCTCGGCGATGTCACCGATCCACTGCCGCGCGGGCTGCGCGCGGACTACGTGCTGAACCTTGCCTGCCCGGCCTCTCCGCCCCGCTATCAGGCCGACCCGGTGCATACGCTCATGACAAGCGTGGTCGGGACGCGGAACCTGCTCACCCTGGCGGAGGCGTGCAACGCGCGCTTCCTGCTCGCCTCGACCAGCGAGGTATACGGCGATCCTACGGTTCACCCGCAGCCCGAGAGCTATCTGGGCAACGTCAACCCGATCGGGCCGCGCGCCTGCTACGATGAGGGCAAGCGCGCCGCCGAGACCTTGTGCTACGACCAGCTCCGCCGAGGTGCCGTCGAGGTGCGCATCGCGCGCATTTTCAACACCTATGGGCCGCGCATGTCGCCCGATGATGGGCGCGTGGTATCCAATGTCGTGATGCAGGCCATCGAGGGGCGGCCGATCACCGTCTATGGCGAGGGCCGGCAGACGCGGTCCTTCTGCTACGTCGATGACCTGGTAGGCGGCCTGCTGCGGCTGCTGTGGCATCCCGGACCGGTGGACGGGCCGGTGAACCTCGGCAATCCGGCCGAGATCACAATTCTCGAGCTGATCCGGGAGGTGCTCGGCCAGACCCGATCGGCCTCGCCGATCGTCCGCCGCCCGCTGCCGGTGGACGATCCTCGTCGCCGCTGTCCCGACATCGCGCTCGCCGGAAAGCTCCTGGGCTGGAAACCCTTGGTGCCGCTGCGAGAGGGGCTGCGCCGGACCATTGCCTTCTTCGCGGCCGGCCGGCAGGCCGCACCGTCTGTTCCGGCCCTCACCGTGAAAAAACCGGCGACCGCGCGCGCGGCCGACCCGGTGGCGGCCGGCGATTGAGGAGCCAACGCGCTCGCTACGCCCGTCACCTTCGCGCCTCGATGGAGGCGGCCCGCGCCAGCACCGCTTTCGCCCGCTCCACCACCGGAACGTCGATCATCCTGCCCTCGAACTCCACCGCTCCCATCCCGGCGGCCAGCGCCGTGTCGTAGGCAGCGATCATGCGCCCGGCCTGCGTAACCTCCTCGGACGAGGGCGCGAATTCCTCGTTCAGCACCGGCACCTGCAGCGGATGGATGCAGGCCGCGCCAAGGAACCCCAGCCGGCGCGAGCGACGCACCAAGGCGCGGAACGCCGCCTGATCCTTGTAGTCGGCGACGGTGCCGATGAACCCCAGCGGCAGGATACCGGCGGCGCGGGCCGCGAAGACGGAGACCTGCTTGGGCAGGAACAGGCCATCCGCTTCCGGCAGCATCCCGACGGACAGCGCCAGATCCTCGGCGCCTACGGCAAGCGCCACCAGCCTTGGATGAGCCCGCGCGATCGCCTCCATGCGGAAGAACGCGCCCGGCGTCTCCACCAGGGCGATCAGGCCGATCGGCTCGGCAACTCCGCGCTCGGCCTCCAGTTCCGCCACGATCTCGGCGACCGCCTGGACATGCTCGGCGCTATCGGTCTTCGGCAGCGCGAGCGCGGCCACGCCAGGGATGACGGCGGCCTCCAGGTCGCGCACCAGCAGTCGCCACGGGCGATTGACCCGCACGATCACATCCGCGCCGCGCCGCGAGACCTGCGGCACCGCCTCGCCCAGCAGCGTTCGCGCCCGCGCCTTCTCGGCCGGCGCGACCGCGTCCTCCAGGTCGAGGATGATCGCGTCCGCATCGCGATCCGCCGCACTGGCGACGAAGCGCGAGACGTTCACCGGCACGTAGAGCATGGAGCGCCAGACGGGGAGAGCGCGGGTCATGTTGGAAGCCTGTCACCAGCGCCCATGAAACTCCCGCAGTGTCCGGGGAACAAGGCATTGACACTCTGTAGAGGTTAGCCGGGCAGTCTGGGGCCGGAGGTTTTCCGTGGCCCTTGTGCTCGCCCTGCCTCGCCGCGCGCAGGCCGCGCCCCGCGCCCTGGCCGCGCGCCTGGAGGCATTGGCGCTGGCCGAGCAGGGGCGCCTGGTGCTCTGGTTGCCGGTGTTCCTGGGCACGGGCGTGCTGGTCTATTTCGGCCTGCGCGCCGAGCCGCCGGCATGGGCAGGTGCGATGCTGGCACTGCCGGCCGGGCTTGCCGCCTGTCTCGCGCGCGGCTGGGCGCGGGCGGCGCTGCTGCCGCTCGCCGCCGTCGCGAGCGGGTTCGCCCTCGGCCAGCTCGCCACGTTGCGCGCCTTGCCGCCGGAGGCGCTGCCGTTTCGGGCGGTGATCGTCACCGGACGGGTGGCCGGGGTGGAGATCCTATCGCAGGGCAGACGTATCACGGTGGCCGACGCGCGGCTGGACGACGGCACGGCGCTGCGTCGGCGCGTCCGCGTCCGCCTCCGCGAGACCGAATTCGGCCGAGCTTGCCGCCGGCGACACAATGCGGGTGCGTGCCTTGCTGCGTCCACCCTCGCCCCCCTCGTATCCGGGCGGATGGGATCTGCAACGCGACGCCTTCTTCGCTGGTTATGCCGGGTACGGCTTCGCCATCGGCGCGGCCGAGCGCCTCGCCCGCCAGCCGCCATCCGGCGTCTCCGCCTGGTTGCAGCGAATGCGGGAGGGCATTGCCCGTCGGATGCAGGCGCGGCTGCCCGGCACGGATGGGGCCGTCGCCGCCACACTGATGACCGGTGTGCCCTCCGCCATTCCCGAAGCCGATCGGGAGGCATTCCGCGCCTCCGGGCTCGCGCATCTGCTGGCCGTTGCCGGGCTGCATATCGGGGCGGTGATGGGGCTCGCCTTCGGGCTGACGCGCGCACTGCTGGCGCTGTCGGAGCGTGCGGCGCTGTTCTGGCCGACCAAGCAGGTCGCGGCGGGAGCAGCGCTGGCGGCGGGCGGCTTCTACATGGTGCTGACCGGGATGCACGTCCCGATCGTGCGCAGCTTCGCGATGGCCGCCCTGGTGACGCTGGCCGCGCTGCTTGGCCGGCGCGCGGTGTCGGTGCGCGGCCTGGCCCTCGCCGCCGTGGCTCTGATGCTGCTGGAGCCGCAGGAGGTTCCCGGGGCGTCGTTCCAGATGAGCTTCTCCGCCGTGCTCGCGCTGATCGCCGGCTATGAGGCGCTGCGGCCCTGGCTGCGGAAGCTGCGCGGCGACGGTGCGCTGTGGCGCCGCGTGGCGGGGCATGTCGTGGCGCTGGCGCTGACCAGCCTGCTCGCGGGCGGCGCCTCGGCGCCGTTCGGCGCATATCATTTCGGTCGCCTGCAGGCCTATTTCGTGTTCGCGAACATGATCGCGGTGCCGATCACCGCGCTCTGGGTGATGCCGCTCGGTCTGCTGTCGCTGGCGCTGATGCCGCTGGGGCTTGAAGCGCCGGTGCTGGACGCGATGGGCTGGGGCGTGCGCGCGATCGTGCTGATCGCGCGCAACGTGACCGCCTGGCCGATGGCGGTCGTGCCGGTGCCGCACATGCCGGGCTGGGGTCTGGCCATGGTCGGGCTAGGCCTTGCCTGGCTTGGCCTGTGGCGGACCGCGCGGCTGCGCCTGCTTGGCCTCCTCCCGCTGATGGTCGGGCTGGCCTCGCCATGGATGATGCGCCCGCCCGACCTGCTGATGGCGGCCGACGGCAAGCTGATCGGCGTGCGCGCTGGCAGCGTGATGATGGTCGAACAGGTGCCGGGAGCGTCCCGCTTCACCCGCGACGCTTGGCGTCAGTTCTGGGCCGCCGACGAGCCGGGACGCCTGCCGTTCGAGGGAATGGCCGCCGACGGGCGGGTGGCCTGCACCGAGGAGTCCTGCTTGTTGCGGCTCCGGCCCGATGCCGCGCCCGCACTGCTGTTGCGTGGCCGGGCGCCGCCCGGCTGCGCGGAGGCGGCGGTGATCGTCTCGCTCGAAGCCGCGCGCGGACGCTGCCGCGGCCCGGTGCTGGTGGATCGCGTCACGGCACGGATGCAGGGCTCGGTCGCGATCTGGCTGGAGCCGGGCGGCGCGCGGCTGCTGACCGACCGGATGGCGCGTGGTGACCGCCCCTGGGTACCGCCGCTGCACCGGCGCGCGCGCCCTCCGCCAAGCTGAACCGCCCTGAGCCCGATCAGCCCACCAGCGAACGCGCGATGGCGATGACGCGGTGCGCCTCGCTCCAGAGTTCGAAGCGATGGAGTTCATCGAGCGACGCCCACACCGCCTCGGTGACATCGGAGCCGGCGACCGGCTCGCCCGCCTCCCAGCGGCCCGCGAAGTCGATGATCGTGTAGTGGTACTGCACGCGCCCGGCCGCGTCATGACGGATGCTGTCGACCTGGGCGGCGAGCACCAGCTCGCCCACAGTGACACCCGTTTCCTCCAGGAGTTCCCGCCGGGCCGCGGTCTGCGCGGTCTCTCCGAGCTCCTGGCCGCCGCCGGGTAGGGTCCAGCTCCCGACGCCGGGCGGCTTGCCACGGCGGACCAGCAGGACGTTGTCGCCCTTCAACGCGACAATGCCAATGCCAACGATCGGGCGCTTCGGATATTCTCGGTCGTCCACTGCCTCGTCCGCAACGGTCCCGTGCCAACCTTGCACCGTTCCCGCAGGCCGCGCGACCGTAGCGCGAAAGCCACCAAGAAATCGTGAATTGTTGTGCGGCGCACCTCTCTCTTGTCTCGGGCGCGCGCTCCTCCGCCGCGATTGCGGCGAGCAGGGAAGCGGGAGGGCATGGGATGACAGTGGCCGCTATCCTGAAACGAAAGGCGTATCAGGTAAACATCGTGAATTCGACGGACCGGATCGGCGATGTCGTGCGGATCATTACTGGCGCGCAGGCGGAAGCCGCGCTTGTGGTCGATTGCTGCGGTCAGTTGCTTGGCGTCCTGGACGAGCGCGATATCGTCGAGAGTTTGGCCGTCAACGCGGCGCGCACTCTAGACATGACTGCGGGGCAGCTCGTCACCCGCGCCGTCCAGACCGTCAGCCCGCGGACCAGCCTCTCCGAGGCGACGCGCGCGATGATCGGCGGGCGGCTGCGCCATGTGCCGGTCGTGGATTACGGGGAACTGGTCGGACTGATAAGCTTGACGGACGTCGCGCGAGCCCGCGTCATCCAGGAGCAGGCTATCCTGGCGGCGTAGATGGAAGGCCGCCGGCCGGCGCGTTCGCAAGGCCGGCGGCCTCGCGGGCTTACGGGTTCGGGTGAACCCCGCCCACGTTCACGTTCGGGTTTTTGTAGATTGGCCTGCCCAGGTTGAGTTGCTGTGGCGTGGTCACCGCGCCCGTGGTCGCACCGGCGGCCGCGCCGATCGCCGCGCCTGCCGCCGCTCCCACTGGACCGCCGAGCGCCCCGATCGCCGCCCCCGTGCCGGCGCCCGTCAGCGCGCCGCCCTGGGCCCGCTCCGGCTCTCTCGTGCCGCAGGCCGCGAGCAGCGACAGTCCCGCACAGGCGAGCAGGATTCGTGTGGTTCGGCTCATCGCGTCATCCCTTCCGGACATTATCACGCAGTTTCGAAACGTGGCCGATAAACTGCCGCCGTTTCGATCCGTTCGCGCGGTGATTCTTCACGACCGCGTGGCACATCCGTACATAACAACAATGGAGTCGGACAATGGAGCCTGATGAGATCGTCCCGTACTCGCCGATCGCCCATCGGCCTCGCCTCGCCTGGCCAAACGGCGCGCGTGTCGCACTCTGGGTCGTGCCAAATATCGAGCACTACGAATATGTTCCGGCTTTCGTGCGCACGCGCGACCCGTGGCCGCGCTCCCCGCCTCCCGACGTGCTGGGCTACGCCACGCGGGATTATGGCAATCGGGTCGGCCTCTGGCGGTTGCTCGACGTGACCGACGCGCTCGGCCTCCGCTGCACCGTCAGCCTGAACCTGGCGGTGATCCAGCACTACCCGGCGATCCTCGAAGCGATGGAGGCGCGGGGCTGGGAATACATGTCGCATGGCATCTACAACACACGCTACCACTGGGATCTCTCCGAGGCCGAGGAGCGCGCGGCGATGCGGGAATGCCAGGACATTCATCACACCCTGGTCGGGCGGCGTCTGCGCGGGTGGTTCAGCCCAGCCATCACCAACACGCTGCGCACCTTCGATCTCGCCGCCGATTGCGGCTACGACTACGTGGCTGAGCTTTATCACGACGACCAGCCCTTCCCCGTGCGCACGCGCGCCGGGCGTCTGCTGTCAATTCCCTATTCCGTGGACGTCAACGACGTGATCGTGCATCGGCACGGCGGGGAAGCCGAGGATTTCGCACGCATCATTCGCGATACCTTCGATACCCTCCATGACGAGGGCGCCGAACAGGGGCGGGTGATGTGCGTGGCGCTGCACCCGTTCTGGGTCGGTCAGCCGCACCGGCTGCGCGCGTTCCGCCGCGCGATGGAATACGTGCTGTCGCATCCCGGCGTGTGGGTCGCCACGGGTTCCGAGATCATCGACTGGTATGTCGATCATCACCTGCCGGCCATCAAGGCACAGCTCGCCGCGCGCGAGGCCGTCCGTGACTGAGCGGGCGCCGGCCGGTGTCCCACCCGCGCACGAGACTCGCGCGCCAGGGATGGACCATGCGCAGTACCCGTTTCGCTCCCTGCCGAATGCTCGGCGCTTCGGGTGGCCGGGCGAGGCGCGCATCGCCCTCACCGTGACCCTCATTCTCGACTATTGGGAGGTGAATCCGCCGCCGGATTCGAACCGCGATCCGCGCATCGTATCGCCGCTCGGCGCCTTCTTTCCCGATTGGCTCACCTGGAGCCAGCGCGAATATGGAGCGCGCGTCGGCATCTTCCGCGCGCTCGACGCGCTCGACCGCTTCGGCGTGGTGCCCAGCGTCGCGCTGGGAACGGCAGCAGCGCGGCGCTATCCCGAATTGGTGGATGCGCTGCTGCGCCGGCGCGCGTGCTTCATGGCGCACGGCACGTACGCGACCAGACGCATCACCTCGCGCATGACACAAGCCGAGGAGCGCGCACTGATCGAGGAGGCTCGCGCCGGCGTGGAGGCGGCAACCGGCGCGGCGCCTATGGGATGGTACGGGCAGGATTTCAACGAGTCGGAGCGGACACCCGCGCTGCTGGCCGAAGCCGGCTTCGCTTACACCATGGATTGGGCCAATGATGATCGGCCATATCTGCTCGGACCGTACGCCGGACGCGGCCTGCTCGCCCTGCCGCCGCAGCCGGAGTGGAACGACCTTGAATGCATGTGGCTGCGCCATGTCCCGCCCCCGGTATGGGCCGACGGGATCGCCGAGGCATTCGCCTTCCTGCACGGGGAGGGTGGCGGCGTGTTCAATCTGACGCTGCATCCCTGGATCGCCGGCCAGGCGCACCGCATCCGCTATCTGCGTGATGCGCTGGCGCGCGTGCTCGGCAAGGGCGCGACCTGGATGGCGACAACCGATGAAGTGGCGGGGGTCGCGCGCGCTCAGCTCGACGACATGGCAACCGGGCAGCACGGAGAAGGACAATGACAGTGCGGATGGAGCACGACGATGATCGTGGCGTCACCACGATCGTCGTCGACCGCGAGGCGAAGCTGAACGCGCTCGACACCGCGACGCTGGAGGCGCTTGCGGACGCGGCGGCGTCGGCCGGGCGCGAGCCGGGTTTGCGCGCCGTGGTCTTGCGCGGCGCCGGGGCGCGCGCCTTCATCGGCAGGCGCGGACGTGGTCGAGATGTCCGGTCTGTCCGGCCCGGAGACCGCCCGCGCCTTCATCACTCGCGTCCATCATGCGTGCGACGCGCTGCGCCGCGTGCCGGTGCCGGTGATTGCGCGCATCCAGGGCTACGTACTCGGAGCGGGGCTCGAGGTCGCTGCGAGCTGTGACCTGCGGGTCGCGAGCGAGACGGCAATGTTCGGAATGCCTGAGGTACGGATCGGCTTGCCCTCGGTAGTCGAGGCGGCGCTGCTTCCGGCTCTGATCGGCTGGGGCCGGACGCGGCGGTTGCTGCTGACCGGAGAGACCATCGACGCCTCCCGGGCGCTCGCCTGGGGGCTGGTGGAAGAGGTCGTGCCAGCCCGTGAGCTGGACAACGCGGTCGAGAGGCTGCTCGCGCCAATTCTCGCCTCTGGTCCGCGGGCAGTCAAACTCCAGAAGAAGCTGATCGGCGAGTGGGAAGGATTGGGGCTGCGCGAGGCGGTGCAGCGCGGAATAGCCACCTTCGAGGAGGCGTGGCGGACCGATGAGCCGCGCCGCATGATCGGGGCGCTACTCGACGAGTTGCGCGAGCGCAAGAGGAAGCGGCCATCGCCGTGATCACGATTATCGGCGCGTGTGAGGGCGTGCCGGGTCAGCCATAGATGTCCTCGATCCGCAGCGCGATCCGGGGCGGGTTGAGCGTGACCGTTCCTGATGTCACGGTCACCAATGCCGGAAGTCCGTCGGCATTCCGGCTGTAATGCATCACCTCCCGCCGGTCCGCCCGCACTAGCAGGTAGTGCCGGATCGAGGGCACTCGAAAATAGTCGCTGAGCTTGATGTGGGTATCGACGTGACGCATGGCGGGGGAAAGAACCTCGACCACCACCACCGGTGTCGGGATCGCGACGCTGTCGTCCGGGATCGGACCGCCGCAATGGATCGCGACATCCGGCTCGTAGTCGGTGTCGTCGTCGATCTCCACCGTCATCCCGTCCGGCACGGCCACGCAGTCGGGGTTGCCGGCCAGCGCGGTCCGGAACGCGAGCAGGATGTTTGCCTTGGCACGCGCGTGGGCCCACCGCACGGGCGCCATCGCGACGACCTCCCCGCGCACCCGCTCGGAGCGGGCGCCGTGGTCCTGCGACCAGCGGCGCCACTCCTCCCGGTTCATCCGCCCCGGCGGCGTCCTCCGGTCCGGCGCGGCCACCGGGTCACGCCGCCTTCGCCATCCCGCGCAGGACGTAGTGCAGGATGCCGCCATGGCGGTAATAGTTCACCTCGTCCAGCGTATCGACCCGGCAGATCACCTCCACCGTGTCAGTGGTGCCGTTCGAGCGATGCACGACCAGCGACAGCTTCACGCGCGGCGACAACTGCTCCAGCCCCCGAATGTCGATGGTCTCCTCGCCGGTGATGCCCAGGCGCTTGCGGTCCATGCCTTCCGGGAACACCAGCGGCAGCACGCCCATGCCGACCAGGTTCGAGCGGTGGATGCGCTCGAAGCTCTCGACGATCACCGCCTTGATGCCAAGGAGGAACGTGCCCTTCGCCGCCCAGTCGCGGGAGCTGCCCGTGCCGTATTCCTTGCCGGCGAACACTACCAGCGGCACGCCCTCCTTCTTGTAGCGCATCGCGGCGTCGTAGATCGGCATCTGCTCGCCCGACGGCAGGTGGCGCGTCACGCCGCCCTCGACGCCCGGCACCATTTCGTTGCGGATGCGGATGTTGGCGAACGTGCCGCGCATCATGACTTCGTGGTTGCCGCGACGCGAGCCGTAGCTGTTGAAGTCGTTCTGCGACACCTGCCGTTCCAGCAGGTACTCGCCGGCGGGCGAGGTCTTGCGGATCGATCCGGCCGGGCTGATGTGGTCGGTCGTGATCGAATCGCCGAACACCGCCAGGATGCGCGCGCCGGCGATATCGGCGACCGGCGCCGGCTCCATCGTGATGCCGTCGAAATAGGGCGGGTTCTTCACGTAGGTCGAGCCATCGGACCAGCGATACGTGGCGCTGCCCTCGACATCCATCGCCTGCCACTGGCGGGGACCCTTGAACACCTCGGCGTAGCGGCGGACGAACTGCTCGCGGTTAACGTTGGCGCGCACCGCCTCGGCGATCTCGGCGTTGGACGGCCACACGTCGCGCAGATAGACGGGCTTGCCGTCACTGCCGGTCCCGAGCGGGACCGTCGTGATGTCCTCCGTCATCTTGCCGAGCAGCGCGTAGGCCACCACCAGCGGCGGCGAGGCCAGATAGTTGGCGCGGACGTTGGGATGGATGCGGCCCTCGAAGTTGCGGTTGCCCGACAGCACCGCGACCGCGACCAGCTTGTTGTCCTCGATCGCATCGGCGATGGCGTCCTCCAGCGGGCCGGAGTTGCCGATGCAGGTGGTGCAGCCGTAGCCCACGAGGTTGAAGCCAAGCGCGTCGAGGTCGGCTTGCAGCCCCGCCTTCTCAAGGTACTCAGTCACCACCTGCGAGCCGGGCGCCAGCGAGGTCTTCACCCAGGGCTTCGCGGTCAGGCCCTTGGCCCGCGCCTTGCGCGCCACCAGCCCGGCAGCGACCATCACAGACGGGTTGGACGTGTTCGTGCAGGACGTGATAGCGGCGATCACCACGTCGCCATGCGTCAGTTCGTAATTCGTGCCCGCGACCTTGACCTTGGTGCCGACATCGTTTGCCGGCACGCCCAGGCTCTTGGTCAGCTCCGTCTTGAACGCGCCGGCGGCGTCCTTGAGGCTCACCCGGTCCTGCGGGCGTTTCGGGCCGGCGATGCTCGGCTGCACCGTCGAGAGGTCCAGCTCGAGCGTATCGGTGAACACCGGGTCGGGGCTGGCGGTCTCGCGGAACATGCCCTGCGCGCGGGCATACGCCTCGGCCAGCGCGATCCGGTGCGGGTCGCGCCCGGTCAGGCGCAAGTACTCCAGCGCGACCTTGTCGATCGGGAAGAAGCCGCAGGTGGCGCCGTACTCGGGCGACATGTTGCCGATGGTGGCGCGATCGGCCAGCGGCAGGTCGTCAAGTCCCGGCCCGTAGAACTCCACGAACTTGCCGACCACGCTCTTGCGGCGCAGCATCTGCGTCACCGTCAGAACGAGATCGGTGGCGGTTGCGCCCTCCGGCAGCTTGCCGGTCAAGCGGAAGCCGATCACGTCGGGGATCAGCATGGCAATCGGCTGGCCTAGCATCGCGGCCTCAGCCTCGATGCCGCCCACTCCCCAGCCCAGGATGCCGAGGCCGTTGACCATCGTGGTGTGGCTGTCGGTGCCATAGAGCGTGTCGGGATAAGCAAGCATCCTGCCGTCGGCGTCCTTGCCGGTCCACACGCCCTGGCCGAGATATTCCAGGTTCACCTGATGACAGATGCCGGTCCCGGGCGGCACGACGCGGAAATCGTCGAATGCCTCCTTGCCCCAACGCAGGAAGCGATAGCGCTCGCCGTTGCGCTCGAACTCGATATCGACGTTCCTCTGCAAGGCATCCGCGCGAGCCGAGACATCGGCCATGACCGAATGATCGATCACCAGATCGACCGGAATCAGCGGGTTCACCTTTTCCGCATTGCCGCCCAGACGGGTAATGCCGTCGCGCATGGCGGCGAGATCGACGACGGCGGGCACCCCGGTAAAGTCCTGCATCAGGGTGCGCGCGGGGCGGAAAGGGACCTCTCGATTGGAATGTCCGTCCGGCAGCCATCCGGCGATGGCGCGGGCATCGTCGATCTTGTAGCTCTGCCCATCCTCGAAGCGCAGGACGTTCTCCAGCAGGATCTTGAGGGTGACAGGCAGGCGGGAGATGTCGCCCAGCGACTTCGCTGCCTCGGGCAGCGAGAAATAATCGTACTCCTTGCCCTCCACGGTGAGTGTGCGGCGCGTCTTGAGGCTGTCCTGCCCGCTCGCTTTCATCGCTGTCCGTCCTTGGTTGAAAGACGCCCCTGTTGTATGGCGCCGCAGCCAGCCGGGCGCCACAAGCTACGAGCGTATATGGTTGGGGCGACCGGCTTTAACCACACCGGTCGAGGGCCGTCCACAGGTCGTCGGCCCCACTCGCAGGCGAGGCAGCGTGCTGCAAGCCGAAGGCGTAGCGGCGTTCCGGGGCGAGCGGCTGGTGCTGCGCAACGTGTCGTTCACGCTACGAGCCGGTGGCGCCCTGATGCTGACAGGGGCGAACGGCGCGGGCAAATCGACGCTGCTCCGCCTTTTGGCCGGGCTGGGGCGGCCAGCGGCGGGGCAGGTGTCGTGGCGCGGGCAGGATATGCGCGCCGATCTTGGCGCGCACGCCACCCGGATCGCCTATGTGGGCCACCAGGACGCGGTGAAACCGGGGCTGACGGCGGCCGAGAATCTCGGCTTCGCGGCGCGGCTGGGCGGCGGTTCGGTCGCCGAGGGGCTGGCGGCCTTCGGCATCGCCGCACTCGCGGACCTGCCGGCGCGGATGCTCTCGGCTGGCCAGCGCCGGCGCCTCGCGCTGGCGCGTCTTGCCGTCACCCAGGCGCCCTTGTGGCTGTTGGACGAACCGACGCTGGGGCTGGACGCCGCCGCGGTGGCGCGGTTCGGAACGCTTCTGGCGCAACACCGGGAGCGCGGCGGCGTCGTTGTGGCAGCGACGCACCTGCCCTTGCCGATGGCGGATGCGGCCGAGTTGCGGCTCCTCGCCGGCGCGGCCTGATGAGCGCCATCGCATGACCCGCCTCGCTGCCGCCGTGCTGGCGCGCGAGCTGCGCCTGTCGCTGCGGCATGGCGCGGACAGCCTGGCGGCGACCCTGTTTTTCCTGCTCGCCGCGGCGCTGTTTCCCCTGGCGATCGGGCCGGCGCCCGAGACGTTGGGGCGGATCGCGCCGGGCATTGTCTGGGTCTGCGCGCTGTTGGCCGCGCTGCTACCGCTCGACCGCTTGTTCGGGGCTGACGCCGAGGACGGCTCGCTTGACCAGTTGCTGCTGAGCGGCCTTCCGGCGGCGGCGATCGCGGCGGCCAAGGCCGTCGCGCATTGGCTGGTTACGGGCCTGCCTCTGCTGATCGCGGCGGCGCCAGTCGCGATCATGCTGCGCCTGCCCGCCGCGGCGCTGCCGGCCCTGCTGGCCGCGCTGCTGCCGGGGACGATGCTGCTCTCGCTGCTCGGGGCCACCGGCGCCGCGATCGTGCTTGGCGCGCGGCGTGGCGGCGTGCTGCTGCCGCTCCTCGTGCTTCCACTGGCCGTTCCGGTGCTGGTCTTCGGCGCCGCCGCCGCCGACGCCGCCGCCGCCGGGCTCAGCCCTCGTCCGCATCTGCTGTTGCTGGCCGCCCTGCTCGCCGCCTTCCTGCCGCTCTGTCCGCTGGCCGCAGGCGCCGCCCTGCGGGCCGCGGCCGAGTAGGCAGCACCTCACATCACGAACACGCCCTTGCCGGTCGTCTGGGTGTCGAACAGCCGATAGGCCTCGTCGGCCTGATCGAGGCGCCAGGTGTCGGTGAACAGGCGGTCCACGGGGATCCGGCGCTCGGTGATGAAGCGCGCGCACTCGGCCTGGCCGATCACCGAGAAGGTCCAGGAGCCGACCATGGTGAGCTGCTTGCGCAGCACGTCCGGGCTGACGTCGATCGTGACCTCGTTGCGTTCGCCGACGAAGCACATGGTCCCCCAGACCTTCACGCAGCGGATCGCCGAGATGCGCCCCTCGGGCGAGCTCGACGTGTCCAGCGAGAAATCCGCCCCCCGGCCATGCGTGAGATCCTTCACCGCGCCGACCGGATCGTTGGAGCGGGGGTTCACCACCTCGTCGGCGCCGAACTCCTTGGCGCGTTCCAGCCGCTCGGGGCTGATGTCGAGCGCGATGACACGGGCGCCCATCGCCTTCGCAAGCTGCGTGCCCGACAGCCCCACCGGACCCTGGCCGAAGATCGCGATCGTGTCGTTGCCCGACAGGTTCATGCGCCGCAGCGCGCCCCAGGCGGTGCCAGTGCCGCAGGAGATCGCCGCGCCGGCTTCGAACGACAGCTCATCCGGCAGCGCCACCAGCGTGTTGGCGGGCACCGCCAGATAGGGCGCGTGGCCGCCATTGGCGTTGTTGCCGTACACCTTGACGGGCACTTCCTGGCAGAGCTGCGACCAGCCGGAGCGGCAATGTTCGCAGTGATTGCACCCCTGATAGTGGTGGACCATGACGCGCGCGCCGATCGGGGCGTCCCGCTCGCTCACGCCCGCACCGCGCGCGGCGACGATCCCGCAGGGCTCGTGGCCGACGATCACCGGATTCGGGTTGGCCGGCAGGCCGCCGACGCTGGCGCCCTTCTCGCCCTTGGGGCGGCGGTACTGGTGCAGATCGCTGCCGCACATCCCCGACGCCTTCATCTCGATGACCACCTCGCCGGGGCCAGGTGTTGGATCGGGAAACTCCATCAGCTCGAGCTCACGCCCGCCAGTGAACACCACGCCGCGCATCGACGATCCTCCCGCTGTTGCCTGATTCGCGCGAGACTACGGCGTCTCCGCCGTCCGGAACAGCAGCGGGAAGGCGCTGTGGACGTGCGGCGCGGCCACGGAAGGCGCCCCGAGATGCAGATAGGAGCGGTCGAGCTCCGCCAGCCGGGTCACGCCGGTCAGCGCCATCGCCACCGCCACTTCCTGCTCGAGGATTTCGAGCATCCGATGCACGCCTACCTGTCCCTCGACGGCGAGCGCGTAGCAATAGAGCCGTCCTAGCGCCACCGCGTCGGCGCCCAGCGCGATGGCCTTCACGACGTCGGTGCCGCGGCAGAAGCCGCCATCGATGACGGTCCGCGCCCGGCCGCGGACCGCCTCCAGCACTTCCGGCAGCACCTCCATCGCGCCGCGTCCGTGATCGAGCTGCCGGCCGCCGTGATTGGAGACGTAAACGACATCGACGCCGTGATCGCAGGCAATCGCCGCGTCCTCGGGGGTGGCGATGCCCTTCAGAATCAGCGGGATGCGGTGGCGTGCCTTGAAGTGGGCCACGTTGGCCCAGGAGAAACCCGCCTGGAACTCGTGTCCGGTGGCGGCGGACCGCCACGGCTTGACGAACCGCGCGACCATGTCGCGCTCGCGGCGGGAGTAGGCGGCGGTATCGACGGTGATGGCAAAGGCGTCGTAGCCGGCGGCCGTCGCCCGTTCCGCGACGTCGTCGACCCACGCATCGTCGCCGCGCACGTAGAGCTGGAACACCTTCGGACCTGTTGCCGCCGCCGCGCTTTCCTCCAGCCCGGGCTTGGTCACGGAACTCACGACGATCGGCACGCCGAAGCCCGACGCGCCCCGTCCCGCCTCCGCAGCACCCCCCGGATGGAAGGACTCGAGCGAGCCCACGGGGGCCAGCATCACCGGCAGACGCATCTTCATGCCGAGCAGGGTGGCGGTGCAGTCGACACGAGAGACGTCGCGGCAGACGCGCGGGCGTAGCGCGATCTGATCGAGCGCCAACCGGTTGCGGCGCATCGTGGTCTCGGTCTCGGTTGCCCCGACCAGGTAGCCCCAGATATTATCGCTCAGCTTGGCCCGGGCGGCCGGGATGAACTCCTGCAGCGTCTGGTAGTCGCCGGCCAGTTCGACAAGGTGCGGAGCTTGTGGCATCGAGCGGTCCCTTCGTCAGGTCCGCTCCATCAGGCAACTACCCGACCCACATCGCAAGAGCCGGACCCGGGTCAGCGCCCGTCGAAGCCGAGAAAGCCGGCAGCGGGGATCGGCTCGCCGCCGTTGCGGGCGAATAGCTGCGGCAAGCTCGGCTCCCCGGCCGGCTCGGCAGCAGCGCGCGTCGTCATGCGTCGTGCTGTCTTGGTCCGCACCGGTGCGGACACCTCCCGCGGTTTCCCCGCCGGAGCCGCTTGCGCGACCTGGGGCTGGCCGGCGCCCGTGCCTGGAGCGGCGCCGCGCATCGCCAGCAGCAGGAACGAGATGTCGCTGCGTCCGAGATCGATCGACAGGTCGAGGGGCGTCAGGCCAAGCTCGTTCGTCGCCGAGAGATCGGCGCCGCGGCCGATCGCGTCCCGCACGCCGACCATGTCGCCCCGGTTCACGGCGTCGAACAGCGCGTCTGTCGGGCTCATCAGCGTTGGCACCCGGGTCGGCGGGGCGATCGCCTCCGGCTTTGCCGCCGCGCCCGGCAAGGCGTCGGGCGGGCGACGCTGCGACCGCAGGCTGCGATCGAGCTGCTCGTGGCTGAAGCTTGGCGCATTGCTCTGCATGCCAAGCGAGCCGGGCGTGCCGACACCCTGCGCGCGCGCGGCCCCTGCGTCGGCTATCACGCAGCCGCCGATCAGCGCGCCGGCCGCGACGGCCCGCAGGAGGCAGACCCGAAAAGGCAAGGAACTCATGCGGTATCGTCCTGTCCTAGGCTGGGTTCAGCACCACGATTCCGGCATCCACGTAAAGGGCATAGCCGGTCCAAAGCAGCGAAGGAACCATAAGCCATGCCGCACCCCGGTGGATGGCGCTGAAGCCGCGAATGACCAGGATCAGCAACACAAGAACCACCAGACCGGCACCGATCGCGAGCGCCGGATTGCGGAGTCCGAAGAACGCGGCGGCCCTGGCCGCGGTGGCGAAAAGCTGCCATCCCCATACGCGCAGCGCCCGCCCCGCCCCGGCCCGCCGCCACGCCAGCCATCCGCCGAGACCGCAACAGATGTAGAGAGTGGCCCAGATCGGCCCGAGGGCCATGGTGGGAGGCGCCCCAGGCGGCCAATCAAGCGAGAGATACCAGACGCGCGCGGCGCCGGATGCGATGGCTCCATCCGCGACGCCGACGAGCAACGCCAGGCCCACGAACCCGACCAGCGCCATCCCCGGCGAGACGGGCTGCGAGGAACCGGGCGCCGAGCCCCATTCGTTCGGATCGGATATCTGGAAGACACGAACTCCTTCGCCGTCCTAGCCTTGCCGACCCCGGTACGGGTCAAGCCTTTGCCGCGTCACGTTACATCGCGCGGCTCGTTGCCGTCACGCCCCCTCCCGCCGCCAAGCCATAAGCAGAAGGCCGAGCAACAGTGGCAGGGCCGCCCAGGCGGGTAGCAGTGGAATCGACGCAACGCCAGTCACGACATAGGCGTGGCGGCGCTGCAACCCCATCCACCCGCTTCCCGAGGCCGCACGATCCGGCTCCGTGCGGCGAAGCTCGGGCACGTTCGGCCTGTCCGTGGTTCCCAACCAGTGGATGCCGCCGCCGGAGTCGCGCGCGAGCGGCGCGAGCCGGGTGGCGGTGGCGCGCAAATCCTCCAGTTCCAGCGGGTTCGAGGCACCGGCAGCCGCCTGCACGCTGCGCGTCCCGTCGCTGACCTGCCATACGCCTGGCTGCACCGCCGCCATCTCCGCGACCGCGCGACCGGGCGCGGCGGAGGCGAGCGGGAGTCGGCTGGTTTTCCCGTCGGGTGCCGTAACCGTGACCGGGCCCGGCGGCGTCGGCGCGGTCGAGCGCCGTTCGATCAGCAACCGGCCATCGGCGATTCGCGCGGTCAGCGCCTCGGCTTCCAGTTCGGGTTCCTTCATCAGCCAGTGGGCGACGCGGCGAAGCAGTTCGCCCTGCGGGCCGCCGCCCTGGTGCCCCCTCGACCAAAGCCAGATCTGATCCGACAGCAGCAGCGCGACCCGGCCCTTGCCCTCCTCGTCCAGGAGCAGCAGGGGAGCGCCGTCGGGTGCCGCCAACAGCGTCTGCCCGCGGACGTCGGCGGGCTCGATTCGCCGGTACCACGAACCCCAAGTCGGATCGCCGGCCGCGCCCACTGGATTGGCGCCGGCCAGGTCCTCGGTGACCGGATGGCGCGAGCCGAGGGAGGTGAGACGCGGGCGGAACGCGCCCTCGACCACCGCGCCGGCAGGGGCTGGCAAGGCCGGAAGCACGGAGGCAAGCGGCGTGCTGGCCAAGGTCGCGGGGCCCGTGAACTCCGGCCCCACCGACAGCAGCAGCGCCCCGCCGTTGCGCACGTAATCGGCGATGTTCCCCAGGTAGGGCAGGGGCAGCAGGCCGCGGTTCTGGAACCGGTCCAGGATGATGAGATCGAATTGATCGATCTTGTCCTGGAACAGCTCGCGCACCGGAAAGGCGATCAGCGACAGCTCGTTCAGCGGCGTCAGGTCGTCCTTCTCCGGCGGGCGCAGGATGGTGAAGTGCACGAGATCGACCGAGGGATCGGCTTTCAGGAGCCGCCGCCAGGTGCGTTCGCCCGGATGCGGCTCTCCCGAGATCAGCAGCACGCGCAACCGGTCGCGCACGCCGTTGATCTGCACGACGGCGGAGTTGTTGAGCGTCGATACCTCGCCGGGAAGCGAGTTCACCGCGAGCTGCACGACCGTGGGGCCGGCGCGGGAGATGGGAATCTGGAGCGTCGTCGGCGTCCCTACCGCCACTATCTTGGTCTCGGCCGGCTCGCCGTCGCGGCGCATCGTCAGGCGGGCCGTTTCCTGAGGCCGGTCCACGCCACGATCCTCGACCACCACGCGCACTGTCGCTGAACTGCCGACGATCCCGTACCCGGGCGCCTCCAGCACGCGCAGAGTGCGGTCGGTCTGCTCGCCCTGAGCAGGAATCAGGACATTCAGAGGCTCCCCGCCCGGCGGCGCGGCGGGAATGTCATGAACCTGTCCGTCGGTGATGGCGATCGTGCCGGCGAAGCGGGACCGGGGGATGTCCGACAGCGCCCGCTCGGCCGCCGCGAACAAGCGCGTGCCGCCGGTACCTCCTTCAGGCACGACCACGGTGCGGAGCTGGAGGTCGCCCGCCTTGCCGGCCTGCGTCTCCACCGACTGACGCGCCGCGCTGGCCAGCTTGGCGCGCTCGCCGATCCCCATCGAGGCGGTATCGTCCACGACCAGCAGCCCGACATCGGGCAAGGTCGAGCGTGTCTCCTGCGTCAGGCGCGGTCCGCCGAGCCAAAGCAGGAGCGCGGCGAATGCGGCGGCGCGCAGAACGGTGCCGCGCGCCCGGCGCACCGCGCCCAAGGCCACCACGATGGCGGCGAGCCCGGCCAACGCCCAAAGCAGCGCCAACGGCACCAACGGGTCGAAACGCAGTCCGGCAATGGCCTGCTGCACCTACTGCCCCAGCCGTTGCAGGATGGAGGGTACGTGGACCTGGTCGCCCTTGTAATTGCCGGTCAGCGCGTAGACCACGAGGTTGACTCCGAACCGATAGGCCAGCAGGCGCTGTTGCGCACCTCCGGGGATAGTGGCGTAGGGATTGCGTCCATCGGCGTCCACCGCCCAGGCTGCGGCCCAGTCATTGCCGCCGATCACCACCTGGCTTACCCCGTCATTGTTGCGGTCCTCGTCGCGCTGCACCCACACCGTCCCCCCGGTGTAGCGGCCCGGATAATCGCGCAGCAGGTAGAAAGCGCGCGCCAGCACGTGATCCACGGTCAGCGGCGCGAGCGGCGGCACCGCCAGCCCGTGCGCCACACGCTGCAAGGCGATGTCCGTGCCGGGCGCGAACCCCTCGCCCGAGCCGGAGCCGCGCGTGTCGATCACCAGGATGCCGCCGCGGCCGATGTAGTCGTTCAGCGCCGTCGTCTGATCAGGAGCGAGCGCGGGCGCGTCCGCCGTGATCGGCCAATAGAGCAACGGGTAGAAGCTGAGATCGGTCCGTCCCGGCTCGACGGCGTCCGGCTCGACCAGAACCACGGCCGTGCGCTGGTTGACGAACATCGACAGGCCCTCCAGCCCCTGGCGCGAGACGGTGTCCACCTGTGCGTCACCGGTCACCACGTAGCCGAGCCGGGTCGCCAGCGCCGGGTTCGATGAGCTGTCGAGATCATCGGCGCGCGCGCTTGCCCCGCCGGCCAACAGCGCCCCGACCAGGACCGCCGCCGCCAAGCGCCGCGCGCGTGGCGGACGGAGCAGGCCCCGCAGCACCAGGGAGAGCAGCATGTCGAGCCCGAGCAGCCCGACCGCCGCCGCGATCAGCCACGGGCCGAAGGCGCGCGCCGGCGCGGCTCCGGCGAACGGCTCGCGTCCGGCACCAGCGATCGGCGGTGCCGCTTCCGGTGCCGGCAAGGCGCTGGCCAGGTTCAGGGCCCGCCTCGCCGCTTCCGGTCCATAGAGGCCCGGGGGGTGGCGGGGCGATACCGTGGTGCGGCCGAACGCATCGGCGGCGAGCCCCGCAGCGGCGGCGGGGGGGCGGCCGAGCACCCCATAGCCGTCCAGCGTCTGCATCGGCGCGAGGACGGTACCGCTCGCCGGCGCCACGGCGACACCCGCCGACAGAGCCACGAGGCGGCGCAGCATGTCCACGAACACCCCGGACAGCGGCAGGTTCGACCAATCGGCGTCGGCGGTTACATGAAACAGCACCACACGGCCCCGGCCCCGCGCCGCCTCGGTGACGAGCGGCGTTCCATCCGCCAGCCGCGCCCAGGTATGCGCGGCAAGGGTGGCGGAGGGATCGGCCAGAACCTCGCGACTTACGGTCACATCGGCCGGCACCGCCAAGCCGGCGAAGGGCGAATTGGGCGGGAACGGCGCCAATCCCGAGGGCTTGCTCCACGACATGGCCCCGCCCAGGTCGCGGTCGCCGCCGATCAGCCCCTCCGGCAGGAGCGGGTCCGACGTGGAAGACGTTGTCGTCGTCTCACCAGCCGCGGCCTCCGCTGTGTGCGGGCCGGCGAACCGGACCAGCAGGCCCCCGGCCTCGACCCAGCGCGTCAGGGCCTCCCGCGCCGGTCCTTCGGTCGGCGGCGCATCCGCCATGACCAACACCGAGATGTCGCGGGACAGGAGCGATGTCAGATCGGCCTCGCGAAGCTCGGCGTATGGGACAAGCGCCCGGCGGACGTAGAACAGAGAGCCGAGGAAAGGCGTATCGGCTTGCGCCTGGTCCCCGCTCAGTACGAGCCCCACCGGCCTGCGGCGCAGCCCTTCGTCCAGCAGCGCCACCGAGCCGGCCGAGGGCGTCCCTTCCAGCACCAGTCGGGCGAGGCGATTGCGCACCTCGGGCGGCA
Source organism: uncultured Pseudomonadota bacterium (assembly GCA_963830565.1). Classification (GTDB taxonomy): domain Bacteria; phylum Pseudomonadota; class Alphaproteobacteria; order Acetobacterales; family Acetobacteraceae; genus DATFDN01. The sequence goes on from CAWHMO010000010.1 coordinate 672,306, forward strand.
CGATGATGTCAGCCTGCCCGATGGCTGCGCCGGCGGGCACCGTGACCTCCGTCCGTACCAGCGTCCGCCCGTCGCCCGTCTGCGCCAGCACCACCGCCCTCGATGCCGCTCCCTGCGGCGGTTGCGCGACGCGCGCCACCAGCCGGTCCGGCTTGCTCTCGGGAGGCAGGAGCAGCCGGGGCGGAGCGGCGCCGCAGCAGATTTCCCGCGGCGTACCCGTGGCCCGAAGCGCCTGGGCGAAGTCGGAAAACCCAGCCCCCTCGGTCAGCCCGTCGGCGATGTAGATCACCCCGGCGCCCGGCGCGGCGAACCCACGCAGCGCCGCTGTCGCGCCCGCCCGATCCGTGGGCCAAGGAGCCGGGCGCAAGGTGGCCAGGCGAGAGCGCAGATCCGCGGCCGGCATCACAGGGGTGATGGCCGGGGCCGCACCGGTCTCGTCGGGAGCTGTAGCGAGCAGGGCCGCCGGGCGACCGGCGCGTGCCGCACGATCCAGCACGCCGTCGGCCGCCTGCATCCGGCGCGGCCAGTCCGGCGCCGCGGCCCAGCCATTGTCGAGCACCAGCAGCACCGGACCCTGCCCCGGCAGGCTCGAGCCGACGTCGCGCACCGGGCCCGCGAGTCCCACGATCACCAGCCCGGCGGCGAGCACTCGGAGCGCGAGCAGCCATGGCGGCGTGCGTGCCGGCGTCTCCTCGGTGGGCTTCAGTCCGGCCAACAGGCGGATGGCGGGGAAGCTCTCGCGGCGCGGCGCGGGCGGGGTGACGCGCAACAGCCACCACAGCAGCGGCAGGGCGGTCAGCGCCAGCAGCACCCACGGGCTGGTCAGGCTCATCGCGCGGACAAGGCGGTGTAGAGGCCGAGCAATGCCGCCTCGGGCGGATGATCCGTGCGATGCACGCCGAAACCGAATCCGGCCGCTCGGCACATGCTCAGCAGCGAGTTCTTGCACGCCGCGCAGCCGGCTGGCGTAGGCGTCCCGCACGCTCTCCACGCGCGGCACCAACGTCACGGGTTCCCGCTCCAGTCCGGTGAAGCGGACACGGCCCTCGTATGGGAGGAGCATCTCGGCCGGATCAAGCACCTGGAGCAGGTAGCCCGTCGCGGGCAGGGCGGCAAGTCGCGAGATCAGATCTTGCACATCCGCAAGATCCGTCAAGAAGTCACTCAACAGCACGATCTTTGCGTGGCGCGGCAGCGCCACCGACGGCGGCAGCCCCGTCCCTGGGAGCTCATCGGCGGACTCACCGGCCGAGACGGCGAGCATTGCCGCAAGCGCGTTCAGCCCCGCGCGCCCCGCCACCGGGCGAAGCGGGTCGGCGATCAGCGCCGCGCGCTCGCCGCCGCGCAGCAGCAGGGCGGTGAGTGCCAGCAACAGCAGCTCAGCCCGCTCGCGCTTGGTGGTGGATGCCTGCGCCGAGCGCCAGTTCATGCTGGCCGAGCCGTCCCGCCAGAGGCAGACGGTCTGCGCCGCCTCCCACTCGGCCTCGCGGACGAACCAGCCGGCCGCGTTCGGCCGCCCGGAGCGGGCCGAGCGGCGCCAGTCGATGCGGGAAGGGGAGTCGCCGGCGGTGAAGTGGCGGAACTGCCAGAAGCTGTCGCCGCGTCCCGAGCGGCGACGGCCATGAACGCCCTGCGCGACCGTGGCGGCGACACGCTCGGCCGCGATCAGCAACGCGGGCAGCCGCGCCGCCAGCGCCTCCGCCCGCCGGGCGCCGTGATCGCCGGGCTGCACGGGCTCAGCCAAGCCGCTCCACCAGACGGTCGATCACCGTGTTCAGCTCCAGCCCGTCGGCGCGGGCGGCGAAACTGAGCGCCATGCGGTGGCGCAGCACCGGGCGCGCGAGCGCGGCCACGTCGTCGATGCTGGGCGACAGCCGCGCATCCAGCAGCGCCCGAGCGCGACAGGCGAGCATGAGGGCCTGCGCGGCGCGCGGGCCGGGTCCCCAGGCGACGGAGCGGCGCACCGTCTCGTCCTCGGCGGTTTCGGGGCGGCCGCCGCGCACCAGGGCAAGGATGGCGTCCAGAACCGATTCCCCGACCGGGACGCGCCTGATCAGCGCCTGCGCGGCCAGCAGCTCGGTCTCGGTCATCGCCGGCGCGGCCATCGCCTCGGTCGCGCCGGTAGTGGCCAGCAGCATGGTCCGTTCGTCGGCCGCCTCGGGGTAGCCGATATCGATCTGCAGCAGGAAGCGGTCGAGCTGCGCCTCGGGCAGCGGGTAGGTGCCCTCCTGCTCGATCGGGTTCTGGGTGGCGAGCACGTGGAACGGGGCGGGGAGAAGATGCTCATGCCCGCTCGCGGTGACGCGCCGCTCCTGCATCGCCTGGAGCAGCGCGGACTGGGTGCGCGGGCTGGCGCGGTTGATCTCGTCGGCCATCAGCAGCTGGCAGAACACCGGGCCGGGGATGAAGCGGAAACCCCGCCTTCCCTGCGCCTCTTCCAGCACTTCGCTGCCGACGATGTCGGCCGGCATCAGGTCCGGGGTGAACTGCACGCGCTTGACTGAAAGACCCGTGACCACGCCGAGCGTCTCGACAAGCCGGCTTTTCCCCAGGCCGGGCACGCCGACCAGCAAGGCGTGGCCGCCCGACAGCAGGGTGATCAAGGTCTGATCGACGACATCGTGCTGGCCAAAGATGACCCGGCCAATCGCCGCGCGGACTCGACCGATGCGCGCTCCCAAGGCCTCCATCTCGGCGAGCGCTGGATGCGGGTCGCTCGCCATCCGTGTTCTCCGTCACTCTTCGCTTCGAACGCGAAGCCTATAGCACTTCCACGAGGGGGGGGAGGCTACCATATACCTAGGCCTGGAACGGAAGCTCGCCAGTTCGGGGAGACGGAGACGTGAACGAAGCCAGCTCTCCATCGCCAGCCACGGAGTCCTCGGGGGCAGTCAACGCGCTGGCCGGAATGTCGCGCCCGGCGCGGCGGCGGCGCGCGCCGGTGGAGTGCGGCGACCTGCCATTCATTATCCGGCGGGACGGCACTTGGCTCTACCGCGGCACCCCGATCGGGCGGAAGGAGCTGGTCTGTCTCTTCGCCAGCGTGCTGAAGCGCGAGGCGGACGGGTCGTTCTGGCTGGAGACGCCGGCCGAGCGCGGCCGGATCGACGTAGAGGACGCGCCCTTCGTGGCTGTCGAACTGGACTGGACCGGTGATGGCCGCGACCAGGTCTTGTCGTTCAGGACCAACATCGATCAGGTCATCACCGCCGGGCCGAATCATCCAATCCGCATCGCGCACGACATCCTGACTTGCGAGCCCACGCCCTACATCCGGGTCCGACCCGGCGCGGGCGTCCCAGGGGTGGAGGCGCGGATTGGCCGGGCCGTCTATTACGAACTGATCGCGCTCGGCGTGCCGCACTGGGTCCGGGGGCAGCGAATGCTCGGCGTCTGGAGCTGCGGCGCCTTCTTCCCGCTGGGCGAACTGCCGCCCGGCGAGGGTTGAGCGCGAACGGCGTGGAGGCATCGGAGCTGCGGCGGCGCTTGGCACGGACAGTGCTGGGAGAGAGCCAACCCGGCGGCTTGGTGCATGGTCACGAGATGCTTCTCGCCTCCAGCCGGACGCCGATCCCCGCCGCCGTTCTGGTTCCCTTCGTGCTGGGCGAACGCCCCGGAGTCCTGCTGACCAAGCGCAACGAGAGACTGCGCCGCCACGCCGGTCAGGTGAGCTTTCCCGGCGGCCGGATCGATCCCGAAGACGCCGACGCGACCGCCGCGGCACTGCGCGAGGCGCGGGAGGAGATCGCGCTCGACCCCGCGCGGGTGGAGGTGCTGGGCCGGCTGGGCGACTTCCTGACCGGCACCGGGTTCCGCATCACCCCGATCGTGGGTCTGATCCCGCCGGGCCTGACGCTCCGCCCCGAGCCGGACGAAGTGGAAGCGGCGTTCGAATTCCCGCTCGACGTCCTGCTCGATCCGCGCGCGCCGCGCCGGGAGACCCAGGAGCGGAACGGCGTCGTCCGCGAGGTCTGGGTTTGGCCGCACCCTCAGCACTATATCTGGGGCGCGACCGCGGCGATCCTCGTGCATGTGGCGGAGGCGCTGCGCCGGGCGCAGTGAAGGCCGCGCTATGCTGCGACTGACCGAGCTCGCGCTGTTCGCGCTGCCATTCGTGGCGTTCCTGGCTTGGCGGCTTTCCGGGCGGGGCGGGCGCTTGCCGCTGCGGCTGGTCGTCGTCGCCGGCCTCTGGGCCGTGCTGCTCGCGCTCGGGCTCGCCTGGTTCGGCCTAAGGCGGGTTGTGGCTCCCAACGTGCCTTATGTGCCCGCCCGCGTGGGCGCAGACGGGCAGGTTCTCGGGCCGGACGCAGGGCGGTGAGCAATGATCCTCCGGTCTTGCGCGTGCCGCCGCCGGACTTCCTCGCCGATCCCGGCCTGATCGCGGTGATGGCGGCGCTGCCAGAGGCGCGGGTGGTGGGGGGCGCAGTGCGCGATGCGGTTGCCGGGCTGCCAGTCGCCGATATCGACCTCGCGACGCCCGCCAGCCCCGACCAAGTTCTCGCCGCGCTGGGCCGCGCGGGACTGCGGGCGATCCCGACCGGCCTCGACCACGGCACCGTGACGGCGCTGGTCGGAGGCCGCGGATACGAGATCACGACGCTACGCCGCGACGTGGCGACGGATGGGCGGCACGCCGTCGTGGCGTTCACCGCTGACTGGCGCACCGATGCCGCGCGACGCGATTTCACCCTCAACGCGCTGTCGATGGACCGCCACGGCGCGGTCTTCGACTATTTCGGCGGCATCGAGGATCTGCGGGCAGGACGCATCCGCTTTGTCGGCGAACCGGCGCGGCGCATCGCCGAGGATTACCTGCGCATTCTGCGCTTCTTCCGTTTCCACGCCCGCTATGCACGCACCCCGCCGGATGCCGAGGCGGTCGGCGCCATCCAGGCCGGCCTGCCTGGCCTCTCGCGCCTGTCACCGGAGCGGGTGTGGGGCGAGCTGCGCCGGATCCTGGCGGTCCCGGATCCGCGCCGGACGATCGCGCTGATGGCCTCGATGGGCGTGTTGGCCGCCGTGCTGCCCGAGGGCTCGGATGTCGAGCGGCTTGCCCGAATGGTGGGCGCGGGCGCCCCGTCAGATCCGCTGCTGCGCCTTGCCGCGCTGTCGACGGGCGATGCGGACGAAGTGGCCGACCGGCTGCGCCTGTCCAATGTGGAGCGCGACCGGCTGCGCGCGTGGCGCGCCGCACCGGCGCCGGGACCGGAGAACGACGATGCGGCGCTGCGGCGGATGCTGGCGGACACGCCGGCGGACGTGCTGATCGGCCGCGTCTGGCTGGCGGGCGGCGAAGGGGATGACTGGGCCGCCTTGCGCGCGCGCCTGGCGGCGATGCCCTGTCCCGTGTTCCCGCTGAGCGGCCGCGACGTCCTGGCGCTCGGCATCGCTCCCGGGCCTCGCGTCGGGATGCTGCTGCAGGCCGTGCGGCGGTGGTGGCTGGAGGGGGGGTGCGTTGCCGACGCTGCGGCGTGCCGTTGCAGGCTGCCGGAGGCGGCTGAGGAAGCGTAGCCCCTTGCGCGCGGCGCAAGGGGGTTGGCGCAGCCGAGTCTAGTAGGACAGCTGCTCGCTGCTCACCGGCACCCAGCGCCCGTTCCTGACGACGGTCAGGAAGGATGCCGTCTCGGCGTGATGCTGGTTCGGCCCCAGGCTGAGATGAGTGCCGAAGATGTCGGTATAGTCGTGGATGCTCTCCATCGCCGTGATGAAGCTGTCGGTCGTCAGATCCTTGCCTGCCCGCTGCAAGGCGAGGATCACCATCTGTGCCGCCGTGTACCCGACCTCGCCGTGGAAATTGGGATCGAGGCCGAACCGCGCCTTGAACGCCTTGGCGAAGGCCTGCACCGCCGGGCGCGGGTCGTCGGGATAGGCGTAGATCGCCGGGGTCATGCAGAAGAAGCCCTCGGTCGCCCCGCCCGGCAGGGACGCGACGGCGGTATCATAGGACGCGAACTGGCCGACCATGTCGGGAGCCCAGCCGATCTTCTTGACGGTCGAGATGATCTGGTTGGTGTCGCGGACGATCGTCCCCATCCCGATCCAGTCGCACCCCGCGTCATGCAGCTTCTCCACGGCCGCGTTGAACTCCACGTCGGTGGATTTGTGCGCGGTCGTGGCCACGACCGGCACGTTCAGCGCCTTGGCTTCCGCCGTGACGCCCGCCAGAACGTCGCGGCCGAAATCGGAGTCCTGATACATCACGCAGAGCTTCTTGCGGTGCCGCTGCTCCACGAAGTACTTCACCGCCGCCCGCATCTCGTCGTAGTACGAGGCGAACTGCGCGAATTTCAGCCGGTTGTACGGCTCGTACATCGACCGCGCGGCGGTCAGCGGGAACACGTTCGGCACGCCCTTGGCGAACTGCATCGGCATCTCGGCATCGTTCATCGGCGTGCCGCCGTCGTCCTGCGCGATGAAGATGTGGTCCTGATTCAGCAGCTTGTTCATGCCCTGCACGGCGCGCGGCACGGTGTACTGGGTGTCCTCGACGACATAGCGGATCTTGCGGCCGTTGATCCCGCCCTTGGCGTTCACCTCGTCGAAGGCCATGCGGATGGCGTCGGAGTTGTTCACGCCCTGGATCGCGGTCACGCCCGAGAGGTCGGTCGTGGTGCCGATGACGATCTCGGTGTCGGTGACCCCCTGCGTCGGGCTAGCCGCTACGGCAGAGCCGGCGAGCGTGGCGAGCCCGGCAGCGGCGAGCAGGCCGGGCAGTCGGAGCGGCGTGGCAAGCAGACGGCGGATGGACATGAAACCTCCCTAGGGCGGGCGCGACCACCCGCGGTTCGTTGCGCCTAAAGCCTACGTCGCGCGCCTGGCGCGCGACAAGGGAGCGGAACGCAAGCCGGGCAAAACCCGCTATACACACGCGATGACCCGCGACCCGCTCGGCCACTACGCCCGGCTCGGGGTGACGCCGGAGGCGACGTCGGACGAGCTCAAGGCGGCGTTCCACGCCCAGGCCCGTCGGCTGCACCCGGACGTGCCCGGCACCGGCGATGCGGCTGCCTTCGTGCGGCTCAAGGAAGCCTATGACGTCCTGTCGAACCCGCTGCGCCGCGCCGCCTATAACCGTGCGAGCGCCTCGCCGCCCGCGCCTCGGCCTCCGCCCCGCCCGCCCGACCCGCCGCGCCGTGGCCCATGGCTTGCCGCGATCGGGGCGGGCGGGATCGCAGTGGCCGTCGCGGTCCTGGCGGTGTTCCATTCCGCCGGCCCAGGGCCGCGCCCGGCGGCGGTTGCCAAGACGCCCGACCCTGCTCCCGCCGCCTCCGCCACTCCTCCCGTCACGCCGCTGGTGCTCGCCGGCACGCCCGATCACTACGTGCTCCCCGGCCCCGGGCCGGCGGTACTATGGCGAGGGAACGCCACCGGGCACGCCCTCACCCCGGCGGGCGCGCTGCCGGCCTACGCGCCCGTACACGTACCCGCACTGCCCGCCCCGGAGGGGCTGATGCCGGTCGCGCTCGCCGGCGGCGCCGTGGGTTATATCGAGGCGGCACGCCTGATGCCGGGCGACGCGCTCGCGGCCAGGCGGGAGGCCTGCGCCGACAACTCCGGCCGCCCCCCTGCCAATGGCGAGGTGCTCGCCGGAGGCGGCGGAGGCGATGCGCGCGCCACGCTCGCGAATGCCTCGACCAGTCCGGCCGTCATCACGCTGATCGACAGCGCCGGGCACGGCTTCGTTCGCATCTATCTCGCCCCGCGCGGCGCGGCCCGGCTTGCCGGGCTGCCGCCAGGACCGTGGACAGCGGAGATCGCCTTCGGGGAGTTGTGGAGCCGCGCCTGCTCGGCGTTCGTGGCGGGCAGCCGCGTGCTGCGCCCGAGTACGAAGCTGCCGTCGGGCGGAACGCTGGCGATCGGCCCGCAAGCCCCAAATGGCTGAGGCTACTCGGGAGGACAACGACCATGCCCCACGCGACCACCGATGATGGTGTCCGGCTGTATTTCGAGGAGACCGGGGCCGGAACGCCGGTCATCTTCGTCCACGAGTATGCGGGTGACTTCCGGAGCTGGGAGCCGCAGCTCCGCCACTTCGGGCAACGCTATCGCGCCATCGCGTTCAACGCGCGCGGCTATCCGCCTTCGGACGTGCCCGAGGAGGTCACCCGCTATTCGCAGCCGCGGGCCGCCGACGATGTTTGCGCCGTGCTCGACCATCTCGGGCTCGACCAGGCGCATGTCGTCGGCCTGTCGATGGGCGGCTTCGCCACGCTGCATTTCGGCTTCCGCCACGCCGTGCGCGCCCGCTCGTTAACCGTTGCGGGCTGCGGCTACGGCGCCGAGCCCGACCAGCGCGCCCGCTTCCGCGCGGAGGCCGAGGCGGTCGCCGATTTCATCCGCGCCAACGGCATGGCGGCGTTCGCCGAGAGATACGCCTACGGCCCGACCCGCGTGCAGTTCGAGAACAAGGACAAGCGCGGCTTCGCCGAGTTCAAGCGCATGCTCGCCGAGCATGACGGGCGCGGCGCGACCAACACGCAGCTTGGCGTGCAGCGCGAGCGGCCCTCGCTCTATGACCTGGTGGACGACATGCGTCGCCTGTCCGTGCCGACCCTGATCCTGACCGGCGACGAGGACTGGCCCTGCCTCACTCCCGCGATCTTGATGAAGCGCGAGATCGCCTCGGCGGCGCTCGCGGTGATGGCGAATTGCGGGCACGGGATCAACACGGAGAACCCCGACGAGTTCAACCGCATCGTGGGTACGTTCCTGGCTCAGGTCGATGCCGGGCGCTGGCCGATGCGCGACCCGCGCGCGGTGACGGCGTCGATCACCGGGATCAAGTAGTCGGCGGGCGTCGCAGCGGCGGGCCGAACCGATCTGGTGCTCTGGCTTGCGTGGACGCGCTCAGCACCGCTCCGCACGGCACAGCAGGCATCCCGGCTTCGCCGTATGGATGTTCACGAATGCTGTCCGCTGGTCGTCCAGGGCGCGGCGGAGCGCCTCGTCCACCTCGGTCCCATCGCGAACCTGGCCCAGCTCGTAGAGGCACATGTCATCGACGTCGTAGGCGCGCACCGAGACGAGCGCTCCGCGCACAATCTCAGGTATGTCGTTGATGCGATCATAGCGCGGGCAGGCGTGCGCATGGACGAAGATCGGGCTTGGTGTCCAATAGACTCCGCGCGGGCGCGGTAGGTTGTAGGAGCCGAGCAGAGCGGTGTCGCCGTCGACCGAGTAGCCGAGGCAATGCCGGCACGGGCATCGCGAGTCTGGACCGGGCTGGCGACGAAGGAGCTCGTTGTCGGCGTCGTCGCGCCCGGTGGCCCGGAAGCGATCGGCGATTTCGGTGGCGATCGGCAGGCAGCGGAAGTCAGTCATGGCGTGACCCTTTGGCGATAACAGGATCGATGTAGCCCTTCGCCTCCCGCCGTTCTTCCCGTTTCTTGCTCCGGCTTGCCCTGGCACCAGGTCGATCAGCTGCTGAGCGGAGCCGGCTTGTTGAAGCGCGAACTCTCGATGAGATCGATGATCACCGCGACCGCCGTCTGCCGTTCGAAGCCCGCCTTGAGCGCCTCCTCCAGCAATGCTTCCAGGCGCGGCATCATCCAGTCATGCAGCGGCGTTGCGGACATGCTCGATCCTCGTCGGCTGGTTCACTAGCCTAGCAATTTGCGGCGAAACGCGCGGAGACGGTAAAATGCCGTCGTGCCCGCGCCTGTCGCGGGCATTTGCGCCTCGCGTTCGATACGCAAGCCACTGGACTAAAGGCGTGGATGGTCGGCCTTCGCCTGAGCGCCTCTGGTGGCGGAAGAAGAAGCAACATGCTCCTTAGCCCGTGCCGTTGTCCGGCTTGGCCCCGGCGCCGCTTTGCGCGAGAGTGCGGCGGCAGCGAGGAGGGGACCGATGGGCAGGGGCGTGACGGCAGAGCTTTCCGCGTTCAGCGCCGGACTTCGGCTGGAGAAGCTCCCGCCCGAGGTTATCACCCGCGCCCGTTTCATGGTGCTCGACCTGGTCGGCAACATCGTGCGCGCCCGTCATGACGCCGAGAGCACCGCCTCGTTCCTGGCCGCCGTGCGCGCCATGGGCATGGCCGGAGGCAATGCCGGGGTGATCGGCGATGCCGCGCGCTACACCCCCGCCGGCGCGGCGTTCCTGAACGGCGCGCTCGCCCACTCGCTCGATTTCGACGACACCCATGCGGCGGGCAGCCTGCATCCCGGCGCTCCGGTCATTCCCGCCGCCCTTGCCGCCGGCGAGATGGCGGGCGCGGCGGGTGCCGATGTGCTGGCCGCGATCGTCGCCGGCTACGAGGTGACGTGCCGGGTTGCCCTGGCGCTGCCCGCCGGAGCGCATTACGACCGCGGCTTCCACCCCACCGCCACCTGCGGCGCGTTCGGCGCTGCTGCCGCGGCTGCGCGGGTGTTCGGCCTGGACGCCGCGGGGGTTGCCGGCGCGATGGGCACGGTGCTGAGCCAATGCGCGGGCAGCCTCCAGTTCCTGGTCAACGGTGCCTGGACCAAGCGCTTCCAGGTCGGCTGGGCGGCGATGAACGGCCTGATGGCCGCGACCTTGGTGCGCGAAGGCTTCAAGGGCGCCGAGCAGGCGCTGGAAGGCCGGCACGGCTTCATGCGCGCCTACGCCCCCGACCCGACGCCAGAGCGCGCGCTGCTTAGGCTCGGGCAGGAATTCGAACTGATGGCGACGGCCGTGAAGCCCTATCCGTCCTGCCGCTACGGCCATGCCGGCATCGACGCCGCGCTGGCGCTGCGCGCCGGACACGGGCTGCGCGTTGAGGAGATCGATTCGGTCACGCTGGGCCTTCCCAAGGCGGGAATGCTGCTGATCGGCGAGCCGGCCGACAAGAAGGCCGACCCGCGCAACGTCGTCGACGGGCAGTTCAGCGGCCCCTTCGTCATCGCCTGCGCGCTGGCGAAAGGCCACATGGGCTGGGACAGCTACGCCCTGCTCGATGATCCCGAGATCCGCCGGCTGCTGCCTAGGGTGCGCTGCGAGCTGGACCCGGAGATCGAGGCGGAGTTCCCCGCCAACATGTCCGGCAAGGTGACGGTGCGCGCGCGAGGCCAGGATTTCGTCAAGACCGTCGTCGTCCCCAAGGGCGAGCCGGGGAACTTCCTGACCGAGGCGGAGCTGCGCGACAAGTTCGCCGGTCTAGCCGACGCGGTGCTCGGCGCCGAGCGTTCGGCGCGGCTCGCGGACGCGGTGCTCGCCATTGATCGCACTCAGGATGTGTCATCGCTCATGCGTCTCGCCGCGCCCGCAACGGCGACGCGCCTCGCCGGAGAATAGAAGCTCTCATGCCGACTTTCACCCCGGATAAGCTCCGCGCCGTCAGCAGCCTTATCGTGCGCCGCATGGGCAGCGACGAGGCGGAAACGGCGGAAGTGGCCGACCACCTGATCCGCGCGAACCTCGCCGGCCATGACAGCCACGGTGTCGGAATGCTGCCGGCCTATGTGCGGCTGTTGCAGGACAACCTGCTGGTGCCGAATCAGACGCTGGAGACGGTGGTCGATTTCGGCGCCCTGCTGGTGCTCGACGCCCGCCGCGGCTTCGGCCAGCGCATGGCCGCCGAGGCCGTTCGCCGCTCCATCGCGCGCGCGCGCGAGATGGGAGCCTGCGTGCTCGGGCTGCGCAACAGCGCTCATATCGGCCGGGTCGGCACCTATGGCGAGCAGGCGGCGGCGGCCGGGATGGCGTTCATCGGCTATGTGAACGTCGCCGACCACCACGACATCGCCGCCCCGTTCGGTGCCGGCGAGGCCCGCCTCGGCACCAATCCGTTCGTGACAGCGGTCCCCGGCCCGAACGCGGAGCCGGTGGTCCTCGACATGGCGACCACTACCATCGCCGCCGGCAAGGCTCGCATCGCCCGCAACAAGGGCGTCGCGGTCCCGCCCGAGAGCCTGATCGATCCGGAGGGCCGCCCCACCACCGACCCGCGCGGCTTCATCGACGACCGCACCGGCGCGCTGCTGACCTTCGGCCGGCACAAGGGCTCCGGCCTTGCCGTTATGTGCGAGATCATGGCCGGCGCGGTCGCCGGCGGAAAGCGCGCCGGCGAGGCGTATCAGGGCGGCATCCTGAACAGCCTATTCGCGGTGATCACCGATCTGGCCCGTCTGAACGATCCAGGTTCCGTGGCCGAAGGCGTCGCGGCTACCGCCGCCCACATCAAATCCTCCCGCCTCGCGCCTGGGTTCGACGCGATCCTGCTGCCCGGCGAGCCGGAACGCCGCTCCGCGCGCGAGCGGATGGCCGGGGGGATTCCGGTGGACGACATGACCTGGGCGCAGGTCCGCGAGGCCGCGGGCAAGCTCGGGATCACCGAGGCGGAGCTGGATCGGGCGAACGGGTGAGGCCTAAGGCCGAGGCACCGAACTCGGCACCACACCCCCTCTCCCTTTGGGAGAGGGTTGGGTGAGGGTCTACCCGCGTTCCTGGTCGGCCCCGCTGCCCCCCTCACCCCGACCCTCTCCCCCCAAACGGGTGGAGAGGGAGTTCAGGGCCTTGGCGGCATGGTATCGTCCTCAACGTGTGGGACGTGGTGGATCCTGGCTGTAATCATAGAAGCCCCTGCCCGTTTTACGCCCGAGCCAGCCGGCTTCAACGTATTTCACCAGCAGCGGGCAGGGGCGGTACTTGCTGTCCGATAGCCCCTCGTACAGCACCTGCATGATCGACAGGCAGGTATCCAGGCCGATGAAGTCGGCCAGTTCCAGCGGGCCCATCGGGTGGTTGGCGCCGAGCCGCATGGACGTGTCGATGGCGGCGATGGAGCCCACGCCCTCATACAGGGCATAGACCGCCTCGTTGATCATCGGCACCAGGATGCGGTTGACGATGAAGGCCGGGAAGTCCTCGGAAACAGCCGTCGCTTTGCCGAGCCGATCCGCCAGGCCCTGCACGGCGGTGAAGGTCGGTTCGTCGGTGGCGATGCCACGGATGATCTCGACCAGCTTCATGACCGGGACCGGGTTCATGAAGTGCATCCCGATGAACTTCTCGGGCCGGTCGGTGTTGGCGCCAAGGCGGGTGATCGAGATGGACGAGGTATTGGAGGCGATCAGGCAGGCCGGCTTGAGGTGCGGCGTCAGGGTCTTGAACACCGCCCGCTTCACCTCTTCCTTCTCGGTCGCCGCCTCGATCACCAGGTCGGCTTCGCCGAACGCGCCGTATTCGGTGGAGGTCTCGACACGGGATAACGCGGCGTCGCGCGCCTCGGCGCTGATCAGCTTGCGGTTCACCTGCCGATCCATGTTGCGCGCCATCAGGCCGACCGCCTTCTGGAGCGCCTCGGCGCGCACGTCCAGCATGGTGACCGGCAGCCCCGACAGGGCGCAGACATGGGCGATGCCGTTGCCCATCTGCCCGGCCCCGATCACGCCGATTCGCGCGATCTCCGGCGCGTCGGCGAGCAACGGGGCGGCGGCCAGCGCCGATTTGACTTCCATGTTCATTTCCTAGGAGCGCTCCAGTTCCGCCGCCAACTCGGGCAGCGCCGTGAACAGATCAGCCACCAGGCCATAATCGGCGACCTGGAAGATGGGCGCTTCCTCGTCCTTATTGATCGCCACGATGACCTTGCTGTCCTTCATCCCGGCCAGATGCTGGATGGCGCCGGAGATGCCGACCGCGACATAGAGGTCCGGGGCGACGATTTTGCCGGTCTGTCCCACCTGGTAGTCGTTGGGGACGAATCCGGAATCGACCGCCGCGCGGGAGGCGCCGATGGCCGCCCCCAGCTTGTCGGCGATCGGCTCGAGCAGCTTGAAATTGTCGCCGCTCTGCATCCCGCGCCCGCCCGAGATCACCACCTTGGCGGCGGTCAGCTCCGGGCGCTCGCTCTTGGAAAGTTCGGCCGACACGAAGGAGGAGAGGCCGGGCGCCTCGGCCGCAGGCGCCTTCTCGATCGTCGCGCTGCCGCCTTCGGTCGCGACCGGGTCGAAGCTGGAGGCGCGAACCGTAATGACCTTCTTGGCGTCAGAGGACTTCACGGTGGCCAGTGCGTTGCCGGCGTAGATCGGGCGGATGAACGTCTCGGCATCGACAACCCCGGCGATATCGCTGATCGGCTGGCTGTCAAGGAGGGCCGCGACCCGCGGCATGACGTTCTTGCCCACCGCCGTCGCGGCGGCGAACAGGTGCGAATAGGAAGGTGCCAGCGCGATCAGAAGTGCAGCCAGCGGCTCGGCCAGGATGTGCTCATACTCCGGCCCCTCGGCGGCCAGCACCTTGCTCAGGCCCGGAAGCCGCGAAGCGGCCTCGGCCCCCGCCTGAACGCCCTGGCCGACGACCAGCCCGTGTGTCTCGCCCAGCTTGGCAGCGGCAGCGACGGCGCTGCGCGAGGGCTGCTTGATGCCCGAGCCGTCGTATTCCAGCAGGACCAGGGACACCATGCTCAGATCACCTTCGCTTCCGTCTTGAGCTTCTGCACCAGCTCGGCCACCGAGCCGACCTTCACACCGGCCTTGCGCTTCGGCGGATCGCTCACCTTGATGGTGGTCAGCCGGGGGGCCGGATCGACGCCGAGTTCGGCGGGCTTCATGTTGGCGATCGGCTTCTTGCGGGCCTTCATGATGTTGGGCAGCGAGGCGTAACGAGGCTCGTTCAGGCGCAGGTCGGTGGTGATGATCGCGGGCAGATTGAGCGCGATCGTCTCGAGCCCCCCATCCACCTCGCGCACCACGGTGATCTTGTCGCCTTCCACGGAGAGCTTGCTCGCGAAGGTGCCCTGCGGCCAACCGAGCAGGGCAGCCAGCATCTGGCCGGTGGCGTTCATGTCGTCGTCGATCGCCTGCTTACCAAGGATAACCAGACGCGGCTGCTCGCGCTCGGCGATCGCCTTCAGCAGCTTGGCCACCGCGAGCGGCTGAAGCTCGGCATCGGTCTCGACCAGGATGCCGCGATCGGCGCCCATCGCGAGCGCCGTGCGGATGGTCTCGGCGCATTGCGCGACGCCCAGGGACACCGCGACGATCTCGGTCGCGACGCCTTTCTCCTTCAGGCGGACCGCCTCTTCCACTGCGATCTCGTCGAACGGGTTCATCGACATCTTGACGCCGGACGTCTCGACGCCCGTGCCGTCCGACTTGACCCGCACCTTGACGTTGTAATCCACGACGCGCTTGACCGGGACGACTATTTTCATGACAGCGTGCCGCCTCCAGAACCCTTGTGCCGATCCGGCGCGCCGCGGGACGGGACGCCTGTTCGCACGTGCAATATAAGGAGCGGACCTTATGCACCCG
This sequence comes from uncultured Pseudomonadota bacterium, assembly GCA_963830565.1. Lineage (GTDB taxonomy): Bacteria > Pseudomonadota > Alphaproteobacteria > Acetobacterales > Acetobacteraceae > DATFDN01. The sequence continues at coordinate 687,518 of CAWHMO010000010.1, forward strand.
CCCCAGCCAGTGTCAAACGCACGTTAACGATGCGCGATCAACCCCTCAGGAGTTCCAGCATCAGAATGAACAGCAGCAGCGCCGCTGCTTGCAGCAGGACACGCCAGCGCATGAGCACGTTCGAGCGCCTGGGATCGGCGCCTCCGCGCGCCACCCCGATCAGCCCCGCGAACAGCACGCCGAGGGTGGCGAACATCAGCGGGACGATCAGGAAGGGCAGAAAGTGGGTCACGCGGGTCACATCGTGCTGAGGAACCGATCTTACATGGTACGGCCTGGCGTGTCGTCATCGGAGTGGGCGGACTCGGGCGCGGTGCTGGCGAGCCTGTTCCTGCCGTGATCCGCCCGTCCCGCTGGGCCGCTGGTGCCCTCGTTCTTGCCCCGCTCGCGGCGCCTTCCCTCGCGCGCTCCGCCGAAGCGCCCGCCACGCCGGCGGTCAGCGCGGCGCAGGCGCAAGAGGCGCTGGCCGTGCTGACCGATTCGGCGCGGCGGGCACAGGTTGTCGCCACCCTGGAGGCGATCATCCGGGTGGATGCCTCCCGCCCCGCCGCGAGCGCGGCGGCCAAGCCGACCGCGCCGGAGCCGGCCGCCGCTCCGGCTCCGCCGGCAACCGCGTCCGCGCCGGCGGCTGCCGCGCCGCCGAAGGTCCAGCTCAACCCCGACAGCCTGGGCGCCGCCGTCGTGCTGGGCGCCTCGGGATTTCTCGGAACGCTGTGGACGCGCGCCACCATGGCCGCGCGAACCGTTCAAAGCCTGCCGTTGCTGTGGGGCTGGGTGGTGGTGATGGCCACCAACCCACTGGCGCAATCGATTCTGCGATCGGCGGTCTGGCGCGTCGCCGCGGCCTTCGCCGCCGGCCTCGCGGCCGAGGCGGCCGTTGGGTGGCTCCTGCACCAGCCCATGGAGGTGCTGGCGATGCGCGCCCCGGCCGGCCGGCAACCGGCCGAGCGGCCCCCGCCGGACGCGGCCGAAATCGAGGAGGAGGAATTGGCTGAGCCGGGCGAGGCCGGGGTGCGACGGTCGCGGCGAAGCACGGCGCTCACGCTGCTCCGTCGCCTGCCGCTCGTGTTTGCGCGCCTGCTGCTGAATCTCCTGCCCATCATCGCCTTCGCCGTGGCCGGGCACATCGTCGCGGCGAGCGAGCTCGGCGGCAACGAACAGTCCCGGCTCGTGGTGCTGGCGATGGTGGACGCCTACGCCATCTCGGCCGCGGTGATGTCGTTCTCCCGCATGATGCTGTCGCCCGACGGACGCCAGTTGCGGCTGCTGCGGGTGTCGGATGCGACGGCCATCTGGGCGACGCGGTGGATTCGCCGCCTGACGGTGGTCACGGTGTTCGGCTATGCGATCGCCGAGGTCGGGGTGGCGCTCGGCATGTCGATGCCGGCGCATGATGGGTTGCTGAAGATCTGCGGGCTGATCGACCATGTCATGCTGGGCGTGATGGTGCTGCAAAGCCGGCGCGCGGTGCGCGACCGCCTGCACGCCCCGGCCGGCGCCTCCGGCCCGATCGCGCGGCTGCGCAACGCGATCGCCCCGGTCTGGCACTGGATCGCGCTGTTCTTCCTGGCCGCCGCCTGGATCGCCTGGGCGATCGAGATTTCGAACGGCTACGCCATCATCCTGCGCTTCTTCTTGGCCGTCGTGGTGATCCTCGTGCTGGCTCGCCTGGCGCTGATCGTGCTGCTGGGCGGACTGGAGCGCGCGGGCCGGGTGAGCCCCGAACTCGCCGCACGCTATCCCGGGCTGGAGGCGCGGCTGGGCTTTTATCATCCGCTGGTGCAGGCCACGGCGCGTGCCGTCGTCTATATCGGAGCCGGCGTGCTGATGCTGGAGGTGTGGGGCGTGCCCATATTTTCCTGGTTCGCCGACAGCCTGCTCGGCCGGCGGCTCGCGGCAGGGCTTGGCACGCTGGTGCTCACGCTGCTGCTGGCGATCGCGGTGTGGGAGGCGGTGAACGCCGGGTTGCAGGCCCATCTCGCCCGACTGACGCGCGAGCAGCAAGCCACCCGCTCGGCCCGGCTGCGCACCCTGCTGCCGCTGCTGCGGAGCGCGCTGCTGGTGGCGATCGTGGTCGTCGCTGGGCTCACGATACTATCGGAGGTCGGCATCAATATCGGGCCGCTGCTGGCCGGCGCCGGGATCGTTGGCGTGGCCATCGGCTTCGGCTCGCAGAAGCTGGTGCAGGACCTGATCACCGGCATCTTCCTGCTGCTGGAGAACGCGATGCAGGTCGGTGACTGGGTGACGGTCTCCGGCCTGTCGGGCACGGTGGAGAACCTCTCCGTGCGCACCATCCGCCTGCGCGCCACCGACGGCTCGGTCCACATCATCCCGTTCAGCGCCGTGACCAGCGTGACCAACACCAATCGCGGCCTCGGCAACGCCGCGGTCAGCGTGACCGTTTCCTACGCCGAGGACACGGACCGCGTGGGCGAGATCCTGAAGGATATCGCCGCCACGATGCGGGGCGAGCCGGAATTCGCGGACCGGATGCTGAGCGATCTGCAGTTATGGGGGGTGGACAAGGTGGACGGCGCCGGCGCCACACTCACCGGCCAGATCGTCTGCACCGACACCGGCCGCTGGCCGGTGCAGCGGGAGTTCAACCGTCGGCTCAAGATGCGGTTTCAGGAGGAAAAGGTGGAGATCTACAATCCGGCGCGTACCGTGGTCGTTCCGGTAGTACCCGACACGCACCGCGCGCCGGCTCCTTCGCCTGCCTTGGCCCAGCCGGCCGGCGCCGGCGGGGGCCGGTCATGAGCGGCGCCGACCTGCTCGCCCCACTGGCCGAGGCCGTGGCCGGCGACGGCTTCGCCTTCGTGGGCGGGGCGGAGATGCGGGCGGTCTTGGCCCGCACCGGCTCGCTCGCCGATTGGGACGGCTTCGCCGCGAGCTGGGACGATCTCGGCGTCGACATCTACATGGCCGATGGTGGGCGCTATCGGAAGCGCCGCCATGCGGTGTACGCCGCCGGCCCCGACGGCATCCGCCGCAAGCCGCACCAGGCCCACTACCAGAGCCGGGACTACAACAAGCTGAATGGCGGCATCGCTCGCTGGTTCGAGCCGGTGCTGCCCGAGATCGGCGCCGGGCCGACCATGACCACGGTGCTCGCGACATGCCGCGCGCTGTTCGAGCGGTTGACGCCGACCTCGCCCGGCCAGGCGCCGCGCTGGCATGTCGAGGTCCACCAGTTCCGCATCGAAGCCCGCGCCGACCAGGCGGGCCGCCCGACGCCCGAGGGCTCGCATCAGGATGGCGTGGACCACGTTCTGGTCCTGCTGGTCGGGCGCCGCAACATCCGCGAGGGCGTGACCGGCGTCACCGACCTCGCCGGCCGGACCCTGGGCAGCTTCACCCTCACCGAGCCCTTCGACGCGGCGCTGGTCGACGACAACCGCGTGATGCACGGCGTCACCCCGGTCGCGCCGATCGATCCCGCGCTGCCCGGCTTCCGGGATGTGCTGGTGGTGACGTTCCGTCGGGAAGCTTAGCGGCGCTTCCCGCGACCCCCGCCATCTGCTACCGGAGCGCCGCACGAACCGGAGAGCGCCATGTCAGAGACATCACCGCAGGTCGGAGCCCAGCAGCGCCCGCCGCTCGTGGTCAATATCCAGTACGTGAAGGACCTGTCCTTCGAGGTTCCAGGCGCCCCCCAGATCTTCACCCAGCTCCGCGCCCAGCCCTCGGTGAACATCAACCTCGACGTGCAGGCCCGGCGGGTGCAGGAAGGCCAGGACATCTTCGAGGTCTCGCTGCTCATCCGCGCCGAGGCGCACGAGGTACAGGAGCAAACCGGCGCGAACAACGCGGGTCCGGCGCCGAACACCGTGTTCGTGGCCGAGATGACCTACTCCGGCGTGTTCACCCTGTCCGGCCTGCCCGAAAACGCCGTGGAACCGGTGCTGCTGGTGGAGTGTCCGCGCATCCTGTTTCCCTTCGCCCGCAACCTGCTGGCCGATGTGACACGGGAAGGCGGGTTCCCGCCCGTGCTGCTGCAGCCGATCGACTTCGTGGCGCTGTGGCAGGCCCGGCGCGCGCAAGGCCAGCCCCAGACGCCGGCGCCACAGGCCGTCGTCTGAGCCCGCGCGCTCAGGCGGCTTTCCGCGCGGCGAACGGGCATCCCTTGCGGCGCCTGCGCGCGGCCACCGCATAGGCGCCGAATGGCCGGTCCGGGTCGGCGCTCGGGCCGGCGATGCTCGCCTGATAATCCGCCCACTCCGCCGCGCCGAACCCGTCGAGGTCGGCCACGAACTCGTTGGCGCTGAGCGTGTCGTCCGCGTAGGCGGCGCGCGGCAGCGGCTGGATCTGCAGCAGTGGGAAATCGGCGGCGAGCCGCACCGGGGTGCCGGTGCGGGTCAGGCGCAGATTGGTGAACAGCGGCCCGAACCAGCGGTCGCTCTCCACGATTCCCTCATACACCGCGTAGCCGCCGGGGACGGGCAGGTTGGCGGGGCCGCGCACGAGCAGGCTCCAGCCCGGCGCCGCGCGCGCCATCAGCCCGGTCCAGAGCTGCACGGTCCCTGGCTCCGGCAACGCGGTCAGCAAGGGCGGGGCGCAGCCGCGCAGCCCGGCCGGCGCGGCCTGGTCGAAGCGGGCGGCATGGCCGGGGCATTGCGCGGCGGGCTGCAGCGGCAGCCAGTTCTCGGTGCCCGCATGGTGCCAGAACACATCGGCGCCATCCCAGATCAGCCGCAGCTCCAGCGGCGGGAAGACATACCAGCCGAACGCCGCCGCCGAGGTGAGCGCGTCGCAGTAGCGATAAGCTCGGGTCGGCAACGTCCCCAGTGCCGAGCGATCGGCGCGCTGCGGCGGGCGGGCCTGCTCGATCAGGCGATAGAATCGGATGGTCGGAGCGGGCGGGTGATCTGGCATGTCTGCCTCGTCGCGGTTTGGCGTGAAAGATGTGGTCAGGCGCCGGGGCGGCTCGCCGGCAAACGGACGCCGGCTCCAAAGCGGATGCGGCCGGTATCGGCGACCTCGGCCGGCACCGGTGCCGGCAGGCCGCGGCCGAAGCGGAGGTGGCCAGTATCAGCGGTGTCGGGGGATACCGGCGAGGGAAGCATTTCGGTCTTGTCCATCTCTGGCTCCTGTGGCTGAGGATAAATCGCACGATCCGTCCATGCGCCCCGCACCCGAAACGGAAACGGCCCCGCCACATAGTGACGAGGCCGTTCGATGCTGCGGCGGAAGAGAGTGGGCGCGCATCACCCGCCGATGGATAAGCATTACATGCAATTCGTGGCAGCGTCAAGCTTATTTTCCTACAAAGAGCCCTTTTGTTCTTGTTGCCCCCCGACCATGCATTAATGGCTCGCAGACTGTTATAGAAGTGGTTATATTTCGCTGTTGACGGCTTCCTCGGCACTCGATCGCAAGGCTCTTGATCCTCCACTCGGACCTGTCTCATGTCCCTGGCACGCCGCAGCCGAAGACGGGGGCCGCGTTGCATGTGCGCCTGTTCGGAGCGATGGACGCGTGGGACTGCTCCGGGCTGTCCGCCCTGCCCAAGATGCGCAAGACGCGCGCGGTGCTCGCCGTGCTCGCGTTGCGCGCGCCGCTGCCGGTTTCGCGCGGCCACTTGACCACCCTGCTCTGGAGCAGGCGCGACCCCCAACAGGCGCGCGCTTCGCTGCGCCAATCGGTTCATGAATTGCAGGAGGCGATCGGCCTGGATGCCCGGCCCCTTCTGCAGGCCGATCGGACCCATCTACGCCTTCGCGCCGAGGGCCTTTGGGTCGATGCCGGCGTGCTCGGCGCGGCGACCGCTCCCCTGGCCGAGGCTGCCGCGCTGTATCGTCCCACCCTTCTCGAGGATCTGCTCGGCCTAGACCCGGCCTTCGACCGCTGGCTGGATGCGGAGCGTCAGCGGCTCGACCAGCTCGCGCGGTTGCAGGGCGAGGCAGCGCTCGCCGCGGCGACCGATCCGGCACAGGTCATGGCCGCCGCCGAATGGCTGCTGGTCGTGGATTCGGCGCACGAGCCAGCCTGGCGCGCGGTGATCCGGGGGCTGGGCCAGGCCGGCGACCGCGCGGGCGCGGCCGACGCCTTTGGCCGCTGTCAGGCCGCGCTGGCCGGACGCGCCGGGCTCACGCCGTCGCCTGAGACCGTGGCATTGGCGGAGGCGGTGCGCAACGGACGCACGATCCTGGGCGGCCCGGATTCTCCGCCCGCCAGCGAGCCACTCACCGGGCCGGGAGCGGCAACGGCGGGCCCGCGCCCTTCCGGCCCGCGGGTGCGGATCGGGATCATGCCGATGCGCGCGGTCGACCCACAGCGCACCGGGGGGCTGTCGCTCGGTCTCGCAGAAGAGATCACCACGGCGCTGGCACCGTTCCGCTGGGTGTCCTGCGTGTCGAGTTCGTCACTGGCGGCGATCGCCGCGGAGCCGCGCGATGCGAGCTCGGCTTGGCGCGACCTAGATCTCGACTTCCTGCTCGAGGGCACGATCCAGCACGGCGCCGACCGGGTGCGCATCACCGCCCAGCTCCTCGACATGCGGGCGGCGGGCGAGGTGGTCTGGGCGCGCCGCTTCGACCGGCCCGCGGACGATATACTGGCACTTCAGGACGAGATCGCCTCGGCGACGGTCGCACAGATCGCTCCCGAACTGCTGCTGCGCGAGGGCGAGCGGGCGGTGGCACGTCGGCGCGCCAACCCGACCTCGCATGAGCTGATGTTGCGCGCGATCCCGGCCATCTATCGGCTGGACCAGGCCGCCTTCCGCGCCGCCGGCGAGATGCTGGAGGAGGCGTTGCAACTCGATCCGGGCAATGCCGCGGCGCACGCCTGGCTCGCCCATTGGCATCTATTCCTGCTGGGCCAGGGCTGGGCCGAGAACCCCGAGCAGGCGACCCGGCGCGCCGGCGTGCTCACCGAGCGGGCGGTGACGCTCGACCCGGGCGATGCGCGCGCGCTGACGCTGGCGGGGCATGTGCGCGGCTATCTCAACCGTAAGCCGCTGGAGGCGCGCACGCTGCACGAACGGGCACTGGCGATCAACCCGAACCTGGCGCTGGCATGGTGCCTGTCTGGCCTGGCGCACTGTTATCTTGGCGACCATGCTGAGGCGATTCGCCGCGTCCGGCAGGCGCAAGCTCTTTCACCCTACGACCCGCACGGCTTCTTCTTCGACATGGCGCTGATCATGCCGCACCTGCTTCGCCACGAACACGCGCTGGCCGCCGAGATCGGCCGGCGCGCGGTCGAGCTGAACCCGATCTTCTCATCCAGTTACAAGCTATACATCGCGGCCCTCGGCCACCTCGGCCTCGAAGAGGAGGCCAGTGTCTTGCGCGCCAGATTGCTGCAGTTGGAACCGGGGTTCACCGTGCAAGGCGCGGTGCAACGCGCGCCGATGATGCGTCCGCAGGACATTGAGCATTATGCCGCAGGTCTGCGGCTCGCTGGCCTGCCCGAGGGCGCCAGCCGTCCAGCCGGGCCGCCCTCAGTCCTGAGTGGCTTTTCGCCCTCACCCCATCCTGTCCCGCAAGCGGGAGACCGGGCGTTGTAGTCACGGACGCTGCCCACCGCGCTCCCTCTCCCGTTGGGAGAGGGTCGGGGTGAGGGGCGCACGCCGTTCAGCGCCGCCACGATCAGCGCAATCCCCTCGGCATGCCAACGCTGCACCGCCTTGTGGTCCGCGCCCAGGGCCGCGGCCAGGCGCCGCCACGGGAACAGGTGGCGGTCGGTGAGCGGATTGACCAGGCTGCGGGCACCGACAATGCGGCGCAGCACGTAGCGGTCGAGCGGAATGAACTGGATCCAGTCCATCGCCTCGTCCATGCGGGTGATGGCGGAAGCCGAGGGCACGGGCGGACGCACCGGCTTCTCGCCCCAATCATAACTGTCCACCGCCGCGCGGACGACATCCAGGTTGGAGGTACGCAACCTGGTGGACCAGCCGGTCTGCGGCAGCGCGAGCAGCGCCGCGCCGGCTTCCTCCAGACGCCACGTGACGAATTTCGCATCGATTGGGGCATCGGCCGCGCGCGGGTCGACGGAAGACTGCAACATCGCGATGAACTCCTGGCCGGGTTAGCGGGAGAAGCAGGGGAGCGGGTAGTCGGCGCCTTCGAGCAGGGTGTCCTTCACCAGGGTGCCCCAGCTCCTCGGATGACCTGCCGCGAGCGGCTCACGCCTTGGGTCGTCGGGGGGCGGCGTGAAGTCTGGCGGGGGACGCCGTGCCGCGATCGCCTGCGCGCGCGCCTCGAGGGCGGCACGTTCCCGCCCGAGTACGCGGGCGATGTCGTCCCAATCAGCACCCTCCGCCCGTAGCCGTCGTAGCTGCGCGTCCTGCGCTTCGGTCCAGCAAAGGCGGTGAGTCATCGGCGACCTCGGCTCCAATGTCCGGGGATCACTGTTAGTTTACTTGCCTAACAAATGTCAATGAAAATAACCTTCAGCGAAGGCGGCCGGTTCTTGCAAAGTTAGCAATTCTCACTTAGGATCCCACCTATGAGCACCCCGAGCGAGATCGGTGAGCGCATCCGCGTCGCGCGACAGGAGCGGCGGATCACTCAGGAGGAGCTGGCGACCGCGGTCGGCGTCTCGCGCAGCGCGGTGGCGCAATGGGAGACTGGCCGTTCGGGCCAAATCACGGGGAACCTCGCGCGGATCGCCCAGGTGCTAGGGGTCGGCGTGGAGTTCCTGATGCATGGCTCCGGCCCCGGCCGGCTGCCGGAGGCGACCAGCGCGGATGAGGCCGCCATGCTGCGCCTGTATCGCGACTGCTCGCCCGAGGATCGTCAGATCCTGCTGCGGACCGCCGTTCGCCTCGCCCGCACGCCGTAGCGCACTTTCCCTAGCGGATCAGCAGCGCCGCCAAGCTTCCTGCCCCTGCCAGCAAGCAGTAGTACGCGAAGGGGTTCAGCGCCCAATTGTCGTTCCCCCGGAAGTAGCGCATCAGGAACGCCGTGCTCGCGTACACCGTGATCCCGGCGACCACGGCGGCCAGGACCGAGAGCCCGATCACGTCGCCGCCCATTGCCATTCCGGCGTGGCGCAGCTTCGGCACTTCCAGGACCGTCGCGCCCAGGATGATCGGCGTCGCGATGAGGAACGAGAAATGCGCCGCCCCGGCGTGGTCGATGCCACGCAGGATGCCGCCCACGATGGTCGCGCCGGAGCGCGAAATTCCCGGCACCAGCGCCGTGCATTGCCAGCAGCCGATGGCGAGCGCGTCGGTCGCGGTCAGCGTGGACAAGGGCCTTGTGCCGCGTCCGCGCACCTTCTCAGCGAACAGCAGCAGGAAACCGTTCACGATCAGCACGGCGGCGACGAGCACCGCGTTGCCGAACAGCGCGCGAAAGAAATGCTCCAGCAGAAAGCCGACGATCACGGCGGGGATCGTCGCGATCACGACCAGCCACAGCACGCGCCGGCTCTCCGCCACCTTATGCCGCTCGCCCAGACCCAGGGCGCCGGTGCCGAGTGCCCACCAGTCCCGCCAGAAATAGAGCAGCAGCGCCGCCGCCGTGCCGAGATGCAGCATCACGAGAAATGGCAGGAAGGCGGGCGCACGCTGATCGATGTTCCAGTTGAGCAGCGCCGGCAAAATGACGGCGTGACCGAGGCTGCTCACCGGGAACAACTCGGTGGCGCCCTGCAGCACGGCAAGGACGATGGCTTGGATCGTGGTCATAGCAATTCCTCACCCAAGAAGCGGACGCGTTGCAATGGCTTAATCGCGTCAATCGTGAGGAGGGTAGCCGGCCATCAGGCGCCGCTGCATCCGCCATAGCCGGAGCAGCTCGCGCAGCCCAGTCGGCCGGGCGCCGCGAGCCCGGTTCGCGGCGCCGATCCGATAGGCAAGGCCGTAGTGCAGGAACTGGTCGCGCCAAGCCTGAGCCAGCGTGGTGCGTGGGTCCCAGACATGCGTCGCCTCGGACCCCGCGCCGTTGACCTCGATGACCCGGAATCCCTCGCCCCGCCCGAGCGCCGCGACCGAGGCAAAGCGCACGTCGATCCGACCGAAATGGAATTCGGGGATGGCGCGCGCCAGCGCTTCGATCCGCGCCACCAGCGCCGGGGTGGCGTGGCTGGAAGCGTCGTGAAAGATCGCCCCCTTGCAGTGGTTGCCCACGAACACCAACGGCACGCGCCTTCCCTGGGCGGGAACCTCGTGCAGCCGATCGGCCAGGCGCGGCAGATAGAGATGGGCGATCCGGCCAGCGCGCGGGTCGTCCAGGATGAGCTGGCGCAGGCTACGCCGTCCGTCGCCCACGACGAACGGCGTCTCCTTGAAGGTGATGGAGGTGATCCGACCCTGCTCCTCGTCCGGAAGGCGGACATAGAAGATACCGGCCTCGTTCTCGAACGGGATGAACTCCTGCAGCACCACGCGCTCGCCGGGCGGAAAGGCGGCGAGATAGCCCGCCAGGGCGGCGGGCCCGCGCGCCAGGCGCACCCCGGCACCGTTGCAGCCGATGTCGGGCTTGGCCACCACCGGATAGGCAAGCCTGGCAGCTTGCATGGCCTGCTCAGCCGCGGCGAGGTCGTCCGCCGCGCCGGCGACACTCAGGCTGGTGTAGCGCGCGAGCAGGGGCCGCTCCGCGTCCTCGACCTGGTCCAGGATGGAGGTCTTCGACTCCCCGCAGAGGCCGCCTGCCGTGATGCGGGGGTTGGCCGCCGTGAGCAGCGCGGGGGAGAAGTGCCGCAGGCCCAGCGCCATGCAATGGATCACCACTGGCGTATAGAACAGCCAGCCGGGCCAGAACTCGAAGAAGGAGATAGGCGGCTCCGGCCGGAACCTGCGCCCCGCCTGGGTCAACGCCGCATTGCCGCTGTTCATCGTTGGTGTGCGTCCTCGTAGTGCCGTTCGCGCCGGGTCAGCCGTTCCTTCCGGCGAGTCAATACGGTGGCGATCCGGCCGGCCGCGATCATGAAGACGACCAGTCCCGCCGCGCCCGCCCAGCGCCAGACCCCGAAATGCGCCAGCAGGAACGATCCGGCGCGCATCGACAGGGCGAACAGGCCCGACGTCCAGAACAGCGTGGCGATCATGGTCGCCAGCGTGAACTGGCGCAGGCTGGCGCGCAGGTAGCCGCATGTGGTGTAGGTCGGCAGCCGCACGCCGGGCAGGAAACGACTGACCAACACGACGCGGAACACCCGCCCCGCAAGCCACGCGCGCACCGCCTCGGTACGCTGCGGAGGGAGCGAGCGCCGCACCAAGGGGACCAGGGCTGCGAGCCGACCGAGCCCGTACAGACCGAGATCGCCAAGGACGATCCCGACATAGAGCGAGCCAAGCGCAAGCGCGACCGAAAGGCTGCCCTGGGCAGCCTGCATCCCGGCGAGCACGGTAGCCGCATCCTCCAGGACGAAGGTGGCAAAGATGATCACGAATACCTGGAGCGCTGGATGCTGCTGGGCGAAAGCGAACAGGTCCGAGACCGACAAGCCGAAAATCCCCTGCTGACCGCCGACCCTCGATCTGCCGCGCCCGACCGCCCACATGCGGCTCGCGAGACATAAGGAGCGCGCCTCCGCGTCAATATCACCGCTGCGTGAAACCTTGTCCCCGGCGGACAGTTCCCTGAGATGGAGCGGAGGTTGGACAGGCCCGGATACCAGCGGGTATCCTCTTTGCAGAACGAGAAGGAGGGGGCGATGGCGTCGAACGTGGCCTGGAAGGACACGACGACCGAACTGGCGGGCGTCAAGGTGCATCTCTCCCGCACGGGTGACGGCCCGGCGCTGCTGGTTCTGCACCACGACATCGGCACGCCGGACCGGCTGCCCTTCTACGATCTGCTTGCCGAGCGGTTCACCGTTCTGGTGCCCCAGCACCCTGGCTGGGGCCGGTCGGAGCGGCCTAGCTGGATGCGCAGCGTCCGCGACCTTGCCGCGATCCACCAATGGCTCCTTGCCGATCTTGGCGTGACGAACGTCTCGCTGGTCGGGCTCGGCTTCGGCGGTTGGATCGCGGCCGAGATGGCCAGCCTGGCGCCGCGAGACTTCCACCGCCTGGTGCTCGTCGCCCCGATGGGGATCAAGCCGCCGGAAGGCGATATCCTGGACCAGGCGATCATCTCCTATGTTGCCTACCCGCAGGCGGGCTTTCACGACCAGGAGAATTTCCGCCGCGTCTTCGGCGAGGTCAGCACCGACCAGCTCGAGGCGTGGGACATCGCGCGGGAAATGTGCTTCCGCATCGCCTGGAAGCCTTACATGTACAGCCAGACCCTCCCGCACCTGCTGGGCGGGGTGCGGGCGCGCGCGCTGATCGTGTGGGGCGATGACGACAAGATCGTGCCCCGCAGCGCGGGGGAAGCCTACCAGCGCGCCCTGCCCGGTGCCCGGCTGGAGGTCGTCCCGGGCTGCGGACACTTCATGGAAATGGAAAAGCCGGAGGCGCTCGCCCGCCTCGTGACCGAGTTCGCGAGCGCCGACTGATCGAAAGGGAGCGTCCCATGCACCTCATGTATTTCACCGAGCAGCCGATGTCCGCCTACGACGCGGACGAGGGCCGCCGCTACGGCGCCACGGCGCTGACCTTCTCCAACCGGAACTTCGACCCGGTGGCGGGCAGTCGGCTCTATAACCAGTACCTTGAGGATTACATCTACGCCGACGAGTGCGGCGCCGACGGCATCATGCTGAACGAGCATCACAATGCGCCGTTCTGCATGCAGGCCAAGACCAACATCTTCGCCTCGATCCTGGCCGCGGTGACCAAGCGGGTGAAGATCGTTCTGCTGGGCAACCCATTGCCCTTGGCGGAAAACCCGATCCGCATGGCCGAAGAGCTTGCCATGATCGACATGATCAGCAAGGGCAGGCTGGTCTCCGGCTTCGTGCGCGGCGGCGGGCAGGAGCAGCTCGCCTCCGGGGTCAACCCCGCCTACAACCGCGAGCGGTTCGAGGAGGCGCACGACCTCGTCGTCAAGACCTGGACCCAGCCCGGCCCGTTCCGCTGGGAGGGCACGCACTACCAGCATCGCGTCGTGAACCCCTGGGCGGTGCCGCTGCAAAAGCCCTATCCGCGCGTGTGGATCCCCGGCGTGCTGTCGAAGGAGACGATCCTGTGGGCGGCCCGCCACCGCTACCCGTATGTCGCGCTCAACACCGCGATCGATGCCACCAAGAACATCTGGAACATCTACTCCCAGCAGGCGCGCGAGGTGGGCTACGAGCCGGGCCCGGAGAATTTCGGCTACCTGATCCGCGTCCACGTCCAGGAGACCGAGGAGAAGGCGCTCGAGAACGCGCGCCAGTTCATGTGGATGCAGGGCGAGTTCACCGGGCTCGCGCATCCCGTCTGGGCCAACCCGTCCGGCTATTTCTCGCCCTCCGGCCGGCGCAACTTCGTGGAGTTCGCGGTCGGTCGGGCCAAGAACCCGCGCGGCAGCCCGACCTTCGAGGAGCAGATCCGCGACACCCAGATCATCGCCGGAACGCCAAAGACGGTAATCGAGCGGCTGAAGATGCTGATCGAGCAGACCCGTCCCGGGATCATGGGATTCTGGGCCAATGACGGCAAGGTCAGCCCCGAGGACACCCGCACCTGCATCCGCCTGCTGTGCCAGGAGGTGATGCCGGCGGTTCGCGAGCACGGCAAGACGCTCGGCCTGCGCTCGCCGTTCGAGGCCGAGGCGCCGGTCAGCATCGAGTATTCGAAGGATCTCCGGCAGCAAGCGGCAGCGGCGGAGTAAGGCGCGAGCTCATCACGTCATGGCCGGGCTTGGCCCGGCCACCCACGTCTTGAACGCCCGCAAGAAGACGTGGGTGCTCGTGCCAACCCCGGACCAAGTCCGGGGGGCGGGCATGACGATGAAGACTACCCCGCGTCAGGACCGCGCTCATGAAAACCGGTATCCAGTTCTTCCCCGACATCGGTCCCGACGAGAAATCCGCCCGCGACTACTGGCAGGAGGCGCTGCGCCTCGTCGACCTGTGCGACCAGTACGGCTACAGTCATGTCCGCACTGTCGAGCACTACTTCCATCCCTACGGAGGCTACAGCCCGAATCCGCTCCTCTTTCTCGCCGCCGCCGCGCAGCGCACGCTTGGCGCCCGGCTCGTCACCGGAGCGGTGCTGCCGGCGTTCAACAACCCGCTGAAGCTCGCGGCCGAGATCGCGATGGCGGACGCGCTGTGCGACGGCCGGCTCGATGTCGGCTTCGCCCGCGCCTTCCTGCCCCACGAGTTCGCCCGGTTCGGCGTCCGCCTCGACGACAGCCGCGCCCGGTTCGAGGAGGGCGTGGAGCAGGTGCGCCGCCTGATCGAAGAAGAGACCGTCACCGCCGAGGGGCGGTTTTACAGCTTCCGCGATGTGACCTCGATGCCGCGTCCGACGCAGCGCCCGCGCCCGCCCTTCTATATCGCGGCGCTGGCCACGCGGGAGTCGTTCGAGCGCGCCGGAGCGGCCGGGTATGGCGTCATGGCCATCCCGATGGCCGGCGGGGCGATGGCGGAGCTGCTCGGCGCCTATCGCGAGGCCCGTGCCCGGGCCGGGCATCCGGGTCCAGGCACGGTGATGATGGCGTTCCACATGCTCTGCCACGCCGACCAGCAGGAGGCGGAACGGATCGCGCGCGAGCCGCTGAACCGCTATCTGCGGTCCCTGGTGGACGCCGCCGGGGATTGGATCGGGGGCGCCGCCTCGGCCGACTATCCAGGCTACGACAAGGTGATCGCCGGGCTTGCGGCGGAGACGTTCGAAACCCAGGTCGAGAAATGCGCCGCCTGGGTAGGCACGCCCGAGCGCATTCTCGATACCGCGACGACCTACGCGCGCCAGGTGGGCGGGTTCGAGGTCGCCTCCCTGCAGGTGAACTTCAACGACATCACTTTGGCGAAGGCGGAGGCGTCGATGCGCCTGTTCGGCGAGCGCGTGCTGCCCCGCCTCGCCATCTAGCGGCTCGCAACTCGATGAACCTGCCTCGCCGTCCGGCGATACGCCGGGGAACATTCTGGCGCTTGGACAATTTCACATGAAGAACTCATCGCGAAAGCCGCGGGCGCGGCGCGTCCTGCCGGGCTGGGGCCGGGCGGCACCGGCTGTCGCCGGCGCACTCGTCGTGCTGGCGCTGCTGGCCGCGGGCTGGAACGTCGTCGCGGACATGCGGGCGAGCGCGGCGGCGGAGGCGGCCAGCCAGGTCGAGCTGCTGTCGCAGGGGCTGGTCTCCGCGATGAAGGACGTGGAGACCGGTGAACGCGGCTTTCTCATCACGGGCCAGGACTCCTATCTCGAGCCCTATACCGCAGGCTTGGCCAACGCGCGGACGCGCCTCGACGAATTGGCTCGGCTCGCCGAGCCGGCGGCGGTGGCGCGGTTGCGCGAGCTGGCCAAGGCGAAGACCGACATCGCCGCGCGCGCGGTCGCGATGCGCCGGGCGGATAATGCGCTCAGGGCATCGACCGTGCTGCAAGCCGCCGGCCAGGACAAGGCGGCGATGGACGCGATCCGGGTGGAGGCTCGGCAACTGCAAGCGGACGCGCAGGCGCGTGGTCAGCGCCTGCGTCGGCGGGACGCGGCCAGGGGTGACCTGCTCACCGCCGTATCGCTGGCCTTCGTCCTGATCGCCTGCCTGCTACTCGGCGCGTACGCCCTTGCCCGGCGCCGGGCGGAGCGCGCCGCCACCGAGACCCTGCAGGGCATCATGGAGAACGCGCCAGTCGGCCTCGGCTTCCTGGACCGGGATCTGCGTCTGCGCCAAGCCAACCGCGCGCTCGCGGCCATGGGCGAGCGCAGGCTGGGCGTGGAGGTCGGCGAGGATCTGGGTGCGCTGTTGCCGGACGTCCGGGCGCAGATCGAGCCCGCGCTGCAGTCTGTGCTCGCGGAAGGCAAGACGCGGCCGAACGTGGAGGTGGAAACCGGCCTGCCAGGGCAGCCGGACCAGAAGCGCTATCTACAGATGGGCTTCTTCCCGCTGTTTGGCGAAGGCGCGGCCCGCGGCGTTACCGGCGTCGGCCTGGTTGCCCAGGACACCACGCGCCGCCGTCAGGCCGAGGAGCGGCTACGGCGCAGCGAAGAGCGCTTCCGCACCGTGCTGGACGCCTCGGCCTCGATTATCTGGAACACGAACGCAAGGGGCGAGTTCGAGTGGCCACAGTCGCGCTGGAGCGCGTTCACCGGCCAGGACTTCGAGCAGCTCCGAGGCTGGGGCTGGCTCGACGCGGTGCATCCCGACGACCGAGACCGCACCGCCGAGGCCTGGCGGCATGTCACGCAGGCGCGTTCGCATCTCGAGGTGGAGCATCGCCTGCGCCGGGCGGACGGCGAGTGGCGCTACATGGAGGTCCGCGCCGTGCCGATCCTCGAGGAGGACGGCTCCATCCGCGAGTGGATCGGCACCCATGCCGACGTGACCGACCGCACCCTCGCCGAGCAGCAGCTCGCGGCCGCGAAGGAGCTGGCGGAAACGGCCAATCGCGCCAAGAGCCAGTTCATCGCCAACATGAGCCATGAGCTGCGCACGCCGCTCTCGGCCGTGATCGGCTACAGCGAGATGCTCTCCGAGGAGCTGCAGGACCTGAACCAGGACCAGCTTTTGCCCGACGTGGGCAAGATCGAGTCCAACGCCCGGCACCTGCTCAGCCTCATCAACGACGTGCTCGATCTGTCCAAGATCGAGGCGGGGCGCATGACCGTCTCCGCCGAGACGTTCGGCGTACGCGACCTGGTGAACGATGTCGTCGCCGCGACCGCGCCGCTCGTCGAGCGCAAGGAGAACCGCCTGGCGCTCGATCTCGGCGAGGATCTTGGCGCCATGCACACCGACCAGGTCAAGGTCAGACAGGGCCTGCTGAACCTTATCAGCAACGCCGCCAAGTTCACGGAGAACGGCACGATCACCCTCGCTGTACGGCGCGAGCGGGAGGGTGGGAAGGACTGGCTCTGCTTCGCGGTCAGGGACACCGGCATTGGCATGACCGAGGAGCAGCTTAGCCGCCTGTTTCAGCGGTTCAGCCAGGCCGACGAGAGTACGACGCGCCAGTTCGGCGGCACCGGCCTCGGCCTCGCGATCACGCGCGCCTTCTGCCGCATGATGGGCGGCGACGTGACCGTGACGAGCACGCAGGGCGAGGGCTCCACCTTCACCCTCCGCCTGCCCGCGGACCTGCCGACCAACGACGTCGCGGAGGCCATCCCCGCGGATGTGGAGCTCCCCGAAGGGTCGTGCGTGCTGGTGGTGGACGACGAACCCGCCCAGCGCGACCTGCTCACCCGCTTCCTGGAGCGCCAGGGCTTCGCCGTCCGCAGCGCGGCCGACGGCCAGGCCGGCCTGGCCCTCGCCCGGGTGATCCGCCCCACCGCGATCCTGCTCGACGTGGAGATGCCGCGCATGGATGGCTGGTCCATGCTGCACGCGATCCGCGCCGACCCCGAACTTGCCGAGACTCCGGTCGTCATGGTCTCCGTCCTCCACGAGGAGAGCCTCGGCTTCGCGCTGGGCGCCACCGACTACGTGACCAAGCCGGTTGATTGGGAGCACCTCAAGGAGATCATAGACCGCTTCCGCGAGCCCGGATCGGATGCGGAGGGAGCGCCGGCCGTGTCGGGCGAGGTGCTCGTCGTGGACGACGACGCGGATCTGCGTGCGCGGCTGCGGACCCGGCTGGAAGGCGTGGGTTTGGGGGTCACCGAAGCCGCCGATGGGCGGGAGGCGCTCGCCGAGGTGGACCGGCGCGTGCCGGGGCTGGTGCTGCTCGACCTGACCATGCCCGTCATGGACGGGTTCGCCTTCCTCAAGGCGCTGCGCGCCCGCCCGCACGGACGCAACGTGCCAGTCGTCGTGCTGACCGCCCGCGACGTGACCGAAGCGGAGCAGGCCTCCCTGGCGCGGCAAGCGGATCGGGTGGTCCTCAAGGGCAGCGTGAGCCTGCGCGAGCTGGCCAAGGATCTGCGGGAACTCGCGCCGCCGGAAGCCAGCCCCGAGCCCGTCGAGGCACAGGGGCAGGCCGCCGGGTCGGGCTGACGCGGGCGGGGTTGCGGGCGCGATAGTGCCGGCGCATGTCTTTGCCCTGTTCACCGATGGGGGATGACCGATGCCTCAGACGCCGAAGCCGCTGGAGTTCGACCGCCCGCTGCGGGGACGCATCTACGACAGCATCGCCGAGACCATCGGCAATACGCCGCTGGTCCGCATCCCGCGCATCTGCGCCGAGGAAGGCATCACCGCCGACATCTGCCTCAAGCTCGAGTTCTTCAACCCGATCGCGAGCGTCAAGGACCGGATCGGGGTGAGCATGATCCTGGCGCTGGAGCGCGACGGCAAGCTGGAACCGGGTGGCACGGTAGTCGAGGCGACGTCCGGCAATACCGGCATCGGCCTCGCCTTCGTCTGCGCCGCGCGCGGCTACCGGCTGATCCTGACCATGCCCGAGAGCGTCTCGATCGAGCGCCAGAAGATGCTGCGCTACCTGGGCGCGGAGATTGACCTGACCCCGCGCGAGAAGGGCATGAACGGCGCCATCGCCCGCGCCCATGAGCGGCTGGCAAGCATTCAAGGCGCGGTGCTGGCCGACCAGTTCGGCAACCCAGCGAACCCCGAGATCCACCGCCAGACGACGGCCGAGGAGATCTGGCACGACACGCATGGCGAGGTGGACGTGATCGTGTCGGGTATCGGCACCGGCGGCACCCTGACTGGCTGCGCCGAGGTGCTTAAGCCGCGCCGCCCCGGCCTGCGCATGGTCGCCCTGGAGCCCGCGGCGAGCGCGGTCCTGTCCGGTGGCAAGCCCGGCCCGCACCCGCTGCAGGGCCTGGGCGCCGGCTTCGTGCCAAAGGTCCTGAGGACCGACCTGATCGACGAGGTCGTGCAGGTGAGCAACGAGGAAAGCTTCGAGCAGGCCAAGCGCCTGGCGCGCACCGAGGGCATCCCCGGCGGCATCTCGTCGGGCTCGGCGCTCGCGGGAACGCTGAAGGTCGCGCGCCGCCCGGAGATGGAAGGCAAGCGGATCGTGACCATCATCCCGTCCTTCGCCGAGCGCTATCTCAGCACGCCGCTGTTCGAGGGGCTGTAGGGCTCCCTCTCCCCCCGCTTGTGGGGGAGGGAGAATGGCAGCGCGTCTCCGCAAACGGCGGCATGATCCACCGCGCGATCAGGCCGGCCTCGGCCGCGCCCACGCGAGGTCGCGCGGAATGCCGTGGATCGCCACGAAGGCAATCAGATAGGTCAGGACCGACATCAGGAACGGCGCGCCGGGGAACTGCACCGGCGCGCCGGGTCCGGTGAACGCCCCGAACAGCCAGCCCGCCACCAACGGCGATACGATAGCGGTAAGCCCTTGCAGGGATGCAAGCGCGCCCTGCATCTCGCCCTGCCGGTCCGGCCCGGCCCCGGCGGAGATCATCGCCTGCACCGCCGGTCCGGCGATCGCGCCGAAGGATTGCAGCACCACGCCCAGATAGATCGCCCAGCCCGCCGGCGCGAAGGCGAAAGCCGAATAGGCGCAGGCGGCGAAAACATAGCCCGTCAGCGCCGCCCTGCGCTCGCCCAGAAGGGGGACGATGCGGCGGACCAGCAGCCCTTGCACCAGCGCCTGGGTGACGCCCACGGCGGCCAGGGCGAACCCGTTCTCCCGCGTGCCCCAGTTGAAGCGCAGATTGTTGGACAGAACGAAGCTGCTTTGCAGCGCCCCCAGTGCGAACCAGGCGCAGCACCAAGCCAGGCCGAGACGGATGAACGCGCGGTCGCTCAGGATGACCGCCAGCGAGCCGACCGGATTGGCCCGTCGCCAGTCGAAGGCGCGGCGGCGCTCACGCGAGAGGCTTTCGGGAAGGACGAGGAGGCCGTACAGTACGTTGCAGAAGGCCAGGCCCGCCGCCGTTAGGAAGGGCAGCCGCAGCCCGTACGCGCCCAGCACCCCGCCCAGTGCCGGGCCGAGCACGAATTCCAGGCCGAACATCGCGCCCACCAGCCCGAAGCGCTGCGCCCGGCGCTGGGGCGGTGTCACATCGGCGATATAGGCCGTCGCCGCCGATACGTTCGCCGCCGTGGCCCCGGCGATCAGCCGCCCGGCGAACAGCCAGGCCAGGCTCGGGGCCCAGGCGAGCATCAGGTAATTCGCGCAGACGCCCGACAAGGAGATCAGCAACACCGGGCGGCGTCCGAACCGGTCGCTCAATCCGCCCAGAATCGGAGCGGCGACAAACTGCGTCACGGAGAATACCGAGAGCAGCGCTCCCACCCAGAGCGACGCGCCGGACGCGCCCTGGTGCGACAGCTGCCGCACCAGATCTGGCACGATAGGCACGACGATGCCGAAGCCAAGCGCGTCGGTCGCGAGGGTGGCGAGGATGAAGCCGACGGAGGCGGAACGCTTCGCCATGATACCAACCGTGAAGTGGACGAAGCGCCTGAGTCGGACCGCCGTGCCGATGCTGGAACTTCCCGCGCGTCTCATTGCATTGGTCGCCCCGGCGCGGTCTACTAGCCACTGTTCAGTTATGTCAGTGACCGTTCACCAGAGTCCGCGCACCCGTAAGCCGCGAGGCCAGGGTGCCAGCCGTCGGGGCGAAATCCTGGCGGCGGCCTCGCGCATCTTCCTGGAGGAAGGGGTCGCGCACGCGACGATGCGGCGCATCGCGGCGGCCGTGGGTGTTTCCACGACCGCGCTCTATGTGTACTTCCCCGATAAGGACGCGATCCTGCGAGCGATCGCCGAGGCCACCTTCACCGAGCTGCTCGACGTGCTGGAAGCCAGCCAGCGCCAGGGCGCCTCCGTGCCGGACCGCTTCCGCGCCGGGCTGCGCGCGTATGTCGAGTTCGGCTTGGCGCGTCCCGACGCATACCGGCTGACGTTCCTCTCCTCACCCGCCAGTCGCATCGCCTCCAAGCCGTGCGACACCATCGAGGCCCTCCAGGCTGCTGATCACTCCTTCGCGATCCTGCGCCACGGGGTCGAGGAGATGATGGCGGCCGGGCTGTTCCGCGCATGCTCGTCCGAATGCACCGCCGAGGCGATCTGGGCATGCCTGCACGGCGTCACGGCGCTGCTTCTCGATCAGGCGGGGCACATCACGACCCCACCTGAATGCCTGATTCAGCAGGTGATCGACACGATCATAGCAGGGTTCCGATAAGATGAACGTTGTAAACTGAACGCTGTGCAGTTATATGGCCTCTGTCCTTCCGCATGGTGCGTGGGGACAGGAGGCTGACTGAGATGAAAAAGATCGCAACTGCCGTCGCCCTGCTCACCGCGCTTGGCAGCGGCGCTGCCCTGGCTCAGGGCGCTCCTCCCGGCTACGCCCCCTGGCATAGCGGCTGGCCCAGCTACATCGAAACGCATCAGGCGCCGGCAATGAGCGCCCACCGGGCGACCACGACGCGCGCCGACCAACTCGCCGCGGCGAGATCCGTTCCCGTCGCGGGCAATCCCCAGGGCAACCGTCGAGGCGGTTAGCGGCCGGCCCTGACAGTTCCCGCCGTCGAGTTCGATCGCTCCTCTAACCTCTACCGCAAGAGCCCCGCACGGGGAGGGGAACTCCAAGCCGCCGGGTCTCTCCCCTCCTTTTGTGGGGAGCCGAGGGAAGGGGCGAGACACCTGCCAGCCCCTCAGACCAGCTCGCCCGGCGGCTCGTGCGCGATCGGCAACAGCGTCGATTGCAGCGGGCGCGCGCCGCTGGCCCAGCGCACCGTCCCGGCGGCGCCGCAGGCGGGGCAGGCGGCATGCCAGGTCGCGTGCGCGGCATGGCAATTCTCGCACACCCAACCCGGATCGGGGTCGGCGGCGGCGGCCTGGCGCAGTGCATCGCGCTGCGCGCGCCGGCCCGCTTCGGTGTCACCGCCCTCCTCCTCCTCGATCTCGGCCAGTAGCAGCCACAGGCGCCGCTGAATTCATCCCGGCTTCGCGCGCCGCCTCGGCCTGCCGGCGGGCCTCCCCGGTCAGCCCCGCGGCCAGGGCCGTGCAGGCGAGCAGGAATCGGCTCTCGGGATGCTCGAGATTGCCCTGCACCAGGTGCTGCGCCGCCTGCGCGCCGGCAAGCTTGTCGGTGATGCCCGCGAGGGCGAATTCGGCCAGCGCCGGATTCGGCGCCAAGGTCCAGGTCTGGCGGATCACCGCCTGGGCGCGCTTCTCCGCGCCGGTCTCGCGCAACCGTCGCGCATAGGCGAGCGCGGCCGGGGTCAGCGACGGATCTTCCTTCCAGGCCCGCTTCGCGAGCTTCACCGCCCGGGCCGGGTCCGGCTCGGCTTCCGCCGCCGCCGCCGCCAGCGCGGCCTTGGGCGCATCGGCATCGGCCAGCGCCAGCGCCTCCGCCCAGTTGCCGGTGCGGATCGCCAGCCGCTCCCGTTCCGCGCGCACCCATACGGCGCCCGGATGCGCCGCCTCGGCCTGGCGCGCGAGCACCGCCGCCTCGGCCCAGTCCTGCCGGTCCATGGCCTGCCGCAGCAGGCCGCGATAACCCAGGAACGCCGCATCCGGCCGCGTCGCCAAGGTCTCGAACGCGCGCGTCGCCTCGTCCGCGCGGCCGGCGCGCTCCCCTGCCTCGGCGGTCAGCAGCAAGGTCTGCGCCGTATCGCCGAGCAGGCGCCGCGCCCGCGCCGCCTCGCGCCGCGCGTCCGCGATCTCGCCCGCGGCCAGCGCGACCAGCGCCCGCGTGCTCGCCGCGTCCCCGGCCCGGCGCCGGGCCAGCATCCGGCGCACGCGCAGCCGCCGCGGCAATCGCCAAAGCGCGCCCAGCAAACGGAACAACCCGTACAGCACAACAAGCGCGAGCAGCAGGCACACGGCGAGGACGGAGACCGTCATCTGCACCGTGGTCTGGCCCACCGTCGCTGTGACCGTGCCGGGCAGCCCTGCCAGGAACCAGGCGAAGACGACCACGATACCGGCGACGATCAGCGCGAGCAGGACCCGTCCCATCAGCCCTGCCCCGCCATGCCGATCAGCGCCGTGCGGGCCGCCAGCAGCGACCGCGCCGACTGCACCCAGTTCGTCATTGCCTGCGCGGCCGGGCCGGTCAGCTTCGATACGGCCTCGACCGCACCCGCCAAGTCGCCGGCATCGAGGTCGTCGCGCGCCCGCGCGATCACGCCGGCGGCCGGGTCGCCCACGATGACGCGGTCGCCCTGGCGCACCGTCAGAAGGCCTTGCGCGCGGGTCCAGACCCGGTCGAGGAAATGGCCGCCCTGGTCGGAGGGCTGGCTGGCCGCCGAGCGCCGATTCCGCCGCCGCGTCAAAGCCACGTCGCAACTCGGCGAGCGTGGGCGGCGCCTCCGTGGCGTAGCGCGCCACCGCGGGCGGGGCATCCGGGATCGCGCCCACCGGTCGGCCAGCCTGGAGCGCCGCCAATGCCGCCTCGACCCGTGCCGCGGCCACCGCCTGACCGAGGCCCGCGTCAAGCCGGCCGACCTCGCCGCGCAGCGCCTTGATGGCGGCACCATTGCTGTCGATCCGGCCGCCCAACCCGGCCTCGGCGTTCTTCTGGGCAGTGGCGAGCGCCTGCACCTTGTCGGAGCCGCCCTGCTGCTCGCGCGCGAGCTGGTCCAGCTTCTGATCGAGCCGGCCGATGTCGTCGCGCAAGCCGGCGAACCCGTCTATGCGGCCCGACAGTGCCGTGATCTGCTGATTCATCGTCCCCAGACGTTCCTGCGTCTGTTGGCTCAACGCGGCCAGCCGGTCCTGCACCTGCTGGCTCAGCGCCGCCAGCCCGGCCTGCGCCGCTTGGCCGACCTGCGCCGCCTGGTCCGACCCCGACGACGGGGGGGTCTGGCTCGCCTGCGCGAGGGAAGCGACCTGCTGCTCGAGGGCCGCGAGCTTCTGCTGGATCGGCCCCAGAATCCGGCGGCGGCGCGGCTTCCTGGGGCGCCCGCTGCTCCAGCGCGCCGATCCGGCGCTCCAGGCCGGACAGATCGGGCGCGGGAGGCTGGCGCGCGGCCAACGTGGCAAGCTGCGCCCGTAAGGCGGAGAGCTCCTGCGGCTGCCCGGCCGGCCGCGCCGCAAGCTGCTTCACCTGGGTGCCGAGCGCCTGGACCTGCTGATCGAGCGCGGCGACCCGCTCCGCCTCGGCCGGCGGGACTTGGGTGCCGGTGGGGTGCCACCAGAGGAACATCACCGCCCAGCCCAGCACGACGAAGGCCAGCGCATACACCCACGGCACCAGCGGCCGCTGTCGACGCCGCCTCGGCGGCGGTTCGGACGGCTCCGCCTGCGGCGCCTCCACCGGCACGGGGTCAGCCTCGATCGTCTCGGTTCCGGGTGGAACAGGGGGGTGTTCTTCGCTCATCTCAGCAATGCCAGCAATTCGTCCTGGGTCGGGCGGGAGGCGACGCGGACGCGTCGCCAAGGCAGCGCCTCTAATGCCACGCAAGCCGGCTCGCCGATAGCGCACGCATCGACATCGCACATGGCTTCGGCGAGATCGGCGCGTTGGACGGCCGCGACAAAGGCGCGCGCCGTCTCGGCCGAGAAGAACAGCGCGGCACGCAGCCCATCCGCGAGCGCGGCGCGGGCAGGGGCCGGCAACGACCGGGCGGGCCGGGCCTCGGTACACCGCCCGCCGATGCACCGCGAAACCGTCGGCGCGAAGCCCCGCGGCCAATTTCTTTCCCTGCCCGCGCGCCGTGGGCAGCAGCAGCGACGGCCGCTTTCCGGGCACGCTGGCCCGCACAAGATCGCGCAGCGCGGCACCGTCCGCATCGGCGCTGCGCACGAGGGCGAAGCCGTGGGCGCGCGCCGCCGCCGCCGTCGCCGCCCCGGCCGCGAAGAGCGGTGTCGCATATAGCGATGGCGGCAGACCCAGCAGCCCGTTGCGGCTGGTCAACAGCACGGCATCGAGGCGCGCCGGCAGCAGCCAATCGCCAGGCAGCATCCTGATTGCCAGCATCGGCGCGAGCACGGGATCAAGCCCCAGCGCCGCCACGCGCGCGGCGGTCTCCTCGGCGCCCGGCGACGGGCGGGTGATAAGGACGGCGGTGCGCTCAGACAAAGACATCGCTTGGTGCGTCGGCCTTGAGGCTCGCCCCCAGCTCGCCGCCGATCCGCCCCGCATCCGCCATCGGCCCGACCAGCACCCGCTTGAGCAGGAACGAGCCGTCGGTCCGGGCGATCAATCCGGTCAGGTGCAGATCGCCCGATGGCAGAAGCCGCGCATAGCCGCCGATCGGCGTGCGGCAGGACCCGTCGAGCGCGGCGAGCAACGCCCGCTCCGCGGTGGCCACCGCACGTGCCTCCGGGTCCTCGATCCCGCCCAGCAGCGCGTGCAGCGCGGTCTCGGCCGCGCGGATCGTCACGCCGACGATGCCCTGCCCGGCCGAAGGCACCATCACGGCGGGATCGAGAACCAGGGCGGCGGACGGCTCCAGCCCCAGGCGGCGCAGCCCCGCGAGCGCCAGCAGCGAGGCGTCGCATACCCCGGCGGCCACCTTGTCGATCCGGGTCTGCACGTTGCCGCGCAGCACCGTCATGCGCAGGTCGGGCCTTGCGTGCAGAAGCTGGGCCTGGCGCCGTGCCGAGGCGGTGCCGATCAGCGCGCCGTGGGGCAAGCTGGCGAACGGGTCGTTCGGATCAGTCGTGTCGCAGCCGGGGCCGAGCACCAGCACGTCGCGCGCGTCCTCCCGCCTCAGCGTGCAGGCGAGCACGATGCCCTCGGGCAGGTGGGTCTCCAGGTCCTTGAGGCTGTGGACGGCGAAATCCACCCGTCCGGCAGCCAACGCCTCGTGGATCTCCTTGGCGAACAGCCCCTTGCCGCCGATCTCCGCGAGGCTGCGATCCTGCACGGCGTCGCCGGTGGTGCGGATCACGTGCTCCTCGAACACGGGGCGATCACCGAAGAGGGGGCCACGCAGCACCGGGCAGAAGCCCCGCAGTCTGGCGAGGAAGGCGCGGGTCTGCACCAGGGCGAGCGGGGAACCCCGGGTGCCGACGCGCAGCGGCAGGCCGCGCTCGTGCGGCGGCACGTCTGGCCGGATGCGCGGCGCGGGCATGGCGGGGTTCATCGCCGTGTCCTATTACCCCCCGGCGCCGGCGTGAAGATGGGGAGAACGGGCATGGGTCCCGTGCTGGGGATCGAGAGCTCCTGCGACGAGACCGCTGCGGCGGTGTTGGACGAGCAGGGCCGCGTGCTGGCCGAGGCGGTGGCGAGCCAGGAACGCGCCCACGCCCCGTTCGGCGGCGTGGTGCCCGAGATCGCCGCGCGCGCGCATCTGGCGCTGCTGCCCGATATGGTCCGCGCGGTAATGGCGCGCGCCAGCGTGGAGTTCGCGGGCCTGGGCGGCGTCGCCGCCACCGCAGGTCCGGGCCTGATCGGCGGCCTGATCGTCGGCAGCTTCGTGGCCAAGGGCATCGCGCTTGCGGCCGGTGTGCCGTACGTCGCCGTCAACCACCTGGAGGCACACGCGCTCACCGCCCGCCTGCCCGGACTGGTGCCGGGCGGGGCGCCCTTTCCCTACCTGCTGCTGCTGGTCTCCGGCGGGCACTGCCAATGCGTCGCGGTCGAGGGGGTCGGGCGGTATGTCCGCTTGGGTAGCACGGTCGATGACGCGGCCGGCGAGGCGTTCGACAAGGTGGCGAAGCTGCTCGGCCTGGGTTGGCCCGGCGGGCCGGCGCTGGAGCGGCTCGCGTTGGAAGGCGGGCCGAGGCGCTACGCTTTCCCTCGCCCGATGCTGGGCCGCGCCGGGTGCGATTTCAGCTTCTCCGGCCTGAAGACGGCGGTGGCGCAGGAGGTGGCGCGGCACGCTCCCGGCGCCCTGCCGCGCCGGCTTGCGGCCGACATCGCGGCGAGTTTCCAGGCGGCCGTGGTGGAGGTGCTGGCCGACCGGGCAGCCCGCGCCATGGCGCTGTTCGCGGAGCGGCATGGCGGCGAACTGCTGGTGGTCGCCGGCGGTGTGGCGGCGAACGCCGCGGTGCGCGCCGGGCTGGAGCGGGCGGCATCCGTGCAGGGCTTTCGCCTCGCAGCGCCGCCGCTTCGGCTGTGTACCGACAACGCCGTGATGGTGGCGTGGACGGGGGTGGAACGGTTGCGGCTCGGGTTGGTGGACAGGTTGGGTGTGGAGGCGAGGCCGCGCTGGGGTTTGGAGACGCTGGGTGCGGACGGATAATCCAAGGCCAGACCTGCGCCAGCCGCTAGAGCAGGAGGGCTCGGGTGCGTGACCCTAATCGGCGCGCTAAAGTACGCGTCGCGCCAACTTTTGCATCGAGGGCAACGACCGCCCGTCAGTAGGGCTTGCGCACCACCGCCGCGCCGTTCGGACCCACGCATCCGGCTCGATAGACGCCATTGGCGCAGGAGACCTGCGGCGCGCGATAGTAGGCCGGCGGCGCGTGGTAGTAGGCCGGCGGGCGCGCCGCATAAGGCTTGCGGACAACCGCAGCCCCGTTAGGACCGGCGCATCCGGCGCGGTACACCCCGTTGGCGCAGGTGACGGCGCGCGCTGGTGACACGAACGACAATGCGCAAACTGCGCCGACAACGGCCCAGGCGGCGTGTGACATGCGAAACTACTCCTTTTCCCCAACGTCGCATTCGGCGCCAGCGCGCGGCGACGGTCAAGTGATCGCCCTGCCCGCCAGCCTCTCTTCGACCCAGGTTGGTCTTCCTCGTTCGGATCGCGGTTTCGACATACGTGTGGCTTGCAAGCTTAGTCCACCAGCCCGTCGCGACCTTCGATGGTCATAAGGGTGGCCGTCAGAAGGGCGATCAGCTTCTCCCGACCGTTCGCTTCCGCCATGACATCGGTTTGCGCCAAGGTGAGTGTCCGCCCCGCTTTGACCACGCGGCCACGGGCGATGATGCGGTCGCCCGTCGCGGGCGCGACAAGGTTGATCTTGAACTCGGTCGTCAGCACGCCTGCACCCGGCGGCAGAAGGCTTAGCGCGGCGTATCCGGCTGCCGTATCGGCGATGGCGGCCACCGCGCCCGCATGAACAAAACCATGCTGTTGCGAGATGGCGGGATTGGGGGCGAGCGCAATGTCAATAGCGCCCGGCGACAGGCTCGTAATGGAAGCGCCAAGCGTGTTCATAAGCCCTTGCTTCGCGAAGCTGGCGCGGATGCGGGCCTCGAACGCGGGGTCTCTGGGCTCGGACTGACTCAACCTTTTCGCCTTCGACTTACCTTTGCCGGCTCATTCTTCGCCACCGGCGCGTCCGTGGCGATGTCGCCGATGAGCTTCGCGAGCGCGACCGGTCGCGGGGGCGGGAGACGCTTGGTTGCCATACGGCATGATAACACCGGAACGTGGGGTGGCGCTAACCGAACCGGGTAGGATTGTATTCAGAGTCGGTCAAACTGACCCACTACCCCCTGCTTGGGCGGATCGAGGCGGGTAATCCTGGTCAGCTTTCCCTGACTTTCGCCATCGCCTCCAAGCTCCGCTCGTGCGCCCCCGCGAACCGCAGCACCAAGTGGTCCACGCCCGCCTGCACGTACCCCGCCAGCCACGCCGCGGCACCCGCCGCCGGACCGGCGTAGCAGGCCTGGCGCGCGCGTACCACCGCCGCCGGTTGGCCGTAGTATCCCGTGGCGAACGCATCCAGGCGTGCCTCGGCGTGCCGCACGTCGTCGTCCACTGACAGGGTCAGGTACATCGCCCCGGTCAGCGCTGCCGGATCGCGGCCGGCTTCGCGGGCAATCGCCTGGATTTCGGCCCATTGCTCGGCCCAGGCGGCGGGATCGGGGGCGTTCGGGAACCAGCCGTCGAACCAGCGGCCGACCTGAGCGCGGCTCGATGGCGCATTGCCGCCGATCCAGATCGGGGGGCCGCCGGGGCGATGCGGCATGGGGGCCAGCACGCCTTGGGACACCTGCCACCGGCCGTCCCAATCCACCGCCTGGCCCGACCACAGCGCCCGACACAGGCGCAGCCCCTCCACCATGCGCCCGACCCGCTTCTCGAACGGCACGCCGGCGGCGGTGAACTCGGCGCGGATGCTGGGCACGTCGCGGGCGATGCCGACGCCGAGAATGAAGCGGCCGGCGCTGATCTGATCCAGCGTCGCAACCTGATGGGCGAGCAGCACCGGATTGCGCAGCGCCGGCAGCAGCACGGCGGTGCCGAGTTCCACCCGCCGGGTGCGTCCGGCGACGCCGGCCAGCAGGGCCAGCGGCTCATGGCGCGGCCGGGCGAGCAGCGAGTCGCCGACCCAGACGGAATCGTAGCCCAGGGACTCCGCGCGCTCCGCGAGCGCCAGCAGCGGCGCGGTTTCGGGATGCCCCTGCATGATCCGTTCGCGCGTCGGCAGCAGGTAGCCAAGCCGTGGTGCCATGATCCGACCCCTATGCCCTTTCCGAGCGCCATGCCCCGACCGTCAGCGCCAGGAAGCACGCGAACACCACCACGAAGAACCCCAGCAGCCCCTGCGGATTCCAGGCATCCATCGCCGCACCGGCCAAGGTCGGCCCGGTGAGCGAACCCAGCCCGTAGGCCATCACCATCGCCGCGTTCGCCGCGACCAGATCGCCGCCCCGGAAGCGGTCGCCCGCCATGCCGAGCGCCACCGGATAGATGCCGCCGGCCGTCCCGCCCCAGACGAACAGCACGCAGAACAATGCCGGCAGCGATGCCGCCGCCATCGGGACCAGCGCCGCGCCGGCCAGGCCGACCCCGCCGCACAGGAGCAGCGCCGAGCGTCGGGACGCGGCATCCGACAACCAGCCGATCGGCACCTGGAGGGCGATCGCGCCAAAATAGATCGCGGAGACCGTCGCCGCCGCGACGCCCTCGCCCAGTCCCACGCGCACGCCCCAGATCGGCAGCAAGGTCAGCACCGCCGTCTCGTACAGCCCGAACATCGCCACCGCGAACAGCAGGAAGGGCGCCCGCACGAACATCGCCAGCGGGCTGGCCCCGCGTTCGCGCCCGAAGCCCTCCGCCACGTCGCCTACGCCGAGCAGCGGCAGCGCCGCCAGCGCGGTGATGACGGCGTTGGCGATGAACGGCGCCCAGCCCTCGATCCCGGTCCACGAGAGCAGCAGCGGGCCGAGGCCGAAACCGGCCGAGAGCGCGGCGGCATAGACGCCGATGACCCGCCCGCGCGTCTCGTCCTCGGCGAGAAGGTTGATCCAGGCCTCGCTGGCGGCGAAGATGCCGGACCCGATCATGCCACCCAGGATGCGCAGCGCGAACCAGGCCGCCAGGCTGTCGAACACCCGCATCAGCAGGAACGCGGCGATGTCGAGCGCGAAGCACGCCAGCAGCAGCCGGCGTATCCCGAACCGGCGAACGCCGCGCGGCGCCAGCATCGGACCGATCATCACGCCGATGAACGCCGAGCCCGCGTTCAGCCCGGTGAGCACCGGGTCCGTGCCGCGTCCCTCCAGCAGCAGCGAGAGCAGCGGCACGCCCTCGCCGACCGAGAGGCCGAACACGGCCACGCAGCCGATCGCCGCCACCAGGCCCCGGCGCCGCTCCACCGCCGTCAGGTCCATGCGCGTGGCTCCCGCTCCGCTTGCCGCCAGAGCGGCCCGCGCATGAACTACCGTCATGTCTTCCACGCCGGCAACTTCGCCGACTGCTTCAAGCACGCCCTGCTGCTGTGGCTGCTGGACGCGCTCACGCGCAAGCCGGCGCCGCTGTTCGTCCTCGACACCCACGCCGGGACCGGCGCCTACGATCTCGGCGCCGGCCCCGCCGAGCGCACCGGGGAATGGCGCGGCGGGATCGGGCGGCTGCTCGAGGACACGCCGGAGGCACTTGCGGAGTACGTCGGGCTGGTGCGGCAACTGGGGCTCTACCCCGGCTCCCCGGCGCTCATTCGCGCGCGGCTGCGGCCGGACGACCGCCTGGCCTGCTGCGAGCTGCACCCGGAGGATTACGCCGCGCTGCGCCGTCGCCTCGCCCGCGATCGGCAGGTCGGCGTGCATCATCGCGACGGCTGGGAGGCGCTGGGCGCGCTGCTGCCGCCCGCCGAACGGCGCGGGCTGGTGCTGATCGACCCGCCCTACGAGGCGGCGGACGAGTTCGACCGTCTGCTAAGCGGCCTCCGCACCGGCCACGCGCGGTTCGCGACCGGGGTGTTCGCCGCCTGGTATCCGATCAAGCACCGGGCGCCTTCCCGGCGTCTTCTGACCGCTGTTGCCGAGAGCCGCGTGCGTGACGTCGTGGCTGCGGAACTGTGGCTGCGCGCGCCCCTCGATCCGGGGCGGCTGAACGGGTGCGGGCTGCTGGTAGTCAATCCGCCCTTCGGCTTTGGCGAGGCGGTGCCGGCGATCCTGGCCGCGCTGCTCGATCGCCTCGGCGGGCGCGAAGCGGGCGAGGGAACGGCGCTGATCCGGCTGGCCGATGAGTGAGGTCGCGGTCGTCGGCGCCGGCGCCTGGGGCACGGCGCTCGCGATCCAGGCCGCGCGGGCGGGGAATGCGGTGACGCTGTGGGCGCGCCATCCCGCGCCCATCGCCGCCGCGCGGGAAAGTCCCCGCCTGCGCGGCGCAAGCCTGCCGGCCATAGTCCGGGTAACCGGCGATCTGCCCCGCACTGCGGACGCGATCCTGCTGGCGGTGCCGATGCAGCATCTGCGCGCGGTGGCCGATAAGTTGCAGCGCGGCGATGCCCCGTTCCTGGCTTGCGCGAAGGGAATCGAGCAATCGACGCTCCGCCTTCCCCTGGAGCTGCTCGAAGAGCTGCACCCCGGCCGCCCCGCCGCCGTGCTCACCGGCCCCAACTTCGCCCATGAGGTCGCCGCCGGCCAGCCCGCCGCGACGGTGGTGGCGGCCGCCGACGCGGCGCTGCGCGCGCGCTTGGCCGTTCTGCTCGCCACGCCCGCCTTCCGGGTCTACGGCAACGACGACCCGGCCGGCGCGCAGGTTGGCGGAGCGGCGAAGAACGTCATCGCCATTGCCGCTGGCGCGGTGATCGGCGCCGGTCTCGGCGAGAACGCGCGCGCCGCGCTCATCACGCGGGGCCTCGCCGAGCTTGGCCGGCTCGTGGTCGCGCTTGGCGGGCGGGCGGAGACGGTCATGGGCCTGTCGGGCCTGGGCGATTTGCTGCTCACCTGCACCGGCCCCTCCAGCCGCAACTTCAGCCTCGGCCTGGCGATCGGCCGCGGGGAGGTGCTGGCCGACGTACTCGCCGCCCGCTCGGCGGTGACGGAAGGGGTGGCGACTGCGCCTGCGCTGGTGGCCCGCGCAGACGGGCTGGACCTTCCGGTTTGCCGGGCAGTCGCGGACCTGCTCGCCGGGCGGCTGACGCTGGCGAGCGCCATCGGCGCGTTGCTGGCGCGGCCGCGGCGCGACGAGTAGCCGGTCCGGAAGCACTTGCAACTCGCCAAGGAATGGCATAATTACCAGGCCGGTAAGGCTTTCAGTTTTGACATGGCGCGCGATGGGTCATGATTTTGCTTTGGTCCGCATGGCTGAGAATGGCCGGATCAGTATCCCCGCCAAACAGAGGAAGCTGCTCGGGCTCGAGCAAGGCGGCCTCGTGGTCGTCGCGATTGAGAACGGGGAGCTTCGCCTTCGGCCGGTCAGGGATGTTGTGGCGGACCTTCAGGCGCGGGTACGCCGGCAAGTCCGCAATCACGAGGGTGCTACCGAGCGCCTGCTCGCGATGCGACGCGAGGAGGTGGACCGTGAGGGCCTGTGATGCCCGCTGTCGATGATCCTGGATGCGAGCGCGATCCTTGCTCTTCTCTATGAAGAGCCTGGGCATGATGTCGTGGTCGAGGCGCTGGACAAGGGAGCGATCGCCTGTTCCGTGAACCTCGCCGAAGCGGCGACCGTGATGATCCGGGACGGGATGTCGGCGGACCAGACCGAAGCGACGATCATGGAGCTTCCTCTCACGACCCGCGACGCCGATCGCGACCTCGCGCTTCGGGCTGCGCGGCTCTATCCCGAAACCAGGCGGTTCGGCTTGTCGCTCGGCGATCGGCTATGCCTTGCCCTGGCCGCTCGAGAGGGCCGGCCAGTCCTGACCACCGATCGGAGCTGGACGAAAGTCGCGCCGCTGATCGGCATTCGCGTGCAGATGATCCGCTGAGGCCCGCATGATCCGCGGCATCCTCACCGTTGGCGGCTGGACCCTGCTCAGCCGCATCCTCGGCTTCGCCCGCGACATCCTGATCGCGGCGCTGCTTGGCGCCGGGCCGATCGCGGACGCGTTTTTCGTCGCGCTGAAGCTGCCCAACCTGTTTCGCCGCCTGTTCGGCGAGGGCGCGTTCAACGCCGCCTTTGTGCCCGCCTTCTCTGGCTTGCTCGCCGCCGAGGGGCGGCCGGTCGCGCGGCGCTTCGCCGAGGAGGCGTTCGCCGTCATGGTCTTCTGGCTCGGCCTGCTGACCATCCTGGGCGAGCTGTTCATGCCGCAGGTGATGACCGTGCTCGCGCCGGGATTCGGGGCGACGCCGGCGAAGTTCGCCCTGGCCGTCGAGCTGTCGCGGATCACCTTCCCCTACCTGATCCTGATCTGCCTCGCGGCGCTGGTTTCCGGCGTGCTGAACGGGCTCGACCGCTTCACCGCCGCCTCGGCATCGTATGTGCTGTTCAATGTCGTCTCGATCGCGGCGATGCTCTGGCTCACGCCCTACGTGCCGACGGTGGGCCATGCGCTGTCCTGGGGTGTGACCGCCTCCGGTGTGGCGCAGCTGGGCGTGCTGCTGGTCGCGGTGCGGCGGGCCGGGATGGCGCTGCGCGTGCCCCTGCCCCGCATGACGCCGCAGATGCGGGTGCTGATGCGGCGCATGGCGCCCGGTCTGGTCGGCGCGGGGGTGACGCAGCTCAACCTGGCGGTGGACGTCATCATCGCCAGCCTGCTCCCGGCGGGCACGGTCTCGATCCTCTATTACGCCGACCGGGTGCAGCAGCTCCCGCTCGGGGTGATCGGCACGGCGGTCGGCACCGCGCTGCTGCCCATGCTCTCGCGCCAGGTCCGCGCCGGGGAGGCGGAGGCGTCGGTCGGCACGCTGAACCGAGCCCTGGAATACGCGCTGTTCCTGACCTTGCCCGCCGCGCTGGCGCTGATCGTCTCGGCCTGGCCGGTGATGTTCGCGTTGTTCGATCGCGGCGCGTTCGGGACGGAGAGCACGCTCCTGTCGTCGCAGGCGCTGGCCGCCTACGCCATCGGCCTGCCGGCCTTCGTGCTGGTCAAGGTGCTGGCGCCCGGCTTCTTCGCGCGCGGCGACACCGCGACCCCGGTGAAGATCGGGCTGGCGGCGGTGGCGCTGAACCTGGGCCTGAACGTCGCCTTCATGGGACCGCTGCGCCAGATGGGCCCGGCGCTCGCCACCAGCCTGGCCGCGATGTTCAACGCCGCCGGCCTTGGCGGGGTGCTCGCGCGGCGCGGGCAGTTGCGGTTCGACGCGCAGTTCCGCATGCGCGTGCCGCGGATGCTCGCCGCCGCCCTGGTGATGGCGGCGGTGCTGGCCGGCGCGCAACACGCGTTGTTCGGCATCGCCGTGCCGCACGGCGCGCCGCGGCTGGCCGCGCTCGGGGCGCTGATCGCGGCCGGACTGGCTGCGTATATCGGTGCCGGCCACGTCCTTGGCGCGTACGACCTGCGCGAGGTGCCTCGGATGCTGCGCCGCCGCGCCTTGCCCCGCGCCGGACGATCCGCCATCACTCCGCCTCCCGCACCGCTTTCCTGACAGGCTTGCTTCCCATGTCGCGCATCTTCTCCGGCATCCAGCCTTCCGGCATCCCGCATCTCGGCAATTATCTCGGCGCGATTCGCAACTGGGTGGAGTTGCAGGCCTCGCACGAATGTCTCTGGTGCGTGGTCGATTTGCACGCCATCACCCAATGGCAGGAACCGGCGGCGCTGACGCGGCAGACGCGGGAAATGGCCGCCACGCTGCTCGCCTGCGGCATCGACCCTCGTCAGCACATCCTGTTCCTGCAATCCGCGGTGCCGGCGCATGTCCGGCTCACCTGGATCTTCAACTGCGTCGCCCGGCTCGGCTGGCTCAACCGGATGACCCAGTTCAAGGACAAGGCGGGCAAGGATCGCGAGAACGCCTCTGTCGGGCTGTACGCCTATCCGGTGCTGATGGCCGCCGATATCCTGGCCTATCACGCGACGCACGTGCCGGTGGGCGACGATCAGCGCCAGCACCTGGAACTGGCCAACGACATCGCGCAGAAGTTCAACCACGATTACCGCAAGGATTTCTTCCCGGCGATCCATCCGCTGATCCTGGGGCCGGCGGCGCGGGTGATGAGCCTGCGCGACGGCACGAAGAAGATGTCGAAGACCGACGCCTCGGACCAGAGCCGGATCAACCTCAACGACACGCCGGACGCGATCGCGCTGAAGCTCCGCCGCGCCAAGACCGACCCCGAGCCACTGCCCTCCGAGCCGCGCGGCCTGGAGAACCGCCCGGAGGCGCGCAACCTGGTCGGCATCTATGCCGCGCTCGCCGGCACCGACCACACGGGCGTGCTGCGCGAGCACGCGGGCAAGGGGTTCGGCGCGTTCAAGGAGGCGTTGACCGAGCTGATGGTCGCCAAGCTCACGCCGATCGCGCGCGAGACGGAGCGGCTGCTGGCCGACCCGGCGCAGATCGATGCGATCCTGCGTGGCGGCGCCGCACAAGCCGCTGCGATCGCCGATCCTATCGTGGCCGAGGCCGAGCGGTTGGTGGGGTTTTTGCGACACTAATTGCGCGCTCCCGTACATAGCCGGGCTTGAGCCAGCTATCCAACGCAAGCTCCGCGCTGCCGCGAAAGTGTTCGGAAGTTTGTTCATGGGGCGCAACTGCACCCTGCACCGCCCGGCGCAGCGCCGTCTGCGCAAGCAGCCGTGTGGAATCAAGCGTCGGCAGCGGAGAATTCGAGTCGTTCATGATCAATGGAATCTCGGTGCAGCCGAGTACGACGGCGTCGCAGCCCTCGTCTTTCATCCGTCCGATGACCCGCTGAAAGTAGGCGACCGCCTCAGGCTTGAAGGCGCCGTAGACCAACTCGTCCATGATGATTCGATGGATTTCCTCGCACTCGGCGCTATTCGGACGGGCATACTCCAGTCCGCGCTGCGTGAGCTTTTCCGGATAGACCTCGCTCTTGACGAGCCAACGAGTTCCGATCAGGCCAAGGCACCGGAACCCGCGCTCGACGGCCGCTGCGGCGACGACCTCGGCAATGTGCAGCCAGCGTAGGGGGGATCGCGGTTCAATGTAAGGAAGCGCTTGGTGGATGGTGTTGTCGGGGCAGATCAGGAAATCGGTGCCTATCTTCGCGAGCTTATTCGCAGAGGAGAGCATGACCTCACCCACGCCCTGCCAGTCGCCGCGGTAGATGCATTCCATGTACTCGGCGAGCGAGGGCGTATGCATCGAGACCTCGGGATGCGCGTGCGGGCCGAGAAGCTTCGCGCCTTCCGCGCAGATAGTCCGATAACAAAGAGCTGCGCCTTCCGCGGAGCAGGCAACGATACCGATGTGGTGGGGCATGACGGTCGACTGAAGCCTACCGTTCCGTTGTCCGCCGCTCGATCGCCAGCAATGCCTCCAGCTCGATCGTCTCGTGCATGATCTGCTGCTCGGCATGCCCCTCCCCGCCCACCAGCGGATCGGGCCGGCCCTCGCGCAGCGAGGCGTAGGACTGGCGCAGCGCGCGGTGCGTCGCCAGAAGCGGCATCACCGGATCGACGAACAGGCGATAGCCCATGCGGTGCAACTCCGCCGCCGGGATCGCCATCGCGCCGACGCCGGCCGATGAGATCATGTACATCAGCGGCGGTTCCAGGCGTTCGGCGATGAAGCGCCATTCCTCGGGCGTGCGCGCGAGCACGAACAGCATGTCCGCGCCTGCGCGCTTCATCGCCTCGGCGCGACGCAGTGCCTCGTCCATGCCGGCATTGCGCACCGCGTTGGTGCGCGCGATCACCAGGAAGGCATCGGACCTTCGGGCCGCTACGCTTTCCGCCACCTTCGCCACCATCAGCTCGGCCGGGATGTTATGCTCCAGCCCGACATGATGATGCGCCCGCTTGGGCAAAAGCTGGTCCTCGATCTCGATCGCGGCGAACCCGGCCGCCTCGGCCAGGCGGATGGTCCGGCGCAGATGCATCGGATCGCCCCAGCCGCCGGCAGCATCCAGGATCAGCGGCAGGTCGCAGGCGGCGCGGATGTCGAGGCCGGCATGGACCATCTCGGTCAACGACAGGTTGGCCTCGGTGAAGCAGGTCAGGTAACCCATCGAGCCGCCGCCCAGATAGAGCGCCGGGAATCCGGCGCCTGCCGCGAGCCGCGCCATCATCGGATTGAGCACAAGCGGCGCCCAGACCGGCTCAGGGCCCGCGATCAACGCTCTCAGCGCCGCCATGGCACGTCCCTCCCTCCACTACTGGGAGACCAGGCTATCAGGCGTGGTGGGGCGAGGGAACGCGGCGGGTGATCGCGCTGACCAGGGTTGTCGCGACGATGTTGAGGCCGAGCGCCACGATGCCGATATTGAGATCCTGGAAAGCCTGCGGCGCCCCCGGAGCGATCTTGGCGATCGACGTGTTGAACGAAGTAACAACCGCCACCGTGACGACGCCGACGCAGATGCCGATGAACGCGCCTTCCTTGGTCACCGGGTTGTGCGGCCGGAGGCTCATGACCAGCGAGGGAAACAGCTGCGTGACGAAGCTATATCCCATCAGCAACAGGGCGACGATCGTGTTGCCACCCCCGAGCGTGAAATAGACGGAGACGAGGGCGACGACCGGAACCAGCAACCTGGCGATCGTCGAGATGCGCGCGTCGTTGGTCGCAGGGCGGAACACCCGGTAGATGTTGTTTGCGAGCAGCGTCGCCGCGGCGAGCAGGATCATCGAGCCGGGCACCAGCGCGGTCAGCACGCCGGCGCCCCCGATGATGCCGACCACCCACGGATCGAAGGTCTTGATCGACAGCCGGAACAGCGACAGGTCGATCTCTCCGCCGGTCAGACCGGGAACCTGGAGGATCGCCGCGAACCCGACGAAGAAGACGAAGACCAGGATCAGCTGATAGAGCGGCATCAGGATCGCGTTCTGGCGGAACACGCGCTCGTTCTTGGCGGTGTAGAGGGAGCCGAACGA
Source organism: uncultured Pseudomonadota bacterium (assembly GCA_963830565.1). GTDB lineage: Bacteria > Pseudomonadota > Alphaproteobacteria > Acetobacterales > Acetobacteraceae > DATFDN01. The sequence continues at coordinate 725,411 of CAWHMO010000010.1, forward strand.
GTGCGGCCACATGTAGAAGCCGAGCGCGGTCAGAACGACCGTGGAATCGAACCATGCCAGGCTCTGCCCCTTCGGCGGCAGCGCGAGGAAGCCCGGCTTCGCCGCGTCGATGGCCGTGAACATCCGGCCGAAGCCGCCGTACCAGTGGATCGGCAGGAACACGCCCAGGAACACGACCACTGTCAGGATCGCCGTGTCCTTGAGCACCGCGGTCCAGGCCGAGCCATGCACGCCGGAGACCATGACGTAGGTCGTCACCACGGCGGCGCCGATCCAGACCGCCACGTGGGATGGAATGAGCCCGTAGGAGGCGGTCGCGACGATGATGCCGAGACCCTTGAACTGCAAGACGAGGTAAGGAATGAGCGCGACGATGCCGACGATCGACACCAGCACGCCGAGCGCCGGGCTGTCGTATTTGGACACGAAGAAGTCCGGCTGGGAGATGAGCCCCCGCTCCTTGGCATAGCGCCAGATCGGCGGCAGCAGCCAATAGGAGATCACGTAGGCGAGGCAGCCATAGGCGAGGATGTAATAGGTCGGACCCCCCTTGCCGTAGGCATAGCCGCTGCCGCCCAGGAAGGTGAAGGTGGTGTAGATCTCGCCGGCCATCAGCACGAAGACGAGGATCGAGCCGAAACCGCGGCCGCCGACCGTCCACTGCTCCAGGTTCATGGCCTTGCCGCGCGCGGCGCGCAGGCCAAGGCCCAAGGCCAGGGCAGCGGTGCAGGCGATGATCGCGAGGGCGGAACCGGCGTTCATCGATGTGCTCCCGACCCATGGGCGCCGGGGGCGGCGCCACCAGCGCGCGACGCCCGGTTCTCGGGATCGAGAATATAGATCAGCCCCATGATGCCGCTGGTCAGCACGATCCAGAGCAGCAGCCAGGCCAGCATCGGCGGCAGCCCGAGGATCAGGGGCGCGGACCGGTTGAAGAAGATCGAGCCGACCAGGATGGCGAGGAACGGCAGAACGGCGAGCAGACGGATCAGCATGGGACTAATCCACGATGGTGTTACGATACTGATAGTGCCCCGGGCGGCACGGTGCGGGTTGATCCCGCGATCGTGACCAGGGGAGCGCAATGGAGAGGGCAAATTTATCCTATCGTCGTAACGGGTGGCAGCGGTCCGACCCTCGACCGGTCGCCGTTCCGGCGCTAGGCTGCCCTTCGTAACAAGAATGCGACACGGACCATCCCCGATTGTCGCGGTTCATTTTGGGAGACGACGGTATGGGAAGCAGGTTTGCCCCCGGCATCGGCCGGCGCGCGCTCGTCAAGACCGGGGCGTCGTTCGGCGCGATGGCTTTGGTGGCACCTTCGATTATTAAGGCGCGCGGAGAGGAGCCGGTCAGGATCGGCTTCGTCGATCCATTGACCGGAATCTACTCGGCCTTCGCCCAATCCGAGGTAGACGGCGCCAAGCTCGCGGTGGATGTCATCAATAAGCAGAAGAACGGCATTCTCGGCCGCCCCGTGGAGCTTCTGGTCGAGGACTCCGCCAACGACGTCGGAACGGGCGTGCAGAAGGCGCTCAAGCTCATCAACCGCGACCATGTCAGCGCGCTGTTCGGCGACGTGAACTCCGGCATCGCCTATGCGCTGAGCCAGGTCGCCAGCGAGCACAAGGTCTTCATGATCGTGCCGGGCGGACACACCGACCCGATCACCGGCAAGGACTGCAAGTGGAACGTGTTCCGCGTCTGCAACACCACCAGCATGGACGCCAACGCGGTCTCCGGCGACCTCATCAAGAAATTCGGCAAGAAATGGTTTTTCATTACGCCTGACTACGCCTATGGCCAGACCTTGCAGGCCGCTTTCGTCAAGAACCTGAAGGCGGCCGGGGGCGAGTACCAGGGCGACATGCTGCCGCTTGCCACGACGGACTTCTCGGCCAGCCTCATCAAGGCGCGGGCCTACAAGCCGAACGTGCTGCTCAACAACATGGGTGGGCTGGCGCAGGTCAACTGCATGAACCAGTTCGTGCAGTTCGGCATGGTCAAGGACATGGCGCTCGGCGGCGCGCTCTATGAGCTGGAGTCGCTGCTGTCGGTACCGCCGACGGCGCTGACCGGCTGGTGGACATACGAGTGGTGGTGGAACCAGCCCGGCGTTCCCGATGCGGCGACGTTCAACCAGGCGATCATGAAGACCTACAACAAGCCGGCCGCCTCGGCGCGCAACTGGTTCGGCTGGGTATCGGTCCACGCGGTCAAGATCGCCGCCGAGAAGGCGAAAAGCCTGGATGCCGTCAAGATGGCCAAGGCGCTCGAGGACGAGCCGCTGCCCGACGACGTGAAATGCCAGAAGGGGCCGGTGTCGTTCCGGGCGGGCGATCATCAGCTGATGTCGAACATCTTCGTCGGCACCCCGCATACGGCGGAGGGCGGCAATCCGGCCAACCTGGTCACCATCCAGGACATCGTTCCCGGCGACAAGGCGGATATGTCGGTGGCGGAAACCGGCTGCCATATGACCTGGCCGAGCGCTTAGTTCCCGTTCTTCCGTATCATGACCGGCCTTCTTTTTCGCGTCATGCCCGAGCTCGGCCCGGCCATGACGGGCTTGGTTAACCGCGTTGCTCCAGCTCAATCAACAGGTGGCTTTTGCTAACGCTTATCCTGTTCAACGTCTTCAACGGCGTCATTACCGGCCTGTTCTACGTGCTGATGGCGCTGGGGCTGGCGATGATCCTCAACCTCAGCGGCGTGATCAACTTTGCCCATGGCAACTTCCTCGCCCTCGGCGGCTACTTCGCGTTCCTGCTGATCCCGTATATCGGGTTCTGGGCGGCCCTGGTGGTCTCGCCGCTGATCGTCGGCGTGATCGGGCTGATCCTGGAACGCACGATCATCCGCCCGCTCTATCCGCGCGACCCGGTGTATAGCCTGCTGCTGACCTTCGGCCTCGCCTTCATCATCCAGGATATCTGCCGCACGGTGTGGGGACCCAACGGCCTGCCGTTGACCCCGCCGGCCAGCATCAACCAGCCGATCAGCAACCAGTTCTTCTTCCTGACCGGCTACCGGCTGTTCATCATCGGCATCGTCATCGTGGTGGTGGCGGCGCTGTTCCTGTTCCTGCGCTACTCGCGCATGGGAATGCGCATCCGCGCCGGCACGCTCGACCTGGAGACGGTGGCCGCGCTCGGGATCAACGTGCGCCTGCTGCGCTCGTTCAATTTCGGCCTCGGCATCTTCCTCGCCGGGCTCGCCGGGGTGCTGGCGGGCGGGCAGATCGGGCTCAATCCCAACATGGGCGACGATCTGCTGCTGCCGGCCTTCATCGCCATCATCGTGGGCGGGGTCGGCAGCCTGATCGGCACCCTGCTGGGCGGGCTCATCATCGGTGTGGCGGCGGCCGTCACCACGGTGTTCTACCCCGCCGGCAGCGAGGTGGTGATCTACCTCATCATGATCCTGGTACTGCTGATCAGACCGCGCGGCCTGCTGGGCGAGGAAGGGATGATGACGTGAGCACCACCACGATCGGCGAAGCGTTCCATCGCCGGCCCACCTACCGCAACTGGCTCTCGGTCGCGCTCATCTGGGTGGTACCTGCTGGCAGTACCGCTCTGGCTCCCCGCGATAGGCGGCTACACCTCGCTTGCCGCGCGCATCCTGGTGTTCGGTCTCGCCGCCATGGGCCTCAATTTCCTGCTCGGCTTCACCGGCGTGATGTCGTTCGGTCACGCCGCCTATTTCGGACTGGGCGCGTACGGTTGCGGGCTGACGCTGAAATACCTCGCCGACAGCACCCTCCTCGCCATGCTGATCGGCACCCTGGCCGGCACGCTCGGCGGGGCGTTGTTCGGCGCGTTGATCGTGCGGCGCAAGGGCGTCTATTTCGCCATGCTGACGATCGCCTTCGGCCAGATCTGCTTCTACGTCGCCTATACCTGGAACAGCTTCACCGGCGGCTACGACGGGCTGCGCGGGTTCCAGCGGCAGCCGATCGACATCGGCCCGCTGGTCATCGATATCCAGAACAACGCGACGCTCTTCTATTTCTTCGTCCTCGCCGTGTTCGCCGTCTGCGCCGGCCTCATGGCGCTCCTGCTGCGCGCGCCGTTCGGGCGGACGCTCATCGCCATCCGGGAGAACCAGCGGCGCGCACGCTTTCTCGGCATTCCGGTCGAACGGCATGTCTGGCTGTCGTTCACCATCTCGACGTTCTTCACCTCGGTAGCCGGCGCGCTCTACGCTCTGGTCAACAACTTCGCCGACCCGACGACCATGAACTACATCATCTCCGGCGACCTCGTGATCATGGCGGTGATGGGCGGGATGCGCTCGTTCTGGGGGCCGCTGATCGGCGCGGCGATGTTCGTGGCGTTGCAGGACTACATCTCGTCGGAGACCGTGAACTGGATGAGCTTCATCGGCCTGATCTTCGTGGTCGTGGTGCTGTTCTTCCCGCGCGGCCTGCTCGGCTACCTGCGGCGGCTGCCGCTATGAGCCTGCTCGAGGTCCGCGGCGTCTCCAAGGCGTTCGGCAGCCTGGTCGCGGTTGACGCCGTGTCCCTCACGGTGGACAGCGGCGAGCTGCGCGCCATCATCGGCCCCAACGGCGCCGGCAAGACCACGTTCTTCAATCTCATCACCGGGTTCTTTCCGCCGACCTCGGGGCAGATTCTGCTGGAGGGGCGCGACATTACGCGCGCCAACGCGACACGGCGCGTGCAGATGGGACTGGCGCGCACCTTCCAGGTGACGGAAATCTTCCCGGAGCTGTCGGTCCGCGAGAATGCGCAGATCGCGGTGGAGGTGGCGACCGGGTTCCGCCTCCGCCCCTGGATCAGCCGCGCCGAGGCGGCGCGGGTGCGCGACCGCATCGACGAGTTGATGGCCGCGACCGGACTGACCGCTCAGGCCGACCGGCTCGTGGGCGAGCTGTCGCATGGCGACCAGCGCGCCGCCGAGATCGCCATGGCCCTGGCGCTGCGCCCGCGCATCCTGCTGCTCGACGAACCCACGGCGGGAATGGGCGAGCAGGAGACCTACCAGATAGCCCGCCTGATCCGCCGGCTGCACAAGCAGAGCGGCTACACGATCGTGCTGATCGAGCACGACATGCGCGTGGTCTTCAACCTCGCCGACCGGATCATGGTGCTCGACCAGGGCCGCCCGTTGGCTGAGGGCACGCCGACGGAGATCGCCGCCGACCCGGCCGTGCAGACCGCGTATCTGGGGAAGGCGGAATGAGCGCGCTGACCGCCGAGGGGCTGAACACCTTCTACGGCAAGAGCCACATCCTGCACGACGTCGCGCTGGACGTGGCGGAAGGCCAGATCACCACCTTGCTGGGCCGCAACGGCGCCGGCAAGACCACCACCTTGCGCAGCCTGGTCGGCCTCACGCCCGCCCGCGCCGGCCGCGTCATCATCTTCGGCCGCGATACCACGCGGCTGCCGCCGTACCGCATCGCGGCGCTCGGCGTCGGCTACGTGCCGGAAGGCCGCAAGATCTTCCCCAACCTGACGGTCCACGACAATCTGCGCGTGCCGCTGGAGCGGCCGGGGCCGTGGACGATCGAGCGCGTCTATGGGCTGTTCCCGCGCCTGCATGAACGACACCAGAATCTCGGCCGCCAGCTTTCCGGCGGCGAGCAGGAGATGCTGTCGGTTGCCCGCGCCCTGCTGCTCAACCCGAAGCTGCTGATCCTCGACGAGCCCTCCCAGGGCCTGGCGCCGCTGATCGTGCGCGAGGTGTTCCGCGTAGTGGCGCAGATGCGGGCCGAGGGGATGTCGGTGCTGCTGGTCGAGCAGAACGTGCGCGCCAGCCTGGAGGTCGCCGACCGCGCATACGTGCTGGACCACGGCCAGATGGTCTGGTCCGGCCCGGCGGCCGAGTTGGCGGGAGACGAGGAGCGGATTCAGGCGCTCGCTGGGGCGTCGGCGGAACAGTGGTCGCTGGATGAGGTGTTGGCGGGGTAGAAGACATAGGCCGCGACCGGCTGCGGCAATCCTGGCCAGACCTTGGCGCCTTGCATCGACGCGCATAGCCCAAGTACCATATACTTGACAAAAGCAGCGATTTGGCTGACAGCAGCAATGAAGGCGTGTGCCATGTAAGTGGGCGATGACCGACGTTGATCTAGCGACCCGAGTTCAGGCCGTGCGGCGCTTCAGCCGGTTCTACACCCGCCAGATCGGGGTGTTGCATGAAGGATTACTGGGCGGCCCACTGTCACTGACCGAGGGGCGGATCATCTACGAACTGGCGCAGCATGGAGAGAGCACCGCCGCCAGGTTGGGAAGCGACCTTGACCTGGACACGGGCTATCTCAGCCGCATCCTGCGTGGTTTCGAGGAGCGTAGCCTGGTCGAGCGGCGGCGCTCCGATACCGATGCGCGGCAGAGCGTGCTGTCGCTCACAAACGCTGGGCAGAAGGCATTCGAGGTCATCGACGCTCGCTCACGCGACGAGGTCGGCGCGATGCTTGCGAAGCTGACGGTGGCGGAGCAGCAGCGCTTGGTGGCAGCGCTGGACACCGCCGAGATGCTTCTAGGCGGAACGGGCCGACCGGTAGCGAAGGTTCCTTACCTTCTGCGACCGCATCAGCCCGGCGACATGGGCTGGATCGTCCATCGCCAAGGCCTCCTGTACTCACAGGAATATGGCTGGGACGAGCGCTTCGAGGCATTGGTGGCCGAGATCGTGGCCCGGTTCGTTCAGGAGTTCGATCCCAAGCGCGAGCGGTGCTGGATCGCCGAGCGGGAGGGCGGCATAGCCGGCTCGGTGTTCCTGGTCCGGCAGTCCGACGAGATCGCCAAGCTGCGCCTGCTCTACGTTGAGCCGGAGGCGCGCGGCCTCGGCATCGGGCGGCGCCTCGTGGACGAGTGCATCCGCGTCGCTCGGCAGGTCGGTTATCGTCGGGTCACTCTGTGGACCAACGACGTATTGATCTCGGCCCGCCGCATCTATCAGCAGGCAGGTTTCCGGCTAGTCGAGGAGGAGCATCATCGCAGCTTCGGCCACGACCTGGTCGGGCAGAACTGGGACCTGGACTTGTGAGCGCGGGCCCGTGTCAAATGGCGATGTCGGACCGCGGGTACTAACCCCAGAGCCGATCGAAACCGGATGGACGCCATGATCCGAGGCCGATTTCAAGAAAGTCACGGATCAGCAGAGTGAGCGTGTACGCCACGGTGAACTCCGTCGATTAAGCCCTTAAGCCAGAGGCAGATGGAGCGGCTGGCGCCGTTTCTGCCGTGCGATACCAGGGGCTGCATCGAGCTTCGCCGTCAACGCTTCGCGCCGGGCAATCTCGGCCGGCAGCGCCTGCGCGTCGAGGTCCTCCGCCTGCATCGAGCTTGGGCTGCAGCGCGGTCCTGTTCGGCCGCGCGGAGCCGCTTTTTTGAGCGTCAGCCCGAGCCGGGCCAGCGTGTGCCACATCACCGGATGGCTCACGCTCGCCCCATGTTCGCGCGCCACCCAGGTACGCAACTCGGCGATCGTCACATCCGCCTGCTCCGCCACGCGGGCGCGCAGCACGTCGTAAAACAGTTCAAACCGCGGCGCGACATGGTTGCGCTGCGGCCCCGCCGTTCTCTGGCCGGTGCGCGCGCCTTGCCCTGCACCTTCGACACGTAAGACGCGCTCACCGACAGGCGTGCCGCAATCAAGCGGATCGGCTCGCCAACCGCCGCCAGAACCCGGTCACGCAAATCCTGCGAATACGCCTGCCCGCGCCGCCTCATCATCGCCTCCGATCATTGCCAATATGAATCACACCCGCGCCCCGTGCCGAACTCCCAAAAAGCGATGCCGGCCAGACTTGTTTGGGTTTAGTCTGTCAATTGGAGGGCTCGCATGACCAGTCCCGATCAAGTCGAACGCATCGCCGTGCTTGGCGCGGGCACCATCGGGGCGAGCTGGGCGGCGTGGTTCCTCTCGCGCGGCATCGGGGTCGCGGTGTACGACCCGAACCCGGCGGCCGAGGCCTACGTGCGCCGCTACGTGGCCGAGGCTTGGCCGATCATGGCCCGGCTCGGGATGGAAGCGCACGCCAATCCGGATGCGTGGACCTTCACCACCGACCCAGCCACGGCGGTGCGCGGAACGCAGTTCGTGCAGGAGAATGCGCCCGAGCGGGACAACATCAAGCGCGAGCTGTACGCCGCGATCGAGCCCGCCTTGGCCGACGACGGGATCCTTGCCTCCAGCTCGTCAGGTCTCGTCATGAGCGACCTGCAGCAAGGCTTCCGCGCCGCTCCGCGCATGGCGATCGGCCATCCGTTCAACCCGCCGCACCTCATCCCGCTGGTCGAGGTCGTCGGCGGCCGGGACACGACGCCCGAGACCATCGCCTGGTGCCTCGCCTTCTACGCCGCCGTCGGCAAGCGCCCGATCCAAATCCGCAAGGAAGCGCCGGGACATCTCGCCAACCGTCTGCAGGCGGCGCTCTATCGGGAGGCGGTCAGCGCCGTCGCCTCGGGGCTGGCGAGCGTGGAGGACGTCGATACCGCGATCACCGCCGGCCCCGGCCTGCGCTGGGCCATCATGGGTCCGCACATGACCTTCCATCTCGGCGGCGGAGACGGCGGGATGGCCCATATGCTGGCGCAGTTCCGCCCGGTGTTCGAGGGCTGGTGGGCGTCGATGGGCACGCCGGAACTGACCGATGGGCTGTGCCGGCAAATCATCGAAGGGGTCGAGGCCGAGGCGGGGGGCCGGTCGATCCAGGAATTGGCGGCGGAGCGGGATGAACTGTTGGTCGCGCTTATGCGGGTGATTGCCGAGCAGCGCGGAGCGTAACAAAGCAATCGCGCAACACGCTGGTGCGCTGAGGCGAAACAGGGTGCAACCTCAGATCATGCGACCCAGCGCCCAATATTGAGCGGGCGGCGGCTTGCCGTCCCTCAACTGGCCCAGCTCATAGGAAGGCTTGCTATGAACCACATGCAATCACAATCCGCGGACGGTAACACGAATCGCAACGCGGAGGTGGACGCGATCGTCGTGGGAGCGGGGTTCTCTGGCCTGTATATGCTCCATCGTCTGCGTGAACTCGGGCTTTCGACGCGCGTGTATGAGGCGGCCGACGGTGTCGGCGGGACTTGGTACTGGAACCGGTACCCGGGCGCGCGGTGCGATTCCGAGAGCTACTATTACTCGTACTCTTTCTCGGAGGAAATCCAGCAGGAATGGGAATGGACCTGCCGATATCCCGAGCAACCGGAGATCCTGCGCTACCTCAATTATGTGGCGGACAAGCTCGATCTGCGTCGGGATATCCAGTTCAAGACCCGCGTCACGGCCGCGCTGTTCAATGAGAAAGCCAACCGGTGGGACGTCGAGACTGACGATGGCGGTCGCGTCTCGGGCAGGTTCCTCGTCTCGGCGGTCGGCTGTCTCTCGGCCGCGCAGGTGCCCGACATCAAGGGTCTCGAGACCTTCGAGGGCAAGTGGTACCATACGGGCCACTGGCCGCACGAGGGCGTCGACTTCACCGGCAGGCGGGTCGGCATCATCGGCACGGGATCGAGCGGCATCCAGAGCATTCCGGTGATTGCCAGGGAGGCCGCTCACCTCACGGTATTTCAGCGCACTCCGAATTTCACCGTTCCTGCCAGGAACGCGCCGATGCCCGCGGAATTCCAGCGGCACATCAAGGCAAACTACAGCGAGATTCGGCGAAAGACGCGCGAATCGTTTACCGGCATGCCTTTCGATGTTCCTGAAAAGTCGGCCCTCGAGGTCACGCCAGAAGAGCGACAGCGTGAGTACGATGCGCTTTGGGAGATAGGTGGCTTCAGGTTCTTGATCGAAAGTTACAATGACCTGATCCTCAGCAAGGAAGCTAACGATACCGCCGCTGAGTACGTTCGGGCAAAAATCCGCGAAATCGTCCACGATCCTGCTGTCGCCGAAAAGCTGTCACCGCGGGATTATCCGATTGGCACCAAACGTCCGCCCATCGACACTGAGTATTTTGAGACTTTCAACCGAGACAACGTCACCTTGGTCGACCTCAAAGCTTCGCCGATCGAGGTGATCACCAAGAAGGGCATCCGCACACGGGACGCCGACTATGAATTGGACTCCATTGTTTTCGCCACCGGCTTCGATGCGATGACGGGGTCGCTCTTCAGGCTCGGTATCCGCGGCAGAGACGGTGTCACGCTCCAGGATAAGTGGGCTGATGGGCCGCATACTTATCTCGGCGTCGCGACTACCGGCTTCCCCAACCTTTTCATCATCACCGGACCCGGCAGCCCCTCGGTGCTCAGCAATATGCCCGTCTCGATCGAGCAGCACGTGGAATGGATTGGCGACTGCATCAGTTACATGCGAAACCATGGTCTAGACTGCATCGAAGCGACCGAGGAAGCGCAGGAGGCGTGGGTCGCCCACGTCAACGAGGCGGCAAACGCCACGTTGTATCCCCAGGCGGACTCCTGGTACATGGGGGCCAATATTCCCGGCAAGCCGCGGGTTTTCACGCCTTACGTCGGGGGCGTGGGGAACTATCGGCAACTTTGCAGCGGCATCGCGGAAAAGGGTTACGAGGGGTTCGTGATGACCCATAGCCAGCAGGCCACTACTGCCTCGGCCTGAATGGATGCTGGGTGGACTTTGATGGCTGCGGGAGGATGTGGCCCCACGGATCGTCAGCGCAGCACCGCTAGGTCGCATCCCTCGTCGGCCTGCAGTACCTGCTCGGCCATAATTCGGTCCCAGCCGCGCTTCGGAACGGCTGGTGGACGCCAGGAATCGCGACGGCGGGCAAGCTCCAAGTCGGGAACCAGCAGATCGATCCGCCGCTCGCGCACCGAGAGGCGGATGCGATCGCCGGTCTCGATCAGCGCCAGCGGACCGCCCGCCGCCGCCTCCGGCGCAACGTGCAGCACGATGGTGCCGAACGCGGTGCCGGACATGCGGCAATCGCTGATGCGGATCATGTCCTTCACCCCTGCCGCCGCGAGCCTCTTGGGGATCGGCAGGTATCCCGCCTCGGGCATCCCGGCCGGGGTCAGCGGTCCGGCGTTCTTCAGCACCAGCGCGTCCCGCTCGGTAACGTCCAGCGCCGGATCGTCGATCCGCCTCGCCAGATCCTCGAGCCCATCGAACACCACGACGCGCGCCTCGGTCTCGAACAGCGCCGGCGTGGCTGCGCTACGCTTGATGATGGCGCCGCGCGGGGCGAGCGTTCCGAACAGCGCCACCAGGCCGCCGACAGGAGAGACCGGCTCGGTTGGGGCGTGGATATAGCGGCGATCGACGAAGGCGGGCTCGGCCAGGCGCTCGCCCAAGCGCGCCCCGGTCACGTCCCGCGCGTCCTGATGCAGCAGGTCGCGCAATTCCCATAGCAGCGCCGCCATTCCCCCGGCAGCGTGGAAATCCTCCATGTAGCCGGCGCCGGTCGGCTTGAGGTCGACCAGCACCGGCGTGGTGTCCGACAGCGCGTTCAGCCGGTCGAGGTCGATGCGGATGCCACGGCGCCCGGCGATGGCGGTCAGATGGATCAGCGCATTCGTGGACCCGCCGAGGGCAAGCAGCACGCGAAGCGCGTTCTCGACCGATGCCTCGGTGATGATTTCGGACGGGCGGATCGGGCGATGCACCAGCGTCATCGCCAGCGCGCCGGCCTCTTCCGCGGCGCGTAGCCGGTCGGCATGGACGGCCGGGATCGCGGCATGCTCGGCCGGCATCATCCCGAGCGCGGCGGCGACGCAGGCCATCGTGCTGGCGGTGCCCATCACGCCGCAGGTTCCGGCGGTTGTCGCCAGCCGCCCCTCGATCTCCCCGATGCGCGCCTCCGAGACCGTGCCCGCGCGATACATCGCCCAGTAGCGCCGGCAGTCGGTGCAGGCCGACAGCCGCTCGCCCTGATAGGGGGCGGCCAGCATCGGTCCGGTGACAAGCTGCACGCACGGGATGTCGGCGGAGGCGGCGGCCATGAGCTGCGCCGGCACCGTCTTGTCGCACCCGCCGACCAGCACCGCCGCATCCATCGGCTGCGCGGTGAGCATAGCCTCGGTGTCGAGCGCGGCCAGGTTGCGGTAGTGCATCGAGGTCGGGAACAGCGACGGCTCGCAGAGCGAGACGGTCGGGAAGGCGAGCGGCAGCCCGCCCGCGGCCAGCACGCCGCGCTTGACCGCCGCGATCAGCTCAGGGACGGTGCGGTGGCAGTTGTTGTAGTCCGAGCCGGTATCGACAATACCCACCACCGGCCGGTCGAGCATCGCCTGCGAGTAGCCCATCGACTTGGCGAAGGACCGGCGGAGATAGAGGGCGAAATCGCGGTCGCCATAGTTGGCGGTGTTGCGGGAGAGGCCGCGCTTGGGCTCGGGAGTGTCGGTCATCGGCGGATGCTAGTCTGGTGGCGCCCGGCCGGCAATTTGCCGCCGCAACCTGGTCGTCCCGCCGCCGTTGGTCTGCAAGCCACAGGAGCCAGCCATGACCGACATCCCCGAGAATTTCCGCGAGCTGATGCAGACCAAGAAGGCCTTCGCCAACCTGGCAACGGTGATGTCGGACGGCTCGCCCCAGGTCACGCCGGTCTGGTTCGACTACACGAACGGCAAGGTTCGCGTGAACACGGCCAAGGGCCGGGTGAAGGCGCGCACCATGACCGAGGGGGCCAAGGTCGCGCTGGCGATCATGGACCCCGACAACTCCTATCGGTACATCCAGGTGCGCGGCACAGTGGCCCGCGCGACCGAGGACGGAGCGGACCAGCACATCGACTCGCTCGCCAAGAAGTATCTCGGCAAGGACACCTACCCGTTCCGGCAGGCTGGCGAGCAGCGGATCATGTACGAGATCACGCCGGAATCGGTGGATACGATGGGCTGAGGGGACGGCCTACAACCCCACTCGACGCCGGAATGCCTCGTCGCGCAGCGAGAATTCCTTGCCCGACAAGTCGTCCGCCGCCGGCGTGCAGAGATAGACGATGGCCCGTGCCGGCTCGTGGACCGGCGTAAGCTGTTCGCGCGGGATGCGGCTCACCGGGTTCACGCCCGAGGCGCGGATCGTCACCTGCATGTCGGTGTCCGTGGTGCCCGGCTGGAAGCCGAACACGCGGAGGCCGGGCACCGCCTCCAGCGTGATCGCCTGGGTCAGCATGGCGAGCCCCGCCTTGGCGGCGCAGTAGGCGCTCCAGCCCTCCTGGGGGCGTAGAGCGGCGCCCGACGAAACGTTGATGATCGTCCCCCGCCCGGCGGCGCGCATCTCCGGCAGCACGGCGCGGATCGCGTGGAAGGCACCGATGAGGTTGATGCGGATGTTGCGCGCCCATTCGTCCGGTTCGGCCTGCTCCAGGCGCGCGATCGGCTCGACCACCCCGGCGTTGTTGACCAGCCCCGTCAGCGGCCCGAGCCGCCGCTTCGTCTCCGCCAGTAGGGCCTGAACCGAAGCCCAATCCGCCACGTCGCACGCAGTCGCCTCGACCCGCCCGCCTCTCTTGGCGATCTGGCCCGCGATCCCGGCGAGCCTTCCCGTGTCACGCGCGGCGAGCATCACCGCCGCACCCGCGCCCGCCAGCGCCTCCGCAGCCGCCGCGCCAATGCCGCGGCTGGCGCCGGTCACGACGACGACCTGCCCGGTCAAATCCTGCATGGTCTACTCCGCGTTCACACCCGCACCATGCACGTTCCGAGCGTGCGTGCCAGCCCATCGGGCAGGCGGGTTCCCGCGATGAAGCCTAGTGCGGCGCGCGCCGCCGAGGGATCGCCGAGCGAGGCGCGGATGTCGCCCGGCCGAGCCGGCCCGAACCCAATCTCGGGCGTCACGCCGAGCGTCCGGGCGATCGCGCCAGCGAGTTCGGCAACGCTGGTCGCCCGGCCCGTGCAGACGTTGAACACGCGCGCGCCCACCGAGGCCTCCCGCAACCCCGCGATCAGCGCGCGGACCACGTCGCCGACGAACACGAAATCGCGGGTCTGCCCGCCGTCGCCGAACACCGTCACCTCCTGGCCGGCGCGCAGCCGGTCGCAGAAAATCGAGATTACTCCGGAATAAGGCGAGTCCGGGTCCTGGCGTGGGCCATAGACATTGAAGAAGCGCAGGCCGGTGGTGGGCACTCGATGGACCAGCCCGGCGACGCGCGCGTGCAGTTCGCAGCCGAGCTTGTCTCCGCCATACGCCGATAGCGGCCGGGGCACAGCAGCCTCGGTGAGCGGCAGGGCGGGATTGTCGCCGTACACGGCCGCCGAAGAGGCATACACGACGGGCACGGGTCCGGCGCGTCGCGCCGCCTCCAGCACCGCGATCGTGCCGGTCAGGTTGACCCGATGCGTCCCAAGCCAGTCCTGGTTGCCCCGCTCGACCGAGGCGATCGCCGCCAGGTGGAAGCACCCGGCAATACCCGTCATCGCTTGCGCCACGACCTCCGCGTCAGCCACGTCGCCCACGATCAACTCCGCGGCGATGGGCTTGTTCGCGAGCTTGCCAGTCGAGAGGTCGTCCAGGATGCGCACCCCATGTCCCTCCGCCAGCAAAGCGTCGGCGAGGTGGGAGCCGATGAAGCCGCAGCCTCCGGTCACGAGATAGGTACGCATGGCGATTCAACCGGGAAAGCAATGAAGCCTCCCCTATACCGCCTTTCCCAGCTTGATCGCTAGAAGTCTCTTCGAGGATATCACGCGTAACGTGAATTGATGGACCAAGCACACGCATCCGGGTAGATAGATGCCTCGCAAGCTCAACCTGATGAAGGCCTGCTGTGGTTGCACTGACTTGGCTGCCCCAAGAGCCGGAGCTTCGGGTCCAGTTGCGCGCGCTGCGTGCCGCTCCCGCGCCGCGCTGGGAGGAGGCGGTGAAGCTTGCGGGCTGCCGGCTGGACTTCCTGCTGACCAACGCGCTGGACGAGGTGGTGCGGCGGCGCTTCCCCGCTCCTCCACCCGACATCTCGGGCAAGCCGGTCCGCCTCGCGTTGCTCGGTTCGGCGACGATGGCCCATCTGCATTCGGCGATCCGCGTCGCGGGGCTGCGCCGGGGGATGTGGATCGACACCTACGAGAACGAGTATGGCCAATACAGACAGGAGCTGTCCGACCCCCAATCGGGGCTGCATGGGTTCGAGCCGACTGCCGTCCTGCTTGCCCTTGACGCGCATTACCTGACCGCCGGCGTCACCGCCGCGATGGATCGGGCGGCGGCGGATGCGGCGCTGGACGAGGCCATGGGCCGGCTGCGCGAGACCTGGGCGGTCGCGCGCCGGGCCTTCCGTTGTCCGCTGATCCAGCAGACCACCCTGCCAGTTCATCCACCCGTCCTGGGCGCCAACGAGCACCAGCTTCCCGGATCGCGCGCCCGCTTCGTCGCGCGGCTGAACGCGGCCCTGCGCGATCTCGCGGAGCAGGAGGGAGTCGACCTGCTGACCCTGGACGACCGTGCCGCCCACGACGGCATCGCTTCCTGGCACGACCCGGCGTTGTGGCACCGCTCCAAGCAGGAGGTCACGCCGCTGGCCGCGCCGATGTACGGTGAGCTTGTCGCGAGACTGCTCGCCGCCAAGCAGGGCCGATCGGCCAAGTGCCTGGTGCTCGACCTCGACAACACGCTCTGGGGCGGCGTGGTCGGCGATGAGGGGGTGGAGGGCATCGTGGTCGGCCAGGGCTCGGCGCTCGGCGAGGCGTATGTCGCCTTCCAGGAGTACTGCCGGGAACTGGTGCGTCGCGGCGTGATCCTTGCCGTGTGCTCGAAGAACGACGAGGCGAATGCGCTGGAGCCGTTCGACCGCCACCCCGACATGGTGCTGAAGCGCGGCGACATCGCCTGCTTCGTCGCCAACTGGTCGGACAAGGCCGCCAACATTCGCCAGATCGCGCACGAGCTGAACATCGGCCTCGATTCGCTGGTGTTCGTGGACGACAACCCGTTCGAGCGGAACCTGGTGCGCCAGGAATTGCCGATGGTCGCCGTGCCGGAAGTGGGCGAGGACCCCACCAGCTACGCGCAGGCGATCGCCGATGCCGGCTATTTCGAGGGGCTCTCCGTCACCGAGGAGGACCGCGAGCGCACCGGCCAGTATCACGGCAACCGCGCGCGCGAGGCGTTGAAGGGCTCGGCGACCGACCTCAACTCCTATCTGCGCGGCCTGGAGATGCAGCTTATCTGGCGGCGCTTCGACCGGGTCGGGCTGCAACGCATCGTGCAGCTCATCAACAAATCGAACCAGTTCAATCTGACGACGCGGCGCTACACCGAGGCCGACGTGCTGGCGGTCATGGATGACCCGGATGCGTTCGGGTTGCAGCTCCGCCTGACCGATCGGTTCGGCGACAACGGCGTGATCGCAATCGTCATCGGACGCCAGCAGGCGGGCGGCGATCTGGCGATCGACACCTGGCTCATGAGCTGCCGCGTGCTGGGGCGCCAGGTGGAACCGACGACGCTGAACCTGATCGCCGCCGAGGCGAAGCGTCTCGGTGCGCGCCGGTTGGTGGGCGAATACATCCCGACGAAGAAGAACGCGATGGTCAAGGACCACTACGCCAGGTTGGGCTTCACCGTCAGCGAGACCGACGCACAGGGCGCCAGCCGGGCCGTCCTCGACCTCGCCCGCTTCAGCCCAGCCCCGACCTTCATCCATGTCACGGAGGCCTGAGACGTGCCCACCGACACCGAGATCGACACCGCGCTGACCGAAATCTTCCGCGACGTGTTCATGCGCGACGACATGGCGCTGCGCCCCGACCTGTCCGCCAAGGACGTCGAGGGCTGGGATTCATTCAAGCAAATCGAGATCATCCTGGCCACCGAGGAGCGGTTCGGCATCAAGATGACCACGCGCGAGCTCGACAGCCTGCGCAATGTCGGAGATCTCGCCCGGGTGATCGCATCGAAACGGGGCGGGTGAGGGCACCTAATGCGCCTCCGCTGACCCCTGGCTTGCCGGCTTCGCCAGCAGCAGCGTGAACGGCAGCGCGGCGAAGAACGCGCCGGCCATCAGCAGCAGCACGTCGTTGTATGTCATCGTCAGCGCCTGCAATTCCACCATGCGCGCCAACTGCTTCAGCGCCGCCAGCGGGGCGGCACTGCCCTTGGCCGCGGACAGCGCGTGTTCGAGCGCGCCGCTCACCGCCTGCGCGCCGGGCCGCGACCACGTCACCTGCTCGGACAGGCGCAGCGTGTGCAGCGCCATCCGGTCGGTGGCGATAGTGTTGATCAGCGCCAGCCCGACCGCGCCGCCCAGGTTGCGCATCAGGTTGTACAGCCCGGAGGCGTTCTTCACCGAGGCCGGCGGCAGGCGTCCGAGCGCGATCTGGTTCACCGGCAGCATGATCAGCATCATCGACGCCCCACGCAGCGCCTGCGGGCCGAACAGCTCCCAGAATGCCGTATCCGTGGTCAGATTGGTCATCCACCACAGCCCGGCGCCGAACATCGCCAGCCCGATCGCCAGCATCACCCGGAGATCAACAAATCGCGCGAGCTGGCCCGCGACCGGCGCCGAGAGGAACATGAACGCTCCGGTGACGAACATCGTCTGGCCGATCTGCAAGCTGTTGTATCCGCGCACCCGGCCGAGGAACAATGGCAGCAGGTAGATCGAACCATACAGCCCGATGCCGAGCACGAAGCTGAACAGCGAGCCGAAGGCGAAATTGGCGTTGCGGAAGGCCCGCAGATCGACCAGCGGGGCGGGGGCCGCCAGCATCCGCCACAGGAACAGCACGCCCGAGACGGCGCACACCACGCCGGCCCGGAAGATGGTGGGATCGGAGAACCAGCCCCAGCGATTGCCCTCCTCGAGCACGTATTCCAGCGTGCCCAGGAACGCCCCCATCAGCAGCAGGCCCGGCAGATCGAAGCTGTGCCGCAGCTTCCAGTCCGGCCGGTCGATGTTCATCCACGTCCAGACGGCGGCGGCGACGCCGAGACCCACGGGCACGTTGATGAGGAACAGGTAGTGCCAGGAGAAGCGCTCGGTCAGCCAGCCGCCCAGGGTCGGCCCGATGGTCGGGGCGAGCGTCGCGGTCAGGCCTATCACCACCGACATCTGCGTCCGCTTTTCGGGCGGGAACAGCAGGAACGTGGTGGCGAACACGGTCGGGATCATCGCGCCGCCGATGAAGCCTTGCGCCGCGCGATAGACGACCATCGCGCCCAGGCTGCCGGCGCCGGCGCACAGCAGCGAAAAGCCGGTAAAACCAAGGGCTGAGGCGACGAACAGAACGCGCGTGGACAGCAGCCGCGACAGCCAGCCCGAGAGCGGGATCATCACCAGCTCGGCGATCAGGTAGCTGGTCTGCACCCAGGCGGCCTCGTCGGGACTCGCCGCCAGCCCGGCCTGGATGTCGCTGATCGAGGCGCTGACGATCTGGATGTCCAGGATCGCCATGAACATCCCGACTACCATGGCCATGAAGCCGGCCCAGTCGCGCCAGGTCAGTGCGCGCGGCGCAGCGGCGTTCACGGCAGCAAACGCCCAAGCGTGTCGGCCGCCGCGCCGAGCACGCCCCGTCGCTGCGCGCCCGGCCCGCGCGTATCCACCGAGGCGGTGACCGACAGGCCTGCCCGCAGCCAGCCGGCATGGGCCGCCTGCGCCGGGTCGAGCGCGATCCGGACGGGCACGCGCTGCACCACGCGGGTGAAGTTGCCGGTGGCGTTCTCCGGCGGCAGCAGGCTGAACAGCGCGCCGGTGGCGGGCGCAAGGCTCTCCACCCGGCCCTCGACCGGTGCATCGGCCGCGATATCGGCCACGACGCGGGCCGGCATGCCCGGCGCCATGCTGCGGAGCTCGGTCTCCTTGAAATTGGCTGTCACATAGAGCTTGTCGGCCGCTGGCGTCACCGCGACGAGCTGCGCGCCGCGCTCGACATGCTGGCCGAGCTGCACCGCGCGGTTGCCAGCGACGCCGTCGAAGGGGGCGCGGGTGACGGTGTCGTCCAGGTCGTTCCGCGCCAGGCGCACGGCGGCCTCGGCGCTCTGCTTCGCGGCCTGGGCCGACTGCACCTGAGCGGCAAGCACGGTGAGCTGATCGCGCGCCGCAGCAAGCTGTGCCTGCGCTGACTCCATCGCCGCGTCCGCCTTGCGCCGGTCGGCATTGGCATGCTCGTTGGCTTGGCGCGAGGCATAACCGGAGCCAACAAGCGAGCTCGCCCGCGCGGCATCGGCCGCCGCCGTCTCCTGCTGCGCCGCGGCCTGCGCCACCGTGGCCGCGGCCAC
The DNA here is from genome assembly GCA_963830565.1 of uncultured Pseudomonadota bacterium. Lineage (GTDB taxonomy): Bacteria > Pseudomonadota > Alphaproteobacteria > Acetobacterales > Acetobacteraceae > DATFDN01. Next base: position 744,538 of record CAWHMO010000010.1, read on the forward strand.
GCGAATTGCGGATTGCTGCTGTGCGATCTGTCGGTTCGCGGTCAGCAACGCCGCATCGGCCTGCGCCGCCTGCGCGCGGGCCTGGTCGAGCCGGGCCTGCCAGTTGCGCGTATCGAGCACGATCAGCGGTGCGCCCGCGCGTATCGCCTGGTTGTCTGCAACCGGGATCGCGGCCACCTCGCCGGTCAGACGCGCACTGAGCACGGCGATGTCGCCTTGGACATAGGCATCGTCGGTACTCTCGACATAGCGGCCTTCGACCGCGTACCAGTTGCCGAACAGCCCCACCGCGATCAGGCCGGCCGCGCCAGCGAGCAGCCCGATGAGACGCCGCGGATTGCGCCGGAGGCGGGCAGAGCGGCGCGTATTGCGGCTCTGGCGTGGGTCGAGCAGATCGGGCGTCGGGCGATCAATGACAGCATTCATCTCGGCGTTCCATAGACTGAACGGTTCAGTTCGCCTGATGTGCGCGCGGGACGCAGCTCTGTCAACCGCCTACTGAACGGTTCAGTTCACTTACTATGCTTGAAGCACTGAACCGGGCGGTTTACCTGAACCGCATGAACGCGACCGACGTGGCCCGGCCCGAGGTGGACTCTCCCAAGCGCCAACTCATCCTTGACGCAGCCACGGCATTGTTCATCGCCCAGGGCTACGGCGCGGTCAGCATGGACGCGATTGCCCGGTCGGCAGGAGTGTCGAAGGCGACCCTCTACGCGCATTTCGGCTCCAAGGACCAGCTCTTTGCCACCATCATCACCGAGGCGTGCCGGGCGAAGTTCGATTGGGACGGGGCGCTGGCAGCCGACGGCCAGGATCTCCGGGTGGCGCTGACGGCCCTCGGCAAGCGAATCCTCCGGTTCTTCCTGGAAGACGGGACACTGGCGATCTATCGGGTGGTCGTGGCCGAAAGCGCCCGCTTCCCCGAGCTTGGCCGTGCATTCTACGAGGGCGGTCCCGCAACGGGGCGACGCTTGCTGGCGGCGTGGCTTGCCGAGCAAGCCGAAGCCGGGCGATTGCGTGTGCCGGACCCGCCGCTCGCTGCCGAGCAGCTCGTCGCCCTCCTGCGGGCCGGACTGTATTTCCGCGCCACTCTCGGCATACCGCCGGCACCGACCCAGGCAGAGATTGACGCCACCGTTGCCGCCGCTATCGAGACTTTCCTGGCCGCGTATGGCCGTCCCTACCTGTAGCCGCGCGCAACCGAAATGTGGCGGACCCGAGATCGCCGCCAGCTTGGACCCACATTCGGGTGCTCCTCTGGCATGAACTTTCAGAGGGCGGCTTTGCGGCGCTTCCCTGGTGTGGCCAAGTTTTCCAGCCCGCCGCCCTGGCGCACCCAGGCGGTCAGCTTGTCTAGGCAGGTGACGAGCATGACGCGCTCCTCCGCGGTCAGAGGCGTCTGCAGCAGCGTCTCGAGCTGCTCTGCCAGCACCGCCGCCCGCTCCTGCAGCGCCTCACCCTGCGCGGTCAGGTGGAGGTGGAATTGCCTTCCATCTGTTGGACTGGCGCAACGCTTGATAAGGTCTTTGCCGGTCAATGCGGTGACGATGCGCGACGTCAACCCACGCTCCAGCCGGGTTTCCGCCGCCAACTGGCTGAAGGTGATGCCGGGCTGGTAGCCGACCAGGCGCAGGACGCGCAGGTGCCGCACGTCCAGCCCGCATTCCCGCCGATAGATCTCGTCCACAGCCCTCATCGCCTCGTTGCTGAGAATGTCGAGGCGGAAGTTCAGGTACAGCGCCGGATCCTTCACCGGGTGCGGCCCGCCGTCGCTCAAAGCAGCCAAGCGCGCGCCTCACGGAGGGGCGCAAGATTTTTGTTGTAAATCACAATTATCTACCCTCTTATGACGCTGCACAACCCCGGAGCCCGGCATGCCGACCGTCCAGCGCAGCGACTGCGCACTTTATTACGAGATCCACGGACAAGGCTTTCCCGTTATCTTCATTCACGGCGGCGGCGGCAACACGCTGGCTTGGTTCCAGCAAGTCCCGTTCTTCGCCACCCATCGCAAGGTCATCACCGTGGACCTACGCGGCTTCAAGCGGTCCGCCTGTCCGCCGGACCGTGTGGACCCGCGCTACTTCCCGGACGACATCCGCGCCATCATGGATGCGGAGGGCATCGACCGCGCCGCCCTGGTCTGCCAGTCGCTCGGCGCCTGGGCCGGCCTGCCGGTCGCGGTGCGCACGCCGGAGCGCGTCGCTTGCCTGGTGATCAACGGGTCCCCGACGCCGGCCTACTCGGAGCAGAACTGGCAGGTGCTGCGGAAGTCCGGCGACACCTTCAACACCGGCAAGCGCACCGAGACCGAGGGCGCGTCAGGCTGGCGCGACGACTACCCCAAGACACACGCGGCCAAGTTCTTCCTCTACAGCCAGATCAAGTCGCTGAATGGCCCGTTCGACGCGCGGACCATGCAGTCCGACGCGGTCAAGCTGCACCCGGCCGACTTCGTCGGCTACGCGGTCCCTACGCTGATGGCCGGCGGGGCGCATGACCGGTTCCTGACCCCGGACAGCCATCTCCATGTCGCCACGCTGATCCCGGGCGCGGTGCCGCACACCTTCGCCGATGCCGGGCACTCGGCCTATTTCGAGACGCCGGATGATTTTAATGCCGTCGTGAAGGCATTCCTGGACGCTCACCTCCCCGCTTGAAAGGCACGCCACCATGCAGGACGCCGCAGGCCTTTCACAGCCCCAGCGCAGGCCGCTCGCTGCACACGGCGTGGCCGCCGCCGTGCTCGGCAACGCGCTCGAGTTCTACGATTTCGGCGTCTATGCGGCCTATGCGGTCATGATCGGGCACGCGTTTTTCCCGTTCGGCAGCGGGTTCTTCAGCCTGCTGCTGTCGGTCGCGACCTTCGGGGTCGGCTTCGTCAGCCGGCCACTCGGCGGCTTCCTGCTCGGCGCGTACGCCGACCGGCGCGGGCGCAAGCCGGCGATGACGCTCACCATCGCGTTGATGGCGCTCGGCACCGCTGCGATCGGCCTCTTGCCGACCTATGCCCAGATCGGTATTGCGGCCCCCATCCTCCTGGTGCTCGCGCGGCTGGTGCAAGGGTTCTCGGCCGGCGGCGAGCTGGGCGCCTCCACCATATTCCTGTTCGAGTCGGCCCCGCACGGCCGGAAAGCCCAGACCGGAAGCTGGCAGCTCGCCAGCCAGGGCGTGGCCGGCATCACCGTCGGGCTGACCGGCTTCCTGCTCGCGCGCCTGCTGTCGCCCGAGTCCCTGAACGGATGGGGCTGGCGCATCCCGTTCCTGTTGGGCCTCGTGATCGCGCCGGTCGGCGTCTACATCCGCAACAAGCTCGATGAAACGCTCGATACGAGCAAGGCGCACAGCAGCACATCTGGCGTGTTCTCGGATCTGCTGAGCAGTCACTGGCTGGGGGTCCTGCTGGCTTTGCTGGCGTTCTCCGGCGTGACAATCACGCAGTATTTCTTCGGCTACATGACCACCTTCGCGCTGACGTCGCTGCACCTACCGGCCACGACCGCCCTGCTCGCCAACTTCTCGGTTGGGGCGTCCACGTTGGTGTTCGCACTGGCGGGCGGGTGGCTCGCCGACCGCTTCGGGCTGCGGACCGTCACGATCTTGCCGCGCCTAGTGCTGATATTCGCGATCTACCCGGCCCTGCTGTTCGTCGTGAACGCCCGGACCCCGGGCGCGCTGCTCGGCATGGCCGCATTGCTGACGGTGTTCCAGGCGATCAGCGGCGCGGTCCTGATCCTGCTTGTCGCGCAGGCGTTCCCAGCCGCGATCCGCACGACGGGACTGGCCACGGCGTTCGGCATCGGCGCAGCCCTGTTTGGCGGCACCGCGCAGGTCGTGTTCGCCTCGCTGATCGATGTCACCGGCAACCCGCTCTCCCCGGTATGGTATGTCACCGCCACGAACATCGTCTCGCTCGTGGCAACGGTGCTTATGCGCCCTGCGTCAGAGCCCGAAGCGACGCCCCGTTTCGCCGCTGCCTGACGAGCCCGCAGCAGGGGTGCTCTTCGAAGGGTTGGACCGCGGCTCCAAAAATCGTTCCGCGGACGGAGGTTGAACATGCCTACAATCGAAGTTGAGAACGCCAAGCTGTACTATGAAGTGCATGGTACGGGCTACCCGGTGATCTTCATTCATGGCGGCGGCGGCAATACCATAGCCTGGTATCAGCAGGTTCCCTATTTCGCCAGGAACTACAAGGTTATCACTGTTGACCTGCGCGGGTTCAAGAATTCAGTCTGCGCGCCAAAGTTCGTCCATCCACAATTCTTCTCCGGCGACATGCGGGCCATCATGGATGCCGAGAACCTGCCCCATGCGGCTTACGTCTGCCAGTCGCTCGGCGCCTGGGCGGGGCTGCGCCTGGCCGTCCAATCTCCCGAGCGGGTGTCGTGCCTGTTCGTCAATGGATCGCCGACGCCGGCCTATTCCGAGCAGAATTGGAAGGTTATAGAACGCGCCAATCCCATCTTCCTGGGCGACGATTTCAAGCGAGGAACGGGCGTCGGCTGGAACCGGCAAACGCTCAAGGACAAGCCCGAGTTGGTGTTCCTGTATACGCAAATCAAAGCCCTCAATCCCCCCTTCAACTCCCTCACGATGGAGGACGAGAGCAACAAGGTCTATCCCGCTGATCTCGAAGGCTACAAGATTCCGACGGTCATCGCGGGCGGGTCGCATGATGACTTCCTGAACCCCGAAAGTCACTTCCACGCTGCGAGCCTCATCCCGGGGTGCGGTACCTACACCTTCGCCGATGCGGGCCATTCCGCATATTTCGAGACGGCGGACGAGTTCAACGCCGTCGTGGATGAATTTTTGCGCAAGCACGTCCCGTCATCATGAGGCACCGTTTCTGGCTCGCGCGTGATCCGGCATAGGCGGCACTATACTTGGCCTGCATGCCTGCCCCGCAGGGCATTCCGGTTGACTTAGGTGAACAATAGGCCGAAACTCAAACGCGCAGTGGAAGAGACTGCTCCATGCTTTGGGGCGGCGCCGACGGAGCAACCGCCCCGGAAACTCTCAGGCATCCAGGACCGCTGCACAGGTGTTGGACTCTGAAAAGTGGGGCTTCGTGCCCCCGCCGATGGTGTAAGCCGCCGCCCAATCCGTGGGTGCCGGCGATGCTCTCAGGCCAATGACAGAGGGGGCCAGACCCGCACCATGCGGGATGGAGCACCCATGTCGCTTCAACACTGCGATCCGTCCGAACCCAGCATCGCCGTGATCGGCGCTGGTATTACTGGCGTCACCACGGCCTACAACCTGGCCCGGCGGGGCTGCCGAGTCACCCTGTTAGACAAGCACCCTTATGCCGCCATGGAGACCTCGTTCGCCAATGGCGGACAGCTGTCGGCGTCCAATGCCGAGGTCTGGAACAGCTGGGCCACCGTGTCGAAGGGCCTGCGCTGGATGTTCAAGCCCGGCGCGCCCTTGCTGGTGAACCCCAAGCCGTCCTGGCACAAGCTGTCCTGGATGGCCGAGTTCATCGCTGCCATCCCTCGCCACGAGGAGAACACGGTGACGACCGTGCGCCTTGCCATCGAGGCACGCGGGCATCTGCAGCGCATGGCGGAGGAGGCCGGCATCGACTTCGACTGCGAGGAGCGCGGCATTCTGCACTTCTACAAGACGAAGGCCGATTTCGACGACGCCGGCCGTGTTTCGGCGCTGCTGGCCCGCGGCGGGCTGGAGCGCCGCGCGGTAACGCCAGAGGAGATGCGCGCCATCGAGCCGGCCCTGCATGGCGACCTTTACGGTGGCTGGTACACCCCGTCCGACTTCACCGGCGACATCCACAAGTTCACCAACGGCCTGGCGCTGGCGTGCGAACGGCTGGGCGTGGCCATGCGCCTCTCCACGCAGGTGCTCGGGATGCGGGCAACCGATGCCGGCGTGACACTCCGGCATCGCTCGACCGAGCCCCGGCTGGACGAAGCCGTACCGGCGGAGGAGGAAAGCCGTTTCGACAAGGTGGTGGTGTGCAGCGGCGTGCTGTCGCGCGACCTGGGCCGCAGCCTGGGGGACCGGGTAAACGTATATCCGGTGAAGGGCTACTCGATCACCGTCAGCCTGCCGGAGCCGGCGGACCAGGCGGCGGCGCCGTGGGTCAGCCTGCTGGACGACAAGGCCAAGATCGTCACCAGCCGGCTGGGCCGGATGCGGTTCCGCGTGGCGGGCACGGCGGAGTTCAACGGGATCAACAAGGACATCCGGGCCGAGCGGGTCGAGCCGTTGGTGGCCTGGTGCCGGGCGCACTTCCCCGGCATGAGCACGCGGCAGGCGGTGCCCTGGGCCGGGCTGCGCCCGATGATGCCGGACATGATGCCGCGGGTCATGCAGGGGCGGAACCCGCGGGTGTTCTACAACACTGGGCATGGGCATCTGGGCTGGACTCTGTCGGCGGCAACGGCCGACGCGGTCGCGGCACTGGCAACCAGGAGAGGGAATAGGCTGTAGGCGATGGTCGTGCGGGTTCCAGGGCGGCTATGTGGGGCCGCCCCGGACAAGATCACCGAATGCGAGCCGGAAAGAGCCAATGGTTGCGGGCCGAGGCGTCGAGGATTTCGGGCTGGTACCTGGCGGCTAGCGCGGGATGAGGCTCTGCAGCGGCACCGAGGCATCTTCCAGCCGTGCCGGGTCCGGGCGCGCGCGGGACTTGATGAGCGCTGTGCCGGCGCGGATCTCGCGCGGATTGTCTGCCGCCGTGACACCGACCACGCGCCCGTCCTCCGCCAGATGAACCGCGGCGAACTTGCCGGGGCCACGCAGCACCGTCCGCACCGCCTCGTTCGGCAAGCCGGCCACCTGGAGGTTCACGCCATGCTGGTCGGTCCAGAACCACGGCACGTCGTCATAGGGCACCGGCGCTCCGGCCATCGCGCGGCCGACCGCGACGCCGTGATTCTGCGCGTGGCGCCATGATTCCAGCCGCAGCCGCCGACCATAGAGCGGATGCGGGAATGAGGCGACATCGCCCGCCGCATAGACCCCGGGGGCGCTGGTCCGACCGAACTCGTCGACCACGATGCCGCCGTCGATCTCCAGCCCGGCCTGCTCGGCCAGCGCCAGATGGCGCTCCATTCCCACCCCGGCCACTACCAGGTCCGCGGAGACCGCCTCGCCGTTGCCGTAGATCACGCGCTCGCTGCGGTCCGAGGCGCGTTCCAACTCCTTGACGATCACGCCACAGCGCAGCTCGACCCCGTGGTTCGCGTGCAGCTCGGAGATGAAGCGCGCGCCTTCGGCCGACACCGACCGGCCCATCGGCGCCAGCGCCGCCTCCAGCACCGTCACCTCGGACCCGAGCGCGCGCGCCGACGCCGCGATCTCCAGCCCGATGACGCCGGCGCCGATGCAGACCACGCTCCGGGCTGATGCGAGACGCTGACGCAGCACACGCGCGTGGTCCAGCGTGCGCAGCAGCAGCGCCCGCTCCCCGCCCGGCACGCCGAGCAGGCGGGCGCGGCCGCCAGTCGCGAGCAGCAGCCGGTCGTAGGTGAGCACGCGCCCGTTGCCGAGCTCGATCCGCCGGCTCGCCACGTCCAGGAACACGACCGGCATCCCGAGCACGAACTCGATCCGCTGCGCCTCGTACTTCGCTGGGTCGTGGAAATACTGCGCCCCCGGCTCCGGCTCGGCGGTCAGCATGGATTTCGAGAGCGGCGGGCGTTCGTAGGGGAGCCAGCTTTCCTCTCCCAGGACGATAATCCGGCCGGCGAATCCCGCCTGGCGCATGGACACCGCCGCCCAGGCGCCGGTCTGACCGGCGCCGACAATGATGTGGGTCGTGCTCATGGCGCCGACACTCGCGCCGCCCCGGACGGGAAACAAGTGACGGGTTGGCCCGGCGCCGCCGGGCTGGCATTGTCGATGGAGCGAAGCGTCGGAGGACAGGATGGCGGAGAACTGGGTGCGCGTGGCCGGGACGGCGGATGTGCCGGAGAACGGCGTGATCGGGGTGCGCGCGGGCGGGCGCGAGATCGCGCTCTACCATCTTCCGGGCGGCGAGTTCCGCGCCACCGACAATGTCTGCACGCATGAATACGCGCAACTCTCCGACGGCTGGCTCGAGAACGACGAGATCGAGTGCCCGCTGCACGCCGCCCGCTTCGACGTGCGTACCGGGAAGGTGCTGTGCGCGCCGGCCGACAAGGATTTGCCGGTGTTCGAGGTGCGCGTGGAGGGGACGGATCTGCTCGTCAATCTACCGGGTTGAGGGAGGACATCATGGATTTCGGCGCCTCGATTTTCACCACCGACTACTCGATCCAGCCGCACGCGCTCGCGACCGCGCTGGAGGAGCGCGGCTTCGAATCGATGTGGGCGCCGGAGCATTCCCACATCCCGCTGTCGCGGCGTTCGCCCTGGCCAGGCGGGGGCGAGCTGCCCAAGCCGTACTACGATGCCTTTGACCCGTTTGTGGTGCTGAGCATCGCGGCGGCGGTCACGCGGCGGCTTCGGCTCGGCACCGGGGTCTGCCTGGTGATCCAGCGCGACACGATCCAGACCGCGAAGCTGGTCGCCTCGCTCGATCAGGTCTCGGGCGGGCGTTTCCTGTTCGGCATCGGCGGCGGCTGGAATGCCGAGGAGATGGAGGATCACGGCACCGTCTTCGCCTCGCGCTTCAAGAAGATGCGCGAACAGACCGAGGCGATGAAGGCGATCTGGACAGCGCCGAAGCCCGAGTACAAAGGCGAGTTCGTCAGCTTCCCGCCGATGATGGCCTGGCCCAAGCCGGTGCAGAAACCGCATCCGCCGGTGATCGTGGGCGGCGCCTTCCCGCACGCGGCGCGGCGGGCGATCCGCTATTGCGATGGCTGGATCCCGATTGCCGGACGCGCCAGCGCCGACAGCCTGGAGACGCAGATCAAGGAGTTCCGCCGTATGGCAACCGAGGCCGGCCGTGACCCCGCGAGCCTGCCCGTCAGCCTGTTCGGCACGCCGGCGGACGCGGATGCCCTGAAGCGCCATCGCGACCTGGGCGTGGCGCGGGTGGTCACGAGCCTTCCCTCGGAACCGGCGGACAAGGTGTTGCCGATCCTGGACCGCTGGCAGGCGATCATGCGGGAGGTGAATGGCTGAGCAGCGGCGGCCATAAAGCTCAGGCGGGAGAGACGCCCGCCTGAGCCGGCTGTGCCCGCCTGCGGGTCCGCCAATCGCCTGCCAAGGCGAGCAGGACCGTCATCAGCATGAATACCGCCGAAGAGTAGAACACCCAGCGCGGTGCGCCTCGGTCCATGATCCAACCGGCGAGCATCGGCCCGACCGCGCCACCGATGTTGAACCCCGTGGTCACGATCCCGAACACCCGCCCTGATGCCCCCGGCGGCGCCGCCGCGCGCACCATCATGTCGCGCGACGGCATGATAATTCCCGATAGGAAGCCGATGCCCGCCATCGCGCAAACCAGGGCGGCGGTTCCGGGGAACATGGTGCCGATCAGCAAGGTCAGCGCCGCCGAGCCGGCATAGCCCGCCGCCGCCACCTCGGCGTGCCGGCGCGTCATATCGGCGACGAACCCGCCGGCCAGCACGCCAGCGGCGGTCGCGAACAGGAAGGCGCTGAGCGCGCCGTTGGCAAGCGTCAGCTTCACGGCGTAGAGCGAGGCCAGCGCCACGACCGAGAAATTCTGGATGCCGCTGCTGGAAAGACTGAGCAGCGTGTAGAACACCGTCAGCCCAAATATGGCCGGAGTGAACACCCGTGCCGACCCCGAGGCGGTACGGGACGATGCCGCCCGCGGCGTGTCCTAGCCCCTCCGTGTCCAGACCGGTGGCGGCAAGCAGCGGCAGGGCGGCGAGCGGCCCGATCACGGCCGCCACGGCGAGTGCCGCCTGCAACCCGGCGGCGCTGCTGACCGCCAGCATGATCGGCGGTGCGATGGCGCCCCCGAAGAAGCCGGCGAAAGTGTGGAAGGAAAAGGCGCGACCGATCCGCGCCGGTTCGATCACCGACGAGAGGATGGCATAATCGGAGGGGTGATAGACGGCGTTCGCCACCCCGGCCACCGCCGCGCCGGCGAGCAGCACCGGATAGCTCGGTACCGCCGCGATCGTGCCCCAGGCCGCTCCCGACAGCATCAGCCCGCCGACCAGTACCCGCCGTGCACCCCAGCGATCGACCACCCAGCCCATCGGCGCCTGGGTCAGCGCCGAGACCACGTTGAACACGGTCAGCGCCAGGCCGAGCTCGACGAAGCCCACGCCCATGCGCGCGCGGAGCAGCGGGAACAAGGGCACCAGCACGAGATAATGGAAATGGCTGACCAGATGCGCGGCGCAGATGCGGGCGAGCGCCTTCGTCTCCCCCGTTCGACGCGCCTTGACAAACGACGGGAGGGTAGGATCGACCTTCATGCACCCAATTCCGATCTTCAGCTCTTCACCAGCGGGCAGGCGCCTGCCTTCAGGGGCCGGAACGCCTGGTCAGCGGGGATGGTGCGCCGCAGGGTGAGCAAGTCCCAAGGCGCCTTGGACTCCGCCGGCGTCTTGACCTGGAACAAGTACATGTCGTGGACCACCCGCCCATCGGGGCGCACGCGAACCTCGCCGAACAGCCTATCCTCGATCGGCCTGGACCGCAGCTCGGCGACCACGGCACGTCCGCTGGCCTTGGCGCGGTCCACGCCGATCGCCTTCGCCGCGTTCAGGTAGTTGGTGATGGCCGAGTACTGCCCCGCCTGATCGGAGCTGGGCATGGCGCCGCCCATGACCTTGGCGAAGCGCCGGCCGAAATCGCGCGTGTTGTCGTTCAGGTCCCAGTAGAAGGCGTCGGTCAGCAGCACGCCCTGCGCCGCCTGCAAGCCGACGCCGTGGACATCGGGCAGCAGCAACAGCAGCGCCGCGACCTTCTGCCCGCCGCGCGTGATCCCGAACTCGGCCGCCTGCTTGATGCAGTTCACCGTGTCCGCCCCGCCATTGGCGAGCCCGATCACGTTCGCCCCGCTGGCCCGCGCCTGCACCAGCGCGGCGGAGAAGTCCGTGGTCCCCGGAAACGGCGTCATTGCCTGACCCAGCACCTTGCCGCCACCGGCATTCACGAAGCTGGCGGAATCGCTCTCCAGGGAGTGGCCGAACGTGTAGTCGGCGGTGATGAAGAACCAGCTCTTGCCGCCCTCCTTCAGGATCGCCTCCACCGTCGCATGCGGCATCGACCAGGTATCCAGCACCCAATGCAAATGGTTCGGGCCGCACGCCACGCCGGTGATCTCGGCCGATGCGGCGCCGGTGAAGATCGCCAGCTTGTCGCGCCGATCGACCATGTGGCCGACGGCGAGCGCGGCGGAGGACAGCGGCAGGTCGGTGATGAGGTCCACGCCCTGGTTGTCGAGCCAGTCGGTCGCGATGTTGACGGCGGTGTTCGGCTTGTCCTGCATGTCGGCCGAGAGCAGCTCGACCTTGATGCCGGGGTTGGCCCGCATGAAGTCCTCGACCGCCATCCTGGATGCCGCCACCGAGCCCGGCCCCGTATTGGCGGCATACGGCCCGCTCATGTCGGTCAGGACGCCGATGCGGATCGGCTTCTGCTGCGCCCGCGCGCGGCGAGAGAGCGCGGCAGCACCTGCCGCCAATCCAGTACCAATCAGCGTGCGGCGAGCGATCGTGCTCTGCATGGATGTTCCCTCCTCTGTCGCCGTTGTTGGCTCCCCTCCCCCCAGCCCCCTCCCCTTGCGGGAGGGGTTGGGGGAGGGGTCAAGGCGTCAGCGTCGGCCACAGTGCCTCGGCTCCGCGGGAGCAGATGAGCTCCCCGATACGCGCCGCCCACTCGGCCTCCGAGCCGAATTCGTCGCGCCAGGACCACAGCCGACGCGTGCTGGGCTGGAGCGCGTATTCCTGGGTGAAGCCGATCGCGCCATGCACCTGGTGGGCAATTTCCGCGCCTGTGGTGGCGGCCTCCCCGGCGCGGGTCTTGGCGATCGCGATCAGCAATTCCCGCAACTCAGGGTCCGGGTTGGCCAGCGCCTCCGCCCCTGCTTCGGCCGCGGCCCCGGCGGCAGCCACCTGCCCGGCGAGCACGGCCATCTGCTGCTGCACCGCCTGGAACTTCGCAATCGGCCGGCCGAATTGCTTGCGCTCCTGGACGTAGGCCAGCGCGGTATCCAGGGCACGCTCCAGCGCGCCCGCCATCAGCGCGGCGCGCGCCACCGCGCCGCGCCGGTACATCTCCGCCCGGTCGGCACCGGGCCGAGCGGGAGCGGCGGCATCGGCCGAAAGAGGAACGGCGTTGAAGACAATCGTGTCGCGAGGCTCGCCGGCCAGATTGCGCCCGTGCGTGACCTCGGCGCTGTTGGTGCCGTCCAGCGCCACGACCATCTGCCCGCCCGGCGCTTCGGCCAGCAGCACCAGCCGCGTCACCTGCGCGCCCCAGGGCACGCGGCTCGCGCGGCCCGACAGACGCCAGCCGGCGCCGTCGCGCTCCAGGCTCAGCCGGTCCTCGGGCCGGACCGGGGCGACGGTCATGGGCGCCTCATTAACCTCCAGCCCGGCTTCGGCGGCAACCCAGGCGGCGATCATGCTCTCGGCCAACGGGATCGGCGCGGCGTGCCGCCCGGCGACCCGTAGCGCCGCCATCAAATCCGTCCACTCGACTCCGGCGCCCCCGCGCTCTTCCGGCAGCGCGGCCAGCGGCACGCCGGTCTCGGCGACCGCACGCCACAGCTCGGCGGGAAAGGCGCCGCGCTCGGCACGGTCGATCACGTCCTTGGTGCTGCGGTCCTCGAACAGCCGGGTCATGCTGTCGAGCAGCAGGCGGGTTTCCTCGCGCAGTGCCATCGTTGCCCTCCCCGCTCAGCGCAAGCCGAGGCCGCGCGCGATGATGCCGCGCAGGATCTCCCGCGTGCCGCCCTGGATGGACAGGCGCGGCGCGTTCATGATTCCCGAGGCCAGCATCGCGACATAGGCTTCGGCCGACTCCAGCTCGGGCTCGGCGGGGAACAGGGTGCGTGCCACGTTCGGCAGATCCTGCTCGTATCGCGTACCCAGATCCTTCACCACCGCCGCCTCGTTCAGCGGCTGCTCGCCCGCCTGCATCATGCCAGCGATGGAGAGCGACATGCGCCGCAGCGTGGCGAGTTGCGCGACCATGCGCCCGATCGCCGCCGCCGTCGCGCGGTCGGGCTCCGGGCCGGCGACGCGGACCATCTCCTTCAGGAGCTTGAACAGCACCAGGAAACGGTCCGGCGCGCTGCGCTCGAACGCCAGCTCGCTCGTCACCTGCTTCCACCCGCTTCCCTCCGCGCCCAGCAGGCAGTCGTCAGGGACGAACAGGTCGGTGAGGAAGATCTCGTTGAAGTGGTGCTCGCCCAAAAGGTTGAGCACCGGCCTGATCTCGATTCCCGGCGATTTCAGATCAACCAGGAACTGCGTCGCCCCGGCGTGCCGATCCGCCTCCTCGCCTTCGCGCGCCATCTTGCAGAACAGGATCATCCAGTCCGATTGGTGCGCGTTGGAGGTCCAGAGCTTGGTGCCGTTCACCCGGTAGCCGCCGTCCACCTTCACGGCCCGTGTGCGCGTGCCGGCGAGATCAGAGCCGGAGTCGGGCTCGCTCATGCCGATGCAGAAGCTGATCTCGGCGCGGGCGATGCGCGGGATGAAGCGCTGCCGCTGCGCCTCGGTGCCGAAGCGCAGGATGTTCGGCCCGCTCTGGCGGTCGGCGGTGTAGTGGAAGCCCACGGGGGCCCCAGCGGCCAGCATCTCCTCGATGACGACGTACCGTTCGAGGGCGCTGCGCTCGTGCCCGCCGTATTTCTTCGGCCAGGTCATACCGATCCAGCCGCGCTCGGCCATCGCTTTGCTGAACGCCTGGTCGCGCCCGCCATGCGTGGGCTCCATCACCTCGCTATGCGCGGCAAGGAAGTCGCGGACCTCGTGGCGCAGGCGTTGAGCCTCGGGCGGCAATTCGACCGGATCGAACCGGAAGGCCTCGAAGGACATTGCACCTCTCCGCCGCTGGTTTCTGCGGGCGCCGATGCTATCCGCTGGACGGGCTGGAAGACCAGCGGCGGAACTGGAACGCGATAGGGATCAGGAGGCTCGGCTTTGCGGGACTTGCATCATCATGGATCCCGATGAGCGCCGCAACGACGCCCATCGCCAGGCTTCAACAGACATATACAGAGCTAGATGCAGCCCCTCCTCGAAATGAGCGCGATCCGCAATCAGCGAGCCGAACAGGGCAACGCCGATCACCCTACCACTTAGCGCGTGGTGTTGAGGACGCCCGAGGCAATGTCGGATTGGCGACGATCGACGGTCCCCAACAAGGCCGACGTCATCGGCGGGACGGTCAGGCCGATCCCCGCCCCATCATGACCATCTGCCACCATAGGCCAGATGCCGAACCGGCGATGACCAGCGTCGTCCTGACCTGACCAGGAACGCGCTGCATCTAGCCGACCGGCTTGAACCCCCGATCCATCTCCACGTCGATCAGCGTCGGCCCGTCCGCGCGCAGCGCCGCCGCCAGCAAATCCCTCACCTCCGCAGTCGTGCGCGCCCGGTGCGCCACGACACCCAGCCCGCGCGCGACCGAGACGTAGTCGATGCGCGGGTTGTCCAGCTCCATGCCGACATAAAGGTCGGTCTGCGCGGCAAATTGCTGCATCGCGTTCGTCCGCTGCTTCAGGATGCGGTACGAGCTGTTGTTGATGATGACGAACACGACGGCCAGCTTCTCGTGCGCGGCCGTCCATAGGCCCTGGATGGTGTACATCGCGCTGCCGTCGCCGATCAGCGCCACCACCGGGCGGTGCGGCAGGGCGAGCTTGACGCCGACCGCCGCCGGCAGCCCCCAGCCGATGCCACCGCCGCGCAGGCCGAAGAAGCTCTGCGCGTCGTTGCTCCGCAAGAGCCGCCGCAGGCCAGCGCCGGAGGACACCGCTTCGTCGATCACCACCGCGTCGTCCGGCAGCATCGCCGCGACGGCGCCTATCAGCGCGAGCGGCTGGATCGGCGTGCGCCCGGCCAGCGCCTCGGCCTGCGAGCGCAGCTTCGCCAAGCCCCGCTCGCCCTCGGCCCTGGCATCGGCCAGTCGCTGCGCGGCGCGGGCCTGTGCCTGGGCCGTCATGGCCCCGCGCACCGCCTCTGTCAGCTCCGGCAAGGTCGCCTTGGGGTCGCCGAGGATGCCGGTCTGGACGGGGTAGTTCTTGCCGATCTCCCACGGGTCGATGTCGAGATGCACGATCGCCAGACCCTCGGGCATGGACTCCACCTGCCCCGGCAGCGACAGGGTGAACAAGTCCCCGCCCACAGACAGCAGCAGGTCGTGATCCTGCAGGATGCCTCGGATCACGGCGGGCAAGCGGGCGAAATTGCCCCGGTAGAGCGGATGGGACGAGGGGAACATCGTCCGGCTGGCCATGCCCTCGTCGTACACCGGCGCCCCCAGCGCCTCGGCCAGCGTCACCAGCTCGGCGAGCGCGCCGCTCTGCGGCACGGCATCGCCGGCGATGATGACCGGGCGCTCGGCGCGGGCCAGCAGCGCCGCCGCCACCGCGATGGCCTGGGCGTCGCCGCGTATCCGTGGCGCGACCCGCGACGGCACCCCAAGATCGATCTCGGCGCTGGCGCTGAGGACGTCGCCGGGCAGCGACAGGAACACCGGGCCGGTGGGCGGCGCCAGCGCGGTCTTGGCGGCGCGATGGATGGCGCGCGGCAGATCCTCGATCCGGCGCACCTCATGCGCCCACTTCACGAAGGGCTGGGCGATGCGCGGCAGGTCGGCCCACAGCAGCGGCTCGGTGAAGTTGAAGGTCTGCTCGTGCTGCCCGGCCGTGACCAGCACCGGCGAGCCCGCCTTCTGCGCGTCGTAGAGCATCCCCATCGCGTTGCCGAGGCCAGGGGCGACGTGCAGATTGACCACGGCAAGCCCGCCGGAGGCGAGGGCGTAGCCGTCGGCCATCGCCATCGCCGGCGCCTCCTGCAGCGCGAGCACGTAGCGGAGCTCGGTCTCGACGGCGAGCGCGTCCATCAGCGGCAGCTCGGTCGTGCCGGGATTCCCAAAACATACACGGACCCCCTCCTGCTTGAGCAGCTCCAGCAGCAAGGTCGCGCCTCTCATCGCGGGCATACGCGGGGTCTCCCCCTTCCTGTGCAGACGGCGGGAAGCTGCGCCCAAGACGGGCAGGGCGCAAATTTGCCAGCCGCAAGCGAACCTCACCGGCCTTCGACGGGCAAGTCGCCTCCTGGCTCATCTCGAAGGACCGCTCCCGACCCCCGGCGGACATTCGCACCGAGCTGCCGCGAACTGACCGAAGACGGTGTTCTGATCAACGCCGTCAACGCCGATCGACAACAGCGCGGGAGATCGAAGGCAGCAAGGGTGAGGAAACGTGTGGCTTGATGTGCTCCCAAGGAGCTATCGCACCACGCTGGCAACTTTTAATTGCATTGCCTGGATTAGTGTTTTCATTGAAATTGACGTGCATCATGGGCAGGAGCTTCTCGGGGGAAGATGCCGTGCAGAGACCATAGCAGACCTTGACGGGGCACATGCTGGTCCGCCGATCTCATGTTGATGGCTGGGTCGCATGGGGGTTGCTATTGCGATAGCACTTTGCTGTGCTGTTTACCCACGTCCTGCGTTATCTGGACCGGTCCCGATCTGGGCGGTCTTCACCCAGGAAAATAGTGATCTGCCGGACAATGGCGTCTTGGCACTGGCGCCCGGCGCGGACGGCGCCCTCTGGGTCGGCACCTTTCGGCGGGCTGGCGCGGCTCGACCGGGACGGCGAGTGGCACACCTACACCCAGGCCAGAACCCAGGGCGGCCTGCCGGACGATGGCGTCCGGGCACTGGCGCCCGGGGCCGACGGCGCCCTCTGGGTGGGCACCGTTGGCGGGCTGGCGCGGCTCGACCGGGACGGCCAGTGGCGCACCTACACCCGGGCCAGCACCCAGGGCGGCCTGCCGGACGATGGCGTCCTGGCACTGGCGCCCGGCGCCGACGGCGCCCTCTGGGTGGGCACCGCTGGCGGGCTGGCGCGGCTCGACCGGGACGGCCAGTGGCACACCTACACCTGGGCCGGCACCCAGGGCGGCCTGCCGGTCGGAACCTTTGGCGGTGGGCTGGCGCGGCTCGACTGGGACGGCCAGTGGCACACCTACACCCGGGCCGGCACCCAGCAGGGCGGCCTGCCGGACGATCGCGTCCTGGCACTGGCGCCCGGCGCCGACGGCTCCCTCTGGGTGGGCACCGCTGGCGGGCTGACGCGGCTCGACCGGGACGGCCAGTGGCACACCTACACCCGGGCCAGCACCCAGGGCGGTCTGTCCGAATGCACTGGCGCCCGGCGCCGTCGGCTCCCTCTGGGTCGGTACCGTTGCGGCGGGCTGGCGCGGCTCGACCGGGACGGCCAGTGGCACACCTACACTCGGGCCAGCACCCAGGGCGGCCTGCCGGACGATCGCGTCCTGGCCTTGGCGCCCGGCGCCGACGGCTCCCTCTGGGTCGGCACCGATGGCAGGGCTGGCGCGGCTCGACCGGGACGGCCAGTGGCACACCTACACCCAGGCCAGCACCCAGGGCGGCCTGCCGAACGATACGGTCCTGGCCTGGCGCCGGCGCCGACGGCTCCCTCTGGGTCGGCACCCTTGGCGGCGGGCTGGCGCGGCTCGACCGGGACGGCCAGTGGCACACCTACACCGGGCCAGCACCCAGGGCGGCCTGCCGAACGATCCCGTCGTGGCACTTGGCGCCCGGCGCCGACGGCGCCCTCTGGGTGGGCACCGATGGCGGTGGCCTTAGCCGTTTCAAGCCTCCCCTCGGGCAAACGCTGCGGGTCATCGAGGTCGTTGGAATTCGTAAAGACGGAGAGGTCACCCAGGCGGAACAGACCGTTGCCGTTATCGCTTTCGACAGCAGCTATCTCACGCCGCCATGGATGTTCCATTACGCTTGGAAACTGTCTGAAGTTGGTCCATTCGGCCGTCGCCCAGGCCCGGAGATCAAGACGAAGTCATCGGTCTACAAGGTTGTCTTCCCCCATGATGGCGCGTATCAGCTTAGGGTCGTCGCCCTCGACCGCTATGGTAACCGCAGCGAGCCAAAAACAATCGACTTCAAGGTGGACCTGCCCAAACCGAAGTCTCTTTGGGATAGGCTGGCCGCGGCTTGGCAGGTAATCCTAGCGGGGCTAGCTGCATTCTACTTCATTGCATTTGTCACCCTGCTGCTACTGACACGCTGGTACGCTTGGGCGTTCAGGATACTGTCAGACGCGGTTTGGGCGAAATGGCTGACCTTCCCCTTCCTCTTGCTTCGGAATGTACCCGCCGTGCAGCGATGGGTGCTGGCGCCTTGGTTTCAGGAGGTTCGCCAGAGGACGCGTATCGACGTCCCGTTTCTCGATCCGCCGGCGTCGGCCGCCGCGGGGTCGCTCTGCGAAAGCACCACCCTGTTGCAACGGCTCCGTGGCGAACGGCGGATTTGGTTGCACGGCCGAAGCGGCATGGGCAAGAGCAGCGTCTTCGCCGCCTGGGAGCGGGCCTATTTCGCCGCCAAGGACGCCCCCAGCCTCGGCGCCGCCGTGCGCCGGCACGGGTTCATCCTGATCACGCTGCCCGCGCGCCGCTATGCGTCCTTGCAGGCGCCGGACGCCAACCGCCCGGAATCCTGGGTGCTGGAGGCGGTGCGCTCGCAACTGGAGCAGTTCGGGTTCGCGACGCGTGACCTCGGACTGGTCGAGGCGATGCTGAGGGCCGGGCACATCGCCTTGGCGCTCGACGGCACAAACGAGGCAGATCGGGACGTCGCCCTGGCGGCTTTCGCGCGGCAGTTCAAGCAAACCCGATTGCTGGTCACGTCACAGGCCCTGCCCCCGAGCGACCCGTGGGAAAAGCCGGATGATCAATGGGAGGTGTGGAAGCTCCCCGAGGACATCAGTGGCTTGCGGTCGCAGTTGCTCAGGCTCTGGCTTGGCGACGAAAAGGGGAAGGTTCTCTCTGACCGCATCGAGGCGGAAGGCTTGTCCGCCACCATTGTCTCGGGCTACGATTTGCGGCTTCTCGCTGACCTCGCCGAGGCCGATCCCGAGCGGGCACGCCTCCCTGCCGATCGCATCGCGCTCTACCGCGCGATACTGGCCCGCGCGAGCGAACCGGACGGCCAGCCGCTCCGCCTTGAGAAACTGGAGCAGCTCGCGTGGACGATGGTGGTCCAACGGCAGCGCAGGATCAGGCCGGAGGACGCGACGGTGCTCGGCGAGAGCACGTTGAGGATGCTGGGGAGAGAGGGCCTGCGCGTCCTCCGAACCGCCGGAGCGGAATACGAATTCCGACATGACCAGATGCGCGCCTTTCTCGCGGCCCTCTGGCTGGTTGAGGAAACGCCGACGCTGTCAGCCCTCCAGAAGACCGTGACTGATGCTGGCGCTTTTGGCCTCAACAAGCGTGACCAGGAAGAGCTTTGGCGTTTCGTCGCACCGATGCTGACCTCAGGTGGGGACCTCGACGCCCTATGGAATTTTGCGAGTGATGATCCTGAGCGCGGCATTCTGCAAAAGGCTCTCCAGGCAGAAGCCGACAAACGCAATGTCACACTTGTCCGCGTCGCCCAGCAACGCGAGCCGGCGATGGCGTGAGTCTCAGGCGGGCGGCGCCGGGCGGTGTGCCTCACCGGCAACTCGATCGCGTTTACATCGGGGGGCCATCAGGCAATGAGCGCGATCCAGAGTTCGCTTCCCACCAGAAACGGCTAGGATCGGGCGGCTGTTACGACGCCCTTTTGTGGTAAGGGGGCTCGCCGATCGAGAGAGCACCGCCAGTTCGTCGCGGCGATGTCCCCTGGAGAAGCGATTCGGGGACATGGTGCGGTGGCGGGCGTTCAACCCTTGGCGATTGTCTCGCCGCACAATGGCGCGTACCCGCTCGGACTGGCGCAGCCGCACAGAACTACATCGCTGACGCTGAAATCTGGACACCCGGGTGTCCAATCCGTCCACCGGACTGAACCGAAGGCGAGCGCAAGCAGTGATCGCGGCCCACATCCACCCGCGCGGCCGCGCGGAGGGAGCACCCGCGTACTCAGCCGCTCGTTGCCGTGGAGCGCCATCCGTTGACGGGAAGTGCGGTCGTGCCCGGATTGCCGAACATCACCCGGACGCCCTCCTGCTTCAGCAGCTCGAGCAGGGCGGTCTTGCCGAACATGGACGCCATGCGTTCCTCCGACCGTCGTCAGCCCACCGAAGCCTGCTCCGGAGCCGCTGATCGCGCAACATTGCCAGGGCGACGCGGCCTGTGCATCCTCCGCCACCGATCGGCCGTTATGCGCGCGGGAACCAAGGAGAGCGAGCAATGACCACAGCCTGGACAATGACCCGCCGCGCGGCACTGAAGACCGCTACCGCCGCTGCGGCGCTGCCGCTGGTGCATGTGCGCGGGGCCGGCGCCGCAACCACGCTCAAGGTGGCCTTCTGGGACCATTGGGTGCCCGGCGCGGATCCAGTGATACAGAAGCAGGTCGAGGACTGGGGCAAGAAGAACAACGTCAATGTGGCTTTGGACTTCATCACCAGCAGCGGCAACAAGCTGCTGGTGACGGCCGCGGCCGAGGCGCAGGCCGGCGCCGGCCATGACATCATGCAGTTCGGAACCTGGGACCCGCATAACTACACCGACAAGCTTGAGCCGGTCGACGACGTGATAAAGGCGCTGGAGGCCAAAGCCGGGCCGTTCAATGCCGTCTCCCAGTATCTGGCCAAGAACAAGAGCGGCAACTGGATCGCCGTGCCGACGACCTGGGGCGCGCAGAGCAAGCCGTGCTGTGCCCGCATCAGCATGCTGAAGAAGTATCTCGGGCTCGATGTCACGCAGATGTACCCGCCGCACGAAAGCAAGGGAGGGACCGACCAGAACTGGACCTGGGATGGCGACTTCCTGAAGGCGGCTCAGGCGGCCTCGAAGGACGGTCATCCATTCGCTCTGGGCCTCGGCCAGACGACCGACAGCGTCGATTGGGTGGGCGCGCTGTTCACCTCCTACGATGCCGAGCTGGTGGACAAGGCCGGCAAGCCGCAGGTCAATTCGGCCGCCGTCAACCAAGTGCTGGAATACGCGCAGAAGCTGGTGCCGTTCCTGCCGCCCGACGCCGTCAGCTACGACGACGCCTCCAACAACCGGGCACTCATCTCGGGAAAAAGCGCGCTCATCTTTAACCCACCCTCGGCCTGGGCGGTGGCAAAGAAGGACAACCCGCCGGTCGCCGCCGATTCCTGGACGTTCCCCAACCCCGCCGGCCCGAAGGGGCGGTTCGTGCCGTATCTGGGCTTCTTCTGGGGCATCTGGAAGTTCAGCCAGCAGAAGACCCCGGCCAAGGAGCTCATCGAGTACCTGCTGCAACGCGACGTGGTGCAGGCGCGCGAACCCGCCACCGAGGGCTACGATCTGCCGCCGCAGACCAGCATGCAGAACTTCGATATCTGGTCCCAGGTCGAACCCCCGAAGGGCACGGTGTACAACTACCCGCTGCGGCCGTGGAACCAGGCCGAGTTCAGCATCGCCGTGGCCCCCGCCCCACCCGACATCGCGGTCCAGGTCTATAACGCGGGCGTGGGGCCGACCATGCTGGCCAAGTTGAAGGGCGGGGCTTCGATCAAGGACGTCATCTCCTGGGCCCAGAACCAGGTCGAAGGCTTCGTGCAGCCGTGACTGTGCCGCGGGCGGGTCTGGTGTCCCGCCCGCGCGTATGGCGAAGGGGTCAACGCAATGACCAAGCTCACGCGCCGCGCGGCCCTGGCCGGATTGGCGGTCGCGCCGCTCGCGCGGCCCGCCATCATCCGCGCGCAGAGCACCTCGCAGCCGGTGCGCATCGGGCTGCTGAGCGATATCGGCGGTCCGTACCGTGACGTTGGAGGGCCGGGGATGAAGGTCGCCACCGAGCTCGCGGTGCAGGATTTCGGCGGCACGGTGCTCGGCCGCCCAATTGAGATCCTGCAGGGCGACATCCAGAACAAGCCCAACGTCGCAAGCGCGATGGCGCGCGAGTGGATCGACGCGCGCGGCGTGAATGTGCTCAGCGACGGCGCCGCCACATCCTCGGGGCTGGCGATCCAGCAGGTCTCGAACGAGAAGAAGGTCGTCTATCTCATCACCGGGCCGGCGGCGACCGACTTCACGCAGAAGCTTTGCACGCCCTATGGCTTCCATTTCTGCTACGACACGTATGGGCTCGCCAAGGGCACCGGCGGGGAGCTGACCAAGGCGGGCGGCAATACCTGGTTCTTCATCACCGCCGACTACGAGTTCGGTTATTCCCTGCAAGCCAACACGGAGAAGTTCGTCAAGGCCGCCGGCGGCAAGGTGCTGGGAAGCGTGCGCGCACCGCTCGGGACCGCCGACTACTCAAGCTATCTGATCCAGGCGCACGCATCCGGGGCCAAGGTGATCGGGCTGGCGAACGCCGGCAACGATCTGCAGAACTGCCTGAAGCAAGCCTCCGAGTTCGGCATCGCGCGCGGCGGGCAGCGTCTGGCGACGCTGCTGATGTTCATCACCAACGTCGCCGCGCTGGGTCAGGACATCTGCCAAGGGCTGGTGCTCACCAATTCCTTCTACTGGAATCTTTCCGATAGGACACGCGCCTGGACCGATCGCTACGCCGCCAAGATGGGCACGCCGCCCACGATGCTGCACGCCGGGCAGTACGCGGGGACGCTGCACTGGCTCAAGGCGGTGAAGGCGGCAGGCACGGTCGCCGGAGAGCCAGTCGCCGCCAAGATGCACGAGATGCCGGTCAACGACTTCTACCATGAAGACGTGCGGATCGAACCGAACGGGCGCGTGGCCGAGAAGATGTATGTCTGGCAGGTGAAGCCGGCCTCCGCGTCCAAGAGCAAGTGGGACTTCTACAACCCCATCGCCACGATGTCTGGCGCGGAAGCGACGATGCCGCTCGGCGAGACCGGGTGCCCGCTGGTGCGCACCTAGCCGCTATCAGGCGTTACGCCTTATAGGGGCGCCATGCCCGGCCGCTCGCTGATCCGAATCGCCGTCAATGTCGTGCTGGACGGCGCTCTGGCGGCGGCCGCGGTCCCGCTCGCGCGCTGGATCGCCGATCCGCTCGGGGCGGCTCTCACGCCAATCTGGCCGATTCCCCTCGGCGCGGCGGCGGTACTGGTGGCAGGACGCCCGTTCGGGCTGTCGTTACAGTACCTGGCGCTTCGTCGGCATGGGCGACCTGTTGGCGGTGGCCGGCGCCAGCGTGAGCGCGGCCGGGATCGTGGCAGCCTGCATGTTCCTGGCCGGCGTGGCGGTCGCCAACCCGGCGTTTCCCGCGGTCCTCGGCCTCACCCTGCTCGCGCTCCTGGCGGCGCCGCGCGTCGCTTATGCGCGGATGCAGGTCCGCCCCTCCCCGCGCGAGGCACAACCTGATGCACCCGACTCCGCGCTGCTGGTGGGCACCGGGGAAGACGCCGACCTGTTCCTCCGCGCCCTGGCGCAGGACCGGCACCAGAGGCTCCGAGTGAGTGGCCTGCTCGTCGGCTCGCGCCAGACCGGGCGCCGCATCCAGGGCCAGCCGATCCTCGGCTCCATCGACGACGCGCCTTCGGTGCTTGCCCGGCTTCACGCCGAAGGCCGGCTACCGCAATGCCTGGTGGTCGCCACGCCCGACCTCGCTGGGACTCGGCTCGCCGCGCTGCTGGAGCAGGCCGACCGGTACGGGATGGTGACGCGCCGCGCGCCGCGCCCGACCGCGCTCGACCCCGCCACCCGTCCGGCGGGGCGCGGCGGGAAAGAGCGCGAGCTTGAGCTGCGGCCCATCGCCATCGAGGATCTGCTGAACCGCCCACAGGTTCCGCTGGATCGCGAGGGAATGGCGCGGCTGATCCAGGGAAGGCGCGTGATCGTCACCGGCGCCGGCGGCACCATCGGCGCGGAGCTTGCCCGCCAGCTCGCCACGCTCGGCCCCGAGCGGCTGATCCTGCTCGACAACGGCGAGTACGCGTTATGGCAGATCGACCTGGAGCTGACCGAGACCGTCCCGGAGGTGCCGCGGCAGGCGCTGCTGGCCGATATCCGCGACGAGGCGCGTATCCGCGCCCTGTTCGAGCATTGGCGCCCCGAGCTGGTGTTCCACGCCGCGGCGCTGAAGCATGTGCCGATGGTCGAGGCCAACCCGCTCGAGGGCTTGCTCACCAATGTCGCCGGCACGCGTCACGTGGCCGATGCCGCCCGCGCGGCGGGCGCCCGGGCGATGGTGCTGATCTCCACCGACAAGGCGGTGAACCCGACCAGCGTCATGGGCGCGTCCAAGCGGCTGGCCGAGATGTACTGCCAGGCCCTCGACATCGCGGCCCGAGCCGGCGGGGCTGGGATGCGCTGCGTCACCGTTCGCTTCGGCAACGTGCTGGGCAGCACCGGATCGGTGGTGCCGCTGTTCCAGCGCCAGCTCGCGCGGGGCGGGCCGCTGACGGTGACGCATCCCGACATGCGGCGCTACTTCATGACGGTGCGCGAGGCGGTGGGCCTCGTCTTGCAGGCGAGCGTGGTCGGCACCAAGGCGCCTCCCGACTCGGAGGCCTCGGCGCACGAGGCCGGAATCTTCGTGCTCGACATGGGCGAGCCGGTGAAGATCGTCGAGTTGGCGCGGCAGATGGTCCGCCTCGCCGGCCTGCGTCCGGATCAGGACGTGGAGATCCGGTTCACCGGCCTGCGCCCCGGCGAGAAGCTGTACGAGGAGCTGTTCCACGGCAAGGAGCCGCCTGCCCCGACCGGCCACCCCGGCCTGCTGATGGCGACGCCGCGCACGGCCGACCCCGCGATCGTCGGCCGCGCCATCGAGGAGATCGCCGCCGCCTGCCGGGGCGGCCAGTCGCGCCTTGCCCTCACTCTTCTCGGGCGGCTGGTGCCGGAATTCGAGCACAACGCCGACGGAGCCATTCCCGCCGCCACGACCTCATGACCATCGAGCCGGCGGCGACTCAGTGGCGATCAGCGGCGGCGAACACGCGCCGATAGAGCAGGATGTACCCGGCCTGGAACGCCGCGGCGAGCAGGAACGGCGTGGTGAACAGGCCGGCGCCGAACAAGGTGCCCGCGAGCCACGGACCCAGCGCACGCGGCACCTGGGTCGAGACGCCGCTCACGCTCGCGGCGAGGCCCCGCCGATGGCCGCGCACGGCCCCGAGCACGAGCGCCTGACGCTGTCCCGCCGTCCCCCGGTTGAGCACGGTGCGCGCGCCATAGGCGAGCATCGCGATCGGGAAGTTAGGCGCGAACGGGAGCAGGAGCAGCAGGACGAGGCCCGCCATGCGCATCCAGACCACGACATTCACAAGCCCCACACGCGCGCCGAGCCGGCCGGAGATCAGCGACGCGGCGCTGGCGAGCAAGAGCGTGGCGCCGATCGACGGGCCGATCAGCCCCGGCCCAACGCCGAAGCGGGCGGCGAACCACCACGAAAGCAGGGGACCGGTCAGCCCGATGCCAAGCCCGTTCATGGCATTGATGCCGGTCAGGCGCAGCAAGAGGCGGTTTTCCTCCCGCTGTTCGGTCGGCGGAGCTGCTTCCGTCCGGCTTCGTTCCCGCACGGCTCGGGTGCGATCCTCAGTCCCGGCGAGCAGAACCAGCGAGATCACGGCGGCCAATGCCGCCAGTGCGAAAAGCGGGCGATAGGCAAGCGCCCCGGGCAGCCATTCGCCCCACAGTCGGGGCAAGCCGCCGAGGAAGGCCCCGATGGCCGTGCCGAGAAAGCCGATGGCCGCGTTGCGGGCGAAGATCCGGCCGAGCTGTCCCTCGCCCACCGTCCCCGCAAGCCACGCTTGCTCCACCGAACCGAACAACGCCGGCGCCCCGACCGCGCCCCGTCCGTATCCGGCCAGCGCCGTCAGCAGCGCCAGCACCCAGCGTGAGGCGCTGAACGTCGCCGCTATACCCGCGGCCAGCGCCAGTCCCTGGTATGCGAGCAGGAAAGGCTTGCGGCCCCAAAGATCGCTCATCGGTCCCGCCGCCGCGCTCAGCAGGCCACTGACCAGAATCCCGGCCCCGACCACGCCGCCGAGGAAGGCGACGGACCAGTGCAGCGCCCGCGCGTAGAGAGCGAAGTCCACCGCGAGCGCGCCCTGCCCGACGCTGACGACCATCCGCGAGGCGAGCAGACGGCGGGAGGCGGCGGGAAGCGGAGCGCGCATCGGCCTCTCATGATCCAGCCCCGGATTATGGCGTCGTCGCTGGCCCGGGCTATAGGGTTGCGGCTGCCCTGACGGAGTCCCTCATATGGTGCGCCTCCCATGACCGACCCCACCGCTTCGTCGGCGGTTCCTTTCCTTGACCTCAAGGCGCAGCAGGCGCGCATCGCGCCGGAGCTGCGCCGGCGGATCGACGCCGTGCTGGCGCATTGCCAGTTCGTGCTGGGGCCGGAGGTGGCGGAGCTGGAGGCGAAGCTGGCGGCGTTCTGCGGGGCGCGGCACTGCATCGGGGTCAGCTCCGGGACCGACGCGCTCCAGATCGCGCTGATGGCGGAGGGCATCGGACGGGGCGACGCGGTGTTCCTGCCCGCCTTCACCTACACGGCCACCGCCGAAGTGCCGCTGGTGCTGGGCGCGACGCCGGTGTTCGTGGACGTCGACCCGAGCACCTTCCAGATCGATCCCGCGCATCTCGAGCACCGGATCGCGGAGGTCCGCCGCGCCGGGCGGCTGCGTCCGCGCGCGCTGATCGGCGTCGATCTGTTCGGCCAGCCCGCCGACTGGCCGGCGCTGAACCGGGTAGCGGCGCGGGAGGCGCTGTTCACGCTCGATGATCTCGCGCAGAGCTTCGGATGCACCCTGCACGGCCGCCCGCTCGGTGCCGCCGCGCACGCCACCGCTACCAGCTTCTTTCCCTCCAAACCGCTCGGCGGCTATGGCGATGGCGGCGCGCTGTTCACCGAGGACGACGAGCGCGCCGCGCTGTATCGCAGCCTGCGAACGCATGGCGAGGGCACGAGCCGCTACGAGGTGCTGCGCACCGGCATGAATGGCAGGCTCGATTCGTTGCAGGCCGCGGTGCTGCTCGCGAAGCTCACGGTGTTCGAGGAGGAGCTGGCCGCGCGCGAGCGGGTCGCGCGGTACTATGATCGGCACCTCTCCGGAGCGGTGACGACGCCGGCGCGGGTAGCCGGAAGCAGCGCTGCCTGGGCGATCTACTCCGTTCTGCTCCCCGACGCTGCGACGCGCGAGCGGGTGCAGACGCATCTGCTCGGACGCGGCATTCCGACCGCGATCTACTACCCGCGCCCGCTGCACCTCCAGCCGGCTTACCGCGACCATCACGACGGCGCGGCGCTGCCGGTCTCGGAGGCGCTGGCGCAGCGCATCCTCGCGCTCCCGATCCATGCCGACCTGACCGAGGCGGCGCTCGGCCGGGTCTGCGACGGCGTCCTGTCGGCGATCGGCAACGCTTGATACAATGCAGCTCTTTCCGCCATTCCCGTGAAAGCGGGGGTGACGGCATTTCAGTCCTCAGCGATCCGATCGGCGACATAGGCGCCTCGTTTGCCCATGGGCTTCGGCGGACCTTCGGTGCTGTCGCGCGCGGTCTGCAACTCCAGCTCGGCGTTCAGTTCGGCGCCCAGCAGCACGACATAGGCCGAGACGAAGAACCACATCATGATGCCAGCCACGGCGCCCAGCGAGCCGTACGTCGTGCTGTAATTCGCGAAATCGCTGACGTAGAGCGAGAACAGCACGGATGCCGCGACCCATAGGAGCGTCGCCAGGATCGAACCGGGCGTGATCCAGCGCCACTTCGCTGCTCGGCGGCACGGTCCGTAGCGATAGATCAGCGACAGGGCGAGCACCACGAACACCAGCGTCAGCGCCACGCTGACCGCCTGGATGAGAAGCTTTTGGTTGGTCGAGACACCCAGAATCGCCAGCACCGCCGGCAACCCGACCAGTGCCGCCAGGCCGAGTACAGCCCCCACGATCGCCAGCAGCGTCAAGGCGAACGCCGTGAGCTGATAGCGAAGCAGGCTGCGATTCTCCCGTTCCTCATAGGCGAGGTTGATCGCGGCGATCAGCGACTTCGTGCCGGTCGTCGTGCTCCACACGGTGATGGCCGTGGTGATCAGCAGGCTGAGGCCCAACGAGCTCGACGGCCTGGTGACCAGCAGATGCACGCGATCCGAGATCAAGGTGACTGCCGCGGAGGGCAAGAGGCCGCGCAGGATTTCGAGGTGCGGCTCGACCGTTGTCGGATCGAAGGCCAATCCGTAGAGCAGGATCAGCATGCTGATGGCCGGAAACAGCGACAGTGTCGCATAGAACGCACACCCAGCGGCGGCCAGCGATGCCCGGTCTGAAATCATCTGATACCAAGTACGCCGCAGAACCGCCTTCCAGCCCAGCCATGGCATCTCGAACGGAGCTTCGGCATCGCGGCCGAGAGCATGAGCGACCGGCTCCGATACCAGCCGGAAAGCCTCCGCCCCCGGACCCGCGGCTTCGGCGCGCGGCGAGGGAGCGGGTTCAACGTGCAAGGGCTTTGTCCGTGGCGAGGCGCGTGTGCGGTTCACGCTGCCAACCCGAAAGCCTCAGACCCGCTCCAGCCCGCACCACCCGGCGATGGTCAGGGCCAGGACGCGTGTGACCTGGTGCAGCGACTCCAGGCCGACGCTCTCGTCGATGCCGTGGATGTTGTCTGAATCCGGGCCGTAGCACGTCGCCTGCGTGCCCTGGTACAGCGCGTAGAATTGCGCATCCGTCAGACCCGGCGCCGCATAGTGGCGCAGTTCCTGGCCGGTGATCTCCTGGTGCAGCGCGCTGACCGCGCGGGCGATCTCCTGGTCTGGCGGGAAGGTGCAGCCATCGGCCATGAAGCCCTTGAACTCGACCGTCGCACGGGCGCCGTTCATCCCGGCGGCGGCTTCCGCGACCAATCTCTCGATGTCGCGCGCGACCTGCCGACAGGAATAGCCCGGCATCACACCAACGCGCAGCCCGATGCGCGCGCGCGTCGGAACCGAGCTGTTCCACTCGCCGCCCTCGATCGTGCCCAGGTTCACGTTGACCGGGTGGTTGTCGGCGGCGAACGCCGGATGACGACGCTCGGCGCGGTTCATCTCCGCCTCGTAGTCCTTGAATCGCGCCGCGATCGCCACTGCCGCCTCGATCGCGTTCACCCCGGCCTGCATGTCGCGCACATGCGCCGGGCGGCCCGTGACCGTCACCCACGCCCAGACGACGCCGACCTCGGCGACATAAAGTGCGGAATAGCCGGGGCCGGGCTCGGGGATCAGGCAGGCATCCGGCTGGGGCAAGGCCTGCATCACGGCGAGCGCGCCGTTGCCGGTGCATTCCTCCTCGATCACGGCGGCCATCTGCACCTCGGCCGCGGGCCGTAGCCCGGCTTCCTGCAAGGCCCTGAACGCCGTCACATAGGCGGCGATGCCGGCCTTCATGTCGGCCGCGCCGCGCCCGTACATGCGCCCGCCGCGGATCGAGGGCTGGAAGGGCGGCGTGGTCCAGAGGTCGGGGGCGCCTTCCGGCACCACGTCCACATGGCCTTGCAGCAGCAGGCTGCGCCCGCGCCGCTGGGCCGGCGTGTGCAGCGCCACCACCGGGTCGCGCCCCGCGTAGTCGATCAGCGGGGGCGAGAAGCCGGGATGGTCGGCAAGCGCCGCCGGTTCGACCGCCACCCGGCGTGGCGTCAGGCCCAGGCCGCGATACACCTCCTCCATCTCCCCGAGGCACGACTGCTCCTGCCCCAGCAGGCTGCGATGGCGCACCAACCGATCCAGCAGCGCGACGGCCTCGCCACGGAGGCCGTCCGCCGCGTCGAGGATGGCGCGTCGCGCGCCGGGATCGATCGGCAGCATCAGTCGATGGCCGCGTGGACGAGGTTGCTCACCCGATCGAGCCGGGCCGAGTGCCAGGGGTCGGGCTGGACGTAGTTCGTCAGGTAGGAAAACGACACGCCACTGGCGGGGTCGGCCCAGGAATAGGACGAACCGACGCCGCCATGGCCGAACGTGTCGGGTGCGGCGATGGTTCCGAGGCCACGGATGCGCTCGCTGAACCCGCGCACATGCGGGCCGAGGCCGCGATGCATCGGGATGCCGTCCATCTGCACGTCAGGCGCATCCCCGGTGTGGTTGCGCGTCACGTATTCGACGAGGCGCGGCGAGAACACGCGCGCACTGCCCAGCCGTCCCTTGTGCAGCAGCATCTGGTAGAAGGCCGCCATGCCGCGCGCCGTCGCGAATCCGCCGCCGGCGGGCAGGCCGGCAGCGCGGAACTCGGCGGAGTTGTCGCGCGGCTCGGGCGCGTAGGTATCGGCGCAGCGCGCCTGCGCGGCGGTCGGCACGCCGACCATGACCTCGTTCTCAAGGCCGAGCGGCGCGATCACCCGCTCGCGGATCACGTCGCGGTAATCCTGTCCGGTGATGGCCTCGATCACCATGGCCTGCACCAGATGCGCGGCGCGGCCGTGGTACTGAAGCCGCGTCCCCGGCGTCCATTCGAGCGAGAAGTCGCACACCTCGGCCCGCATCCGGGCGTGGTCCGTCCAGCTCTCACGGCTGACGTCGCCGCCCGGGAACCCGCCCTGATGCGTCATCACCTGATGCAGCGTGATGGAACCCTTGCCGCGCGTCGCGAACTCCGGCAGGTGGTCGGCGACACGGTCCATGAACGACAGTTGGCCGTCCTCGACCAGCGTCCACACCGCCGCGCTGGTCAGTACCTTGGTCTGCGAGAACAGCAGGAACAGCGTCTCGTTCGTGGCCGGCTGACGCCCGTCCTCGGTGCGGGCGTCGCCATAAGTACGGAACAGGGCGAGCTTGCCGTTTCGGGCAATGGCGATCTGCGCGCCGGGATATCGGCTTTCCTCGATGTGGCTTCGGATCAGGCGGTCCAGCGCCTTCAGCGGTGCCGGCGCGAGGCCGAGGCTGGCGGGGTCGCTCTCGGGCAGCAGGAAGGGCATGGCGTTCCTCCGTTCTATGCGTGCGGCGGGGCGGGCTCCGGCAGCCAGTTGCCGAGGATCGCGGCCTCATCGTAGGTGATCGCATCCGGAGTCTGGAGCGGCGTCTCGCCGTGGTCGGCCAAGTTTGCAAGCATGAGTGCCCGCACCACCTTGAGCTGTCGGGCGACCATCTCCGGCACCTCGCGCCGGAGGCTCGGGCTGTCTTCCAGGATTTCCGCTATTTCCTGGCGTGTGCGACGAACCGTATCGCGCCAGACCGCTGCCGGGTTGGTCGCGGGAGAAACCTGGAGCTCCAGGAGGTGCTCGATGACGGTCCCGATCCGGCTGCTCAGGGTCCGCCGTTCCGATTTCCCCAAACTGTCGATCTCCTCGGCGACGTTTTCCCAATCGATGGGGACGTTGATGCGCTGTCGCCCGGCTTCGCGGATCACGCGGGCCTGCTCAGCGCTCCATGCGGCGAGGTCGGAATGGTAGAGGCTGCCCATGCGCCAAGGCTAGCAGCCCGTCTCGCTTGCCGCCAATCGGCGGATCGGGTGTGATCGGGCCAACGACGATCGAGGGGACGGGAATGGCTGAGATCCGTACGCGACATCTGTTCACCCTGCGACTGCGCGTCGCCGGGATGCAGGCGATCGGCGCGACGCCGATCGGCGACCGGCGCATCGGGCTAGTGGAGGGCGGCACGTTCGAGGGCGAGCGCCTGCGCGGCACGGTGCTGCCGGGCGGGGCGGACTGGATCATCGCGCGCGCCGACGGGGTGATGGCGCTGGATGTGCGCCTGGCCTTGCAGGCCGACGACGGCGCGCTGATCGGCCTCACCTATCGCGGCCTGCGCCACGGGCCGAAGGACGTGATGGACCGGATGGCGCGCGGCGAGGCGGTCGATCCCTCCCGCTACTACTTCCGCACTGTCGGCAGTTTCGAGACCGCCGCACCGCAATACGACTGGCTCAACCGCATCTGGGCCATCGGCACCGGAGAACGCCCGCCGGAAGGCCCGGTATACGACCTGTTTGAGGTACTCTGACGATGGCGCGCATCGGCTTTGTCGGTCTCGGCAACATGGGCGCCCCGATGGCCGCAAACCTGGTGAAGGCCGGGCATGAGGTGGCGGGGTTCGATCTCAGCCGGGAGCCGCTGGCGGCGCTGGCTGCGGCCGGCGGGCAGGTCGCGCCGAGCGCGGCCGAGGCGGCGCGTGGCGCCGCCTTCATCATCACCATGCTGCCGGCGGGCGAGCATGTCCGCGAGGTCTGGCTACATCAAGGCGGGCTGATCGAGGCGATCGCCGCGTCCGGCGCCAAGCCGTTGCTGATCGACTGCTCGACCATCGACGTGGACAGCTCCCGCGCCGTCGAGGCCGCGGCCCGCGCGGCGGGGCTCGAAATGCTCGACGCCCCGGTTTCCGGCGGCACGGCCGGCGCGGCGGCGGGAACGCTGACCTTCATGGTCGGCGGCGGCGAGACGGCTTTCGCGCGCGGCGAGGCGGTGCTGAAGGCGATGGGCCGCACCATCGTCCATGTCGGCGGGCCGGGTACCGGCCAGGCGGCCAAGATCTGCAACAACATGATGCTCGCCATCAACATGGTGGGCGTGTCCGAGGCGTTCCTGCTGGGCCGGAAGCTCGGCGTGGACTGGGACAAGCTGTTCGCGATCATCAGCACGTCGTCGGGCCAGTCATGGGCGCTGACGAGCTACTGCCCGGCGCCCGGTTGCGTGCCGGCCGCGCCCTCCAACCGCGACTACGCGCCGGGTTTCGCCACCGCGCTGATGGTGAAGGATGTGGGACTGGCGCAGGCAGCGGCCGAGGCGACCGGTTCGCCCACGCCGCTCGGCGCCCACGCGCTCGCGCTCTATCGCGAGGTGATCGCCGCCGGCAATGGCGCGAAGGATTTCTCGGTGATCTTTCAATGGCTGGCAGGGCAGAAGCGCGAGGGCGCCGACTGATCTCATCTCTGGGGAATTCGACGATGTCTGGACAGGCATTCAAGGCGGCGCGCGATTTCCTGCTGACGCACCGGGCGGAGTACGAGACCGCCTACAAGGATTTCGGCTGGCCGGCGCTCGACCGCTTCAACTGGGCGCTCGACTGGTTCGACGCCGAGCTGGCGCGCGGCGACAGCGCCGGGCGCCTCGCGCTCAAGATCGTCGGTGACGGCGCCGCCGAGCTGACCTTCGCCGAACTCTCCGAACGCTCCAATCGCGTCGCCAACGGGCTGCGCGCGCTGGGCGTGCGGCGCGGCGACCGTATCCTGCTGATGCTCGGCAATGTCGCCCCCCTATGGGAGACCATGCTTGCGGCGATGAAGCTGGGCGCGGTCGTCATTCCGGCGAGCACGCTGCTGACCCAGGCGGACCTGCTCGACCGGTTCGCCCGCGGGCGCGTGCGGCACGTCATCGCCGGCCCGGCCGAGGCGGCGAAGTTCGAGGGCATCGCGCAGGGCCTGACCTTGATCTGCGTCGGCGGAGCACCGGGCTGGCATAGCTATGAGGCGCTGCTGGACGCACCCGCGTCTTTCGCGATGGACGGGGAGACACGCGCGACCGATCCGCTGCTGCTGTATTTCACGTCGGGCACCACGGCGAAGCCCAAGCTCGTCCAGCACAGCCATCAGAGCTACCCGGTCGGCCATCTGACCACGATGTACGTGCTCGGCCTGCGGCCGGGCGACATGCACCTGAACATCTCCTCCCCCGGCTGGGCGAAGCACGCCTATTCCTGCGTCTTCGCGCCCTGGAACGCCGGGGCCAGCGTGTTCATCGTCAACCAGCCGCGCTTTCAGGCCCGCGGGATGCTGGAGGCGATCGCGGAGAACGGGGTCACGACGCTCTGCGCGCCCCCGACCGTCTGGCGCATGTTCGTCCAGGAGGACATGGAAACGATCAGGACCAGCCTGCGCGAGGTCTGCTCGGCAGGTGAACCACTAAATCCCGAGGTGATCGAGCAGGTCCGCGAGGCCTGGACCCTGACCGTGCGCGACTTCTACGGCCAGACCGAGACCACGACGCAGATCGGCAACTCGCCGGGGCTTCCGCTGCGGCCGGGTTCGATGGGCAAGCCGATGCCGGGGTTTCGCATCCGCCTCCTCGATCCCGACGGCCAGGACGCCGCCGATGGCGAGGTCTGCATCGCGCTCGACCCGGCCCCGACGGGGCTCATGCTCGGATACCAGCGCGACGACGGCACCATCCCGCCGATGACCGAGGACGTCTATCGGACGGGCGACGTCGCCTCGCGGGACGCCGACGGCTACTATACCTACGTCGGCCGTGCCGACGACGTGTTCAAAGCTGCCGACTACCGGATCAGCCCGTTCGAGCTGGAGAGCATCCTGATCGAGCATGCCGCCGTGGCCGAGGCGGCCGTGGTGCCGGCGCCCGATCCGGTGCGGACCGCCGTGCCGAAGGCTTATATCACGCTCGCGCAGGGCTGGGCCGCCGACCGGCGGACGGCGCTCGCCATCTTCCGCCATGTCCGGCAGGCGACGGCGCCGTTCAAACGGGTACGCCGCATCGAGTTCGCCGAACTGCCCAAGACCATCTCCGGCAAGATCAGGCGCGTGGAGCTGCGGGGAGCCGAGAAGCGGCGCGCGGCCGAGGCGGAGGGAGGCGGCGAGTTCCGGGAGGAGGACTTCCCGGAGTTGCGCGAAGGCGAGCGATGACCTGATCGGTTCCCGAGTTCAGGGGGCTTTTCGCGAACGCTAGTTCGTGAGATGCATCGTCCGTGACGCAAGTCTGCTGCCACCGGAGCGCGTGGCTGGCTTGGGTGGGGCTTGCGTCCTTATGCAATGAAAGGGTCAGGGATGATTACACGTCGGGCAGCCGCCCAGCTCATCGCCTCCGCCGCCGTCGCGGCGGCCGTGGGAAGCGCCGAGGCGGCGCGAGCCGCAGACTCCAAGGTGTTGAAGGTGGCGGTGGACCTGTCCCTCACCGGCGCCGATGCCCACAGCGCCAAGCTGATGCTGGACGGGGCCAAGCTCGCCTTCGATGAGGCCAACGCGGCGCACGCCGTGCCCGGCTACACGTTCGAAGTGGTGCCGATGGACGACGCCACCGCCACGGCCGGCCAGTACGATCCGGTCCAGGCGGCGACGAACGCCCGCAAGATGGTCTCCGACAAGCAGGTGATCGCGGCAATCGGCCCGCAGATGTCCGGATCGGGCAAGGCGATGGCGCCTATCCTGAGCCAGGGCGATCTAGCGATCATCACCCCGTCATCGACCAACCCCGACATCTCCGATCCCAAATTCGCGGCGCAGTACCGGCCGGGCGGCAAGCCTATCTATTTCCGTACCGTGACGACCGACGCCTACCAGGGTCCGAACATGGCCAACTACATGGCCAACGAACTGCATGTGAAGTCGGTGTACATCCTGGACGACAGCGGCGCCTACGGCGTGGGCATGGCGGACGCGTTCCAGCGTCAGGCGGAGAAGGACGGCATCAAGGTGCTGGGTCGCGATCGGCTCGACCCGAAGGCCGCCGACTACACGTCCGTGCTGACCAAGATCAAGTCGCTCAACCCCGATGCGCTCTACTATGGTGGCGTGCTCCAGGCGGGTGTGAAGCTCGCCAAGCAGTCGTACGACATCATTCCGAAAGTAATCAAGGCCGGCGGCGACGGCATGCTTGGGCCGGAAATGCTGACTGGCGCTGGATTTCCGGCTGCGGAAGGCTGGTATGCGACCAACGCCTCGCCGCACATGACCGACGACCAGAAGGCGGCAAACTTCGTCAAGGAGTTCAGAGCGAAGTTCGGCGAGGCGCCTGACGACTACGCCATCACCTCCTACGACGCGGGCCTGGTCATCATCAATTCGGTCAAGCGCGTGATCGCCGAGAAGAAGCCGGTCAACCACGACACCGTACGTGACGCCATCCAGACAGCCAACGTGCCGACGATCCAGGGCATGGTGTCGTTCGACCAGAACGGCGACGTGAAGGATCGCACGGTGAGCGTGTTCCAGATCAAGAAAGACACATCCAAGCCGCTGGACGACATTTCGGCGCAGTACCACTACGTCGGCACCGCGCCTCAAGCCTGATCGCAGCCCGATGAGCGTCTTCGATCTGTGGCTGCAGCAGGCCATCAACGGGCTCAGCCTGGGGGCGATGTACGCGCTCCTGGCGTTAGGGTTCACGCTCGTCTACGGCATCATCGAGTTGATCAACTTCGCGCACTTCAACGTCTTCATGGTGGGATCGTTCATCGCCATGGGGGTGTTGCAGTCGTTCGGGCTGTCCGGTCAGGGCGTGATCCTGACCGGACTGCCGCTGGTTGGCGTGCTGGTCGCGGCCTTCGCCGTGACCATGCTCGCCTCCGGCGGGCTCGGGGTGGCGATCGAGTTCCTGTCGCTGCGCCCGTTGCGGAACGTGACCGGCCCGGCCGCGATGATCACGACGATCGGCGTCTCCTACATCCTGTTCAACATCGTCTTGCTCACGCTGGGCGCGGATTCGAAGAATTTCCCGAACCCGCTGCCGCCGATACGCTGGCACCTGGGCGGCGCGGTGCTCGAACTCCGTCAGGTCCTGATCTGGGGCGTCTCCATCGTGCTGATGGCGGGACTGTGGATGTTCGTCCAGAAGTCGCGCCTCGGCAAGGCGATGCGCGCAACCGCGCAGGACCCGGAGGCGGCGCGCATGATGGGTGTCGAGGTGGACAAGGTCATCATGACCGCATTCTTCCTCGGCTCGGCGCTTGCCGGCGCGGGCGGGATGATCTTCGGGCTCTATTACAACTTCACAAGCTTCATCATCGGCTTCACTGCTGGGCTCCGCGCCTTCACCGCCGCCGTGCTGGGCGGCATCGGCAACGTGCCGGGCGCCATGGTGGGCGGCGTGCTGATCGGGCTGATCGAATCGTTTGGCGGCCAACTCATTGGCACCTCGTGGGCCGACGTCATCATCTTCTCGATCCTGGTTCTGGTGCTGGTGTTCCGGCCCTCCGGCCTGTTCGGCCGTCTTGCCCCGACAAAATCATGAGCTGACGCATGAGCTGGAGGAACGCCATCCCCTCGACCGGCCCCGCCGCGCTGGGCCGGTTCGTCGCCTTCCCCGCCTGGATTAGGCCGGCTTGGCGGCGCCACCTGCTGACCGGCGCGGTCACGATCGCGGCGCTGCTATTTCCACTATACCACAGCAACGATGCCGACATCAATTCCGTCGCCAACGCCTATTCCTTTGCCACCCTGGCACTCGGTCTCAACATCGTCGTCGGCTTCGCCGGCCTGCTCGATCTCGGCTACGCCGCGTTCTTCGCCATCGGCGCCTACACCTATGGAATCCTGAACTCGTTCCAGCTTCAGCCGGCCTGGAGCGATGCCTGGGCGCCGCTCCAGACGCTCGGGATCGTTGCCAAAATGGCCGGCGAGGGCGGCGGCAGCATCGTGCATTTCACCTTGTCGTTCTGGCTGGCGTTGCCGGTCTCGGCGGTGATCGCGGCCGCCTCGGGCATCCTGTTCGGCGCGCCAACTCTGCGGCTGCGCGGCGACTATCTGGCGATCGTGACGCTCGGGTTTGGCGAGATCGTGCCAATCATCTTCCGCAACTGGTCGAGCCTCACCAACGGCGCGGCGGGGCTGAACGGCATCGCCGCGCCCAGCTTCTTCGGCCACAGCTTCGGCGTGAGCGCGACCCCCTATTACTACGTCGCCATCGCTTTGGTCGCGCTGCTGGTGTTCATCAGCGCGCGTCTGCGCGACAGCCGCGTCGGCCGCGCCTGGATGGCGATCCGAGAGGACGAGATCGCGGCCGGCGCGATGGGCGTCAACCGCACCCGCTACAAGCTGCTGGCCTTTGCCATCGGCGCGGCGTTCGCGGGTATGACCGGCGTGTTCTACGTAGCCAAGCTGCAGACCGCGACACCCGACATGTTCGGCTTTCCGGTCTCGGTCATGATCCTGGTGATGATCGTCTTCGGCGGCATCGGCAGCATCTGGGGCGTGGTCGTCGGCGCGATGTTCCTGCAGCTCCTGCAATCGTGGTGGCTGCAGGACCTCACGGGCTGGCTGAACGCGCTGGGCAACGCGGTCGGCAACGCCTGGCTCGCGCATATCGACCTGGTGCCCTCGATCGAGCTGATCTTCGGCATCATCCTGGTGCTGATGATGCTGTATCGGCGCCAGGGCCTGATCCCCGCCTACCGGGCGCCGGCGGGGCTGACCTTCGAGCAGCAGAACGCCACCGTCCGCCGCGGCGAGGGCGAAATCCGCCTGTCCGGCCTCGGCGGCGCCGCGCGGACCGGCGCGATCGCCCTGGCGGCCAAGGGCGTCACGGTTCGCTTCGGCGGGCTGGTCGCGTTGAACGCCGTGGATATCGAGGTTCCGCAGGGCAGCGTGGTCGCCGTGATCGGCCCGAACGGATCGGGCAAGTCGACGCTGTTCAACGTCATGACCGGCCTGGTGCCCGCGGATGGAGGCAGCATCCGCTTCCACGGCGAGGAGATCCTTGGTCTGCCGGATTACGCCATCCTGGCCAAGGGCATCGCGCGCACCTTCCAGAACATCCGGCTGTTCCCGAACCTGTCGATCATGCAGAACGTGCTTATCGGCCAGCACGCGCGGCTTCGCACCGGTGCGATCGCCGCGGTGCTCCACCCGCCGTGGTCGCGGCGCGAGGAGGATGCGGCGCGCGCCTGGGTCATGGAGATCCTGTCAGTCTTCGGAAACCGACTGACTCCGCGCGCCGACCAGGCCGTCAGCGGCCTGTCCTACGCGAACCGCCGCCGCACGGAGATCGCCCGCGCGCTGGCCTCGCGCCCGAAGCTGCTGCTGCTGGACGAACCCACCGCCGGCATGAACCCGGCCGAGACGCTGGAACTGGCCGAGCAGATCAAGGCACTGAAGCAGCTCGGCCTGACGGTGCTGCTGATCGAGCACAAGCTCGACGTGGTCACGACGTTGGCCGACACGGTCTATGTGCTCGATCATGGCGAGGTGATCGCCAAGGGCCGGCCCGAGGAGGTGCGGCGCAACGAGGAGGTTCTCCGCGCTTATCTCGGCCGCAACACACAGGCGGCGCACGCCGGCGGAGTGGCGGAGGCGACGCATGTTGCTTGAGTTCAAGGACGTCGATACGTACTACGGCGACCTGCACGTCCTGAAGAAGGTCAACTACACGATCGGCAAGGGCGAGATCGTGAGCCTTCTCGGCGGCAACGCCTGCGGCAAGTCCACCACGATGAAGACCATCATGGGCGTGGTGCGGCCGGCGCGCGGCACCGTGATCTTCGACGGCGTCGCCATTGAGCGCCTGTCCACCGCCGAGCGTGTGAAGCGCGGCATCGCCCCGGTCCTGGAGGCACGCCGGCTGTTCCCGCGCATGACGGTGTTCGAGAACCTTGAGATGGGCGCCTATCTGCGCAAGCGCGGGGCGGAGTTCGACCAGGATCTGGAGCGCGTGTACACGCTGTTCCCGCGCGTGAAGGAGCGCCGCGCCCAGATCGCCGGCACGCTGTCGGGCGGCGAGCAGCAGATGGTGGCGATGGGCCGCGCGCTGATGGCCCGCCCGCGTCTGCTGTGCATGGATGAACCCTCGATGGGACTATCGCCCCTCTATGTGGAGCAGACCTTCGAGATCATCCAGCAGATCAACCGCCAGGGAATGACGATCTTCATGGTCGAGCAGAATGCCAACATGGCGCTGCAGATCGCCCATCGGGCGTACGTCCTACAAACCGGCCAGGTGGTGCTGTCGGGAACGGCGGCGGAGCTGCGGCAGAATCCGCTGATCCGCGAGGCGTATTTGGGCGAGATGCAGGTGGCGGCCTGAGTTCCGCCTCAGAGCCAGTGGAAGCCGTGTGCCATCGCCCCGAGCAGGCCGCCGAACAGCCCGATCATCGTGCCGAACCCGGCCAGCATGATGCCGAGAAGCCAGCGAAAGTCGGCTCGCTGATCGGCTGCCATGAGATCCATGCGCCGCTCCAGCCGTTCCAGCGTGGCGCTGGTCGTGCGAGCCAATTGCTCCAGCACGGCTACCCGCAATTCCATGTCGGAAGGATAGGAGCGGGGCGGGGTGGGATCAACTGGCGTGCCCGGCATCGGGCGTTCCATCACGACGGCACCGCATCCTGCCGATCCCCGATAAACGGAAGCTTACCTGCCCGCGAGCTTCGCATGGTCCTCGACCGCCGCTCCTTCCTGACTGCCGGCACCGCAGCCCTTGCTGCCACCGCGACCGGGGCACCCGCCGCTGAGCCGCAGAAGCTGAGCCTCGGCCTGCTGCACACGCTCTCGCCGGCGCCGTTCTACATCGCACAGGGCCAGGGCTATTTCCGCGATCAGGGTCTGGACGTCAGCTTCGTCTTCTTCGACGCCGCCCAGCCGATCGCGGCGGCGGTGGTAGCCGGTGATGTCGATGTGGGGCTGACGGCCCTGACTGGCGGGTTTTTCAACTTGGCGGAAAAAGGCGCTCTCCGTGTGATCGGTGGCGGGCTGCACGAGGAGAAGGGCGTGCAAGGCACTGCCCTTCTCGTCTCCGACAAGGCCTATGCCGCGGGACTGACCACGCCGCGGAAACTGCCCGAACACAGCATGGCGATCACCCAGTATGGGTCGTCCTTTCATTACATGCTCGGCCGGCTGGCCGAGGTGGACGGGTTCGATCTGAAGTCGGTTGCGCTGCGCCCGGTGCAGACCGTGCAGAACATGCTCGCGGCTGTCAGCACCAATCAGGTCGATGCGACTTTTGCCGTGGCCTCGATGGCCAAGCCGGCGGCCAAGGCCGGGCGGGCGCACATCATCGCCTGGATCGGCGACATCGTGCCCTACCAGATCACCGCCCTGTTCACGACGGAGCGCATGATCCGCACCCGCGCGGATGCGCTGCACCGGTTCGCGGCAGCCTATCGTCGGGGCGTCGCCGACTACCGTGCTGCATTCTTCAACGGTGCGCCGTCGCAAGCGACCGATGCCGCAATCGCGCTGATCGGGAAATACGTGTTCATCGGCGATCCCGACGCGCGCGCGAAGATCCTGGCCGGGGTCGGCAATTACTCGCCCGACGGCGCGCTGGACGTGAAGGACGTGCTGGCTCAGCTCGCCTGGTTCCGGCAGCAGGGCTTGGTGAAAGGCGACGCCGACCCCAAGGCGCTGATCAACACGAGCTTCCTGCCCGCTTCATGAGCGCCGGCCTGGGCCTGTCCGTGCAGGGCGTCTCGCACGCCTACCGGTCGCTTGCCGTGCTGAAGGACATCACCCTGCACGCCGAGCCTGGCCAGGTTCTGGTGCTGGTCGGTCCCTCTGGCTGCGGCAAGTCCACGCTGCTCGGCATTATGGGCGGCCTGATCCAGCCCTCGCGCGGCATGGTGCGCATCGAGGGCGCGGTGACGGCGGATTGCCTGAACCCGCTCACCTACGTCTTCCAGGATTTCGCCCTGCTGCCATGGCGCACCGTGGCGGGCAACGTCGCCCTGCCGCTCGAGGGAAAGCTGCCACGCTCCGCCCGGTCCGAGCGCGTCGCGGAGGTGCTGCGCCTCGCCGGGCTGTCGGACTTCGCGCGCGCCTGGCCGCGCCAGCTCTCGGGCGGGATGCGCCAGCGGGTCGGCATCGCGCGCGCGCTCGCGGTTCGCCCCGCCTGCCTGCTGATGGACGAGCCGCTGTCGGCGCTCGACGCGCAGACCCGCGACCTGCTGCTCGACGAGTTCGGATCGCTGATCGCGCACGCCGCGACCACGACCGTCTATGTCACGCACAACCTTGCCGAAGCGGTGCGCCTCGGCCACCAGATCGCCGTGCTGTCGCGAAGGCCGGGGCGGGTGCGCGAGGTCGTTCGGGTGGATCGGCCGATCGCCGGGCGAGCGCCTGGCGATCCCGAGCTGGCGCGCATCGAACGCAGGCTATGGCACCTGATCCGCGACGACGCCGCGGCGGCCGAGCGGGAGGTCGATCATGCGACAGAATGATGGGGCGGTGGACTTTCGCGGCGGGGGATTCGCGCCGCGCGA
The DNA here is from genome assembly GCA_963830565.1 of uncultured Pseudomonadota bacterium. Lineage (GTDB taxonomy): Bacteria > Pseudomonadota > Alphaproteobacteria > Acetobacterales > Acetobacteraceae > DATFDN01. Next base: position 786,382 of record CAWHMO010000010.1, read on the forward strand.
CCGCCCGCTGGCGGCGGCCGGCACGCTGTTTTTCCTGATCGCGCTCTGGCAGGCCGGCAGCGCGCTCGGACTGATCCCGAGCCTGTTCCTGCCCTCGCCGGCGGGGATCGCCCGCGCGCTGATCGCGCTCGGGATCAGCGGCGAGCTGTGGGGCCATCTCCAGGCCTCGTTGCTGCGGCTGGCTGTGGGATGGACCCTCGGCACGCTGGGCGGCATCGCGCTCGGCATTGGCGTCGGCTTGTTCACGCTGCTCCGCTCGCCGGGGATGGCGGTGGTCTCGGCGCTGTTCCCGATCCCGAAGATCGCGCTGGTGCCGCTGTTCATCATCTGGTTCGGCATCGGCGAGGGCTCGAAGATCGCGACCATTGCTTTCGGCGTGTTCTTTCCCACCGTGATCGGCACCGCCGGCGGGGTGGACAATGTCGCGCGCAGCCTGATCCGTATGGGGCAGAGCTTCGGCCTGTCGCGCACCGCCATCATTTTCAAGATCGTGCTGCCGGGTGCGCTGCCGGCGATCCTGAGCAATATGCGGATCACCGCCTCGATCGCGATTGTGCTGCTGGTCGCAGCGGAAATGATCGGCGCGCAGCGCGGGATTGGCGCCTTCGTGCTGGCCGAGGGAAATCTCTACGATACGGACGGGCTGCTCGCCGGCATCGTCGTGCTGTCGGTGCTCGGGCTGGTGGTGTCGTGGCTGATCTCGCGGATCGAGCGCGCTCTGCTCGGCTGGCGGTGAGCGGCTACGCCCCCAGCCCGGCCCGATACCGCGCCGCCAGCTTGCGATAGACCACCGCGTTGCGGTCGAACCCGCGCCGCTCGGCCTCGTCCATGACGCGGCGCAGCTTGGCGGGGCTGCCGGTCCATAGCTCGCGCCGGCCGATCACCTTGCCGGGCGTGAGCAGTCCGGAGGCGCCGAGCATCCCTTCTTCCTCGATCACCGCGAGATCGAGCACGGTCGAGCCCATGCCGACGAAGGCACGATCCTTCAGCGTGCATCCGTGGATGATGGCGGCATGACCCACCGTCACGTCGTCGCCGATCGTGGTGGCTGAGGTGTCGTCCACATGGATGATGGTGCCATCCTGGATGTTGCTCCGCGCGCCGATCCGGATGGTGTTGGTGTCGCCCCGGATGACGCAGCCGAACCACACTCCGGATTCGGGACCGATCTCCACGTCGCCGATAACCGCCGCGTTCGGCGCAACGAAGGCGCTCGGATGCACGCGCGGCGCAACGCCGTCGAGCATGTAGAGCGGCCCCTGACCGGAGATCGGGCGAATGTCAGGCATCGGAGGGCTCCGTCAAGCCGAGCATCAGGCAAAGGTTCTGCACCGCCGCGCCCGAGGCGCCCTTGCCGAGATTGTCCAATCGGGCCACCAGCACCGCCTGGCGATGCGTCTCGTTGACATGGACGAACAGCTCTAGCCGGTTGGTCCCGTTCAGCGCCTCCGGTTCGAGCTTGCCCGACGGATCCGCCAGGGCGACCCGGATCGTGTCCGCGCCGGCGTAGCGCGCTTCCAGCGCCGCCTGAAGCTCGGCGCCCGACGGCTTGCCCGGCAGCATGTCCAGGTGCAGCGGGATGGAGACGAGCATGCCTTGCCGAAAGTGCCCCACCGAAGGCACGAAGATCGGCCGCCGCGTCAGGCCGCCATAGGCCTGAGTCTCCGGGATATGCTTGTGCTCCAGCCCAAGCGCATAAAGCTCGAACGGCGGCCCGCCATCGCGTTCATGCGCCTCGATCATCCCCCGGCCGCCGCCGGAGTAGCCGCTGACGGCGTTGATGCATACCGGATGAGCGGGCGTCAGCAGCCCGGCATCCACCAGCGGGCGGATCAGGGCGATGGCCCCTGTGGGATAGCAGCCGGGATTGGCAACCTTGCGCGCCTTGGCGATACGCTCGGCCTGTCCGGGGGCGAGTTCCGGGAAGCCATAGGTCCAGTCCGGATGGACGCGGTGCGCGGTGCTCGCATCAAGCAATCGAGGCGCCTGGTTGCCCAGCCCGTCCGCCAGCGCCACGGCCTCCCGCGCCGCATCGTCGGGAAGGCACAGAATGACGAGATCGACCTCGGCCATGAGCTCGCGTCGCGCGCCGCGATCCTTGCGGCGTTCGTTCGGCAAACTGCGCAGCTCCACCGCTTGCAAGGCGCGCAACCGGTCGCGGATGCCAAGCCCGGTCGTCCCGGCCTCGCCATCGATGAATACAAGCGGCTTGCCCATGCGCGCTCCCCAGTGTGGCGCGCAATCAGCGTAGCGGCTTCACGCCGGCGCGCCAACATTCGTAACCGCTTTCCGGTATGGCACGCGCTACAAAGCAGCATGATCCGGCTGACGAAGCACGCAACGGAGAGGCTGCTGAAATACCGCCTCAACCGAGCATGGATCAGCAGGCAGTAACCACCCCGGATCGCGTCATGCCCGACCCGCGCCACCCCGGTGTTGAACTCTCCTTCAAAGCTATTCCGGAGCGCGGCGGCCGCATCCTTCGGGTTGCACATCGGCCGGATGGCGCCGATGTGATCGTGCTGACGGCCTTTTTCGACAGAGGAGTAAAGCCATGATCGCCAAGCCAACGGCGAGCTACGACGCGGAGGCCGACGCCATCGGCATCTACTTCGTGCCGGAGGGCGCGCAGTATGCTGGAAGCGAGGAGGTCGCGCCCGGTTTGGTCCTCGATTTCGACACCGATGGCCGCGTGATAGGGGTGGAACTGCTTGACGTTCGAAGGTTGCTTGCGACCGGCTCTACCGCCGAGACGTTCGAAGCAGACGCGGTGGAGAAGCCGGCCGCCGAGTAGTCAGGAACCTATGGGGTTATAAGCCGAGCGCCAACAGCGGGAAGTCTTGGAGCGCGGGCCCGTCGCGAACTCACCGCTTGCTGAACTGGAAGCTTCGCCGCGCCTTGGCCTTGCCGTACTTCTTGCGCTCCACTACGCGCAAATCGCGGGTGAGGAAACCGGCAACCTTCAGGATGCCGCGGAGATCCGGCTCATAGTAGGTCAGCGCCCGGCTGATCCCATGGCGCACCGCGCCGGCCTGCCCGGACAGTCCCCCCCCCACCACCGAGCAGTTCACGTCGAACTGGTTGTAGCGATCCGCAACCAGAAACGGCTGGGTAATCAGCATCCGCAGCACCGGGCGGGCGAAGTACTGCGCCGCCGGCCTGCCGTTGACCGTGATCGTCCCCTTGCCTGGCTTCACCCAGACCCGGGCCACCGCGTTCTTGCGCCGCCCGGTGGCATAGGAGCGGCCGAAGGCGTCGCGCTTCGGCTCCCTCCCGGTCTGCTCGCCCGGGGTCGCCCCGGCGGCGCTCGCCGGCGTGGCCGCGGCCAGCAAGTCCTTCAGGTCGGCGAGGGAACGGCTCGGCTGGCTTCCAGACATGCGCTCAGGCCCTCTTGTTCTTCGAATTCATCGCCGCGACGTCCAGCGGGCGCGGCTGCTGGCCGTCATGGGGGTGCGTCGCTCCCGGATAGACGTAGAGATGCTTCATCTGCCGGCGTTGCAGCGGCCCGCGCGTGATCATGCGCTCCACCGCTTTCTGCACCACGCGCTCGGGATACCGGCTCTCCAGACGCTGGCGCGTCGTGCGCCCCTTGATCCCGCCCGGATACCCGGTGTGCCAGTAGAATACGGACTGGTCGGCCTTGTTGCCGGTTACTTGCACCTTGGCCGCGTTCACCACGACGATGTTGTCGCCGCAATCGACATGCGGCGTGAATTGCGGCTTGTGCTTGCCCCGCAGCCGCATGGCGATGATCGAGGCCAGGCGACCGAGCACGACGCCGTCGGCATCGATCAGCACCCAGTCCTTCGTCACCTCCGCGGGCTTCAGCGACAGGGTGGTTTTCATGCGCGATCCCTCGAAACAGCGCGGCTTATCGCGGCAAAGCCGCGCCTCGTCAAGGGCTTGGGCTGGTGGTATTATGCTACCACATTGCTCAGGAGCGATACGACCCGTTGATGTCGATATAGCCGTGCGTCAGATCGCAGGTCCAGGCAGTCGCCTTGCCGCGCCCGATGCCGAGATCGATCTCGATATGCACCTCGCGACCCTTCATATGCGCGACCACCGGCGCCTCGTCGTAGCCGGGCACCACCGCACCCTCGCGGGCCATCCATGTGCCGCCGACGGCGATCGAGAGGGTGTCGCGATCGGCCGGCTCGCCGGCCTTGCCGACCGCCATGACGATGCGCCCCCAGTTCGCGTCCTCGCCGGCGATCGCGGTCTTGACCAGCGGCGAGTTCGCCACCGCCATCGCGATCTTCCTGGCCGAGCGCGAGGACGTCGCGCCGGTGACGTCGATGCGCACCAGCTTCTGCGCGCCCTCGCCGTCGCGCACCACCTGCAGGGCGAGGTCGAGCAGGAGGTCGTCCAGCTTGTCCGCGAAGTCGGCGAGTATCCGGCCGCCGTCCGCGGGCACGCGCGGGTGCTGGGCCTGGCCGGTCGCGAACAGCAGCACGGTGTCGGAAGTGGAGGTGTCGGAGTCGACGGTGGTCCGGTTGAAGCTCGCTTCGACGCCGTGGCGGAGCAGCGCGTCGAGCGCGGCGGCCGGGATCTTGGCGTCGGTTGCCACGAAGCAGAGCATCGTCGCCATGTCGGGCGCGATCATGCCGCTGCCCTTGGCGATGCCGGTGATGCGTACCTCCGTGTCTTCGATACGCGCGACCCGCGTTGCCGCCTTGGCGAAGGTGTCCGTGGTCATGATGCCGCGCGCCGCGTCGCCCCAGGCATCGTCGCGCAAAGCCGCGTGCAGATCGGGGAGTGCGGCCACCAGCTTCTCGTGCGGCAGCACCTCCCCGATCACGCCGGTCGAGGCGAGAAATACCTGCCTGGCCGGGCAGCCCACCAGTTCGGCGGCGGCGGCCGCCGTGGCCACGCAGGCCTCCCGCCCGGCCCGACCGGTGAAGACGTTGGCGTTTCCGGCGTTCACCACGACGGCGCGCGCCTTGCCGCTCTTCAGCGCGGCGCGGCACCAGTCCACCGGCGCGCCTGGGCAGCGGCTTCGGGTAAAGACACCGGCCGCCGTGGTTCCGGCCGCGAGCTCCATCATCACCAGGTCGGTGCGGTCGCGGTAGCGGATGCCGGCCGCCGCCGCCCCCAGGCGAACCCCGGCCAGCGCTGGAAGCTCGGACATCTGAACCGCCAGCGGCGAGACGGCCATATCCATCTTGGTCCTCCCTCGACGCGCCGAAAATGCCCGGCGCTACTTGGCTGAAGGCGCTGGGGGCGCTTCCGCGGCGCGGATCGGCGTGCCGTCCGGGTTGAACTTCTCCACCTTCACCCCCGCCAGTGCCTGGGCCACCACCTTCTCGGCCGCTTCCTGCGCCATGCGCTGGCGCAGCTCATTCTTCGCGTCGGCGAAGCTCGGAGGCTTGTCCTGTCGGCGTTCCGTCACCTTGATCACGTGCCAGCCGAACTGCGTGTGCACCGGCGTCTGGGTCACCTGACCTGGCTGAAGGGCGAACGCGGCGGCAGCAAACTCCGGCACCATGTCCGATTTCTTGAAGAAGCCGAGGTCATCGCCTCCGGTAGCGGCAGTATCCTTGCTGTATTTCTTCGCAAGCGCGTCGAAGTCGGCGCCGTTCTGGAGCTGGGCGATGATGTCCTTCGCCTGCGCCTCGGAGTTGACCAGGATGTGCTTGGCATGCACCTCTTCGGTGCCAGGCTTGTTGGCGACGTCCTTCTCGTAGCGGGCTTGCACCGCCTGATCGGTGATCTGCGGCTGCACCTCCTTCATCAGGAGAGCGCGTTGCAAGGCGGAATCCTCGGCCATCTGGACTTGGCGCTGCACGTCGGGATCCTTGTCGAGACCGATGCGGTGCGCCTCGGCGACCAGCGCGTCCTGGTCGATCATGCGGTCGAGCAGCATCGGATACAGCACCTGCTCCGGCATGCTGCGCAGGTTGGGCGGCAAGGTCGCGGCGGCGCTGCGCAGGTCGCTCAGGCGGATTTCCTGGTCGCCAACGCGGGCGAGGACCGGATCGCCCGCAGGCTTGCCGGCCTGCTGTCCGGCAGCGCCTTGCTGTCCGGCGGCGGCCTGCGGCACAGGCGCCGCTTGCGCGAACGCCGTTCCAGCGGGAGCGGCGAGGGCGAGGCAGAGGATGGACAGTCCGGCCGCTGCATCAAGGCGAAAGGTCATCACGTCTCCTGTTGTCCTGGACCGCGTTTTTATGGCGGAAGCGCCCCTGTCTCACAAGCGAAGGGGGATTCTGCTCCGCCGCGCGGCTTGTGCGCGTGCAAGGCTCGGACAAGAATGCGGCCGCGCGGCGGGGAGGTTTGGCTTTGCATATCGATTATTACGCTTCGTTGAATTCTCCCTGGACCCATCTCGGCGCGGCGCGGCTGGAGGCAATGGCCGCGCGGCACAACGCCAGCGTACGGATTTTCCCCGTCGATTTCGGTTCCATCTTCCCGGCATCCGGCGGGCTGCCGTTGCCCAAGCGGGCGCCGCAGCGGCAGGCCTATCGCCTGATGGAGCTGGAGCGGTGGCGCGCGCATCTCGGCATCCCGATCCAGATCAGGCCGAAATTCTTCCCTGCCAACGAGACGGCCGCGGCGCAATGCGTGATTGCCGCGCGAGAGACGATCGGCGACGCTCCGGCCATCGCGCTTGCGCATCGCGTGCTGAAGGCGCTCTGGGAGGAGGAGCAGGACACCGGCGACCCGGCGACGCTTGCTCGGCTGATTGCCGAGATCGGCCTGGACGCGCCCGCGCTGACCCGATTAGGCGCCGAGGACCGGTGGGCTGAACGGCGTTCCCACAACACCCAGGACGCCCTCGCGCGCGGCGTCTTCGGGGCGCCAAGCTACGTCATCGGTGATGAGAATCTTCTGGGGCCAGGACCGGCTGGAGTTTGTCGAGCGTCGGCTAGCCGCCGGCTGAGTGGGAGCGCCGGACGGGAAGGCTTGCCTCGCCGCGTCGGATCGCCAGCCCCAGGTTCAGGCTTTCCGCCACCCGCTCCGCCCGGATACGAAACACCTCGGCCTGATTCGGCGTGCAGAGTTGGCCGAGCGTCTCCTCGAACAATCCGAGCCAGATCCGGAAGTGCGTGGGGCCGAGCGCGGGCAGCTTGAGATGCACCCCGAACGGGTCGCCCTTGTACCGCCCGGTCATGAGCGTCAGCGACGACCAGAAGGCGCAAAGCCGATCGAGATGCTCCGGCCAGTCCGCGACAGCCTCGTTGAAGATCGGACCGAGCAGAGGATCGCGGCGTACCTTCGCATAGAAGGTCTCGACCACGGCCCGCACGAGGGCTTCGTCAATCCCGACCCCCAGCCCGGGCGCGGCCGGGTGTGGTCCGCGCGGGACGCCGTCCGACATCTGGCACTCCTCTGAGCATCATCGCGTTGCCAACCATGTGTGACCATCGAGGAAGTGCGTCAATCGGCGGAATTGCCGCCATGCGCGAGGCGGGGCGCTCTGCTTGCCCGATGGTCCGCGCGCACGCTACGTAGCAGGTCATGCCCGACTTCACCCGAACCTGGGATGTGCTGGTCGCGGGCGGCGGCAACGCGGCGCTGTGCGCGGCGATCATGGCGCGGCAGGCGGGCGCCAGCGTGCTGCTCGCCGAGCACGCGCCGCGCGCCTTCCGCGGCGGCAACAGCCGGCACACGCGCAACCTGCGGGCCATGCACACGCAGCCGACCGAGGTGCTGACCGACGCCTACCTGGAGGACGAATACTGGGACGACCTGCTGCGCGTCACCGGCGGCAACACCGACGAGGGCCTGGCGCGCATGACCATCCGCGCCTCGTCCGGCGTGTTCGGCTTCATGCGGGACTGCGGCGTGCGGTTCCAGCCCTCGCTGACCGGCACGCTCAACCTCTCGCGCACCAACGCCTTCTTCCTCGGCGGCGGCAAGGCGCTGGTGAACGCCTATTACCTGACGGCCGAGCGGCTCGGCATCGACATCCTCTACGATACCGAGGTGCTGGCGCTGCACATGGAGTATGGGGCGGTGCGCGCGGTGGACATCACCTACAAGGGTTTCCCGCAGACCGTGCGGGCGCGCGCGGTCGTTGCGGCCAGCGGCGGATTCCAGAGCAATCTCGACTGGATGCGCGAGTACTGGGGCGATGCGGTGGACAATTTCGTCATCCGCGGCACGCCGTATAATCGCGGCCGGGTGCTGAGGAACCTGCTCGATCAAGGCGTGGCTACCGTAGGCGACCCGACGCAGTGCCACGCGGTGGCGCTGGATGCGCGGGCGCCGAAATTCGACGGCGGGATCACGACGCGGCTCGACAGCGTGCCATACAGCATCGTGGTGAACCGCGATGGCGAGCGGTTCTATGACGAGGGCCAGGATGTCTGGCCCAAGCGCTACGCCATCTGGGGCCGGCTGATCGCCCAGCAGCCCGGTCAGATCGCCTACTCCGTTTGCGACGCCAAGGCGGTGAAGCTGTTCATGCCGTCGGTCTATCCGGCGATCCGGGCCGACACGCTGGACGGGCTTGCCGAGCTTCTCGGGCTCGATCCGCTGAAGCTGCGCGCGACGGTTGATCGCTACAATCAGGCGGTGCGTCCAGGCCGGTTCGACAACACCCGCCTGGATGGCAGCGCGACCGAGGGATTGGACCCGCCCAAGACCAACTGGGCACAGTCGATCGAGACCCCGCCCTTCTACGGCTACCCGCTGCGGCCGGGGATCACCTTCACGTATCTCGGTCTGCGCGTGGATGAGCGGGCACAAGTATTGATGCAGGACGGCAGGCCGGCCGCCAACCTGTTCGCCTCGGGCGAGATCATGGCCGGCAACATCCTGGGCCGAGGCTACCTGGCCGGTTTCGGCATGACCATCGGCACGGTATTCGGCCGCATCGCGGGGGAGCAGGCGGCACGCCATGCGCGAAACTGATGCGATCCGTGAGGCACGCCGGGAGATGGAGGTGTGCAACGCCTGCCGCTACTGCGAGGGCTTCTGCGCGGTGTTCCCGGCGATGGAACTGAGGCGGGAGTTCTCGGCCGGCGACCTGAGCTACCTCGCCAATCTCTGCCACAATTGCCGAGGCTGCTACTATGCCTGCCAATACGCCCCGCCGCACGAATGGGGCATCAACGTGCCCCGCAGCCTCGCCGCGGTGCGCGCGCAGAGCTACGCCGAATACGCCTGGCCCGCGCCGCTGGCGCGCGCATTCCACCGCAACGGCACCCTGGTCGCGCTGCTGACCTCGGCGGCGCTGGCACTGGTTCTGATCCTGACGATCGGGCTCAACCGCGACACATCGCTCTATGCAAGCCGCGGCGTGCAGCCGGAGAGCTTCTATCAGGTCATCCCGCTCTGGGTGATGCAGGCCGTCGCGATCGCGACCTTCGTATTCTCGCTCGTGGCGTTGGCGATGGGAGCCATCCGGTTCTGGCGCGACGCTGGCACCGGGCGCGCGGTCACGGCGCCGGCGCTGGGGCGGGCACTGTGGGATGTGCTGAGCCTGCGCAACCTGGGCGGCGGCGGGCATGGCTGCAACGACAACTCCGAGCGGTTCTCGATGACCCGCCGGCGGCTGCATCACGCGATGTTCTACGGTTTCCTGCTGTGCTTCGCTGCGACCTGCGTCGGCTTCTTCTATCATGCCGTGCTCGGCTGGCCGGCACCCTATCCCTTCGTCAGCGCCCCGGTGCTTCTGGGCACGGTGGGCGGCGTCGCGCTGATGGGCGGCACGGGGGGATTGCTGGCGATGAAGCTGGTTGACGATCCCAGCCCGCAGGCGCGCAACCTGCTGGGCGCCGACGCCGCGCTGCTTTTGCTGCTGTTCCTTGCCGCCGGCACCGGCCTCGCCCTGCTCGGCCTCCGCGCCACCGCCGGCATGGGCATCGCGCTCGCGGTCCATCTCGGTTTCATCCTGGCGCTCTTCGTGCTGCTTCCGTACAGCAAGATGGTGCATGGCGTGTACCGCAGCGCGGCGCTGCTGCGCGCCGCCATCGAGGGACGGGACGCGCCGACGATGGACTAACGTGCGAACCACCCCCGCGCAGCCACGTTCAACCTGATCATGACCAAGCTGATCGTCCATAAGAGCGAGCCGCTCAACGCCGAGCCGCCGCTGGAGTTGCTGGCCAAGGCCTTCGTCACGCCGGGCGAGTGCTTCTACATCCGCACGCATGGCGAGATCCCCCATTTGGATGCGGCGCGGCACCGGCTGCGGATCGAGGGTCTGGTCTCCGAGCCGCTTGATCTCTCGATGGATGAGTTGCGCTCCCGGTTCCCGCGCCGCGTGATGACGGCGACGCTGCAATGCGCCGGCAATCGACGGGCCGAGTTGAGCGACGTCGCGCCGGTCAGCGGCACGCAATGGGGCGCCGGGGCGATCGGCACGGCCGAATGGGCGGGCGTGGCCCTGAGCGATGTACTGCGCGCTGCGGGCATCTGGGAGGACACGACGGCGGAACTGCACGTCGCCTTCGAGGCTGCCGATATGGTCAGCAAGGAAGGCCGCCGCTTCACCTATGGCGCCTCCATTCCCCTGGCCAAGGCTTTATCGCCCGATGTCCTGCTCGCCGACGAGATGAACGCCGCCCCGCTCGCGCCGGAGCACGGTTTTCCGCTCCGCGTTGTAGTGCCAGGGTATATCGGGGCCCGCAGCCCGAAATGGCTGACCGCCATCCGCGTGCAGGACCGGCCGTCCGACAACCATTTTCAGCAAACGGAATACAAGCTCTACCCGCCGGAGATGAGCGCGGAGAGCATCGACCCGAACGCTGGCGCGATGCTCTACGAATTCCCGCTCAACGCCGCGATCTGCGCTCCGGCTGACGGCGCCACGCTGCCGGCCGGGCCGGTTGCGCTGCGCGGCTACGCGATCGCTTCGGGCCGCTCGATCGAACGGGTCGAGGTCAGCACGGATTCGGGCCGATCATGGACACGGGCGGAGATCGCGGCGGGGCGGGGGGAGACATGGGCCTGGGTGCTGTGGACGGCGCGCATCGAGCTGCCTGCCGGCGAACACGAGCTGCTCGTGCGGGCCTGGGACGGTGCCGCCCAGACCCAGCCCGAGCGGGCCGAGCATGTCTGGAACCCGAAGGGCTACGTCGCGAGCGCCTGGCACCGTGTCCGGGTACGCGTGGAGTGAGAAGCGAGACCCGTCAAGCCGTGAAGGTGAAGCTGCTTCCCGTGGCGCAGAGGACGAGCTTCTCCGGAATCTCGCGTTTGGCGAGGTCGATGAAATTCTGTCCGCTGCAATGCATCGGCAGGACATGGTCGAGGTCGAATGTCTTGAGTTCCGCCATGACCTTTCGCAGGTAGTCATCCGGTGCCGGCGCCAGATGGAACCCGCCGATCAGCGCGTAGACCTTGTTGACCCCGGTTATATCCTGCGCGCGCCTGAGCGTGTTGATGATGCCGGCATGACCACAGGAGCTGATCACCACCAGCCCGCGATCACCCAGCCGGAAGCAGGTGGCATGCTCGTGCCAATGCTGATCGGGCACCGCCTTCCCGGCGAGTTCCTCGGCGGTGAAATGGTGGTCCATGTAGGCGTTCGCATCGCAGCCCAGCCCATTCCGGACACCGTATTCCACCCACGTGTTCGGCAGCACGTGTTCGATGCTGGTGCGCGGCACCGCGCCAGTGGTGAAGGCGTGACCTTCTATGATGATGGGTGTCTCCGACAGGACTGGCAGCACGTCCAGCGCCTTCAGCCTGCGACGGTCCAAGGGAGTGCCGAAATCGGTGAAGCTGCCATCCGCGTTGCGGTTGAAGCGATGGCAGAAATTGTCCTCTCCGCCCGTGTACAGGCGCAAATCCTTGCGCATCCGCGCGCGCTGCGTCTCCAGGAACCCCATCAGGCCACCAACATGATCATAGTGACCGTGGCTGATGATAAGCGCGTCCACCTGGCCGACATCGATCTTCAGGAGTTCGAGGTTGTTCGCATAGACATCCGGCGTGAACCCGAAGTCGAGCAAGTAGCGGCGCGTCTCCTCGCCCCTGCGCGATTCGAGGTGCAATGCCAAACCCCATTCGCTTTCCAGGGTCTTGCCCTGCGGCGCCTCCGGAAATCCCGTGCGCCGGACCGTCAGGCCGGGTAATTCCGCCGGGCGCAGAAAAATGTCGTGCGTGCCATCCGTAATTTCCCGGACGGTAAGCTGGTCGATCACCGGGGCATCGATCCGCACCGGATCGGCACGGGACGAACGATCAAGGGGAATGCTGCATGTCAGCAGCGATCCGCCCAGCACGGCCGAACGTTGCAGGAAAGCTGCGGCGGTCCAACGAGAGGCGCATGGCCGGTAACCTCTATCTGGGCGCGCTGACCGTATCGATGGCTACGATCGGGAGCAAGGCCAAGGGCGTCGGCGGACCATTATGCGCTTGAGTTTCAGCTAGCCCAGCGCCGCCGCCACCCAGCCGGCCCAGGCCAGCACGGCGCGGTCCTCGCCTTGGCGGCCGACGATCTGGATGCCGAGCGGCAGTCCGTTCGGGCCTGTGCCGGCCGGGACCGTCACGCAGGGGACATGCAGGCTGGTCCAAATGAAGTTGAAGGCCGGATCGCCGGTCCACTCCAGCTTGGGCGGCGCCTCCCCTGCGGCCGAGGGGGTGACGAGCACGTCCAGCCCCTCCGTGGCCTGGGCGAAGCCGTCCTGCGCGCGTCGGAACACCGCGTAAGCGCGGTCGATATCCTCCGGGCTCTGGCGCAGCCCGAATTCGAGTCGATCGAGAAGCTGGTCGCTGATCTGTCCCCGCCGCTCGGCGAGTTCCCAGCCTAGCGCCCGCGCGCTCTCGGCGTTCATGACGATGGGATGTGCCTCGGTCAGCGCGGCGTAGTCGGCCGGCAGCTCGCGGTCCGAGACCGTGGCGCCGGCGCGGGCGAGCGCGTCGGCTATCCGGGGCAGCAGGGCCTGCGTCTCGGGCTGGGCCATGTCCCAGCTCGGGGTGCGGCAGATGCCGATACGCGGCGCCCGGTCGGGCCGGCGGTCTGGCTCGCCCAGGTCGCGGCCGGAAACGGCGCTCGCCAGCAGCGCGCAGTCGGCCACGGCGCGCGCCATCACGCCAATCGTGTCCAGGCTGTCCGACATGATCTTCATGCCGCTCCGGTTGATCAGACCGAAGCTCGGCTTGTAGCCGACCACCCCGCAATACGAAGCGGGGCGGATCACGCTGCCGGCGGTCTGCGTGCCATAGGCGAGCGGAAAGAAGAAATCCGCCACGCCTGCCGCCGAGCCGCTGGAAGACCCGCCCGGCGTATGCCCCGACACCGTGTGCAGCGCATGCGGATTGGCCGTCGGCCCCGGCTTGCGGGTGGCGAACTCGGTGGTCACGGTCTTGCCGATCACCACCGCCCCCGCCTGACGCGCCCAGGCGACGGCGGCGGCATCGGCGCGGGGCCGCCAGCCCTGCCAGATCGGCGAGCCATAACCCGAAGGCATGTCGGCGGTGTCCAGCACGTCCTTCACGCCCAGCGGCAGCCCGTGCAGCTTGCCGAGGCGGGAGCCGGCCGCGGACCGGCGGGCGGCTTCGGGCTCGAACCAGGCGAAGGCATGCACGCTCGGCTCGCGCGCGGCGATCCGGTCGAGACAAGCCTCCATCACCGTCTCGGCGCGAAGCCGCCCCTCCCGGATCAGGGCAGCGGCGGCGGTCGCGGTGAGGCGGGACGGGTCCATGGGCGAAATCTCCTGTTTCGGCGAGGTCAAGACTGGCGCAGGCGTCGGTGCGGGTCCATCCTTTGTGTCCCATGGATCTCCCTGAGTCTTCCCCCGCCGTTCGCGTCAGGCGCAGCCCCGATGGCTTGTTGACCTACATGGTCGACATGGCGCCGGAGGAGCTACCCCGCGTGCGCGGGCGCGATCTGGAGCGCGCCTGGTACGCGGCGCGCGAAGCGGCGATCGCATCGGCTTGGGGGGTGACGCGCGGATTCCGGTTCCGCCGCGCGGACGGCAGCGTGGTCGATCTCGCGCTGGCCGACCGCGACGCGACATGCTGGGCCGGGGCGGTGGATTGCACGGTGGGGCTGTCGAGCAGCTACGGGTTGTCGGTCTGCCTTCGTCTGCTGGCACTGGTCGATCTGCTGGCCCGCGCCGAGTGGACGGCGCCATTCTGCCAGCTAGCGCCGGACGGGGCGGAGCTGGACCTGATTCTGCTCCGCGCCGCTGCCGCCATGCCACTGAACGCCGATCTGCGATTTGACGAAGCGCCGTTCCGGGCCCGTCTTGGCCGGCCCGCCCTCGCTGCCCCGGCCGAAGTCGCGACATACTCAGGTGGGCCTTCATGAGCGCAAATGGACAAGCCATGCTTGGCGTGGCCCTGCTGCTGACCGCCCTGGCGGGGTGCGCGCAGCGGCCACCTAAACTCTCCGTCACCGATCGCGCGACCCTCGCCGCCTGCCGAGGCCACGCCGATCAGGTGTATGACCGGCTGAACCGGGGCGCGATCTACAGCCTGAGCAGCAACGACGCGCCAAACTCCAGCACTGGCTTGGTCGGCGACCCCACGGCGGACCTATCCAACCGTTTCGCTCGCGACCGCATGATCGCTCGCTGCGTCGGCGGCGCCGGCACGACCGGGGGCGCCTCGATCGCGCCCTCCTTCTCCGTCCCCGCGACCGTCCCCATCCGCTGACACCTGGCAGGAGGTTCAGCCTGCCCCGGCTCCGCCCGGCGGCGGCGCTCGAGTGCTGTCGGATAAGGGTGCTGTAGCAGGAATTTCTTTTTTTTCCGCCCACCTTGCGCCATCGAAGAAAAACTATCTCTTTCCTGGACAGTTCCTCTGTCCTGGAGCCTTTCCATGCCGAATTCAGCCCATCCCGCGACTGGCGGGCACAGCTCCGGTCTGGCCGCGTGCATCCGCGCGTGCCTGGCCGGAACGTTCGGCCCGGAATGGGCGACGCGCACGGCCGAGCTTGATGCGCTGCGCCGGGACTGGCGCGCGCGGGGCCTGTCGGTCCGCGAGTTGGCCCAGTCGACCGATCACACCATCGAAGCAGCGGCGTGGATGCCGTGAGCGGTCCCGTACTTCGCCTGGCGGCCACGCGCCTTGCCGCTCCGGATTTCGCGCCTGGCTCGGTGTGGCTGGTGGGAGCGGGACCGGGCGATCCGGGCCTGCTCACGCTGCACGCCGCGCACGCCCTGGGCTGCGCGGATGTCGTCCTGCACGACGCCCTGGTCTCGCCCGATATTCTCGCGATCGCCGGCACACATCGGCTGGAGCCGGTCGGCAAGCGCGCGGGCGGGGCACGCACGCACCAGATGCGCATCAACCAGCGGCTCGTGGACCTCGCGCGGCAGGGGTTGCGCGTGCTGCGCCTGAAAGGCGGCGACCCGCTGGTGTTCGGACGCGGCGGGGAGGAGGCCATGGCGCTCGCCGCGGCCGCCATTCCGTTCCGCATCGTGCCCGGCATCAGCGCCGGGATCGGCGGGACGGCCTCGGCCGGTATCCCGCTCACCCATCGCGGCCTGGCGCATAGCGCCGCCTTCGCGACCGGCCACGACGCGCGCGGCGGCCTTCCGGACAGTCTCGATCTCGCGGCACTCGCGCGGGGCGCCGATGTGCTGGTCTTCTACATGGCGCTGCGTCAGGCGGCTCCGCTCGCTGACGCGCTGATCGCGGCGGGACGCCGGCCCGACGAGGCGATCGCCTTCGTCGCGGGCGCGACCACGCCGGAGCAATGCGTCACGACCGCGACCCTTGCCACCGCCGGAGCGGTCGCCGCCGGCCTGCCGAAATCGATGCCGACCCTGATCGTCGTGGGGCCGATCCTCGCGTTGCGCGACGTGCTCGCGCCCTTGCAGCAGACGCGCCCGATGTCGGCCGCGCCTGCGCCCACCCTCGCTACGGCTTCCTAGGAGACGCTCATGGCTGCGCTCGCGCCCGCGCCTTACGCCGATGATCAGTTGACCGAGATCCGCCGCCTGCTCGACGCCTCCAGCCCCGAGCAGGTGCAATGGCTCCAGGGCTATCTGGCCGGCTGGCAGGCGGCCAAGATCGGTCGCAGCAGCGCACCCCCCGCCGCGCCGCCGGCGGCCCGTACGCCGCTGACCATCCTCTACGCGACCGAATCCGGCAACACCGAGGCGCTCGCCGGCGCGGCGCGCAAGGTCGCCTCGCAACTCGGCTTCGCTGCCAAGACCCTTGACATGGCCGACGCCACGCCCGAGCAGGTGGCGAAGTCCGGCAACCTGCTTCTGATCGCCAGCACCTGGGGGGAGGGCGACCCGCCGCAGCGCGCCGAGGCATTCCACGCCGCGTTGATGGCCGACGCGGCGCCACGCTTCGATGCGGTGCGCTACGCCGTGCTCGCGCTCGGCGACCGTGCCTATGCCAAGTTCTGCGAAACCGGGCGCCGTTTCGACGAGCGCCTGGCCGCGCTGGGCGGGCAGCGCATGGCCGAGCGGGTCGAGTGCGACCTCGACTACGAGGCGCCGGCCAAGGCGTGGATTGACGCGAGCCTGCGCGCATTGGAGCCAAGCGGCGATGCCGCCGTCATCCACGTGGATTTCGCCCGCGCCGAGGCCGAACCGGCCTTCTCCCGCGCCCGCCCGTTCGAGGCGGAGGTGACGGAACTCATCAACCTAAACAGCAGCCGCTCCACCGCTGAGACCTTCCACGTCGAGCTGTCGCTTGAAGGCGCGGGCCTCGCCTACGAGCCGGGGGACTCGCTCGGCTTCCTGCCAACCAACGATCCCCGGCTGGTCGAGGACGTGCTGCGCACCGCCGGACTCGACGGCGACGCCGCGCTGCATGGCCAGTTGCGCGACAAGCTCGACATCACCACCCTCACCCGCGAGCAGGTCGGCGCTTACGCCAAGCTGACCGGGGATGCGGAGCTGGCAGCCATCGCCGGCGATCCCGAGCGCGTCTCGGCCTTCGTACGCGACCGCCAGCTGGTCGACCTACTGGCACTGGCGCCGGCAAGACTTTCGGCGGAGCAGCTTACCGCGCTGCTGCGCCCGCTGCCGCCGCGCTACTACTCGGTCGCGTCCAGCCGCGCCGCAGTGGGCGAGGAGGCGCATCTGCTGATCGGCGCGGTGCGCTGGCGGAGCCACGGGCGCGACCGCAACGGCGTGGCCTCGATCGACGTCGCCGAGCGGCGCAAGGCCGGCGACCGGCTGAAGGTGTTCCTCAAGCCGAACACGCATTTCCGCCTGCCCGCCGATCCCGACCGGCCGATCATCATGGTCGGGCCGGGCACCGGCGTCGCGCCCTTCCGCGCCTTCCTGCAGGCCCGCGAGGCGGCCGGCGCGCACGGGCCAAGCTGGCTGTTCTTCGGCGCGCGCAACTTCACCCACGATTTCCTCTACCAGCTCGAATGGCAGGACTGGCTGAAATCCGGCGTGCTGACGCGCATGGACGTGGCCTTCTCGCGCGACCAGCGGGAGAAGATCTACGTCCAGCACCGGATGTGGGAGGCGCGGCGCGAGCTTTACAAATGGCTGGCGGACGGCGCCGCGCTCTATGTCTGCGGCGACGCCACAGCGATGGCCAAGGACGTGCATGCGACCTTGCTGCGCATTGCCGAGGACCAATCGGGGCAGGACGCGGACGCGGCCGCCGCGTGGATGCGCGGACTGCAGCAGGCAGGCCGCTATCTGCGGGACGTGTACTGATGCACACTTCCGACCTGCTGCGCGCAACGCTGACCGAGCACTTTCCCGGCCGGATCGCGCTCGTCTCGTCCTTCGGCGCCGAGAGTGCGGTGCTGCTGCACATGGTCGCGGCGATCGACCGGGCGACGCCGGTGATTTTTCTCGACACCGGCAAGCTGTTCGCCGAGACGCTGCGCTATCGCGAGACCCTGGCCGCCCGCCTCGGCCTGGGCGACCTCCGCACGGCAACCCCGGAGCGAGAGCGGCTCGCCGAGGTCGATCCGACCGGCGAGCTGTGGCGCAGCGATCCCAATTCATGCTGCTGGCAGCGCAAGGTCGAGCCGCTGGACGCCGCACTCGCCGGCTTCGCGGCCTGGATCACCGGGCGCAAGCGGTTCCAGGGAGGCGTGCGCGGCGCGCTTGCGCCGATCGAGCACGAGCCGGACGGGCGCGTTAAGGTCAACCCGCTCGCCGATTGGACCGAGGCGGACATCGCCGCCTATTTCGCCCGCCACGACCTGCCGCCCCACCCGCTCGCGGCGCGAGGCTTCCGCTCGATCGGCTGCGTCCCCTGCACGCGCCCGGTGCGTCCAGGCGAGGATTCGCGTGCTGGCCGTTGGGCGGGGCGCGCAAAGACCGAATGCGGCATCCACCTGCGCCGCCCCGCACCCGAAAGGCTACAAGCATGACAACGAAGCTGTCGCGCAACGAGGCGCTGAAGGAGCAGAGCAATTTCCTGCGCGGCACCATCGCTGAGGGCTTGCGGGAACGTATCTCCGGCGCCGTGTCCGAGGACGACACGCAGCTCACGAAATTCCACGGCATCTACCAGCAGGACGATCGCGATCTGCGGCCCGAGCGCGCCAAGAAGAAGATGGAGAAAGCCTTCATTTTCATGGCCCGCCTGCGCGTCCCTGGCGGCGTGCTCACCCCGCGTCAGTGGATCGCCATGCACGACATGGCCGAGGAGCGCGGCAACGGCACGCTGCGGCTGACCACGCGCCAGACCATCCAGTTCCATGGCATCATCAAGAGCAATCTCCGCCCCGCGATCCAGGCGATCCACGCGGCGATGCTCGACACGATGGCCGCCTGCGGCGACGTCAACCGCAACGTCATCTGCACGCCGAACCCGTACCGGTCCTCGGTCCATGCCGAGGCGCTGGGGATGGCGCGGGCGCTCAGCGAGCATCTGCGCCCGCGCTCGCGCGCCTGGCACGACATCTTCATCGACGGCGAGCGCGTTGCCGGGGGGGAGATTGAAGACGAACCGATCCTCGGCCGCGCCTATCTGCCGCGCAAATTCAAGATCGCCATCGCCGTCCCGCCCCTGAACGACGTCGATGCGTTCGCCCATGAGGTCGGCCTGATCGCGATCATCGAGAACGGCGCCATTGTCGGTTACGACGTCGCGGTGGGCGGGGGCATGGGCATGACCCACGGCGAGCCCGACACGTTCCCCCGCACGGGCGATCTGATCGGCTTCTGCCGGCCCGAGCAGGTGCTTTCGGTCTGCGAGCACGTCGTCACCGTGCAGCGCGACTGGGGCGACCGGGCCGACCGCAAGCACGCGCGCCTGAAATACACGATCGAGCGGCACGGCATCGCGGCATTCCAGGCCGAGCTGGAGCGGCGGCTGGGCTTCGCGCTGGAGCCGGCGCGTCCCTATGCCTTCGAACGCTCCGGCGACCCGGTGGGCTGGGTGCAGGGCGACGACGGCGCCTGGCATTACTGCCTGTTCGTCGAGAACGGCCGCGTTGTCGACCGGCCCGGCCGCGCGCTGCTGAGCGGGCTGCGCGCGGTCGCCGAAGCCCATGACGGCCGGTTCCTCATCACTCCGAACCAGAACCTCGTCATCGCCAACGTGTCACCCGACCGAAAGCCGCGCATCGAGGCGCTGATGGCGGAGCACGGGCTGTCGGCGCCGGTCTCGGCGCTGCGGCGCAACGCGATGGCCTGCGTCGCGCTGCCCACCTGCGGCCTCGCGCTCGCCGAGAGCGAGCGATACCTGCCGGACCTGATCACCGCGCTGGAGTCCGAGATCGAGCGGAGCGGCCTGCGCGACGACGAGATCACGCTGCGCATGACCGGCTGCCCGAACGGCTGCGCACGCCCCTATCTCTCGGAGATCGGATTGGTGGGGACCGGTCCTGGGTCATACAACCTCTATCTCGGGGGCGCCTTTGACGGCACGCGGCTGTCGAAGCTGTACGGGAAGCAGCTCGGTCATGAGGAGATCGTGGCTGCGCTACGGCCGATCTTCGCGGATTACGCGCGCGGGCGGGCGTGGGGCGAGCGATTTTCGGACTACGTGATCCGCGCCGGCTTGGTACGGGCAACGTCCGCGAACAACGGCTTCCACGCCGATCTCGCGCTCGGCCTTTCTCCCTGATACCAAGGACCATCGACTAGGGATCGATGCCGGAGGGATCACATGCATCTCTATCCGCTCGCGGGGTTCCTGATAGGCTTGCTGATCGGCCTCACCGGGGTGGGCGGGGGCTCGCTGATGACCCCGCTGCTGATCCTTGCGTTCGGGGTCGCTCCGGTAAGCGCCGTCGGCACCGACCTCTTGCAAGCCTTCGTGACGAAATCAGTCGGGACCGCGGTTCATGGGGTCGGCCGCACCATTGCGTGGGGCATCGTCCTGCGGCTTGCCGCCGGCAGCCTGCCCGCCTCCGCGTTGACGATCGTGCTGCTGTCCGATCGCCTGCACTCGGCGGGCGCGATGCGGGTCATCCCGGTCCTGCTTGGCGTTTCCGTCATACTGACCGCCGTGGCGGTGCTGTTCAAACCCACGCTGCTGCGGCTCACCGGGGCGGCGGCCGAGCGGTTGTCGCGAGGTTGGGCCGCGGCGCTGACGGTCGCGGCGGGTATCGTGCTCGGCGTGCTGGTCACGCTTACATCGGTCGGGGCCGGGGCGCTTGGGGTGGTGATGCTGACCTTCCTCTACCCGCATCTGCCTACCTCGCGCGTGGTCGGGGCCGATATCGCCCACGCCGTGCCGCTGACCCTGCTGGCGGGCCTCGGCCATTGGTGGCTCGGCAGCATCAAGTGGGGCTTGCTCGGCGCTCTGCTTGTCGGCTCCGTCCCCGGGGTCATCGTGGGCAGTCTCCTGGTTTCCCGCGTGCCGGAGCGTGTGCTGCGCCCGCTGCTCGCTCTCGTGCTGCTGTTGGCTGGCAGCAAGCTGATCCATTGACCCGAGCCGCCGGCCTGTGGCCGGCGTGGGACAGACGTGCGACACTCGCGTCAATAAACGCGAGGAAATGCCATGAGCGAGGCTGCCGAGCCGATTTGGGATTTGTCCACGATGCTCCGCCCGCGATCGGTCGCGCTGATCGGCGCGACCGATCGCTCCCGCTGGTCGCAGGGCACGTTCGACAATCTGGTGAACCGGAAATACGCGGGCGAGGTCCATCTCGTCAGCCGCCGCGGCGGAATCGTGCATGGCCGTCCGGCGGCGACCTCCTGCGTGGCGGCGGGCCAGCCGATCGATCTCGGGCTCATCATGGTGCCACTGGCGGCGATGGAGGACGCGCTCGCCGATCTCGCCGCCGCCGGCGCGCGCAGCGCGATCATGCTCACATCGGGCTTCGCCGAAACTGGCGAGGAAGGGCGCGGGCTGCAGGAGCGGCTGGCCGGGCTGGTGCGCCGCCACGGCATCTCCCTGCTCGGCCCCAACTGCCTGGGCCTGGTGAACTTCCTCGACAACGTCCCGCTCTGGACCGGTGGGTTCCGCGCGCCCCGCACTCCCGGCTCGATCGCCGTGATCGCGCAGAGCGGTGCCACCGCGAGCTTCATTGCCTCGCTCGCCCAGCAACAGGAGATCGGCCTCAGCCACATGATCTCCACCGGCAACGAGGCCGATCTCGACGCGGCGACCTTCATCGACCACCTCCTCGATGTCCCGGAGGTGCGCGCGATCGCGCTGTTCGCCGAGACGATCCGCGACGCCGGGCGGTTCACTGCCGCCGCGCGCAAGGCTTTGGCCATGCGCAAACCCATTGTCGTGCTGAAGATCGGCCTGTCGGAGATCACCGCTAAGTCGGCGCAGGCGCATACCGGGGCGCTAGTCGGCGACGATCGCGTGTTTGCCGGCATCTGCCGCCAGCTTGGCATCGTGCGCGTCGACTCGATCGAGGATCTGCTGTTCACCGCCGATGTCATCACCCGGACCGGCGTGGTGCGCAGCGATGGCGTGGCTCTGGTCTCGGTCTCCGGCGGGGCGTGCGAGATATTCGCCGATCGCGCCTCGGTCAACGCGCTGCCGATCCCGCCGCTGTCGGAGGCGGCGACCGCCGCGCTGCGCGCCGCCCTGCCGGCGTTCGGCACGCCGCACAACCCGCTGGACATTACCGGCGGCGCGGTGCTGCAACCCGATCTGTTCGAGCAGGGGTTGCGAATCATGGGGGCGCAGCCGGAATTCTCGACCCTCGCCTGCCTGTTCGACGTTCCGACAGCGGAGGAGTCCGCCACCGATTTTGTGGTCGCCGCTTTGAAACACATCGGCGCGGGGCTGAAGGCGGCCCCGATCCCGGCGCTGATGATCAGCCATTCGCTCAAGCCGGTCACGGAAACGGCGTATCGCGTGCTGCAGGAAACCGGGCTGCCGTACGTGGGAAGCGGCATTCATCACGGTGCCAACGCGCTGGCGAACGTCTTCTGGTGGTCCGATCAGGTGCGGCGCGGCGGCGCGCCGGCGACAGTGCCCTCCACCTCCAGCAGCCACAAGTTGCCGCTCTCGGAACGGGCGGCGCTGGCCTTCCTCGCCGAGCATGGCGTGAAGGTGATCCCGACCGAGCTCGTCACCGGCGCGGACGAGGCAGTCGCGGCGGCGCGGCGCATCGGCGGGCGGGTGGTCCTCAAGATCGCCTCCGACGATATCCGGCACAAAAGCGACATCGGCGGCGTGGCGCTGAATCTCGAGGGCGACCAGGCCGTCGAAGCGGCGTACCGTCGCGTCCGGTCCGCGGCGCCGGCGAGCGCGCGCGTGGACGGCGTGCTGGTGGCGCCGATGCGCAGCGGCGGGCTGGAGCTGTTCGTCGGCTGCACCCGCGATGCGCAATGGGGGCCGGTGATCGCGGTTGGGCTCGGCGGGGTGTGGGTGGAGGTGCTGCAGGATGTGACCTTGCGCCCGCTGCCGGTCGCGCCCGCCGAGGCCAGGCGGATGCTGGGCGAGCTGCGCGGCGCCAAGCTGCTGGCGGGTGCGCGCGGGATGCCGGCGGCCGATCTGGACGCGGTCGCGGCGGCCATCGCGGCCATCGGCGACGCGGCGCTGGCACTCGGCGCTGATCTGGATGCGCTGGAGGTGAACCCGCTCTGGGTGCGCGGCAGCCAAGTCGAGGCGTTGGATGCGTTGGCGACGCGGAACCAGTAGAGGCGAACCATGACCGACAAGGTGCTCTATCAGCAGGACGGCGGCATTGTCACCATCACGTTGAACGACCCCGCGATGCGCAACCCGATCTCCGAGCGGGACACCGTGGATGCGATCGTCGCCGCGCTGGGCCGATTGAACGCCGATCCTTCGGTGCGCGTCGGCATCCTGACCGGCGCGGGCAGCGCGTTCAGCTCGGGCGGGGATTTGCGGGCGATGCGGGACGCCGCCGAGGCGCGGGCGAAGGCACCGGCAATGACCATGCATTACTACAAGCAGGGCATTCAGCGCATCCCGCTGGCCTTCGAGCGCGTCGATGTGCCGATGATCGCCGCGGTCAACGGCGCCGCGATCGGCGCCGGCCTGGATCTTGCCTGCATGTGCGATATCCGCATCGCCGGCGAGAGCGCCCGCTTCGCCGAAAGCTTCGTGAAGGTCGGGTTGATCGCGGGCGACGGCGGGGCTTGGCTGCTACCGCGCGCGATCGGCTACTCCAAGGCGTGCGAGATGGCCTTTACCGGCGAGATGATGGATGCGCGGGAGGCGCTGGCCTGCGGTCTCGTCTCCCGCGTGGTGCCGGACGGCGAATTGCTGGCGGCGGCGCGCGCGCTTGCCGGCAAGATCGCCGCCAATCCGTCGCACTCGGTGCGCATGACCAAACGGCTCCTGATGGAGGGCCGCAACGTGCGCATGGACACGCTGCTGGAAATGGCGGCGGCGATGCAGTCCCTGGTCCACGCCACCGCCGATCACCGCGAGGCGGTGACTGCGTTTCTGGAAAAGCGGGTACCGAACTTCAGCGGGGAGTGACGGGCAAGCTACACGCCCCCGGCCACCCTCACTGCCACCAGCAGCAGCATCAGGACCAGATAGCCGCGTAGCAGCAGCAGCGAGACGCGCACCGGTCGCGTCATCCGCATCCGGCCGAGGTCGGGACGATAGAGCTTCGTCTCGGGCTCGTCGTCCAGCGGGTGAACCATACGAAAATCGGCGGTGGTGTCGGACATGGCGGCGCTCCCATGATCAGGCGGCGGCGGGGAACAGGCCGGGCAGCAGGACCTGCGCGGCCAGGACGAGGGACAGTGCGAACAGGAGGCCGATGCAGCCCCAGTTCACCCAGTTGTTCCAGGGGCGGTTGACGAAGCGTTCGCCCAGCATCTCCTTGTCGTTGAGCAGGAGCTGAAGGAACACGATCGCCGACGGCAGCATCACGCCGGCGATCACCTGCACGCCGAGGATGATCGCCTGCAACGGGGCGCCGGGGATCAGCACGACCCCGGCCGCCGCTGCGACGCATAGCGCATAGGCGGCATAGAAGCGGGGTGCCTCGCTGATGCGCGCCTCCAGCGTGTTGCGCCCGCCCATCGCCTCGCCCCAGGCCCAAGCCGAGGACAACGAGATCGCGGTGGCACCCAGCACGGCGGCATTGCACATCAGCAGCAGGATCAGCTTGGTGGCCGCCCAGCCGAGCCGGCCGCCGAGCGCCTCGGCCAGTTGCGCGGGGTCGTTATAGGCGCCGCCGGACCGGTGCAGCGCGTCGCCGACCAGCATCATGCAGCCGGCAAAGGCCACGACAGCCAATGCGCCGAGGAAGGTGTCGAGACGCGCTGCGCCCAAGTCCGCGAAACGCAGGCGCTTATCGGCGACGCAGGATTGCTGGAAGAAAAGCTGCCAGGGCGCGATCGTGGTGCCGACGATGGCGATGACGATGAAGACGAGCTCGCCCGTCAGCCCGCCGACGGGCAGACTCGGCACCACCGCATCGCGCAGCACCGCCCCCCAACGCGGCCCGACCATCCAGGCCAGTCCGAACCATGCCAGGCTCAGCGCGCACAGCCCGAGCGTCATCCGCTCCCAGCGCCGGTAGCTGCCAGTTCCGACCAGCAGGACCAATCCAAAAGCTGCGAGCGGCACGGCGATCACCGGGGCCACGCCGAGGCCCCGCGCCGCCAGAGCAATGGCGGCGAATTCCGTGATCAGCGTGAGGAAGTTCACCATCATCAGGTCGGCCAGCGAGAATTGCCCCCACCAGGTGCCAAACCGCTGATAGATCATGCGCGCGTGGCCCTGCCCGGTGGCGATGCCAAGCCGGGCGACCATCTCCTGCACGAAATAGGTGATCGGCAGCAGCGCCAGCAGCACCCATAGCAGATGCGTGCCGTACTGCGCGCCGGCCTGGGTGTAGGTGGAGACCGCGCCAGCGTCGTTGTCGGCCACCATCACGATCAGACCTGGGCCCGCGACCACCAGGTACCGCAACAGGCGCTGCCGCCAGGCGGGCGGCACGACGGCGTGCTGGGAAAGGCTTGCGGAAGACATTGCCTCGCTCTCCGTTCGTCGTGAACCGGAGACGAAAGCGTTGTGCCGTCACCGGTCCTAGATCAGGCGCGCACCGGGCCCGGCGGCCCGGCCTCGACTAGGGCCGTCGTCCATCACGGATCTCCTGAGAGGACGTCAATGAGCGTCGCGCACGACGCGACGGCGAACGGAACGAAGGATAGGCGGTCATCCCAACCTCCTCAGCCGGTTATCCGGCCCGGGAGGGAGGAGACCGCCAGTGTCAGCCGATCAGGCTGGCCATGGTGGTCACGACACTCTTCCGGGCGATTATATCTGCCGAGCGGCGACTGAGCGGCTCCGCGGAATCGCAACTAGATCGAGCGTTCATGTGGTCCAAAAATTGTTATACGCCGCCGGCCGGCACATCCACCCGACCAGCCCTGGCGACATAAGCCGGCGTAGCACCAGGATCAAGTCGGCGTTTCGATGTTGACGATGCGAAACACCAATTCGGCGTTATCAGGGCCGACCAGGGTGATGTACTCGCCCGGACGCAGGATGCGGCCGTGCAATTCCCACATCGGCGCGTCATCGCCCTCGGTGCTACGGATGCCCCAGCCCTCGTCCACCGGGACAAGCTCGCCGTGCCAATCCGCCCGATCCGGCCAGAAGCGGCGCACCCGCCAGGGCTCCTCCCCAGCTCCGGCCGCCTCGATCTGTCCGCGGGCGCTCAGGCAAAGCTCGATCTCGAGGCCGTAGCCCGTATCCCCAGCTGGCTGGTTGGGGCCACGGGCCAGGACTGCGGTCATTCGGCTCAGGCGCGGCTCATCCATTTAGTCCTTCCGCCGGCTCAGATCGCGATGCGCACCCCAAGCTCGACCACGCGATCATACGGGATATGAAAGAACTCCGTGGCGGGCGTCGCGTTCCGGGCCAGGAGCAGAAACAGTCCGCGCCGCCAGAGCGGCAACTTGGGCGCGGAGCCTTTCACCATCACCTCCCGGCTGAGGAAGTAGCTCGCCTGCATGGGGTCGAATTCCACCCCGCGGGCACGCAGCAGCTCCAGGTCGCGGGGAATATTCGGGCTCTCCATGAAGCCGTACCGCAAGACGACGCGGTGAATGCCTGGCGCAAGCTCCGCCAGCTCCATGCGGGTGCGTGCTTCGGGCACGTCCAGGTTCTCCACGGTGACGAACAGCACGCGCTCATGCAGCACTTTGTTGTGCTTCAAGTTATGGAGCAGCGCGGCCGGCACGTACCCCGGGTTGCCGGTGAGGAAAATGCCGAGGCCCGGGACGCGGATCGTGCGCGACTGCGGCAGGCGCGCCAGGAACGACGCGATAGGCAGGCTATCTTGCCGCCAGCGTGCCAGCAGCAGGTCGCGGCCGCGTTTCCAGGAGGTCATCAGCGCCATGAGCCCG
Organism: uncultured Pseudomonadota bacterium; assembly: GCA_963830565.1. Taxonomy (GTDB): domain Bacteria; phylum Pseudomonadota; class Alphaproteobacteria; order Acetobacterales; family Acetobacteraceae; genus DATFDN01. The sequence goes on from CAWHMO010000010.1 coordinate 812,973, forward strand.
AGACCGAGGATCAGCGGCACCCAGCCGCCATCAACGATTTTGAGAGTGTTGGCGCTGAAGAAGGTAGCGTCGATCACGAACAACGCTCCGAAGACGCCGAGCGCCGCCCAGCGGGGCCAGTGGAACTGACGGCGGAACACGATGGCGGCGAGCACGGCGGTGCAGATGAAGGTGCCAGTAACCGCGATGCCGTAAGCCGAGGCCAAGCGGTCGCTGCTGCGGAAGCCGAACACCAGCGCGAGCACGCCCACCGCAAGCGCCAGGTTCACCTGCGGGACATAGATCTGCCCTTCCTCGGTCGAGGAGGTGTGCTTCACCCGGAGGCGGGGCAGAAAGCCGAGTTGCAGGCACTGCCGCGTCATCGAGTACGCGCCGGTGATGACCGCCTGACTGGCGATCACCGTGGCAAGCGCGGACAATACGACCAACGGCAGCCGCGCCCATTCGGGCCCAGTGAGGAAGAACGGATTGCTGGCCGCCTGCGGATCGGTGAGGATCAGTGCACCCTGGCCGAAATAGTTCAGCACCAGCGACGGCAGGACGAAAAACGTCCAGCTCACGCGGATCGGATGCACCCCGAAATGCCCCATATCGGCATACAGCGCCTCGGCTCCGGTAACGCACAGCACGACGGCGCCGAGCACGACGAACGCCATCGACTGATAAGCGATGCCGAAACGGATCGCGTAGCTCGGAGACAGCGCGAGCAGTACCGAGGGGTGCAGCCGGAGCTGGTTGACCCCGAGCAGCGCGATCGCCACGAACCACAGCGCCATGACTGGGCCGAACAGCCGCCCGACGCTGTGCGTACCGCGGTACTGGACGGCGAACAGCAGCACGATCACGACGGCGCTGATCGGCAGCACGTAGGTCTTGAGCTCGGGCGAACTGACCTCCATTCCTTCCAGCGCCGACATCACCGAAATCGCCGGCGTGATGAGCCCGTCGCCGAAGAAGAGGCACGCCCCCGCGATCCCGACCAGGGCCACGAAGCTGCGCATCTGCGGCGTGGCGCAAGCCCGCTGCGCCAGCGCCATCAGCGCGAGGATGCCGCCCTCGCCGCGGTTATCGGCACGCATCACCAAGGCAACGTATTTGACGGAGACGATCAGGATCAGCGACCAGAAGATCAGCGACAAGATGCCGAGGACCTCCAGGTCCGTGAGGGCACGATCCTTGAACAAGTCCAGCGCCGCCTTGAACGCATAGAGGGGGCTGGTACCAATGTCGCCATAGACAACCCCGAGCACCGCGAGCATCGCGCCGAACTGGGGAAGCCGCCTTGGGTGGCCCGCGGCGGCAGTGGTCACGCCCATGGCAAGGTCTTTCGCAAAACAGCGGAGCGATACCGCTCGGGCGGGCGGGCGACAAGCGCGCCGGGCACGCTCAATGCCCGCGCAGGATCTGCGACAGGAACAGCCGCAGCCGGTCGGTGCGCGGATTCTCGAACAGCTCGGCGGGCGGTCCGCTCTCGACGATCTCGCCCTGGTCCATGAACACGACCCGATCCGCCACCTGACGGGCGAACCCCATCTCGTGGGTCACGCAGACCATGGTCATGCCGGACTCGGCCAGTTCGATCATCACGTCCAGCACCTCCTTGATCATCTCGGGGTCGAGCGCGGAGGTGGGTTCGTCGAACAGCATGATCCGCGGCCGCATGCACAGCGCCCGCGCAATCGCCACGCGCTGCTGCTGCCCGCCGGAGAGCTGGCCCGGATACTTGTTGGCCTGCTCGGGGATCTTCACCCGACGCAGGTAGGCCATCGCCTGCTCCTCGGCCTCGGCCTTCGGCGTCCGCCGCACCCAGATCGGCGCCAGCGTCAGGTTCTCCAGGATCGTCAGGTGCGGGAACAGGTTGAACGACTGGAACACCATCCCGACCTCGCGCCGGATCGTGTCCAGCGCGCGGGTGTCGTCGGTCAGTTCCGTGCCGTCCACGACGATGCGGCCCGCCTGATGCGTCTCCAGCCGGTTGATGCATCGGATCATGGTCGATTTGCCGGACCCCGAAGGGCCGCAGACCACCACCCGCTCCTTTTCGCCGACGATGAGCGACACGTCACGCAGGACGTGCATGGCGCCGTACCACTTGTTGACCTTGTCGAGCACTATGATCGGGTCGCCGGGCGGGCCGGGCCGGGCGAGGGGGGCAGCGTCAGCGGTCTGGCTCATGGGCAAATTCCTCAACGGCGGCGGGCGCGGTCCAGTTCGCGCTCCAGCCCCTGGCTGTATCTCGACATGGCGAAGCAGAATGCGAAGTAGATCACCGCGAGCAGGAGGTACACCTCGTTGCCGAACCCCTGCCACGGCGGGTCGGCGACCGCAGTGGTGCCGGCCTTCAGCAGATCGAAGATGCCGACGATCAGGACCAGCGAGGTGTCCTTGAAGAAGCCGATGAAGGTGTTGACCAGGGGCGGGATCACCAGCCGCAGGGCCTGCGGCAGGATGATGAGCCGCATCTTCCGCCAGTAGCCGAGCCCGAGCGCGTCGGCCGCCTCTCCTTGGCCCTTGGGAAGCGCCTGCAGCCCGGCGCGGACCACCTCGGCGAGGTAGGCGGCGGCGAACAGGATGATCGCGACCTGCGCGGCCAGAAGCTTGTCGAAATCCACGCCCGCCGGCATGAACAGCGGGAACAGGACGGTCGCCATGAACAGCCAGGCGATCAGCGGCGCGCCGCGGATCAGCTCGACATAGACGATGCAGAGCACTCGCACGGCCGGCATGGCGGTCGAGCGGCGTCCCAATGCCACCATCACGGCGAGCGGGAACGCGACCGCCAGGCCCAGCGTGGCGAGGATCAGCGTGAGCGGCAGCCCGCCCCACTGGTATTGCGGGACGTAGGACAGCCCCAGCACGCCGCCCCACATCAGCAGCGCCACCACGCCCAAGGTGGCGATCCAGACCAGCCCCAGCTCGCGCCGCCAGAAGCGGCGGTTGGCCGAGATGGCGTAAAGCGCCACGAACAGCAGGATGCACAGGGCCGGCCGCCATTGCTGGTCGTACGGGTAGAAGGCGAACAGGATGAACCGGTACTTCTCGGGCACGATCGCCCAGCACGCGCCCAAACCCTGGGCCGCGCGGCAGGCGGCGGTCTCCGGCGCTCCGTCCGCGGCGTGCGGCACCGAGTACACGGCATGAACGAGGGCCCAAGCGATGAAGCCCCACAACGCCCGGACGATGGCGTAGGCCAGCAGCAGCGTGATCGCGGTGGACCACCAGGAGCCGAACAGGTTGGCGCGCGCCCAGCCGATCGGGCGGATCTGCGCGAGGCCGCGAGCCGGCGCCATGCCTAGCGCTCCCGCAGCGCCATGCGCGTGTTGTACCAGTTCATGAAGGTGCTGATCGTCAGGCTGAAGGTCAGGTACACCCCCATGATGATGGCCACGCCCTCGATCGCCTGGCCGGTCTGGTTCAACGTGGTGTCCGCGATCGAGACGATGTCCTGATAGCCGATCGCGACCGCGAGCGAGCTGTTCTTCACCAGGTTCAGGTCCTGGCTCGCCATCGGCGGGATGACGACGCGCAGCGATTGCGGCAGCACGATCCGCCGCAGCACCACTCCCCGCGACAGGCCGAGCGCGCCGCCCGCCTCCCACTGGCCTTGCGGTATCGCGAGAATGCCGGAGCGCACGATCTCGGCGATATAGGTCGCGGTGTACACGACCAAGCCGATCAGCAGCGCGGCGTATTCCGGCGTGACGGTCAGTCCGCCCTGGAAGTTGAATCCGCGCAGGGCCGGCAGGTCGAGATGGAACGGCGCGCCGAACGCCGCCCAGACGCCGATCGGCAGCACCAGCAGGAAGAACACCGCCGCCGGCCACGTCAGCGGCCGCCGGCCCGTGTCCGCCTGGCGGCGGTCAGCCCACCGGCTCCAGGCGAAAACCGCCAGCAGGCCGAAGACGAACGCGGCCAGCGCCAATCCGTGCGCCTGGGCCCAGTCGAGCTGCGGCAGCTTGATACCTCGGTTCGACAGGAACACGCCGGCGACCGGGTGGAACGCCTGGCGCGGTCCCGGCAGCGCCTGCACCACGCCGTACCAGAAGAAGAGCTGCAGCAGCAGCGGGATGTCGCGCACCCCCTCGACGTACACGGCGGTGATCCGCGACAGCAGCCAGTTGCGCGACAGCCGTCCGATGCCCACCGTTGTGCCGAGCAAGGTCGCGAGCACGACGCCGACCACCGACACCTTGAGCGTGTTGAGGATACCGATGGCCAGCGCCCGGCCATAGGTGGACACTGACGGGGTGTAGGCGATCGGCGTCTCGCCGATCGGGATGGAGGCGGGCTGGAACAGAAAGCCCCAGCCGCCGGCGATGTGGCGCGCCTCGAGGTTGCGGTTGGTGTTGCGCACCAGGTACCAGACCACGAAGGCCACCGCGCCCAGGATCAGCACCTGCCAGATCACGTTGCGCAGCCGCGGGTCCGACCAGCTCAGCGGCAATCGCCGCCGCGGTGGCCGGGCCGCGCGCGTGCCGAGGTAGCGAGGGTCGCCGGTGTCGACGTGGGCCATTCGAACGCCGTCACATGAGGTGGGGCCGGCTCGGGTGGCGGCCCGCATCCGCCGGCGCGTGCGGGCCAGCGGAGGACATCAGCGCAGCGGCGGTGAATACATCAGCCCGCCATGGCTCCACAGGTTGTTCAATCCCCGCGGAACACCGAGAGTCGCCATGGTCTTGTTCCACATGTCGGCGTAGTTCCCGACCTGCTTGATGACGTTGTAGGCCCACTTGTTATCCAGCCCGAGCTGCTTGCCAAGGTCGCCGTCGACGCCCAGGAGCCGGCGCACATCCGGGTTCTGCGAACTGGTCTGGCTGTCCACGTTCTTCTGATCCACGCCGTGGTCCTCGGCGTCGATCTGCGCGAAGCCTGTCCAGCGGACGATGTCGAACCATTTGTCGTCGCCCTTGCGGACCGACGGGCCGAGCGGCTCCTTGCTGATCAGCTCCGGCATCAGCACGAAGTCGCCGGCGCGCGCGCCCTGGGTGTAGCGGAACGTGGCGAGGGCGGAGGCGTCGGTCGAATAGACGTCGCAGCGTCCGGAGAGGAACGCCTGCTGGATCTGCTGCAAGTCGGCGATCTCGATCGGCGTGAACTTCATGTTGTTGGCGCGGAAGTAGTCGGCGATCGCCAGCTCGGTGCTGGTGCCGGGCTGCACGCAGACGGTGGCGCCGTCGAGCTGCTTGGCCGAGGTCACGTTGAGCGACTTTTTCACCAGGAAGCCGGTGCCGTCATAGAAATTGATGCCTGTGAACAACAGACCGAGCGCCGCCTCGCGCCCCAGCGTCCAGGTGGTCTCGCGCACCAGCACGTCGATACCGCCCGACTGTAGCGCGGTGAAACGGTTCTGCGTCGTCAGCGGAACGAACTTCACCTTGCTGGCGTCGCCCAGCACGGCGGCCGCGATGGCGTGGCAGCCCTCGGCGTCGATGCCGACCATCACGCCCTGGCTGTTGGGGAGCGAGAAGCCCGGGACGTCGCCGCTCACTCCGCAATTGAGTTGTCCGCGTGCCTTCACGGCCGCGAGCGTCGGCGAGCCACCGCCGCCGGGGGTCGGAGCGGCTTGCTGGTTCGGCTGCGGGTTCGCCTGGGCGTGAGCGGCTCCGCTCGCGGCACAGAGCAAACCGGCGAGCAGACCGGCGAAAAGGCCGGGGGCGGTTCGGATGGGAAACGGCATCGAGTGCTTCTCCGGTCATGAACGCGACCGCTCTTCTTACGGCCCGACCGGCCCGCCGTCGATTCCCCGGTTTCACGCCGATCTCACGCCTGTCTTCTCCCGGACGCCTCTTGCCGGACTCGCGGGCGACGCCGCAAATCACGGACATGCTCGCTCCGGCAGCCCCGACCCTGCACCTCGTCAAGCTCGCCGTTGGCGTGCGTGACCTGCCGCATCTACGCGCGATCCAGGCCGAGCGGGCCCTCCGCGAACCGCCGCTCCGCCATCGGACGCGCAACACGCCCCGACGCGCGGCCGAGATCCTAGCGGGCGGGTCAATGTACTGGGTGATCGGCGGCGCGCTGATCGCGCGTCAACGAATCGTCGATATCGTGGCGGATCGCCGGGAGGACGGCACGCCCTGCGCCGGTGTCCTGCTGGAGGCTACCCTGGTCCCTGTCCGCGGGCGCTTGATGAAGCCGTTCCAGGGTTGGCGCTACCTGCACGATGCGGACGCCCCCGCCGATTCCGCCGCCGGTCCCGCCAATGGCGCCTCCGAGCTGCCCGAGGCGTTGCGCCACGAGCTGGAGGCGCTGTGCCTTCTGTGACATCGATGCAACGACGAGATTTTTGCAAGGAGAACCCTTGCCCAACTCCGTAACGGATCGGCATAGTCGCCTCGGAAGATCGGGCGTGACCTTGGTCCTGATCCCGACGACCACCTCGCCGCCACCGCTCGACTGGAGCCTCCTCAGCATGACTCTCCGCAAGTTCCTGCCCGCCGCGTTCGCGCTGATTCTGCCGATCGCCGCCCTCGCCGCGTCCCCCGCCTCGGCGCAGTTGAACGCGCCCAAGAAGCACACGCATCATATCCACAAGCACCTGCACAAGGCCAAGGCTAGCACCGCGCCGACAGCCGAGAAGGCGGCGAGCTAATTCTGGCGCGGGTGCCGCGAAACGCCGTCACCCCCGCGAAAGCGGGGGTCCAGGCGGCTTGTGAATGACGCGGCAAGCCAGATCCCGCTTTCGCGGGAATGACGGCGAGCGTTGCAGAGTTGACGTTCCTACAAAATCGCCAAACCCTGCTTGCGCCTTGGCGGAGGAAACTCCGCGTCGATGGCCGCGAGATCCTCCCGCATCAACGTGATCGCTCCCGCCGCGGCGTTCTCGCGAACATGCTCCGGCGTGGCGGCCTTCGGGATGGAGATGAGGTCCGGGTGGCGCAGCCCCCAGGCGATCGCCACCTGCGCCGGCGTCGCATCGTGCCGCTTTGCGATCGACAGCAACGCGCGGGATCGCAGCAACGCGCCCTGGCCGATCGGGGAATAGGCCATCAGTGGCAGATTTTTCTCCCGACACCAGGGCAGCAGATCGAATTCGATTCCCCGCGCACCGGGATGATACAGCACCTGATCGACCGCGCAGGCGCTGCCTCCCGCCGCGCCGTAAAGCTCCCGCATGTCATCGACATCCAGGTTGGACACGCCCCAGAAGCGGATCTTTCCCGCCGCCCGGAGCGCCTCGAACGCCGCCACCGTCTCCGACAAGGGAATCCGCCCGCGCCAGTGCAGGAGGTAGAGGTCGATGCGGTCGGTACGGAGCCGCTTGAGGCTGCGGGCGCAGGCGGCGGGGACGCCGTCGGCCGAGGCATTATGCGGATAGACCTTGCTGACCAGGAACACCTCCTCGCGGCGCCCGGCGATCGCCTCGCCCACTATCTCCTCGGCGGCGCCGTCGCCATACATCTCGGCCGTGTCGATCAGGGTCATGCCGAGATCGAGGCCGAGGCGCAGAGCCGCCACCTCGGCGCGCGCGGACCCCTTCCGCTCGCCCATATGCCACGTTCCCTGGCCGAGTGCCGGAACGAGGGGGCCATCGGGAAGGCGCACTGTGCGGGTCATTCCGCGAGCGCCTCGGCACGGCGCAGCACGCGCAGGAAGTTGCCGCCCCACAGCAGTGCCAGCTCTGCCCGCCCGTAGCCGCGCCGCAGCATCTCAGCGGTCAGGTTCGGGCTTTCGCCGGCGTCATGCCATCCGGTGAACCCGCCGCCGCCGTCGAAATCCGACGAGATGCCGACATGCTCCACGCCGATCCGGCGCACCGCGTAGTCGATGTGATCCACGAAATCGGCGACCCCCACCTGGTCCGGCTTCGCGCCCGCCTTGAGGAATGCGGAGACCGCCGTGACCTGCACCACCCCGCCCACGTCGCGGAGGGCGTCAAGCTGCTCATCATCGAGGTTGCGCGGATGATCGCACAAGGCGCGGATGCAGGAATGCGTCGAGACGACCGGGCTGCGCGAGCACGAAGCGGCCTGCATCATGGCGTCGCGCGAGACATGCGCGACATCCACCAGCATCCCCAGCCGGTTCAGCTCGGCTATGGCCGCGCGCCCCAGCTCGGAAAGCCCGCCATGCTCGGCCGCGGCATCGCCCAGATCGGCGCGCGCCTGCGCTGAATCGGCCAATGCATTGTGGCCGTTATGGGTGAGCGTCAGGTAGCGCGCGCCCAACGCCCGGAAACGCGCCAGGCGCGACAGGTCCGTGCCCATCGCGAAGCCGTTCTCCACCGCCGGCATGACGCTGACGACGCCATCGCGCCAAGCCGCCTCGATCTCATCGGCGGTCGTGGCCAGAACCGTTGTCAGACCGCGCTCGGAGCGCGCCATGGCGCGGATCGTCTCGAGCATGGCCAGGGCGCGCGCCAATGCCGCCTCGTCACTCTCGGCAGTGCGCGCAACCTGCGGCACATAAGCGGCGAAGCAGCCGGCCGCGATGCCGCCGCGCAGCATCTTCGGTAAATCGACCCTGCGCCGGGTTTCCTCGAACGGGTCCGGGCCGCTGGGCCATGGGATGTCGATATGCGTATCGATGGCGAGCAGGCTGCGGTGAACCTCAAGGGGACTGGTCATGGCGGTACCGTCCCCGGCGGAGCGGGAAGCGTCAAGCTCCGGCTATAGGCGCGTCGATGCCAAGATGGCGACCGGATAGGCGTAGCGCAGCGTCCCGTTGTCGGACCGCACCTCGATTCCCATGCTGTCCTCCTCGACCTGGGCCGTGAACAGCGCCACGATCCGCTGCTCGTCGCCGGGGTTGGGGAAGGAGCGGGCCAACAGGCTGCCCACGTCGCTGCGCAGTTCGTAGAACGTCGCCTCCGGCGTCGGCAGGCCGGTCGCCGAAAACAGCGCCTTCAGCTCCGTCAGACCCAGGCTGCGGACATGCGAGGGATCGCGCAGCACCTCCAGCCGGTTCCAGGCCGCCGCCTTCTCCGGGTTGTCGGAGGCGTACATATCGACCACCACGACCCGCCCGCCCGGCCGGCAGACCCGCGCCATCTCGCGCATGGCGCCCAGCGGGTCGGTCAAGTGATGGAACGAGAAGCGGGTCACGACGATGCTGAACGTGGCGTCGGGCCAGGGAAGCGCGCGTATGTCGCCCTCCTGCCAGGCGACGTTGGCAAGGCCCTTCTCGGCCTCCAGCGCACGGGCGCGCGCCAGCATCGCCGGGGTGAGATCGATTCCGGTCGCCCGCCGTACATGCGGGGCGAAGGCGCAGACGACCAGGCCGCCGCCGCAAGCGAGGTCGAGCACCGTGTCGTCCGGCCGCGGGCGTGAAGCGGCGACGATCATCCGCAGCGCCTGCTCGTCGGATATGGCGGGCGCGGTGCTGAACGGCGTCGCCTGTCGGGTGAACTGATCGACGATAAGGCTGTCGTGGCTCATGCCCGCCTCCCAAGCTCAGGCGAGCATGGCACGCGCTTCGTGGACGGGCAAAGGGCTGGCCTCGCTCGCCTCAGCAGCGATAGTCGTACGGCTCCTCGGGCCCGACGCGCTGGCCGGCCGAGCGGCGCAGGTCGCAGATAGCGGCAAAGATCGCCTGCCACCGATCGAGGCCGGCGGCATCGCCCTGCACCCGCATCTCCTGCACGCGTTCCAGCGCGATCGCCTGCGCCCGCAGGCCGTGGCGCTTAATCAGCATGCGCGCTGTTTCCTTGGTGTCGTGTTGCAGAACGGGCATGGCCCTGCTCCCTGGCAGTTCCGGGAATCGGATATGTGCGGCGGCCTGGGAGCATGCGAGTCGCACCGCCGTGACCAGCCTCACATCCAGGTTAACCCCGTGACAGTACCCGGCGACGTTATGGCCGGCTGCGGCCGGCCTCGTAGCGCGCCCGTGTCTCGGGGTTGGGCGGATAGAGGCCGGGCAGGCGGGTGCCGCGATCCACCTCTTGCATGATCCAGGCCTCCAGCCGCTCCTGCTCCTGGCCTTGCTCGGCGACTTCTGCAACGAAAACCCCAGGGATGACCACCGCGCCGTCGGCATCGGCCACGATCACGTCGTCGGGGAACACGGCGACGCCGCCGCAGCCGACCGGCTCCTGCCAGTTGACGAAGGTCAGCGCGGCCACCGAGGGCGGCGCGGCGGCGCCCGCGCACCATACGGGGAGATTGGTGGCAAGTACGCCCGCCAAGTCGCGCACCGCCCCGTCCGTGACCAGCGCCGCAACGCCGCGCCGCTGCATCCGCCCGCACAAGATATCGCCGAAGATGCCCGAATCGGTGACGCCCATCGCATCGACGACGGCGATGCAGCCCTCCGGCATATCCTCGATGGCGGCGCGGGTGGAGCGCGGCGAAGACCAGGATTCCGGGGTCGCCAGGTCCTCGCGTGCAGGGATGAAGCGCATGGTGAACGCCTGCCCCACCAGGCGCGGCTGATCGGGGCGGAGCGGGCGCGTGCCACGCATCCAGACGTTGCGCAGACCCTTCTTCAGCAGGATCGTCGTGACCGTGGCGGTCGAGACGCCGCGTAAGGCATCGCGCGTGTTGGCATCGAGCGTCATGTGCCGCCTCCCATCAGGAGTGGAGCGGAATGCTCCTCTGCGCGCTGCTCCAGTGGCGCGCAGGCGGCATCAAGCCAAAGCCGGGTGGCGGTGTCGAGACCCGGCCCGACTTCGGCGCCAACGCGAGCATGGTAGGAGTTGAGCCAGGCAAGCTCTCCGGCATCGAGCAGCGTCGGATCGATCAGCCTGCGATCAAAGGGCGCCAGGGTCAGCGTCTCGAACCGCAGGAACGGCTTGGCGGCTCCAGGCAGGTCGGCGGGCTGGACCAGAAGCAGGTTTTCCAGGCGGATGCCGTAGGCGCCGGGAACATAGAGGCCGGGCTCGTTGGACAGGATCATGCCCGGTGCGATCGGCACCGGGCGGGCAAGGCGCGACAGGCTGACCGGCCCTTCATGGACGGAAAGATAGCTGCCCACGCCATGCCCGGTCCCATGGTCGTAGTCGAGCCCGATCTGCCACAGCGCGCGCCGGGCGAAGGCGTCGAGATGCGCCCCCCCGACACCCTGGGGAAACGCCAGCGTGGCGATGGCGATGTGGCCTTTCAGCACCCGGGTCGCGCGGGCGCGAAGCTCGGCCGGCGGCGCATCGGGGCCGGTCCAGACGGTGCGGGTCACATCGGTGGTGCCGTCAGGATACTGCGCGCCGGAGTCGATCAGGTAGACCTCGTTGGCCCCGATCGGCCGGTCTGAGTCCGGCGTGACCCGATAGTGGATCACCGCGCCGTGCTCGCCGGCGCCGGAAATCGCGGGAAAGCTCTCGCCCCGGAACTCCGCATGCTCGGCCCGCAACGCGAGCAGCCGCTCGGCGGCGGACATCTCGGTTTCGGCGCCGGATGGTGCCGCCTCCGCCAGCCAGTGCAGGAAGCGGCACAGCGCTACGGCGTCGCGCGCGTGCGCGGTGCGCGCGCCTTGCTGTTCGACCTCGTTCTTGCACGCCTTGGCCGCCAGACAGGGATCGGGACCGGCAACCGGCTCGGCGCCTGCCGCCCGTACCTGCTGCGCGAACCAGACCGGAGAGCCGCCCGGATCGACGCGCACCCGTCCGCGGAGGCGGGCAAGGCTTGGGGCAAGTGCCTCTGGTGAGGCGATGGTCACGGAATTGCCGAGCCACGCGCGAACCTCGTCGTCGAGCTTGGCGGCATCCATGAACAGCTCCGCCCGCGCGTCGTCGTGCAGGATGGCGAAGCCGAGCGCGAACGGCGTGAACGGCACGTCGTCGCCGCGGATGTTGAGCAGCCAGGCGATCGAGGCCGGATCGGTGAGGATCGCCGCGTCCTGGCGCGCGGCACGCAGCAGGGCGGCGATATCCTCCCGCTTCTCGCTCGCGTCGCGGCCGGCGAAGCGGAGCGGATGCGCCCGCGCCTCCGCGCGCGGCGCTGCCGGCCGGTCGGTCCAGACGGCGTCGAGCGGGTTGTGGGCCAGCGGCTCCATCCGCAGCCCCGCCTCGGTATAGCGGCCGAGCGCCTCCTCGCTCAGCAGCATCGGATCGTAGCCGATCGGGGCATCGGCCAGGGCATGGTTGGCGAGCCACGCGGGCGGTGGGTCCTCGGTAAGGTGCCGCCGCTCCCACAAGCCCGGGTCGGTCTGCTGTTCGAGTTGCAGCACGTAGCGGCCATCGGTGAACACGGCGGCTCGATCTGCCAGCACGCAGGCGAGACCCGCGCTGCCGGTAAAGCCGGTGAGCCAGGCCAGACGTTCGGCGGAGGCGGGCACGTACTCGCCCAGATGCTCGTCCGCGCGCGGCACGATAAACCCCTGCAGGCCCTGCCGCGCCATCTCCGCCCGCAGCGCCGCGAGACGTTCGGCATGCAGGCTGGAGCTGGTCATGGCACCCAAGCGCTGTGTGGCGCCAAGGTCACAGTTGCGACAACCCGCATGTCACACTCGCATGGCCGCCAATAAAAACCCGCAATGACGCGCTGCCGAATCATTCTTATGTTGCGGTGCAGCACACTCTGGGGACGCTTTGCCGCGATGACACAGCGCCAGACCTGGAGGGCATAGTTGTGGGGGATAACACCCATGAGCGTTCAAACTTCCAAACAGGCGATGGCCTTCAAGCTTCCGGAGATGCTGTCCTATCACAGCACCTGGGACGATGCCGACTACGAGCCTGTCCAGCCGCCTCGCCGGCGCGGCTGGGCGGACCGTCTGGCCTCCATCCGGCGCACCCTCGGCGCCTTGTCGCACCGGATGGCGGTGCGTCAGGAGCTGCGGTCCATGACCGACCGCGAACTCGCCGATATCGGGCTTAACCGCTACGACGTGGGGCGGGTCTTCGATCCGGAGTTCGCCCGTGAATACAGCTCGCGCGGGCTCTGACCCAGTTCCGACCGGCCGGTTCGCCGGCCGGCGGGAGCGGGTCAGTCCTCCGAGGCGACTGTTCCCGCCGTGGTGCCGCCGTCGATGACGAGAGTCTGGCCGGTGAGGAAGCTGCCGGCCTTGGCCGCCAGGAACACCGCCGCGCCGGCGATCTCGTCTGGCTCCCCGATCCGCTGCAATGGCGTTCCCTTGGTACGCTTGCGGTAGAGCTCGGGGTCTTCCCATAGGGCGCGCGCGAAGTCGGTGCGGACCAAGCCCGGCGCGATGGCGTTGGCGCGGATGTTCCTCGGCCCCCACTCGACCGCGATGTTGCGGGCTAGCTGCATGTCGGCGGCCTTGGAGATCGCATAAAGCCCGAGATGGGCGGAGCCGCGCAGGCCGCCGATCGAGGAGATGATGATGACCGACCCGCCGCCGCGCTCGGCCATGTCGGGCAGCACCATGTTGCTGAGCCAGAAATTGCTGCGCACGTTGGCGCCCATCACGCGCTCGTACACCTCGTCGGAGGCGCCGGCGGCGGGTCCGAGATAAGGGTTCACCGCGGCATTGCAGACCAGGATATCGATGCCGCCCCAGAGCGCGTTGGTCTGATCGACCAGCTTTCGCAGCTCCTCCTTGCGGGCGATGTGGCAGGGAATGACCGCGGCCTCGCCGCCCCTCTCGCGGATGCCGCGCGCTACCTGCTCGCATGGATCCGCCTTGCGGCTGGAGACCACGACCTTGGCGCCGTGCTCGGCCAGCCGCTCGGCGATGGCCCGGCCAATTCCCTTGGACGATCCGGTGATGACGGCGACCTTGCCGGTGAGGTCGAACAGCGACGACATGGGCTTTCCCTCCCTACGGGCTGGCCGGCATCGTCGCGGAGGGAAGGGCCGCGATCAAGGCATCGCGATGCGCCGGCCGGCGGCCGCCGGGATCGGCAGTTCGGCATCGGCGCGAATCGCGGCGCGCAGCACCGCTTGCCGATCGGCCGGCCAGGGCGCGACGCGCCGTGTCGTCATGTCGATGTGCAGGCACATCTGCTCGTGCGTGGCCGACACCTCGCCGCTGGCGCGATGCACCATTTCCTGGAACAGGTGCAGGCGCTTGGCGTCGGCGGCGAGCACGCGCGTGGTCACGCGCACCGCATCCCCCTCGCGCACCTCGCGGCGATACAGCGTGTGCGTCTCGGCGGCAAAGGAGGAGTTGCCGGTGCGCCCGCGGTAGTCGGTGCCGATGTCCAGCGCCTCGAACGCCACGTCCAGCGCACGGTCGAACACCACGATGTAATAGGCGAGATTCATGTGGCCGTTGGAGTCGATCCATTCCGGCCGGATGATGTCGTCGTGCGGCGGCAGGTGCATGGGCGCGCAGCTACCGGGCCGGCAAGACCCGGTCAAGCGGTGGCGCTGGCCTCCTCAGGCGATCGGCGCGAGCAGTCCCGGCCGGGGAGAGGCCGCGTGCTCCTTCAGCACCGCGTCACTCGCCGGATCGACCTCGCGCATCACCACGTCGTAACCCCAGAGATCGGCGAGGTGCTGAAGGGTGAGGCGAGCATCGCGCTCGTCCAGCAGGACGCGGTTCAGCGCGCGATGGTGCAGGATCAGCCGCCGGTCGCCGGCGAGGTCCACGTCCACCACCTGGATGTCGGGCGCCGACCAGGCGATGTCGTATTGCCGCGCGAGCGCCCGCTGGATCTTGCGGTAGCCGCGCTCGTCGTGGATCGCCTCCACCCGCAGGGTCGGCTCGTCAGCGTCGTCGACCACATGGAACAGGCCGAGCTGGCGGATCAGGCGCGGGCTCAGGAACTGCAGGATGAAGCTCTCGTCGCGGTAATTCGCCCAGCAGTCGCGCAGCACGGCCATCGCATCGCCGCTGCCGGCGATGGCGGGGAACCAGTGCTGGTCCTCCGCGGTCGGCTTGACGCAGATCCGCTCGATGTCCTGCATCATCGCGAAGCCGAGCGCGTAGGGGTTGATGCCGGAGTAGCGCGGATCGTCGAATTCCGGCTGGAACACGACATTGGTGTGCGAGCGCAGGAACTCGACCATCGAGCCGTCGGTCAGCAGCCCCTTTTCGTGCAGCCGGTTCATGATCTTGTAGTGGACGAAGGTGGCGCAGCCCTCGTTCATCACCTTGGTCTGGCTCTGCGGATAGAAATACTGGGCCACATGCCGCACGATGCGCAGGATCTCACGCTGCCAGGGCGCCAGGCGCGGGGCGGTCTTCTCCAGGAAGAACAGCACGTTCTCCTGCGGCAGCTGGAGCAGGGCGCGCCGCCGCTCCTCGATCGTCTTGTCCGGCTTCACCGAGCCCTTGCCGGGCACGGTGCGCCACAGGTCGTTGAACACCCGCTCGTCATGCTCGCGCCGCTCGCGCTGGCGCCGCTCCTCGGACCGAAGATCGGTGCCGCGGCGACGCGGATAGCGATGCACGCCCTGACTCATCAGCGCGTGCGCGGAATCGAGCAGCCGCTCGACCGCCGCCTCGCCGTGCTTCTCCTCGCATTTGGCGATGTAGCTCTTGGCGAAGTCGAGGTAGTCCAGGATGCCGTCGGCGTCCGTCCACTGCCGGAACAGGTAGTTGTTCTTGAAGAAGTGGTTGTGGCCGAATGCGGCGTGGGCGATCACCAGCGCCTGCATCGTCGCCGTGTTCTCCTCCATGATGTAGGAGATGCACGGGTTGGAGTTGATGACGATCTCATAGGCCAAGCCCTGCATCCCGGCGCGATACAGTCCCTCGTGACGGGCGAAGTGCTTGCCGAAAGACCAATGCTTGTAGAACAGCGGCATTCCGACCGAGGAATAGGCGTCCAGCATCTGCTCGGCGCTGATCACCTCGATCTGGTTGGGATAGACGTCGAGGCCGAGCTCGCCCAGCGCAACCGCCTCGATCGCCGCATGGGCACGCTGGACGGTGGAGAACTCCCAGTCCGCGCCTTCGAACAGTGGGCGGACTGCGTCGTGGTTGACGTAGTTCATGAGGTTTCGGCTCCGGCAGGGGCCTGCTTGCGGGCAAAGAGTTCGCGGAACACGGGATAGATGTCGCGACGGTGGCTGACCTTGCGCATCGCCATCGGCGCGCCCGAGCGGCAGATCTCGGTATAGGTCTGCCACAGATCGCTGTCGCGGCGGATGAAGCCGGGCGGGAAATGCTCCGAATCGCGGCCGACCTCCAGGTACGCGTAGGTACCTGGCAGTACGGCAGGATGCTCTGTGTCAGCAGGCCGGCGGTCCGGTCATTGTCCGAGGCGGTGTTGTCGCCATCGGAGGCCTGCGCGGCGTAGATGTTCCACAAATCCGGGCTGTACCGTTCGGCGACGACCCGCCGCATCTCCTCGAGAGCGGTGGACACCACCGTTCCGCCGGTCTCCGGCGAGTTGAAGAAGGTCTCCTCGTCCACCTCCTGGGCCTGGTGGGTATGGCGGATGAAGACCACCTCCACGCGTTTGTACTTCCGGCGCAGGAAGATATACAGCAGCACATAGAACCGCTTCGCCAGGTCCTTCATGTGCTCGGTCATCGAGCCCGAGACGTCCATCAGGCAGAACATCACCGCCTGCGCAACCGGCTTCGGGTGGGAATTCGAAGCGCCTGTAGCGGACGTCAAGCGGGTCGATATACGGGATGACGCTCAAGCGCCGCAGCTTGCGGTCCAGTTCCTGTTCCAGCTCGACCCGCCTCGGGTCATCTTCGGCCAGCGCGCTGATCTCGTCGCGCAGCCGCGCCAGCTCATCGCTGCTCGGCCGCCGCATGGCGATCCGGCGCGACAGGCTGTTGCGGACGGTACGCATAAGCGCGAGATTCGCCGGCGAGCCAGTGACCGAGTAGCCGGCCCGGCTCCAGCTCAGCGCCTCGGTATCGACGACCCGCCGCTTGGCGAGGTCGGGCAGCTCCAGGTCTTCCAGGAACAGATCGACGAACTCGTCGCGGGAGAGCGCGAAGCGGAAATCATCCTGCCCCTCGCCATCCGGGCTGCCCTCCGAGCCCGAGCCGCCGGCGCCGGCGGGCGGGCGGGGGATGGTGTCGCCGCGTATATATTCCTTGTTGCCGGGCAGCAGGTAGTCGCGGGTTCCGCCGGACTGGCCGCGGCGGAACGAGGCCTCGTGCACGCCCTGGGCAGGCAGCGAGACCTCGCCGGCTTCGTCCGCGTCCTTGATGCTCCGGCTGGCGGTGCTCTCATGCACCGCCTTGCGGATCAGCGACTTGGCGCGGCGGATGAAGCGCTGCCGGTTAGCGAGGCTCTTGCCTCCGGGATTGAGGCGACGGTCGATGATCTGCATTGAACCTGTCCGTCCTCGTTCCTCAAGGAGCAGGCCTCAGCCGGCCTGCTTGACGCGCATGTACCACTCGACCAGCCGCCGGACCTGACGCTCCGTATAGCCGCGTTCGGCCATGCGATGCACGAAGTCCTCGTGCTTCTTCTCGGTGTCGCTGTCCTTCTTCGAGCCGAAGCTGATGACCGGAAGCAGCTCCTCCACCTGAGAGAACATACGCCGCTCGATCACCTCGCGGATCTTCTCATAGCTGGTCCAGGATGGGTTCTTGCCGGCGTTCTGGGCTCGCGCCCGCAGCGAGAACTTGACGACCTCGTTGCGGAAATCCTTCGGGTTCGCGATCCCGGCGGGCTTCTCGATCTTGGTCAGCTCCTGGTTCAGCAGCTCGCGGTTCAGGAGCTGCCCGGTATCGGGATCCTTGTAGTCCTGGTCCTCGATCCAGGCATCGGCGTAGGCCACGTAGCGGTCGAACAGATTCTGGCCGTAGTCGTTGTAGGATTCGAGATAGGCCTTCTGGATCTCGTTGCCGATGAACTCGGCGTAGCGCGGCGCGAGTTCACCCTTGATGAACTCCAGAAAGCGCTTCTCGGTCTCGGCCGGCATCTGCTCGCGCCGGATCGACTGCTCCAGCACGTACATCAGATGCACCGGGTCGGCGGCGACCTCGATGGTGTCGTGGTTGAAGGTGGCGGCGAGCACCTTGAAGGCGAAGCGGGTGGAGGCGCCATCCATGCCCTCGTCCACGCCGGCGGCGTCGCGGTACTCCTGGAGGCTGCGCGCCCGCGGGTCGGTTTCCTTCAGGCTTTCGCCGTCATAGACGCGCATCTTGGCGTAGACGGTGGAGTTCTCGTGGCGCTTCAGCCGCGACAGCACCGAGAAACGGGCCAGCATCTCCAGCGTCGCCGGGGCGCAGGGCGCCTCCGACAGCTCGCTGCCGGCCAGCAGCTTGTCGTAGATGCGGATTTCCTCCGTCACGCGCAGACAGTACGGGAACCTTGATGACGTAGATCCGGTCGATGAAGGCTTCGTTGTTCCGGTTGTTCTTGAAGGTCTGCCACTCCGCCTCGTTGGAGTGCGCCAGGATGATGCCGGAGAACGGGATGGCGCCGATATTCTCGGTGCCGATGTAGTTGCCCTCCTGCGTGGCCGTCAGCAGCGGGTGCAGCATCTTGATCGGCGCCTTGAACATCTCGACGAACTCGAGGATGCCCTGGTTGGCCCGGTTGAGACCGCCCGAGTAGCTGTAGGCGTCGGGGTCGTTCTGCGCGTGCATCTCCAGCTTGCGAATGTCGACCTTGCCCACCAGCGAGGAGATGTCCTGGTTGTTCTCGTCGCCCGGCTCGGTCTTGGCGACCGCGATCTGGCGCAGGCGCGAGGGCAGCAGGCGCTGCACCCTGAAACGCGAGATGTCGCCGCCGAACTCGTCCAGGCGCTTGAGGCACCACGGGCTCATCAGCCCGGTCAGGCGCCGGCGCGGAATGCCGTAGCGGTCCTCCAGGATGGCGCCCATCCGCTCGGGGTTGAACAGCCCGAGCGGGCTTTCGAACACCGGGCTGACCTGGTCGCCCGCCTTCAGCACGTAGATCGGATGGACCTCCGTCAGCGCCTTGATGCGCTCGGCCAGCGACGACTTGCCGCCGCCCACCGGGCCGAGCAGGTACATCATCTGCTTGCGCTCTTCGAGGCCCTGGGCGGCATGGCGCAGGAAGCCGACGATCCGCTCGATCGTCTCCTCCATGCCGTAGAACTCGTTGAACGCCGGATAGACCCGGATCGTCCGGTTCATGAAAATCCGGCCGAGGCGCGCGTCCTTGGACGTGTCCACCATCTCGGGCTCGCCGATGGCCGCCAGCAGCCGCTCGGTGGCGCTGGCATACATCATCGGGTCGGTCCGGCACGCTTCGAGAAACTCGGCCAGCGTCATCTCCGCTTCGCGATGCGCCTCGTAGCCGCGGGCGAAGGCGCTGAAGATGTCATCGACCGGCTGCATCGGTAGCTCCATGCTTTTGGATGCCACGGTTTTACCTCACCAAGAGATGGTCATGAGCGTAGCCGACCCTGCCCGCGTCGCGGTAAGTTTTTCTTCTCCGAACAGCTTCGGATTGCGCGCCATGGCACCTGGGACGACCTGGCCATCGAGGCCTTCTGCGGAGATAGTTGGACCATCCCCCCCGCTTGCAAGGTGAACGGACGTAGCGTGGGGATTCTGTGGCGAATTGGCGCCAATCGCGGGAAGCCGGGCGGACGGCGGGGACCCCCCCGTGCAAGTCCGATTCGCACCTTCCCGACTGCCGCGCGTCACGGGCAAGAATCTCGCCTCATGACGGAATCTCACCATTCGTGACGCGCCGCGCAAGTCACGATCGCGGGACACGGGCTGGGGCTGCTGTCGGGAGTTGATCGCCTCACGCTGGACCCTCCCGTCATAGCGCCCGGAGCCGGGCCCACGAACAGATTACGAACCAATGGTTAACGAAGGCTGAAATCAGCTGCCGCGGCATCGGGAGTCACGGGGTCGGAGATTTCCTGACGTAAGAGCCCCGAGCAGGCGTAGGTTGGCCCTTGCGTGGCCGCCTTCGTTGAGGAGCTGACGCCGAAGATGGACTTGTCAGTGCTTCGCGGCCGCTGTCGGCAATGGCGCAAGCCGGCCAGCCCTGACGGAAATCCCTGGCGGACCCGACACAATTCGAACGTGCGACCTTCGCCTTCGGAGGGCGACGCTCTATCCAGCTGAGCTACGGGTCCGTGGCGCACGCTCATACAGGCAAACGGGCCCGAGCGGAAGGGCGGGCCCGAGCAGCCGTGGCGAGGTGTCCAGCCCGCGTCCAGTCGCGCTAAATCGGGTGGATGAAGCCCGTCCCCAGCCTGTCGGCCCTGTTCCTCGGCTTCCTGGCAACGGGCGTGTGCGGCTTCGGCGGCGTCTTGCCGTGGGCGCGACGCACGATCGTCGAGCGGCGGCGCTGGCTGAGCGCGGGCGAGTTCACCGAATTGCTCGGCCTCTGCCAGTTCCTGC
Source organism: uncultured Pseudomonadota bacterium (assembly GCA_963830565.1). Classification (GTDB taxonomy): domain Bacteria; phylum Pseudomonadota; class Alphaproteobacteria; order Acetobacterales; family Acetobacteraceae; genus DATFDN01. The sequence goes on from CAWHMO010000010.1 coordinate 833,057, forward strand.
CGGGACCGAACGTCATCAATCTGTCAGTTGCGCTGGGGGCCCGGTTCCATGGCCTCCCCGGATCTGTCGCGGCGTTCAGCGGGTTGATGGCGGCGCCGATGGCGATCGTGATCCTGCTGGGCCTGGCCTATGCGCGGCTGGGACGAATCCCGGCCGTGCAGCACGCCTTCGCCGGGCTGTCGGCAGCGGCAGCGGCGCTGGTGCTGGCCACCGCGTGTCGGATCGCCGCGCCCCTATGTGCCCGGCCACTGGGGGCGGGGATCGCTCTGCTGACGTTCGGCGCCGTCGCGGTGCTGCGGCTGCCGCTGCTGCTGGCGATCGCCGCGCTCGTGCCAGTCTCCATCCTGCTCGCTTGGTGGGCGCCGGCGCGGCTGCGTTGATGGGCACGCTCGGCAGCCTGGCTTCGGTATTCGCCCAGCTCTCGCTGGTCGCCTTCGGCGGCGGCAACTCCATCCTGCCGGAGATGCAGCGCCAGGTGGTTCAGGTCCATCCCTGGATGAGCGCGCAGGACTTCGCGGCTCTTTACGCGCTGGCACAGGCGGCGCCGGGGCCGAACATGCTGGTTTCGGCGCTGATCGGAATGCGGGTCGCCGGCATTCCCGGCGCCCTGGTCGCGACGGGAGCACTGTGCGCGCCGTCCTCGACACTGACCTTCTTCTGCGCGAATGCATGGCATCGGCTGCGCGACCGGCCATGGCGGATGATGGTGCAGGCGGGGATCATGCCGGTCACCGCCGGGTTGGTCACCGCGGGCTCGGTGCTGCTGGTGCAGACCACCGCGCGCGACTGGCGCAGCGCTGCGCTGATTGCGGTCGCAACCACGCTGTTCCTGGGCACGCGCCTGCATCCGCTTCTGGTCCTGGGCGGCGCCGCACTGCTGGGAGCAACGGGGCTGCTGTCCTGAGCTGGATCCTCAGTGCAGCGGCAGAGCGGTCCGTACCGCGTGCATCAGCGCGTCGAGAGAGAACGGCTTGGGCAGGAACGGACGATCCCCGTCCCGCAGCTGCTCCATCCGGTCCGGGTCGCCCGACATCAGGATGACCGGAACCTGCGCCGCGTCGGCGCGCGCGACGACATCGGCGGCGTGCCCGCCCGGCAGCAAGCAATCGAGCAGCACGAGCTCGGATCGGCCCTGATCAAGGATTGCCAAAGCTTCCCCGGCGCTCGCTCGACAGACGACCTCGTACTCATCGCCCAGGGCGGTGGCGATCGTCTCGGCGACAAGGGATTGATCTTCCACGATAAGAATGCGGCTATTTCGTGACATGGCCGTCAACCCTGTGCAGTCCAGCGCACTATAGTGGGAAATCGGCGGCAGCACAACACGCGAACTCCGCTGCACTGCACCAGTATGGGGGGGGTGGACCTCGCCCGTTCCCAGCCGAGGCAATCCTTGCCAGGATCGCGGCATGGACCCGATCACCGTAGCCGTGCTGCAAAATCGGCTGAACGCCATCGCCGAGGAGATGGGGGAGGCGATGCTGCGCACCGCCTATTCCCAAATCCTCAACTCCTCCCGCGATTTCTCCATCGCGCTGATCGACGCGCAGTGTCGGCTGGTGGCGCAGGCGGATCACATCCCGGTCCATGTCGGCGCCATGCCCTGGGCGGCGCGCGCCGTCTCCGAGGCATTCCCCGACCCAGAGGCGGGCGATGTCTATCTGATGAACGACCCATATCGGGGCGGCAGCCATTTGCCGGACCTGACCATCTGCGTGCCGGTGTTCGCAGCCGGCGGCCTCATGTTCTGGTCGGTGGTGCGCGCCCATCACAGCGATATCGGCGGCAGCACGCATGGCGCCTACAACCCGGCGGCGACCGAGATTTTCCAGGAAGGGCTGCGCATCCCGCCCATCCGGCTGACCGAGGGCGGCGTGCTGCGCGAGGACCTGCTGGCGATGCTGGCGCTGAACGTGCGCCATCCGCGCGACTTCCGCGGCGACCTCGCAGCGCAGATCGGCGCGGCGCGGCTGGGCGGGCAGCGACTGGGTGCGGTGATCGCCGAGCACGGCCGGACGATGCTGAGCGCCGCGATCGAAGCCATGTTCGACGCGGCGGAACGCCGCGCCCGCGCGATCGTCGCATCCTGGACCGAGGGGGTCTATGCGGGAGAGGCCGCGCTCGACGACGACGGGTTCGGCCGCAGCGACATCCGCATACGTGCCCGCTGCACAGTGCGCGCGGGCGAGGTCACGGTGGACCTGACGGACTCGGACCCGCAGGCGAGGGGGTTCGTCAACTCCTCGCACGCCAACATGCAGTCGGCGGTGGCCATGGCCTTCGCCTTCCTGCTCGACCCGGACATGGCGCGGAACGAGGGCGCCTTCCGGCCGCTGCATGTGCGCGCACGACCCGGAACCATCGTCTGGGCCGAGGAGGGCGCGCCGGTGACGATGTGCACCAGCCACTGCGCGAACGAGATCATCGAGGCGGTGATCGTGGCACTCGCCCCTGCTTGCCCGGAGCGTGCGATGGGCGGCTGGGGCCGACGATTGCGCATCGCGCTCACCGGGCGCGATCCGCGCAACGATCGGCGCTTCATCTGGCACATGTTCCAGGCCCGCCCCGGTGGCGGCGGGTCGGCGGCGGGGGATGGCTACTCGACAATCGGGGAATGGCACTCGGCTGGCGGCATCAAGTTCGGCAGCCTGGAGGTGGCAGAGAGCCGCTTCCCGCTGCTCTTCGAGACCCACGAGTACCGTCCCGGCTCAGCCGGCGACGGGCGCTTTCGCGGCGGGCTCGGGGGTGACATGCGGCTGCGTGTGGAGACTGTCGAGCCGGCGGTCGCCAACACCGCGGGCGAAGGGGTAGTGCATGGCGCACGCGGCATGCTGGGCGGGCGGGACGGGGCGCCGCATGATTACACGCTGCTCGCCCCCGGCGCACCGCCGCGCAAGCTGCGCAGCAAGGAGGTCGGCATCGAGGTGCCGCCCGGCAGCGTGTTCCACGTCCTCTCCGGCGGTGGCGGAGGGTGGGGCGATGCGGCGGAGCGCGACCCCGAGGCGCGGCGGCGCGATGGCGCGCAGGAGATGACTGCGTGAGCGTTACCATTGGCATCGATGTCGGCGGCACCTTCACCGACATCGTGGTCAGCGCGCCGGATGGCCGGCTCACTATCGCCAAGGCGGCGACCACGCCCGCCGATCAAACAGACGGTGTGGCGGAGGGCATTGCGCTCGCCGCCGACGCGCTCGGTCTGACCACGGCCGCGCTGCTGGAGCGGACCGGGCGCATCGTTCACGGCACCACGGTCGCGACCAACGCGCTGCTGGAGGACAAGGCGGCGAAGGTCGGCATGCTGACCACGGCCGGGCATCGCGACGTCATCGAGATGCGCGAAGGGCTGAAGCCCGAGCGCTACAATCTACGCATGACGCCCCCCGCGCCGCTCGTGCCACGCCGCCTCCGGCTTGGCGTGACCGAGCGCATCCGCGCCGACGGGCGAATCGAGATGCCGCTCGATCCCGCCTCGCTGGACGCGGCCCTGGACCGGCTGGCGGCCGAGCAGGTGGAGGCGGTGGCGGTCTGCTTCCTGCACGCCTGGGCCAATCCGGCGCATGAGCGCGCGGCCGCGGCGGCGGCGCGCGCGCGCCTGCCCGGCGCATACGTGAGCGCCTCGGCCGATGTGCTGCCGCAGATCAAGGAGTTCGAGCGGTTCTCGACCACCGTCGCCAATGCGGCGGTCGGCCCGGTGATCGCGAAATACCTGCACAGGCTGACCACCCGGCTGGCCGCGGCGGGGTACAACGGAGCCTTGTACGTGATCCTCTCGCATGGCGGGGTCGCCTCGGCGGAGGAGGCGGCGCGGCTCGCCGCCGGCACCGCGCTGTCAGGACCGGCGGGCGGGGTCGCGGCGGCGGTCGCGTTGGCGCGACAGGGCGCAACGCGCGACCTCATCACCTTCGACATGGGAGGAACCAGCACCGACATCGCCTTGGTCCAGGACGGCCAGCCATCGCTGTCTTCCGGCCGGCAGGTGGCCGAGGCGCGCATCGCGCTTCCGGCGCTGGATATCGTGACGCTCGGGGCAGGCGGCGGCAGCGTGGCGCGGCTCGACCGCGCCGGACTGCTGCAGGTGGGGCCGGAGAGCGCCGGCGCCGACCCCGGCCCGGCCGGCTACGGTCTGGGCGGCGAGCAGGCGACCGTGACCGACGCCAACCTGGTGCTGGGCCTGCTGGACCCGGCGCGTTTCCTGGGCGGGCGCCGCAGTCTCGATCGGTCGGCAGCCGAGGCGGCGGTAGCGCGGATCGGCGGTGCGCTGGGGCTCTCGACCGAAGCGGCGGCGGCCGGGATCGTGCGGCTGGTCAATGCGCGCATGGCCGACGGCGTGCGGATCGCGACCGTGCGGCGCGGGGTCGATCCGCGCCGACACGCGATCCTTGCCTTCGGCGGCGCGGCGGGCCTGCACATCGCTGCCGTTGCGGCCGAACTCGGCGTGCGCCGTGTTACCGTGCCGCTGGCCGCCTCGGTCCTGTCAGCCTGGGGGATGCTGAACACCGATCTTCGCGTCGAGCTGGCGCGCAGCCTGAAGCAGACCGGCGGCCTCGACATCGCCGCATTGCGCGCCGCGTTCGAGGCCATGGAGGCAGAGGGCCGAGCTCGCCTGCCGCATTTCGACGGCGCCGTGGTGCTGCGCCGGTCCGCCGACATGCGCTACGGCGAGCAGGTGTTCGAGGTGACGGTGGACCTGGACCGAATAGATCTGGCGACGCCGGATGCGGCGCTGGCGGTGATCGAGGCTTTCCACGCTCGCCACGCCGCGCTCTACACTTATGCCATGCGCGACCAGGATCCGATCCTGGTCAGCGCGCGCCTGTCCGTGATCGGCCGGCTTGCGTCCGATCCCTCCCGCAACCGCCTCTTTGTGCGGGAGGGGGCCGGGACGGGGGTTCATGCGAACGGGCGGCGGCGTGCCTGGCTGGGCCGCGCGTGGTCCGATCTCGCCGTGTTCGACTTCACCGCGCTGGCGCCCGCTCAGGCGCTGCAAGGGCCGGCGATCGTGGAATCGGAGACGACGACAGTGCTGCTGCGCGCCGGCGACACGGGCCGGTTCGACGCGCGGGGCTGGCTGGAGATCGAGGTGGGCGACAGCGCGGCCCTGGCGTAAACGCCGCGATCCTCGGCAAGCGGCACGAAGCGGGTCGTCACGCCCAGCACCGTCTCGGCCCCCCCAGATAGAGCAGCCCGTCCTCGGGCATCTGGCGCGCGATCGCCTCTAGCACGCGAACCTTCGTGGGCTGGTCAAAATAGATCAGCACGTTGCGGCAGAACACGATGTCGAAGCGGCCGAGCGGGACGGGGTCGGCGAGCAGGTTCCATTCGCGGAACCGGACCATCTCGCGCAATGGCTCGGCGACGCGCCACTGGCCGTTTTCCTTACGGAAATGTTTGATCAGGAGCTGGACCGGCAGGCCGCGCTGCACCTCGAACTGGGTATAGAGCCCCTCGCGGGCACGGGCGAGCTGGTCGCGGGCGATGTCGGTGCCGACGATCTCGACCCGTCGGTTGGCCCCGAGCTCCACCGCGATCATCGCCAGCGAGTAGGCCTCCTGGCCCGACGAGGCAGCGGCGGACCAGATGCGGATGGGGGTTCCGGGCGGGCGTGCGAGCAGCAGGCGCGGCAGCGCCTTGGCGCGGACATGCGCGAACGGCTTGTCGTCGCGGAAGAAGAAGCTTTCGTTGGTGGTCATCGCCTCGACCACCTCGCGGATCAGCGGCTCGGCCGCTGAGGAAGTCAGACGCTGGGCGAGTTCGGCGATGCCGCGCAGCCCCTCGCGCCGGAGGATCGGGGCGAGACGGGTTTCGAGCAGATAAAGCTTGTCCGGACCGATCGCCAGGCCCGAGCGCGATCGCAGCAGGTCGGCCAGGGTCTGGAAGGCGCCGTCAGCCAGCGCCGCGCTCATGGTCGTGCTACCAGCAGCACTTCGAGCAGACGCGGCGCGATCGCGTTCAGCGGCAGTATGGCGTTGCAGAGGCCAGCCTGCGCGATGGCGCCGGGCATTCCCCAGACCACGCTGCTCGCTTCGTCCTGAGCGATGGCGGCTCCGCCAGCCTCGATCACGCGGCGCGTTCCGTCCAGCCCGTCGCAGCCCATGCCGGTAAGCATGGTCACGAGTACGCGCCCGTCGAACGCCGCCGCCGCACTCTCCAGCATCGGGTTCACGGAGGGGCGGCAGAAATTGACCGCCGGCGCGCTGGATAGCCGCGCGCGCGCCCCGGTGGCGGCACGCTCGATCAGCAGGTGCCGATCTCCCGGCGCGAGGTAGATGCGCCCGGGAAGCAGCGCCTCCCCGTCCTTGGCCTCCGCGCAAGGCAGGCCGCCGGCGCGGGTGATGTGCTCGGCCAGGATCGGCGTGAAGGCGGCGGGCATGTGCTGCGTCAGCACCACCGGTACCGGCACCGCGCGTCCGAGCGCGGCGAACAAGGCAAGTAGGGCCTGGGGGCCGCCCGTGGAGCTGCCGATCGCGAGCAGGCGCGGCGTCGCGAGCGGTCCGGGGCGCTGGCGTGAGGGCGGGGCGGCGGCCATGGCACCGGACGGGCGCCGATGGCGGGGGGCGAGCGCCTTCACCTTCCCCAGCAGCTCGCGACGGAACAGCTCGGCGGTCTGACCGGCGATGGCGCTCGGCTTGGCCACGTAGTCCGCGGCACCGAGCCGCAGCGCCCGGAGCGTGACCTCGGCGCCGCGGGTGGTGAGGGTGGACGCCATCACGACGCGCAGCCGTGGGGCGACGCGTAGCAGTAGCGGCAGTGCCGTCAGCCCGTCCATCACCGGCATCTCGATATCGAGCACCAGCACGTCGATGGACTGGCGCCGCAGCTCGGCCAGAGCCTGTGCCCCGTCGGCGACGCGGGCTACCACACGTACAGCGGTGTCCCCCTCCAGCGCGCGCGCGATCGCCGCGCGCATGACGACGGAATTGTCGCACACCATGACCCGGGCGGCGTCCAGAGCCAGGAGACGCGGCGACGATGCCGGGATCATCGGATCAATCCAGCCCAACCTGCGCGAGCTTGCCAAGCAGGATCTCGGCATCGAACGGCTTCATGATGTATTCCTGCGCGCCGGCCTTGATGGCCTGGGTGATGAAGGCCAGATCATTCTCGGTGGTGCAGAACACGACGGCGGGATCGTCGGGGCCGAACTCCGCGCGCAGCGCGCGCAGGAACTCGATGCCATCCATCACCGGCATGTTCCAGTCGAGCAGCACGCAATGGGGCAACGCGGCGCGGCACGCGTCGAGCGCGCGCGCGCCGTCCTCGGCTTCGGTCACGGCGTAGCCGCCGGACTCCAGGATGCGCCGCGCCAGCTTGCGCACCACCCGGCTGTCATCGACGACGAGGCAGGTACGCACCGCCTCAGACCGGCTCGACCCGCACCGCGATCAGCCGCGCGACGTCCAGCACGACCAGCAGCCTGCCCTCAAGGCGATAGATTCCGTTGCTGCACGCCGCCCAGGTCGGCGGCAGCGTCGGCGGGTTCCGCTCGAACGCCTCGGCCGAAAGGCTCATGACCTCACGCACCTGATCGACCAGAAGAGCATAGAGCTCACCGCCCTGCTCCGTGACCACGGACATGCTGAAGCCTCCCGGCGAAGCTGCCGGCAGGCGCAGCCGTCGGCGCAGGTCGATCGCGGTGACGATCCTTCCACGTAGATTGAGGCTGCCCGCCACCTCTGGCGGGGCCAGGGGAATGCGGGTGATCGCCTGCTGCGAGAGGATGTCGCGGACCCCCAGCACCGGCACTCCGCAGAGCTGCTCGGCGATGGTCAGGGTCACGTATTGGCGTTCCTCGTTCCCAGGGACGCCCGCATTGCGATCGAGCAGGGTGGCGCTCATGCGCACGGCTCCGATCGGCGGCAAGCTGAGCGCGCAGCGGCGGGCAACCGGGCCAGCCAATACGCCGTGTCGATCACGTCCAGGGCCTGTCCGCCGATCACCGCCGTGCCGAGCAGACCGGGGCGCGTCGCCGACAATTCGATGTCCAGCCGGTCCTCCACCACGTCCACGATCTCGTCCACCATCAGGCCCGCGCTACGCTCCCCATCGGCGAAGACCAGCACCGGCTGGTGCGGCGAGGAGGGCACATCGACTGGCAGGTCGGAGAGGGCCAGGAGGGGCATCAGCCGGCCGCGATACTGCACGACGGGCGAACTGGCCAAGACCTCGATCCGCTCGCGCGGGATCTGCTCCAGGCGCGCCACCAGGCCGAGCGGCACCGCCATCGGGCGCGTGCCGCCGGCGCGGAACAGCAGCATCGGCGTGCGCGTGCCCGAAGCCTTGCCTTCGCTGGCCACGGCGGCTTCGCGCCGGCTGTCTCCGCCAGCGCCGATCCCGGCTGCCCGCGCGAGGCCGTTGGGGTCGAGGATCATGATCACCGACCCGTCGCCGAGGATCGTGTTGCCGCTGAACACGGTGACCTGACGCAGCATCGGCGCCACCGGCTTGACCACGATCTCCTCGATATCGAACACGCGGTCCACGATGATGCCGAGAAGACTGGAGCCGATCTGCGCTACGACGATGATCCCGGCCTCGCCCGATCCATCCAGCTCCAGCAGCTCGGCGAGGTTCACCAGCGGCAGCAGCCGGTCGCGCAAACGCAGCACGGGCGTTTCGTTAATCCGCTCGATCACGCTCTCGGCTCCCGCCTCCCCGGGCCGGCCGGCACGGACCAGCTCCATCACGCTGATCTGCGGGATGGCGAACCGCTCGGTGCCCGCCTGCACGACCAGCGCCGAGACGATCGCCAAAGTGAGCGGGATCTTGATGGTGAACGTGGTACCGTGTCCGGGCAGGCTCGTCAGGTCGATCGTGCCGCCGATCCGCTCGATGTTGGTCTTCACCACGTCCATCCCGACGCCGCGGCCGGAGACCGCGGTGACCTCGGTCGCGGTCGAGAATCCGGCATCGAAGATGAAGCGTTGAATCTGCGTCTCGGTCATCGCGGCCAGCTCGGCCTCGGTCGCGAGGCCCTGCGCGAGGGCCTTGGCGCGAATCCGCTCGACCGGCAGCCCGCGTCCGTCGTCGGCGACCTCGATGATGATGTGGCCGCCTTCGTGGAAGGCGTTGAGCGTGATCCGTCCGGTCTCGAGCTTGCCGGCCGCGCGCCGTTCGGCCGGCGGCTCCAACCCGTGGTCGGCGGAGTTCCGCAGCATATGGGTCAGCGGGTCCTTGATCAGGTCCAGCACCTGGCGGTCGAGCTCGGTGTCGGCACCGAGCATCGTCAGCTCCATCGGCTTGCCGAGATCGCGCGCGAGGTCGCGCACCAGGCGAGGCAGCTTGTTCCAGGCATTCCCGATCGGCTGCATCCGCGTCTTCATCACCCCTTCCTGCAGGTCCGAGGTGACGTGCGACAGCCGCTGCAGCGGCGCGGTGAACGCGCTGTCCTGGCAAGCACGGGCAAGCTGCAGCAGTTGATTGCGGGTCAGCACCAATTCGCTCACCAAAGTCATGAGGTCGTCGAGCACGTCCACCGTGACGCGGATCGTCTGCCCGCCAGCGGCATCGCTCCCCTGCTGGCGGGACTCAGGCAGCCGAGACGGCGCACCAGCCCTGGCCGGCTCGGTCGCGCCCGGTTCGCCCAGGGACGGAGAGGCCGGCGCCCGGCCCTCCGCGATCGTGTTGAGAGCCGCAATAAGCTCGTCATCGTCACCCGACGGCTCGGCACCTGCAGTACCCGAGACTGCTCAGGATCGCCCGCACGCCGTCGAGGGCCGCCAGCACCAGGCTCACGATCTCGGGGCTGGCGCCCAGCTTGCCGTCACGCAGCCGGCCGAGCACGTTCTCGGCGGCGTGGGCCAGCCGCTCCAGTCGCGGCAGGCCGAGGAAGCCACAAGTGCCCTTGATGGTGTGCACTAGGCGAAAGATTTGCGACAGGGTTGCGGCGTCATCGGGGGTACGCTCCAGCCGCAGGAGCGCCGCGTCCAGCTCGGCCAGGCTCTCGTTCGCCTCCGTCAGGAAGTCCGCGAGCAGTTCGTCCATTGTGGCTTCGGCCCCAGGTTCGATCCGCTGCCGAATCTGGGCCCGATGGGCGAAGAAAGCGTTAAGCTATGCTGAGGGAACCGCGGGCCCGATCGGTGCGGCCCCGATCAGCAGCGGCGGCGGCCCGTGGCGTCGTGAGACGCGGGCGGGCTGCAAAAGCGCGAGCGGAACGCCAAGCTGGTGCGCGATCAGCGCGACCAACGGGGCGAGCAGCGTGCGCGGGTTATCCAGTCCCGCCCAGGCGGCCGCTTCGTCGGCCAGGAATGCGGCGAGTGCTTCAGGCCACGCGGCGCGCTGCCCGCGGATGGTCGCCAGCACGCTCGCCTGGCTGGTTTCCGCCAGCGTGAGCGTTCCGCCGCGGGGCAGCGACTCCGCGGCCAGGATCACGACGTTGAGCAGAACGCGGCTCAACTCCGGGGAAAACAGGGCTCCCGGCGGCAGCGCCGAGAGATCGAGCCGCATGCGATGGGCTCCCGGCGTGCCAAGGGCAAGATCCTGCAGGCGTGCAATATCCAGACCACCCCCGGTCGGCCCCCAGGCGGCATGCAGGAGCCGCACGCGACGGTTGAGCTCGGCAGCAATGTCGGCCGCGCTGGACAGGCTCTCTCCCGCCGCCCCGCCCTCCTCCAGGGCGAGCTCGATGGTTGCCGCGAGCGTGCCCGCGAGGCCGCCGATATCGTGGAAAATGCGCGTCGCGATCAGCTCGGCGAGGCGCGGGGGATCGCTCATCCGGCAATTTCCTTACATCCGCCACGCGCGAACGACATCGCGGTGATGGTAGATTACCTGCCCAAATCGTCTGTTAACGTCTACAAAATAATACGTGATGATCGCAATTATTGCGTATCCGGAGGGCTTATCCGTGACCCGACCCACCACGTCAATGATCGAGCCCGGGCAGTGGGTGCGCCATCCCGAGAGGCCAGACTGGGGCGCAGGTCAGGTCCAGTCCGTGATCGGGGATCGGGTCACGGTCAACTTCGAGAACGCCGGGAAAGTCCTGATCAACACCGGGCACGTCACGCTCGACCTGCTCGACGTGCCGAGCTGAGCGGCTTCCTGGCAGGGCTTGATCCGCGCCGTTTACAGGCGCACCTCTTAAGCATGTCTCCTCGCATGATCGACCCATTCGGCCGGCCCATCAGCTATCTGCGCGTCTCGGTCACGGACCGCTGCGATCTTCGCTGCGTCTATTGCATGGCCGAGGAGATGACATTTCTCCCCAAACGAGACCTGCTGACGCTCGAGGAGCTGGAGCGGATCTGCGCCGCCTTCATCCGGCTGGGCACCCGCAAGCTGCGCTTGACCGGAGGCGAGCCGCTGGTCCGCCGCGACCTGATGAAGCTGGTCGAGCGGCTCGGCCAGCGTCTAGGCTCGGGCCTCGACGAGCTTACGCTCACGACCAACGGCACGCAGCTCGCCCGCTACGCGGAGGATCTCCGCCGCGCCGGCATGCGGCGAGTGAACGTGTCCCTCGACACGCTCGATCCCGCGACATTCACCGCGATGACCCGCCGGGGCCGCATCGAGCAGGTGCTGGAGGGCATCTTCGTCGCCAAAAGTGCGGGTCTGGCCATCAAGATCAACGCCGTGGCGATGCGCGGCGTGAACGAGGACGCCTTCGATGCCATGATCGCCTGGTGCGGGCAGCACGGCTTCGATCTCTGCCTGATCGAGACCATGCCGATGGGCGAGATCACCGAGGACCGCACCGATCAGTACCTGCCCCTCTCGATCGTGCGCGGCCGCCTGCGCCGGCGTTGGACGCTGACCGAGACCGAGTACCGCACGGGTGGTCCGGCGCGCTACTTCGACGTGGCGGAGACCGGGCGACGCATCGGCTTCATCACCCCGATGACCCACAATTTCTGCGAGAGCTGCAACCGGGTGCGGCTGACCTGCACCGGGACGCTGTTCATGTGCCTCGGTCAGGACGACCAGGCGGATTTGCGGACGGTGCTGCGCGAGGGCGCCGACGATGCGGCGCTGGATGCCGCGATCCGCGCCGCCATCGCCCGCAAGCCCAAGGGACATGATTTCATCATCGACCGCCGGCAGGACCGCCCCGCCGTTTCGCGACACATGAGCGTGACCGGCGGCTAGACCCGCCGCCGCCCTCACAAGCCTCGTCAACCTCGATCCCCGTGCCTCGCGCCATACGCCCACGCGCCAGCATGGCGCGGCCGGGTGGCTTGGCGCTGCGCGGGGACTTCGGCCACCTGCTCGTCCCGACCGAGGTTGCGCAGGTCGCTCGGAGCCGGATTGAGCTGGGGCAGCGGCGCCGCGCTCCAAGTAGCGGCGGCGACCAGCCGTCCGCTGTCGTGGCGGGCGTAGATGAAGCCGTAGGTCGGGTAGATGCTGCCGAATTTGCCGCTCTGCCCCAAGGCGACCCGCACCGCCGTCCAGTCGTTGCGCTCCGAGACGTCCACTACGGGCACGCGGCGGGTGACGCCCCGGCCGGTCGGCCAGTTGGACTGGTCGATCTCGATCACGCGGCGGTTGAGCACGCGGCTGACCACGGCGACATGGCCGAGATGCATCTGCCGGTTGGACTGGAATACCAATACGCCTCCTGTCTCCGGCAGGCTGCCGCGTTCATACAATCCGGCGGCGTTCGCCCACCACTGCCAGGCATTGCCGGCGACTTTAACGTCGGAATGGCCGCGGACATAAGGAACACAGGAGATCGCGCCGGACCGTGCCCCACGGTAGCGCGTCGGACGCGCCATCGCGGTGAACTCGCTTTGATAAGGCAGCGAGGCGCTCGGGCCATAGGATATGGAGGGCTGGCGGCGCTGCAGCCCCGTGTCAGCAAGGGCCGGCCCGATCGTCAGACCGAGCGCCAGGGAATAACAGACGAACAGCAATTTGCCGCCGGTTGCCCGTGCATGCATCCGCCCAGCCTCCCCTTCTTCGACTCGCGTGTTGGTTGCTTGGCGGTACGCCGCCGCGTTGCGGGCCGACAACCCGCAACGCGAAGTTCGCGCGCTAGGGCATTGCAGTTTCTTGGGAAAGGGCTGTGGATAACGTCCGAAGGACAGACAATCGTCCTAAACGGGCCGATCGACCAAAGCGGGGAACGCAAGTCATCCCCGCCTCCGAATCGTCTACGCTACTTGCAGGCGGTCACCATGATCTCGACCAGCAGACGCGGATCGGCGAGATCGGCCTGAACGCAGGCGCGCACCGGCGCGCCATTGGGCGGAAGCCAAGCGGTCCACACCTCGTTCATCGCCTCGCGGTCGCGGATGTCCTTGACCCAGATCTGCGCCTGCAACAGACGAGTTTTGTCGGTGCCATGGGTCTCCAGCAGCTGATCGATCTGCTCCAGGATCTCGGTGGTCTGGCGCTTGATGTCGCCGCCGCTATCGCGCGCCGTCACTCCCGGAAGATAGACGAAGCCGTGATACTCGACGGCTTTCGAGAGGATCTTGTTGGGCTCGGTGCGGATGATCTTGCTCATGGACGTCTCCCCTGATGCGAACCGCCGGTTCTAGGCACCGGGAAAGGTGGCGCGCAAGGGCACCCCGTCCTGGCGACAGCTGACCCGTCTACGCAAGCTCAGGCGGCGGCTTCCGGGGGCACGTTCCGGGGATGACCGTCGTCATCGATCGAAACGAAAGTAAAGACGCCGTCGGTAACCTTCTCCGCCTTGTCTCCCCTGCGGCCGCGTGCCCAGGTTTCGATCCTGACTTTGATGGAGCTGTCGCCGACCTCGACGATCGAGCAATAGCAGCTCACCTCGTCGCCAACAGACACGGGACGCAGAAAGCGCATCGCTTCGATTCCGACTGTCGCCACCCGGCCTCGGGCTCGTCGGCTCGCCATGATGCCACCGGCGAGGTCCATCTGCGACAGCGTCCATCCCCCGAATATGTCGCCCCCTGCGTTCGCATCCCGCGGCATCGCGATCGTGCGCAGGTGCGGGCCACCGGATATGTCCGGAAGCTGATCCGACATCTTACTTGGGGCGAGCAGGCCGGGGCGCCTGACGGGCGATCCTGAGTTCCTCCTCGTCATGCGCCTCCGCGGCTTCGGAATCGGTTCCGACCGGCGACGCCGCCGGATCCGAGACTCCGACCTTGTCACCGGTCCTGCCGGAATCGATCTCGCGGCGCGGCCGCTCGGCCGTCGACGTCTTCGGATCGATGGATGTGTTCGGTGGGTTCGCGGACATCGAGTGCTCCTACGACTCATAGGCCCCGGTCTCACGGCAACGCCGCGACATGGACCTCGTTGCTGTCAGGGCCTACGGAAACAGCCCGCGTACCTGTTTGGCGTTGCGCACCTTGTCCACGCCGATCGCCATGGCCGCGGTGCGGTGCCCGACCTTGTCGCGCTCGACGCGGGCCATCACCTGCGCGAAGGCGCGGTCTAGGACGTGGTAGAGGCGGCTCATGACCTCGGGCTCGTCCCAGAAGAACTGCTGCAGATCCTGCACCCACTCGAAGTAGCTGACCACGACCCCACCAGCGTTGCAGAGGATGTCGGGGATAACGAAGATCTCCGGCCGCTGCGCCAACACCTCGTCCGCGTCCGGCGTGGTCGGCCCGTTCGCGCCTTCGGCCAGCACGCGACAGCGCAGCCGGGCCGCAACGCCGGCATCGATCACGCGCTCCATCGCCGCCGGGACGAGGATGTCGCATGGCTGTGTCAACAGCTCGGCCGGATCAGCGGCCAGTTCATTGGAGAACCCGGCGAGGGTGCCGTTCGCGACCGTGTGGCGCACCAACCCGGCGACATTCAGCCCCTTCGGGTCGAAATAGCAGGATGTGTGGTCGGAGACGCCGATCACCTTCACCCCCCGCTCGGCGAGCGACTGGGCGGTGACGCTGCCGACATTGCCGAACCCCTGCACGATCGCCGTGGCGCCCATCGCGGCCAGGCCGATCCGCGCCAGCGCGCGGTCCACCAGATGCGCGACGCCGCGACCGGTGGCATCGCGCCGTCCTTCCGTTCCGCCGCAGGCGACCGGCTTGCCAGTGACGATCTCGGTCACGGTCTTGCCCTGGTACATGGAGTAGGTGTCCATGAACCAGGCCATCACCTGCTCGTTGGTGCCCATGTCGGGAGCCATGACGTCCGTATGCGGCCCGACGAAGGGGATCATCTCCTGCATGTAGCGGCGCGAGAGCGATTCCAGCTCATGGCGGGTGAGCGCGTAGGGATCGACCGTGATCCCCCCCTTCGCCCCGCCATAGGGCAGCCCGGCGAGCGCGCATTTCCAGCTCATCCAGATCGCCAGCGCCGCCACCTCGCCAAGATCGAGCGTGGGAGAGTAGCGCGTTCCTCCCTTGGTCGGGCCGAGGGTGAGGTGGTGCTGCACGCGAAAGCCATGGAAGACGGCCAATCGCCCGTCCTCGCGATGGATCGGGCAGGCGACCGTGACGGACCGCTTCGGGAACAGCAGGCGGTCGCGCTCATCGGCGGGAATCTCGAGATAGTCGGCGATCACGTGGAACTGGGTGCGGGCCATTTCGAACACCGGACCCGTATAGATCGTCATGGGATGCCTCCGTTCCGCTTGCGGCGCCATTGCGCCCGTCCCTGCGCCTTTCTATAGGTCCGCCACCCCAGCCAGGAGCCCCACTATGGCCGACCGGAGTGCGACCGACGATTACAAGGTGAAAGACATCTCGCTCGCCGAATGGGGCCGCAAGGAGATCTCCATGGCCGAGGACGAGATGCCCGGCCTGATGGCGGTGCGCGCAGAGTATGGCGCGGCCAAGCCGCTCAAGGGCGCGCGGATCGCCGGCTGCCTGCACATGACGGTGCAGACGGCGGTGCTGATCGAGACCCTGACCGCGCTGGGAGCGACCGTGCGCTGGTCGTCGTGCAACATCTTCTCGACCCAGGACCACGGCGCGGCCGCGGCCGCGGCCGCCGGCATCCCGGTCTTCGCCTGGAAGGGGATGAGCGAGGACGAGTTCTGGTGGTGCATCGAGCAGACGGTGCGCGGCCCGGACGGCTGGACGCCGAACCTGATCCTGGACGACGGCGGTGACCTGACCAAGCTGATGCACGACAAGTATCCGGAGATGCTGGCCGACGTGCGCGGATTGTCGGAGGAGACCACCACGGGTGTGCATCGGCTGCGCGACATGGAGCGCGACGGCACGCTGCTGGTGCCGGCGATCAACGTCAACGACAGCGTCACCAAGTCGAAGTTCGACAACCTCTACGGCGTTCGGGAATCGTTGGTGGATGGCATCCGTCGCGGCACCGACGTGATGATGTCCGGCAAGGTCGCGGTGGTGAACGGCTTCGGCGATGTCGGCAAGGGCTCGGCGGCTAGCCTGCGCAACGCCGGCTGCCGGGTGATGGTCACGGAGGCGGACCCGATCTGCGCGCTTCAGGCGGCGATGGAGGGCTACGAGGTCGTCACCATGGACGACGCCGCTCCGGTGGGGGACATCTTCGTGACCGCCACCGGCAATGTCGACGTCATCACGCTCGATCACATGCGGCGCATGAAGCACCGCGCTATCGTCTGCAACATCGGCCATTTCGACTCCGAAATCCAGATCGAGGCGCTGCGCAACTACCGTTGGGAGAACGTGAAGCCGCAGGTGGACGAGGTGGTGTTCCCCGACAACAAGCGGCTGATCGTGTTGTCCGAGGGCCGGCTGGTGAACCTCGGCAACGCCACCGGCCATCCGAGCTTCGTGATGAGCGCCTCGTTCACGAACCAGGTGCTGGCGCAGATCGAGCTGTTCACCGCGGCGCCCGGACAGTACGAGCGCAAGGTGTACACGCTGCCGAAGACGCTGGACGAGAAGGTGGCGGCGCTGCATCTCGGCAAGGTAGGCGCGAAGCTGACCCGGCTGACCCCGGCCCAGGCCGAATATATCGGCGTGCCGCCGAGCGGGCCGTTCAAGCACGAGCTGTATCGGGTACCTGAGGGCCTCACCCCGGCCCTCTCCCGCAAGCGGGAGAGGGGGCGCTGATCGCACGGATGCTGCCCACCACGCCTCCTCTCCCTTTGGGAGAGGGCCGGGGTGAGGGAACCACCAATCACCCGACCGGCATCTATCAAATGAAGCGCCGCAGCAGCGCCCACGTGCGCGTGGCGCGCTCCGGTGCTGCGTCCAGGAAAGCGCGGGCGTCCTCCGGATTGTCGATGTCGAGCCCGATTCCAGGCAGGCGCACGACGTTTGGTGCTAGCCCGCCACGGCGTGCCTCCGCGAGGTGGGGTAGGAAGCTGTCGTCGCCGAAGCGCAGCGCCATAAGATCGGGCGGCGAGAGCAGGACCGCGTTCGAGCCGCGCTCATCGTGCGCCGGGACGATGGTGAAGGCCGGCGCGGGACGGTGCGCGTCCAGCAACGTCGCGACCTCCGCCGCCGTGACCAAGGGAATGTCGCCGGGGCAGGTCAGCATGGATGCCGCACCTTCTTCCGCCAGGATGCGCGCCATCGCCGCGACCGCGCCGGTATGTCCCGTGCGCGCAGCCTCGTTCACCACGCGGGCGCCATAAGCGCGGGCCAGCGCGGCGGCCTCGGGGTCGATCGTGTTGACCATGATCCCGGCCAGCTTCGCGGCGGCCAACGCCGCGAGCACGTCCTGAAGCATGGCGGCGGCGAGCGCCTGACGCTGTTGGGGCGTCAACAGCGGGGCTAGGCGTTGCTTGGCGCCGGCGAACTCCTTCACCGCGACGGCGGCCCACACGCCTGCGCTCATCGCGCCTCGGCCGCGACCCGCAGCACGATGCGCGCCAGCGCCGCCTTCTCGGCCAGCGTGGTCATCAGCGTCGGGGCGAGCACGACCCGGCAGGCGAGCCCGTCCAGCCCCCCTGCATCGACTTCATCGGCCACGTAGATGTCGAGCAGGTCGCCGTACCGCTCGGCCACGGCGCGCGCGCTGACCTGCATCCCCAACTCCGCCATCATCTTGGCGGTCGGCCCCTTCACCGCCCGACCGCCGATAAGCGGCGAGACCGCGATCACCGGCGCCCGCGCACCCATCAGGGCCGCGCGGAAGCCGGGAACGGCCAGCATCGGCTCGATGCTGATGAACGGGTTGGAGGGGCAAATCACGATCGCATCGGCGCTTGCCACTGCGTCCAGCACGGCGGGAAGCGGGCGGGCGCGCTCGGCGCCAGCGAACGCGACCTCCTCGACTGCCGGCTCCGCGCGGAGGCCGACGAACCACGGCTGGAAGTCCATCCAGCCACGCTCCGTGCGCAGCAGGGTCCGCACCTTGTCGTCGGTCGCCGGCAAGATGCGGGCGCCCACGCCCAGCCTGCGACAAAAATTCCCGGTCACATCCGAAAGCACTTCTCCGGCGCGCAGCCGCCGCGTTCGCTCCAGGTGAAGCGCGAGGTCGCGGTCACCGAGGCGAAACCACGTTTCCCCGCCCAGCGCCGCCAGCGTCTCCATGAACGACCAGGTCTCGTCGCGCCGGCCCCAGCCCAATTTGGCGTTGTCGAGGCCGGCCAGCGTGTAGGTGAGCGTGTCAATGTCAGGCGAGATCGCCAGCCCAAGATGCTCGAAATCATCGCCCACGTTGGCGACCACGGTGAGCTGCCCCGGCGGGAGCACCTGGGCCAAGCCGAGGGCGAGTTTCGCCCCGCCGATCCCACCCGACAGCGCGACGATCACCGGAACAGATCCTCGGCCGGCGGGCGTACCAGGGCGGCGGCCGGCAACACGGGCGCGGCAGACGTGAGGCCACGCAGCACCACGACCGGCCGGCCCTCCCCCGCCTGGCCCTGCAGCAGGCCGGCGGCGGCGGCGATCTCGTCGGCGCGCGCGATGATGGTGACTTCCAGCGTGTGGCCGAACAGGTCGGGCTTGCCGCGCATGTCGATCAGCGACGCGATCCCGGCCGCACCGATCGCCACACCGCACGTGCCGCGCCGCCAGGGTCGGCCGAAACTGTCGGTGATGACAATGCCGGGCGCCACCCCGCAGCGCCCGCCAAGCCCGGCGCGCAGAAGCGCGGCCGAGCGGTCCGGATCGAGCGGCAGCAGAAGCACCTGATCGGGCTCGCCCGGCGCCGCGACGTTGGAGTGATCGATCCCGGCATTCGCCATCACGAGGCCCAGGCGGTGCTCAGTAATCAGCAGGTTGGGCCGGCTGCGTACCACGCGCACCGACTCCGAGAGGATCACCTCGACAAGCCGGGGATCCTTGCCGATCTCGGCCGCCAGGGAGATGGCTCGCGCCGACGGGCTGACCGTCTCCAGCGCGACAGCCCGGTCCTCCGCCTTGGAGACGATCTTCTGCGCCACCACCACCACGTCGTCGGCACGGAGCGTGATCGACGCGCGCGCCAGCCCCTCGGCTATCAGTTCCGCCAGATCATCGCCGGGCCGAACGAGAGGAAAGCCGGGAAGCGCCAGAAGCTGAAGCGCGGCCGGGCCAGGAGGGATGGGAGGAGGAATTGGCGGCGAGATCAACCGAAGCGCTGCCGCAGCTTCGGCAGCACCTGCGCGGCGTAGAGGCGCAGGAAACGCTCCTGATCCGGCCCGGGGGCATGGAAGACCAGGTGATTGAAGCCGAGTTCGATGTAGGGCCGGATCTTCTCCACATGCTCGTCGGGGTCGGTGGAGACGATCCAGCGGCTGGCCGCCCGCTCCACCGGAAGCTCGGCGGCGCGCTCCTCCATCTCCGTCGGGTTGTGGATCGAGACCTTCTCCTCCGGGGTCAGCGCGAGCGCGGCCCAGTGGCGCGTATCCTCCAGGGCGCGGGCGCGATCGGTGTCGAAGGAGACCTTCATCTCGATCACCCGGTCATACGCCGCGCCGCCTCCGGACGGCTTGCCCGCGGCCTTCTGCCCCTCGGCCAGGTTGGGCAGCAGAGTGTCGGTATAGAGCGACCAGGCCTTGCCGCTGGTGCAGATGAAGCCGTCGCCCTGCCGGCCAGCGTATTTGGCGACCAGCGCGCCGGCGGCGGCGACATAGATCGGGACGGCCGCGTCTGGCCGGTCGTAGATGGTCGCGTCCTGGGTCTTGTAGTACTGGCCCTCGAACGTCACCCGCTCCTCCGACCACAGTCGACGGATGAGCTGCACCGCCTCGCGCAGCCGGGCGAAACGCTCCTTGAACTCGGGCCAGGCGATGCCCGTGGCCGGCACCTCGTTGAGCGATTCCCCGGTGCCGATGCCGAGGATCACCCGACCAGGAAACATCGCGCCCAGGGTGCCAAAGGCCTGCGCGACCACCGAAGGGTGATAGCGGAAGGTCGGCGTCAGCACGCTCGTGCCCATCACGATACGCTCCGTCCGCGCACCCAGCGCACCGAGCCAGGCCGGAGCGAACGGCGCGTGGCCGCCGGTATGCTTCCAGGGCTGGAAATGATCGCTGACGAAGACGGAATCGAACCCCGTCTCCTCGGCCCTGACTGCGAAGGCCAGCAGATCACGCGGCCCGAACTGCTCGGCGGACGCCTTATAGCCAAGCTTGAGCATCGCGCGCCCCCTATTCGTTGGCCGAGCCTATCGCCCCGCCGTCTGGAGGTCCATCCGCCGGAAGTCAGGGGGCGGCGCGAACAGCGAGGCCGGTTGCGGCCCGTAGGTCACGGACACCGCCTCCAGCCGCCCGGTGCCGGCCTCGTCCATGCTGCCCACCGCGCGCAGCACCAGCCCGTCGCTTGTGATGCAGGCCTTGCCCGTGCCGTGCGGCCCGGTCAGCCTCCAGACTTCGCAGGTCTGGCCGGCCACCGTGTCAGGTACCCGGCGCGCGTGATGCTCGCGTCCGCGGGGATGATGAAGCCTGGGATCAGTCTTGGATCGAGCGTGAACTCGAGTGCCAGGCGTTGTGGCTCGATCAGCATGGTCACACGCTGCTGGTTGAAGTCGACCAGCGCGACGGTCCGCTGCCGGTCGACCTCCACCCGCAGCTCCTTTCCCCCGTCGCCCCAGACCATGCGTATCGTGTGCGCCTGCTCCACGCCGCTCGGGGGCGGCGATCCCACGACATGGTAGACCACCGCGACGTCATGCGTCGGGCGCAGCGCCGGCACATCTTGTGCCGTCGCCGCGGGTGCTGCGCGGGCAGCCGCGAGCGCCAGCAGCGCCACGCCGCCCGGAATCGAACCCCTCACGCCGTCTCCTTTCTGCCCGAGCCCGCGGCGAGCGCCTGGATCTCGGCTTCAAGTGTCGCGGGCTCGATCGCGGTCATCCAACACGCCGGCGCCGTCAGTCCCGCGGCGAGCTGGATGCGGTAGTCGTCACGCGGGATCTCGACGGCCCCGAACTGCGCCAGGTGGGAGGTCACGAACTGCGTGTCCAGCAGCCGAAACCCCGAAACGCGCAGCCGTGCGACGAGATGCACCAGCGCCACCTTGGAGGCGTCGCGGACGGTGCTGAACATGCTCTCGCCAAAAAACACGCCGCCGAGGGCGACGCCATAGAGACCGCCCACCAGCTTCCCGCCAAGCCGGCACTCGACCGAGTGCGCCATCCCCATGCGGTGCAGGTCGATGAACAGCGCCTCGATCTGCGGGTTGATCCAGGTGTCCTCCCGGCCGGGAGCGGAGGCGGCGCAACCGGCGATGGTGGCGGGGAAGTCGCGGTTGGCGGCGATCTCGAACCCGCCCGAGAGGACGGTGCGCAGCAGCCGTCGCGGCAGATGGAAGCGCTCGAGGGGCAGCACCCCGCGCCGCTCCGGGTCCAACCAATAGAGCCGGTCGCCGCGCCGCGTCTCCGCCATCGGGAACAGACCATGGCGATATGCCCGCAGCATCAGATCGGGGGTGATCTCGACAAGGCGGCGCGACATGAGCCGAGTGTGACGCCAGGGCGCGAGATTGGGAAGGCCAATGGCCCCTTGCCGGGAAGCCGGTCCGGTGAACTAATCGCGCGAACCACCCGGAGGTTCGACCATGGCGACTTTCATCTGGGAGCACATCCACCTGCGCAGCCCCGACCCGGAGGCGACGGCACGGTGGTATCAGGACATGCTGGGCGCCGAGGTGATCCGCACGCCGCAGCCCGACGGAGCCGCGCGCGTCGACCTGCTGCTCGGCGGCAGCCAACAGGTGTTCGTCGCGCCGGCAAGCCCCACCGCCAAACCCGGCCCGGCGCCCGACGCCCCGTATATGGGGCTGGAGCATATCGGCCTGACTGTCTCCGACATCGACGTCGCCGTATCCGAGCTGAAAGCCAAGGGCGTGCGCTTCACCTTGGACCCGACGACCGTCCGACCCGGCGTACGCATCGCCTTCCTGCGCGGGCCTGAGAACGTGTCGATCGAGCTTATCCAGCGGGGGTAGAACCGGCCATCAGCGTCGCCACGCGCCGCAGATCCTCCACGAACGCCTTGTATTCCCGCTGCCGCGCCTCCTCGTCCGGGACGCGCAGCAGGAACGAGGGATGCACCGTGACGAACGCGGTCTCCGTCTCTGACAGGCGAATCGGGCGCCCGCGCTCGCGGCCAATGGTGACGGCGCGGCCGAGAACGGCGCGGGCCGCGGTGGCACCCAGCAGGACGACGAGCGCGGGCCGCAGCCGCACCCGCTCCACATCCAGCCAGAATCCGCAGGCCTTCACCTCGGCCGTCTCCGGGGTCTGGTGAATCCGGCGCTTGCCGCGCTGGACGAACTTGAAATGCTTCACCGCATTGGTGACGTAGACCATGCGGCGGTCGATGTCGGCCTCCAGCATTGCCCGGCTCAGAAGCTGTCCGGCGGGGCCGACGAAGGGCCGGCCGATCACATCCTCCTGGTCTCCCGGCTGCTCGCCCACGAACATTGCGCGCGCCACGACCGGCCCCTCGCCGAACACGGTCTGAGTCGCCGGAGCATAGAGCGGGCATCGGCGGCAGTCGGCCGCCTCGTCTGCCGCCTGCTCCACCCGCCTCTCCGAGCTGGTCGCGAGCACCACCGGGCCGATCGGAGGTCGCTCTGGCGGCCAGGGATCCTCGACCAGCTTCTCGGCCTCCGGGATGCTGGTGCCCGGCTGCGCGGCGTCCAGCAAGTCGTGGCCATAGGCACGCCAGTAAGCCTCCAGACCCGCATCGTCCGGTACCGCGGCGGCCTCCGCGCCGGGGCCGAAGCGCAGCCCTGCCTGATCCCAATGGGCACTGCCCTCGGGAGTGAGGATCGACACGGCCTGGTCCGGGAACTGTCGCGACAGGAGTTGCCCGTTCGCCTCCAGGACGTGGTGCGCCGGCCGATACCAGCCGACAAAGCGGCCATCCGCGTGCAGATAGCGGAGCTGGGTTCGCATCCGGTGCGCCTCCGCGCGCACGGCAAGCGCCAATCCGCGCGCCCGCTGCGCCTCCTGATCCGACCGATCCTCCAGGTCCAACATTCCAGCCTGGGCCCGCCACACCAGGCGATAGAGCAGATCGAACCGCTCGGGATCACGTGCCTGGGTTGCCAGGCCGGCGAGCACCACCAGGGCGCGAGGGACGGAAAAGCTGCCCTTGGCCTCGGCGTGCCCAGGGGCATGTCCAGGGGCGTGCGCACCGTGGATCGTCCAGCGCACCTCCTCGGGCGGCACGCCGGCCAGCGCCAGTTCCCGAGCGGCATGGCGCCAGCCCGCGAAGTCCGTCTCACTGCTCAAGGCAATCTGTCGCATGAGCGCCACCAAACAGCATTGCCGCTCTTTCTCAAAGCCGGCGGCAAGAAGTTGTTGCTCGAAGCAGTTATATCGTGTTTGTGATCCGTTCGGGACCGCACTGCTCAATACCCACCGTGCATCGCGATGGTGCGCAATGTTCTGAACGGCGGCCCTGTTCGCCTTGTCGCGCTTTGCGCGCCCCTGACGCGGACCATGTATCCTATGCGCCTTTCCCGGCGCTGACCTGAACACCGCTGGAGACCTGCCCTGCTGTCCCGACGATCGGCTGCCACCCTCGGTATTCTGGCCACGCTGGGCGAACTTACCTGGGGCAAGGCCGCGCTGGGTAATACCCCGGGGGGCGGAGCCGCGGACGCGACGGCTACCCCGGCGGGCACGGCACCGGCCGCGCCGCCCCTAGTTCGGACCACGGTGGAGCCCGTCGACAAGGATCAGGTCGTGGCGATCCTCGGCAGGTCGGTCAGCGGCCCGGAGGGTAAGCTGGTCGGCCGGCTGACGGATGTCCTGGTGGACGGCACCGGCCAGCCGCAGGCGGCGGTGCTGGATATCGGCGGCTTCATGGGGGTAGGCACGCGCAGTATCGCGGTCCACTGGAAGACACTGCATTTCACCCCCTCCGACGCCAAGACGCCGATCACCCTCGATCTCTCGCTGGACGAGATCAAGGCGACCCCGGAATACAAAGGCCTGAGCGACAAGCCGGCGCCGGTCGTGGCTCCGGTGGCCTCCAACCCCGCGCCGGCGCACTAGGACGATGCGCTTCCCACTGATCCTGGCCCGGGTGCGCGGGCTGCGCGCGCTGGACCTGCTCAACCTCTTCATTGCCGACGCGCAGACCGGCTTCGGCGCGTTCCTGGCGGTCTACCTGGCGTCCCACAAATGGACCGTGTTGCAGATCGGCGCGGTGCTGAGCATCGGCACCGTGGCGACGATCGCAAGCCAGATTCCGGCCGGCGCGCTGGTCGATGCCATGCGGAGCAAACGCCTGGCGCTGGCGGGTGGGATCGGGTCGATCACGCTGGCGGCACTGCTGCTAGCACTTCTGCCCTACCAGCTTCCCGTCGCTGTTGCCGAGCTGCTGCATGGCTTCGCAAGCTGTGTGCTGACCCCAGCCGTCGCCGCGGTCAGCCTGCGCCTGGTCGGGCACGCCGGGTTCGCCGAACGGCTGGGACGCAACGCGCGCTTCGCCGCCATCGGCAATGCCACGGCTGCGGCCGCCATGGGCGCCTTGGGCACCTATGTCTCCACCCGCTCGGTGTTCCTGCTGACCGCCGCGCTGGCGGCCCCGGCGCTGTTCACGCTGTATCGCGTCGGGGCCGAGCCCACCGCCGCTTCCGCGCAAGCGGTCCCGGTTCCCGCAAAGCGGTTCGATTGGCGAGACATCCGCCATCTTTTGGCCGACCGCCGGCTGCTCGCGTTCGGCGCGTGCGTCGTGCTGTTCCACATGGCCAACGCCGCCCTGCTGCCCATCGCGGCCAGCGTCATCACGGCGCGGGCGGGCGCCTATGCGAGCCTGATCATCGCCGCCTGCATCGTCGTGCCGCAATGCGTGGTGGCGCTGCTCTCGCCCTTGATCGGCCGGCGCGCGACGCTGTGGGGCCGGCGGGCGGTGCTGTTGGTCGGCTGGTCAGCGATACCCTTGCGCGCCGCACTGTTCGCGATACTGCCCACGCCGGCGCTGATCGTCACCGCCCAGGCGCTGGACGGGATCAGCGCCGCGGTGTTTGGGGTGATGGTGCCGCTGATAGCGGCCGACCTTACCCGCGGGCGAGGACGCTTCAATCTGTGCGTGGGCATCTTCGGCCTGGCCACCGGGATCGGCGCCACGATCTCCACCTCCCTCGCCGGCTGGATTGCCGATGCCACGGGCGAGCGGGTCGCGTTCGCGGCGCTAGCGGGCATCGGGATGGCCGGCCTCGCGCTGCTCGCGGCAGCGATGCCGGAGACCGCGCCCGACAAGGTTGCCAACGCTCCAGGGCCGGCTGAAATGCGCACGCCGACCGCGGCCGTCGCGCCTGCAAGGCCCGCCCAGCGGATGGAGGGACGCCGCCCCGGCTTGCGCGCCGAGCGGCGCCGGGGCTACGCACGCGCGATGCGCGGAGGTGCGGAATGGCGATGAAGGATGTAAGAAAGGTCGTGCTCGCCTATTCCGGCGGTCTCGATACCAGCGTGATCCTGCGGTGGCTTCAGGCGACCTATCGCTGCGAGGTAGTGACCTTCACCGCGGATCTCGGCCAGGGCGAGGAGCTGGAACCGGCCCGCCGCAAGGCCGAGATGTTCGGGGTCAGGGAAATCTTCATCGACGACCTGCGCGAGACCTTCGTGCGGGATTTCGTGTTCCCGATGTTCCGGGCGAATGCGCTGTACGAGGGCCAGTACCTGCTCGGCACCTCCATCGCCCGGCCGCTGATCGCGCAGCGCCAGATCGAGATCGCCGAGCAGGTGGGCGCGGATGCGGTGGCGCACGGCGCGACCGGCAAGGGCAACGACCAGGTCCGCTTCGAGCTCAGCTACTATGCGCTGAAGCCCGACATCAAGATCATCGCGCCCTGGCGGGAATGGGAGCTGACGAGCCGCACCAAGCTGCTGGAGTTCGCCGAGGTCAATCAGATCCCGATCGCCAAGGATAAACGGGGCGAGGCGCCTTTCAGCGTGGACGCGAACCTGCTGCACTCGTCATCGGAAGGGAAGATCCTTGAAGACCCGGCCGTGGAGGCCGACGAGATCGTCTATCAGCGGACCATCCGGCCGGAAGATGCCCCCGACAAGGCGACGGTCATCCGGATCGCCTTCGAGCGGGGCGACCCGGTTGCGATCGACGGCACCCCTCTGTCGCCGGCAGCGCTGCTCACACGCCTGAACGAGCTCGGCAAGGCCAACGGCATCGGCCGGCTCGATCTGGTGGAGAACCGCTTCGTCGGCATGAAGTCGCGCGGCGTGTACGAGACGCCCGGCGGCACCATCCTGCTGGCGGCGCACCGGGGGATCGAGAGCATCACGCTCGACCGCGAGGCGGCGCATCTCAAGGACCAGCTCATGCCGCGCTACGCCGAGCTGATCTACAACGGCCTCTGGTTCAGCCCGGAGCGGCGGATGCTCCAGGCGCTGATCGACGCGAGCCAGAAATCGGTCAGCGGCGAGGTGCGGCTAAAGCTTTACAAGGGCAACACCACGGTGATCGGCCGCGAGTCGCCCCATAGCCTCTATTCGATGAAGCACGTCACCTTCGAGGAGGACGAGGGCGCCTATGACCAGTTCGACGCCCAGGGCTTCATCAAGCTGAATGCGCTACGGCTGCGGCTGGGGGCGATGGCGGGGCGACGGGGCGGGATGCTATAGGGAAGTTCGAAACAGGCTAAAGACCTCAGTCGAGTTCGGCAACAGTCCCGCTTGGTGAACGGAACTCATCGACGGACAGTAACCGCGTTTGTTCCTCGCCGTAGGTGGATTCTCAACACAGCTTCGTGAGTCCATCTGAAAGGCATAGAATCCGCCTCTACGATTCTGTATATGCATATTTGTCTACACGCCTTAGCGCGGGTAGGGCTTGTGACCACGCAAAACGTTCATCTTGCATTAGGGACTGCTAGCGATGCGCATCGACAAGGATGAGGATAAGGAACGCAGGAATATCAAAAAGCACAAGCTCGCCTTTTCGTTTGCCGAGCTCGTCTTCAACGACCCGCTCGCGGTCACGGTCTATGACCGGCACGAGAATGGGGAACACCGCTGGCATACGCTTGCACCAGTTGGCGGCAAGCTCCTGCTGGTGGTCCACACATACCCGGACCCGGACGACGATGAATGGGTCCGTGTCATCGGCCTTCGCGAGGCCACAATCTTTGAAAGGAAGCAATATGAAGAGGGGGACCTTGACGAATAAGTGCCCTGAACTGACGGAGGCCCAGTTGGCGCAGCTTCGGGCACTGGACGGGAATCCGGACACGGCGGACATCCCGGAGGCGCCAGCAGGGAATTGGGCACATGCGCGTCGGTTCTTCAAGCCCCGCAAGGAGGCGATCAGCCTTCGCGTGGATGCCGACGTCCTGGACTGGCTCCGTCGCCGGAGCGACCGTTATCAATCGGAGATCAACCGGATTCTCCGGGAGAAAATGGAGGCCGATATCTCTGGCTGATGACGGATCGCGTCACTGTCACGTATTCATCGCATCGAAGAAATCCGCGTTCGTTTTGCTGTATTTCAGCTTGTCGAGCAGGAACTCCATCGCATCCACCGTCCCCATCGGGTTCAGGATGCGCCGCAGCACCCACATCTTCGATAGCGTCGCCTTCTCGACCAGCAGTTCCTCCTTGCGCGTACCCGACTTGGTGATGTCGATTGCCGGGAAGCTGCGCTTGTCGGAGATCTTGCGGTCCAGGATCAGCTCGGAATTGCCGGTGCCCTTGAACTCCTCGAAGATCACCTCGTCCATGCGGCTGCCGGTGTCGATCAGGGCGGTGGCGATGATGGTCAGGCTGCCGCCTTCCTCGATGTTCCGGGCAGCGCCGAAGAAGCGCTTCGGGCGCTGCAGCGCGTTGGCGTCCACGCCGCCGGTCAGCACCTTGCCGGACGACGGCACCACGGTATTGTAGGCGCGCGCCAGGCGGGTGATCGAATCCAGCAGGATCACCACGTCCCGCTTGTGCTCGACCAGGCGCTTGGCCTTCTCCAGCACCATCTCTGTCACCTGAACGTGGCGCGTTGCTGGTTCGTCGAAGGTCGAGCTGATGACCTCGCCCTTCACGCTGCGAGCCATGTCGGTGACCTCCTCGGGCCGCTCGTCGATCAGCAGCACGATCAGGAACACGTCGGGATGATTGACCGCGATGGCGGTGGCAATGTTCTGCAGCATCACCGTCTTGCCGGTGCGCGGCGGCGCGACGATCAGCGCCCGCTGGCCCTTGCCGATGGGCGCGATCAGGTCGATGACGCGTGGGGTGAAGTCCTTCCCCGGCCCCTTGGCGACCGACTGGAAGTTCTCGGTCTCTAGCCGCAGCCGCTCGTTCGGGTAAAGTGGGGTCAGATTGTCGAAGTTGATGCGGTGCCGCACCGCGTCCGGCGGCTCGAAGTTGATGGTGTTGAGCTTGAGCAGCGCGAAGTAGCGTTCCCCGTCCTTCGGCGCCCGGATCTGGCCCTCTACCGTATCGCCGGTGCGCAGGCCGAAGCGGCGGACCTGGGTCGGGCTCACATAGATGTCGTCGGGGCCTGGCAGGTAGTTCGCCTCCGGGCTGCGCAGGAAGCCGAAACCGTCGGGCAGGATTTCGAGCGTGCCCTCCCCATGGATGGCCTGGTCGTTCTCGGCCAGGTTCTTCAGGATGGCGAACATCATGTCCTGCTTGCGCAGGCTGGACGCGTTTTCAACCTGGAGGGATTCGGCGAAACTCAGCAAGTCCGCGGGGGACTTTGCCTTCAGTTCGGCAAGATGCATCTGGGACGCCTCGGCGACTTCTTGGATGGCAATTGGGGGAGCCCGGGATCGGCGTTCCGCCACGCTGGCGACTGTCCCGTCCGGCGATGACGTTCGGCAGCGTTCGGATAACTAGGTAGGAGAGAGAACCTACTTTACGAGAGAACGAGCAGGGCCGTCAACGCATAGGTGGCGAGCCGGCCGCGCTGCGTCAAGCGCATCGCTCAAAATGGCCGAACGATCACCATGACCACGATCAGCATGACAAGAAGCGTCGGCACCTCGTTCGCGATCCGGTAGAAACGCTGCGGCCGACGATTGCGGTCGTGCAGAAAGTCCTTCCGCCATCGTGAGAATTCGCCGTGCAATGCCGACATGGCGATCACCGAGGCGAGCTTCACGTGCCACCAGCCCCACGCCCAGTCGATCACGCCGGGGGTCAGGACCAGCAGGATGCCGAACGTCCAGGTCGCGATCATCGCCGGGTTGATGATCTGCCTCAGCAGCCGCCGCTCCATGACCTTGAACCGCTCGCTCTCGGCGGAGCCGGGGCGGGTCTCGCAGTGATAGACGTAGAGCCGCGGCAGATAGAACATCCCTGCCATCCAGGCGATCAGCGATATGACGTGCAGCGCCTTGGTCCAGGGATAGACGTGAGCGAGAAGGGGAACCGTCACTGCCGCGCTCGCCGCCGGATTTCTGTCCGCAGCAGTGCCGGGAACTCCGCCAGGGATCGGAACGGCAACGCGCCCTCGGCGGCAAGGGCTGCTCCCGCGCCATTCGGGCACAGTGCCCAGCACATCATACCGGCCGCGGCGGCCCCGCGCGCGCCAAGGACCGAATCCTCCAGCACCAGGCAGGCGCCCGGCTCCGCGCCCGCCGAGCACGCGGCGCTCAGGAAGAGATTCGGCGCGGGCTTGCCGGGTCGACCCTCGGCGATCATGTCCTCGACGCTGTGCAAGCGGCCCGCGACCAGCGCGGCGAGGCCCGTGCGCCCGAACTTGGCCTCCATCTCCCGATGCGAGGAGTTGGAGGCCACCCGCCAGTCGAGGCCGAGCGCCTCGACGGCCCGCACCGCGCGCTCCGCCCCGGGAATGGCCATGGCCTCGCGCGCCATCACTCCCGCGACGCGCGCCGCAAGGTCCGCCTCCCAGGTCCGCGGCAGGCCATGATGCAACCGCGCCTCGATCAGCGGGCGCATCGAATGAAACGACATCCCGATGAACATCCGTTCGCACGTCTCGGGGGTCATTTCCCAGCCGAGACTGGTCAGCATCGCGGCCACCACCCGGTTGCAGATCGGCTCGCTGTCGATCAGCACGCCGTCGCAATCGAAGATCACGAGGCGCAACGGCGAACGGCTTAGTGGCATCGCGCGAGAGCGGAAGGAGCCTCGTTCAAGGGTCGATCATGCTCGCGATGCGCTGCGCCGATCAAGCTCGCGCCGCGAACGGGCAACCAGTGAACTCCGATGGGCAAATCCGCCCTCCGGTGTGGCTGCACAGGCCAGGACCGGCCGCGCGTGCCCGTCGGACCAGGTCGGCGAGGGCGGCGACGAAATTCGTCTCGTCGTTCTGCGCCGGGACACGGAAATAGCCGGGAACGCCAAGCTTCTCGGCCAGATGGCGATACTCGACATCTAGTTCCACCAAAGTCTCGCTGTGGTCCGAGACGAAGGCGATGGGTACGACCACGACCGCCACCTTATCGCGGGCAGCGCGGGCGACCTCCTGGTCGGTGCTCGGCTCGAGCCATTTCTGGGGAGTGGCGCGGGACTGATAGCAGATCGCCCAATCCGCCGGTGCCTCCGGACCCCAGGCGGCGATGACGGCGCGCACGGTGCGCTCGATCTGCCATTGATAGGGGTCGCCCGCGCGTACGATCGCCTCCGGCAGGCCATGCGCGGAGAACAATAGCCGGAGCGCAGTCCCGTCCAACGCGGCGCTGGCCTGTTCCCAGGCTCGGCGTACGATCGCGGCTGTCGCTTCGGCGTAGCCGGCGTCCTCGGGCCAGCAGCATAGCGTCGTCACCGGCGCCACCAGCCCGAGACGCGCCGCCGCCTCCCGCCATGCGTCGAGCGAACTGCCCGTAGTGGTGGTGGAGAACTGCGGATACAGCGGCAGCAGCACGACCTCGTGCGGCTGAAACGCCTTGACGGCCTTGGCCGCCTCGTCGCTGAAGGGGTGCCAGTAGCGCATGGCTATGAAGCAGCGCGCCTCGATTTCAGGCAGCGCCGCCTCCAAGGCCAAGCCTTGTGCCCGCGTGAGGTCGAGCAGCGGCGAGCGGCCGCCGAGCAGGGCATAGTTGGCTGTCGCCGGCTTCAGCCTTCGGCCGGCGATAATCCGGGCTAGCACTGGACGTACGAAGAACGGCACGCGCAGGATCGCCTTGTCGCTGAACAAGTTCAGCAGAAAGGGACGTATCGCCTCTGGGCGATCAGGGCCGCCCAGATTGAACAGCACGACGGCGATGCGCGGTCGCATCTCGGCTTCAGCCGGCACGCACCAACTCCGCCAAGGCAGCGACATGCTCCGGCGGCGTTTCCGGCACGATGCCATGTCCCAGATTGAACACGAACGGCCGGCCGCGCAGTGCCGAGAGGATGCCGCCCGCCTCCGCCCGCAACGCGTCGCCGCCCGCCAGCAGGGCCATCGGGTCCAGGTTTCCTTGCAGAGCGATGGTCTCCGGCACGGCGCGACGCGCGTAGGCCGGATCGGTCGCGGTATCCATGCCGACCCCGTCCATCCCGGTTTCGGCGGCGTAGTCGCCCAGCATGGCTCCGGCGAGGCGCGGAAAGCCGATCAGGCGCATGGTGGGAGTTCGCGCCTTCAGCGCGGCCGCGATCCTTCGCGCCGGCGCGATCACATAGCGACGGAACAGGGCTGGCGAGAGCACGCCCGCCCAGGAATCGAACAGCATCAGCACCTGCGCCCCCGCCTCGGCCTGAGCCGAAAGGTAGGTGATCGTGGCATCCGTCAAGAGCTCGATCAGCGCCGCGAACAGATCGGACCGCGCGTAGGCCATGCGCCGCGTGGCGGCAAAGTCCTTCGACCCTCCGCCCTCGACCATGTAGCAGGCCACCGTGAACGGTGCTCCGGCGAAGCCGATCAGCGCCGCATCATGGCCTTCGGCCGCGATACAAGCGCGGACCCGACGGAGGGTCTCCAGCACCGGCGCGATGGCGCCGGACAGCCGGTCATGGTCCAGCGCCGCGAGTCCCGCAGCGTCGTGCAGCTTCGGCAATACCGGCCCCTCGCCCTCCTTGAATGCCAAACCGTGCCCAAGCGCCCAGGGCAGAATCAGGATGTCGCTGAACAGGATCGCCGCGTCGAAGCCAAACCGGCGCAGTGGCTGGAGCGTCACCTCCGTCGCCAGCTCGGGCGTGGTGCAGAGATTTATGAAATCGCCCGCCTTGGCCCGCACTGCCCGGTACTCGGGCAGGTATCGGCCGGCCTGCCGCATGAGCCACAGGGGCGGCGGCCAGACCGCCTCTCCGTCCAGGGCACGCAAGAGACCTGACCGCGATCCGCTCATCATTAGGTGTCACTACTAAAAGGAAGAGGAACTTAAGAGTCTTGGGGAAGGGGTATATGGGGCTGTGGACGGTGGGGTACCCCAGTGAAGCGCGGTTGAGCGTGGAAAGGCTCACAGGAGACACCGTCAGCAACCGACTGAACCGCTTTCAGGATCCGGCGATGCCCCCAGAACTCCCATCGCCGGGGTTGCATCCATGCAGGCACCCCTCGCACACCCGTGATATCCCCGTCCTGCTCGCCAGGACCTGAGCGCCTCGGGATTTGTCCCCCTTATCCCCGTGATCCACGATGTCGGGCGGAGCGGTCTGGTGCTTGCTCGATAAGCCCAGGTTCCTATGCTACGTGCATGGTCCGCGATCGGATGAACCTGCACCTCGTCTCCGATGCCACCGGAGAGACGCTGAACGCGATTGCCCGTGCGACGACGGTGCAGTTCGAGCATTCGCACATCATCTACCACCGCTGGAGCCTGATCCGGACCCGATTCCAGCTTCATCGCGTGCTGGAGGGTATCGAGGCGGAGCCCGGTCCGGTGCTCTCGACCCTGGTCGATCGTGCGCTGCGCTCGGACCTGGACGGCACGTGCCAGCGGCTGGGGGTGCCGGTAGTCAATGTGCTCGATCCGGTGATGAACCTGTTGCAGGACTATATCGGCGAGCAGGCCTCCGCGCGGCCGGGTCGGCAATACGTGCTGAACGCCGACTATTTCCAGCGGATCGACGCCATGCACTACGTGCTGGCCCACGACGACGGCCAGGCGCAAGCCGGGCTGACCGAGGCCGATGTGGTCCTGATCGGCGTCTCGCGAAGCTCCAAGACGCCAACCTGCTTTTATCTTGCCAATCGTGGCATCAAGGCAGCCAACGTCCCGCTGGTTCCCCACCTGCCCGAGCCGCAGGGGCTGGAGGCGATTGGCAGGCCGGTGATCGGCCTTACGCTGGACGCGCCGGCGCTGATCGAGATCCGCCGGCATCGACTTCGCCTGATCGCTAGCTCCGCGAGCAGCCAGGCGGTCATGCGGCAGAACAGCACCGACTATGTGGACGAGGAGGCGGTCAAGGCCGAGCTGTTATGGGCGCGACGGCTGTGCAACCGCCGCGGCTGGCCGGTGATCGACGTGACCCGCCGCTCCATCGAGGAGACGGCGGCGACCGTGCTGCACCTGATGGAGGCGTGGCATGAGCGCCGCCGGAAGGTGGAAGCGGCCCGCGCTACTGGCGGCCCAGAGCCAGCTTGAAGGTGCAGCGCGGCTGATGCACGGTGGCGTCCATCACCCCGTTGCTGATGCGCCCAAAGATGTGGACCGGGGTTTCGTACTTGGTCTGCGAGTAGATCGGCCGCGCGGCATAGTGGTCGAACGTTCCGTCTGGCGCGACCGGAACGGTCATCGGCGCCCCATCGATATCGGCGCTGAACCGGCTGTCCCGGACAGCGAGCGGCGGCGCCTGCCAGTCGCAATGCCAGTCGGGCGAACTGAAGCCCACTAGGCGGGTCGTGCCGACATACATGCCGTCATATGGCCCTGGCACCGCCGGCGGCAGGTTGGTGCAGGCAGCGAGCAGACCCGCCATCGCGAAAGCGAGCCGATAGGCCGTGCGCGAAATCATCCCGCCCTTCCCAACGCCTCGCGTATATGATCGGCGCTCGCATGCAAGGCCGTACGCTCCTGATCGGTCATCTTGGGTGTGAGGGTCCGGACAACGCCAGCGCGGCCCAGCACGGCGGGAAGTGACAACGTGACACCGTACTCGGGATTGAACGCGCCGATCGGCAGCACCGCGCGCTCATCGCGCGCCACGATCTCGGCGATTCTGGCACACACCATGCCGATGCCGAGCTGGCTCGCCCCGGTCCCCTCGATGATGGTGATATTCGCCTCGCGAACCTCCTTTTCCACCTCTTCGCGCACTTGATCATGCGAACGCTCGCCCAGCGCATCGAGGATGGGCAGCCCGCCAATGCGCGCCGAGGACCACAGGAACACCGATGATGTGCCATGCTCGCCCAGCACCAGCGCCTCGACGGCGCGCGGATTGACATCGAGTTTGCGCGCGAGGTGGACGCGAAAGCGCAGGCTATCGAGGAAGGTGCCAGTCGAGAGCACCTGCGTGTCGGGAGCGACCCCGCGGGCGATGTCGGCAAGCGCGTCGGGAGGATCAGTCACAACGAGGAAAATCGCGTCAGGCGCTGCCCTGGCGGCGGGCGGGATGATGTCGCGATAGATCTCGGCATTCTTTGCCAGCAGCTTGAGGCGGCCCTCGGTATCGGCGCGGTCCGTGGCTCCGCCCGCCTTCTCGTTCACTCCGGCGGTGATCATGACCAGACCCGCGCCTCGGATGTCATTGTAGTCCCCGGCGCATAGGGCAACGGATGGCGAAAGCGCGGCGCCGTACTGGACATCTGTCACCATGCCGTCCGCGCGCTCCCGCGTGCGGTCCACGACGACGATCTCGCTCGCCGGGCCGCGTAGGACCGTGGCGAGAAGGCAGGCTTGCCCGACGGCGCCGGCGCCGAGGATGGCGACCTTCATGACATGATCCCTCCCGCTGTTACCTGCCAGGATTTATGCCGTCGCCGGCGTCCGGCTAGTAGCCGGAATCATTGAACGGTGAAACGCATCGCCGAGACTGTCATCGCGAGCCGTCTCTTGGCGGTGTGGCGATCCAGGCGGGCGACCCAGATGGGCGACACGGTGCGGCGAACCTGGATCGCCACGGCGCTGCGCGCCTCGCGATGACGGTTTCAACAACTCATCGTTCACCGATAGGGAGTACCAGAGCGCAACCCTCCGAGCAGTAGATTGTCAGGTCGAGCGTGCCTTCGGCGCTTGACACCGTAAAGCACCATCAAGCTATGCGCGGCACATGATCGCAAGCCCAGAGGCTATGCGCTGAATTGGCTGCCGGAAATCCCGGCTTTGGTCATTGCTTCGCGTTTGGCGTGGATTCTCCGCCTGAAGCCGAGAACCCGCAGCCGTTAGCGAATAATCAGCACCTCCTCTCCGTCGGTCCGATCAGCTCGTAGCGGGACTGGCTTTCCTGAACACGCGCTCGAAGGGACTCGCGGCCACAATAGACCGTGGGCTGGAGTAGCTCTCCGGTCGGCTACGCTGTACTGGGTATTCGGGCCGGTGTGCGGCGTTTTTCATGTGCCGGCGAACAGCGTTGATGGCACCCCGGCCATCACCGGCGTACGTCTCCGGAGGATCGCTCACCCCGCCCGAGCGCTCTGCTCTAGCAGCTTCTCGATCGGGTCCCACACGAATGCGGTCTGCACGACTGGCCGGCCACCAACCCTGATCGTGGCATCAGCCACTGCACGACCGCCAAGGCGTTCGTAGAACCAGCGGCTCGGGTTGTCGCGCAGCACCCACAGGAACACGGTGCGGCAGCCTGCCTTCGACAGCGACGCGGCGGCCGCGCGTACCAGGCGGCGGCCGAGGCCGCGGTCGCGCCAGTCGTCCAGCACGTACAACGTCTCGATCTCGCCGTCGCCAAGGCGCTGCCCCATGATGTCGCTCCATCGGGCTGGGCCGGACGTGGCAAAGCCGATGACCCGTGGCACCGAGCCCTCTGGCACGTCGATGCCCGACGCCGTGGCCACATGCACATCGCCGCGACCCCGGATCGCGGCTTCATAATGCGCCACCTGGCGCGCTATCGACATGCTGGCGAGGTAGTCGTCGGGCAGGATGCCGGGATACGCGCTCTGCCAGGCAGCGACATGGACCGCGCCGATCGCTGGTGCGTCCGCCTGTCGGGCCCTGCGGACGCCAATCATGCTGGCGGCTCCCGCCGACGCTCCAGCACGGCGGCGAAAAATCCATCGGTGCCGTGGCGGGCGGGGGTCAGGGCCAGGAACCCGCCACATTCGGGCACAGGCCCCGGCAGGGTCCAGGCGCGCTCGGCGGGAACTGGGGCAAAGTCGGGGTGGCGGGCCAGGAAGGCGGACACGGGCTGCTCGTTTTCCTCTGGGAGCAAAGAGCATGTAGCGTAGATCAACTTTCCGCCAGTGCGAACAAGTTTTGCGCCAGTGTCGAGGAGGGCAGCCTGCTTGACGCGAAGCTCGGTCACGTTCTGCTCGGTCAAACGTAGTCTTGCGTCCGGGTTGCGTCGCCAGGTTCCCGTGCCGGTGCAGGGAGCATCCACCAGCACCCGGTCGAACCCGCCGGCCCGTCGCTTCATCAGCTTGTCTCCCGCCGCCAGAAGATGCCGCTCGACGTTGAAGACTCCGGCGCGCCGCAGTCGCCGGACCGCGGCATCCAGCCGAGGGGCGGATACGTCGCAGGCCAACAGGGTGCCGCGATTGGCCATCGTCATGGCAAGCGCCAGCGTCTTGCCACCCGCGCCGGCGCAAAGATCGGCGACTTGCATGCCCGGGCGCGCATCGGCCAGAAAGGCGATTATCTGGCTGCCCTCGTCCTGGATCTCCACCAGTCCCGACTGGAACGCCGCTCCGGTCGTCACCGACTTGCGCTCCACAACGCGCAGCCCCCAGGGCGAGAGCGGGGTAGCGAACGCCTCGATTCCCTCCGCCGCGAGCGCGTCGCGTGCTTCCCCGCGCGTCGCCTTCAGCAGGTTCACCCGCAAGTCCAGCGGAGCCGCAGCGTTCAATGCCGCCGCTTCAGCTGTCAACGCGGCGCCGAAGCGAGTGGCTAGGCGGGGGGCGATCCAGTCCGGCAATTCCAGCCGCACGGGTTCGGGCATGTCGGGGTGGTCGAGCGTATGGCCCGCAATGGTGGCGAGTGCCTTGCGCTCGGCGGCGGCGAGCGGCATGGGGGCGAAGCGCCCACCGGAGAAGGCCTGCTCCACACCGGACATGTGCCAAGCTTCGGCCAGCAGTGAGGCCCCGACCAATAGTCGTGGAGTGGGGTCGCACCCGCCGCGCGCCAGCCACCAGCCCAGCCGGCGCCACGCGCGCAGGACGCGCCAGACGCGATCGGATACGGCACGCCGATCGCCCGATCCGATGAAGCGGCGGCTGCGGAAGAAGTCGTTGGCGACGCCGTCAGCCGGACGGTGCAGCGTCGCCTGGATCGCGGCGAGCAGATCGATCGCGGCGGCGATGCGGGCGGCGGGGGTCACGCGGGCGGGTCAGCGAGAGCGGTACTCTTCGCCTCCGCCCAATCGCTGTCGATCTCCATCTGGCTCACCTATGCCGGCGCGCCATCCCATTCCAGAGGCACATCCCGCAGGTCCCGTAGCTCCGTCACATTCCCACGCAGTCCGTACTCGTCCGGCTGGTCAGTGCGGTTCACCCAGAAGACCTGGAATCCGAAGGAGCGTGCGCCGAAGGCGTCCCATGGGTTGGACGAGAAGAACGCGACCTCGGACGCGGGTACGCCAAAGCGCTCGGTCGCCAGCCGATAGACGCGCGGATCGGGCTTGTACACACCGACCGACTCGACACTCAGCATGGCGTCCAGCAGGTTGGCAATGCCGGCGGCGCCCGCCGCCTCGGCCAGCATCGCCGGCTCTCCGTTCGACAGGATGGCGCGCGCGATCCCCTTGGCCCTCAGTCCGCGCAGCATCTCGGACACTTCGGCAAACGCATCGAGCCGGCGATAAGATCGCAGCACGTCAGCCAACAGGGTGGCATCGGCGATGCCGTGGCGTGCCGCCACCACCGCGAGCGAGTCCTGGGCGAGCTGCCAGAAGTCCCGATGCAGCGTCGGTCCGGCCAGGCTTCGCACCCAGGTGTACTCGATGTGCTTGGTACGCCACTCCTGGCTGATGCGCTGCCAGTTCGGTCCCAGCCTTGCGGCGTGGGCGCGCATCGCCGCATTCACGTCGAGCAGGGTGCCGTAGGCATCGAATACCGCGAGCTGCGGCATCGCTCTATTCCTGCCGGTAGTTCGGCGCCTCGCGCGTGATCGCCACGTCATGGACATGGCTCTCGCGCAGGCCGGCACCGGTCAGACGGCGGAACCGTGCATGACGGTGCAGGTCGTCGATGCCCTGGCAGCCCGTATAACCCATGCCGGCGCGCAGCCCGCCCACCAGCTGATGCACCACCGCCGAGACCGGCCCCTTGTAGCCGACCCGCCCCTCGATCCCCTCCGGAACCAGCTTGAGCTGGTCCTTGATGTCCTGCTGGAAGTAGCGATCGGCGGAGCCGCGCGCCATCGCGCCCAGACTGCCCATGCCGCGATAGGATTTGTAGGAGCGACCCTGGTAAAGGAACACCTCGCCGGGCGCTTCGTCCGTCCCGGCGAGCAGGCTGCCCATCATCACGCAGTCCGCGCCCGCGGCGATGGCTTTCACGATGTCGCCCGAGTTGCGCATCCCGCCATCGGCGATGGCGGGCACGCCGCGTTCGCGGCAGGCGGCGGCGCATTCCAGGACAGCGGTGAACTGCGGCACGCCGACGCCGGCGACCACGCGGGTCGTGCAGATGCTGCCCGGCCCGATGCCGATCTTCACCGCGTCGGCGCCCACCTCGATCAGCGCCAGCGCGCCCTCGGGCGTGGCCACGTTGCCGGCGACGACCTGCACGGAGTTGGAGAAGCTCTTGATCGTCTCCACCGTGTGCAGGACGCCTTCCGAATGCCCATGCGCGGTGTCCACCACGATCACGTCCACCTCGGCGTCGATCAGGGCCCGGGCCCGTTCGGCTCCCGCCGCGCCGACGCCGGTTGCGGCAGCGACGCGCAGCCGGCCCAGCGCGTCCTTGTTGGCCAGCGGATGCGCCTGCGCCTTGTCCATGTCCTTCACGGTGATCAGCCCGACGCAGCGATACGCTTCGTCCACGACGAGCAGCTTCTCGATCCGATGACGGTGCAGCAGCCGGCGCGCCTCCTCCGGCCCGACACCGGTCGCCACCGTGATCAGGTTCTCGCGCGTCATCAGCTCATAGACACGCAAGCCGGGGTCGGTCGCGAAGCGCACATCGCGGTTGGTGACGATGCCGACCAGCCGGCCGGTGCCGCGTTCCACCACCGGAATGCCGCTGATGTGGAACCGATTCATGAGTGCGCGTGCATCGGCCAGCGTCTGGTCGGGATGGATGGTGACCGGGTTCACCACCATGCCCGATTCGAACTTCTTGACCTGCCGCACCTGCCCGGCCTGCGCCTCGTGGTCCATGTTCTTGTGGATCACGCCGATGCCGCCCAACTGCGCCATGGCGATCGCCATGTCGCTTTCCGTCACCGTGTCCATCGCGGCGGAGACGAGCGGGATGTTGAGCGGGATTTCCCGCGTCAGGCGGGTTCGCGTATCGGTTTCGGTCGGCACCACCTGCGAATAGGCGGGAGTCAGCAGAACGTCATCGAAGGCCAGAGCCTCGTCGATGCGCAGCCGAGATGGAGCGGTGGTGTCGGGGGCCATGGACGGGCGAGCCTTTCGCGCTGCGGGCGCCCGCGCCTGGCGCCGGCTGCCCGACCTTGGCGGCTCCACATAGGCCGGTGCGGGCGAGGACGCAAGCGAACCTAGACCGAGTACGATCCCCGAAACCCGGTTGCCACCACGTACAGCTCGCT
Source organism: uncultured Pseudomonadota bacterium (assembly GCA_963830565.1). Lineage (GTDB taxonomy): Bacteria > Pseudomonadota > Alphaproteobacteria > Acetobacterales > Acetobacteraceae > DATFDN01. The sequence goes on from CAWHMO010000010.1 coordinate 872,986, forward strand.
GGATTCCTTGCGGCTGGCCGGTGGCTTGGCGTGGCGGACCTGGGTAAAGGCGCGTTTCATCTGTTCCAGCATCTGCCGTTCCGACCCGCCCTGGAACACCTTGCACACGAAGCCTCCGCTTGGCGCCAGGACCTCCGTGGCGAAGCCCAGCGCCAATTCAGCCAGCGCCATGATGCGGAGGTGATCGGTGGCGCCGTGCCCGGTGGTGTTCGGGGCCATGTCGGACAGCACGAGGTCGGCCGGCCCGCCCAGCGCCTCGGACAGACGGGCCGGCATCGCCGCGTCCTGAAAATCGCCCTGGATCAGCGTGGCGCCGGGCACCGGGTCCATCGCCAGCAGATCGACGCCCACGACAATGCCGGCGCCACGCCGCGCCGCGACCTGGGTCCAGCCGCCCGGGGCCGCGCCCAGGTCCAGCACGCGCGCGCCTCGGCGGATCAGATGGAAGCGGTCGTCCAGCTCGATCAGCTTGAACGCGGCCCGCGACCGCCAACCCTCACGCTGCGCAGCTTGCACGTACGGATCATTGAGCTGACGCGCCAGCCACCGCTGGGAGCTTGTGCTTCGGCCGCGCGCGGTACGCACGCCGATGCTGAGGCCGCGCGGCGGTGCGGAAGGAGGGCGGCTCACGGCTGGCGAGGCCAGTGCCCGTCCCGATGATTGGCGCGCGCGCCGTCGCCGCGGATCATGCGCAGCAGCATTCCCTCGCGCAGCCCACGGTCGGCGACCACCAGCTCGGGCGCCGGCCACAGCCGGGCGATGGCGGCGAATATGGCGCAACCGGGCAGCACGAATTCCACCCGCTCCGGCCCGACGCACGGGTTCTGCTCCAGCCCGGCGCGGCCCATCCCGCGCAGTCGCTCCAGCGCGGTGCGCGCCTCGTCGCGGGTCAGCACCATCCCGTCGACAAGAGGACGACTGTAACGGAGAAGGTTGAGCGCGATGCCCGCCAGCGTGGTCACCGTCCCGCTGGTGCCCAGCAGGAGCACGCCGCCGCCGCGGATTTCGCGGGCGATGCAGTGGACAGCTTCGAACGGGGCGAGACGGGCGGCGATGTCGTCGGCCATCGCGTCGAACCCCTCCGGGGAAAACGCCTGCTCGGCAAACCGCTCCGCGAGATTGACGACTCCCGCCGGCAGCGATGCGTAGCCGATCAGGGCCGGCGGGCGGACCGCGTCAAGACGGACCCAGGCAAGCTCGGTCGAGCCCCCGCCGATGTCGAACAGCAAGGCGCGTCGGGCGTTGCCGGTCAGCAACTGCGCGCAGCTCTCGAGCGCGAGCTCCGCCTCTTCCCGCGCGGATATCACGTCGATGGCGAGGCCGGTCTCGGCCTTGACTTGGCGCAGGAACTCGGCGCCATTCTCGGCTCGCCGGCAGGCCTCGGTCGCGATCGCCCGCAGACCGCGCAGGTTCCGCCGCCGCAGCCGCACGGTGCAGGCGTGCAGGGCCGCCATGGCGCGGGTCATGGCGGCCTCGCTCAGCCGGCCGGTGCGGTGCAGTCCCTCGCCCAGGCGGACGATGCGGCTGAAACTGTCCAGGACGCGGAAGCCGCTGCCGGCGGGGGCGCCGATCAGCAAACGGCAATTGTTGGTGCCAAGGTCCAGCGCGGCGAAGGCGTCCGCGAAGCGGCGCGACTGCGAAGCGGGCTCGACCCCTGACAAGGCCTGTCCCTTGAGCATGCTTCTATCTTGACCCTGCTTGGCCCCGGCATTCAAGGTGCAACCCGCCTGTAACGGAGGACGCCATGTCGCAGGACGTCTCGATCCGGGAGCGGGTGAAGAAGCCGCCCGCCGCCACGATGGTCGAGAGCTACTACAAGCCGGGCCTGGCGCGCGCCTTCCAGCACCATTTCGGCCCGGAGATTCGGACTCATCTGGCGCACTGCCAGATGCTGCGTCGCCAGTGCATCATCGCCGACGCGGACGCACGGCGCATCCTGGCCGCGCTGCTCGACTTGCATGACGCCGGACCCGAGGCGCTGAAGGTCGATCACGCGCTCGAGGACATGTACACCTACATCGAGCGGTACCTGACGGCGACGCTGGGCGGCGATGTCGGCGGCCGGCTGCACACCGGGCGCAGCCGCAACGACCTGCATGTGACCACTTGGCGCATGGCCCTGCGCGCCCTCATGCTAGAGACGATACGGAGCCTGAACGCGCTTCGCCGCACCGTGCTGGCGCTCGCCCGTCGGCACGCCGGGACCGTGATGCCGGGCTACACGCATTGGCAGCATGCTCAGCCGGTGACGCTGGGCTATTACCTGCTGGCCTTCGCCGATCACCTGGCGCGCGACTTCGCCCGCTGCGAGGCCGCCTTTCACCGCACCAACCGGTGCCCGCTCGGCGCCGCCGCCCTGACCACCACCGCCTTTCCGCTGGACCGCGAGGGCACTGCCGCCGCGCTCGGCTTCGACGGGCTGGTGGAAGTGGCCTATGACGCGGTCGCCAGCCGTGACGACGCACACGAGACGGTGTCAGTGCTCGCCGTGCTGATGACCGCCCTCTCGCGCCTGGCCACCGACCTGCAAGCCTGGAGCACTTACGAGTACGGCTTCATCGAGCTGGGCGACGAGCATTGCTCGGTCAGCAGCATCATGCCGCAGAAGAAGAACCCGGCCGCGCTGGAACACATCAAGGCCGCCGCCGCGATGGTGACCGGCGCGCTGACCGCCGCCCTGTCGGCCAGCAAGAACACCGCCTTCGCCGACGTCAGCGACGGGGTGAGCGCATTGAACGAGCCGGTGGTAGACGCGGCCGAGCGGACGCGGCGCGTGCTCGACCTGTGCGCCGATGTGCTGGGCGCGATGACGGTGGATGCCGAGAGGATGCGGCGCTTCGCCGAACGGGGGTTTGGCACGGCGACCGAACTGGCGGACGTGATCGTGCGCGATACCGGGATGTCCTTCCGCATGGCGCACAACGTCGTCGCGGGCGTCGTTGCCGAGGCGATCGGCGCGGGACGCGCGGCCACCGAAATCACCGCCACCGACCTGGACCGCGCCGCCGCGGCGCTGTTCGGGCGCCGGCTGGAGTTGTCGGCGGACGCGGTGCGCGCGGCACTCGATCCGGCCGAGAATGTGCGCCGCCGCACGATCACCGGCGGGCCGGCGCCGGCAAACATGCGGGATATGCTCGACCGCCGGGTGATGGCGCTGGCGGCGGACGAGGGAGGCGTGGCGCAGGTTGTGGAAGCGCTGCGTGCGGCGCGAGACGGCGTTTTTGCCGAAGCGCGCGCGCTGGTGGAGGCCCGCGATGCGCGGGTCGAGCCCGCGCATGACGGTGTATGTTGCTGATCTGCGTCACGCGGTTGGATTCCGTGCAACGGTCCTGGACGCGCCGCCTCAGGCCGCGTCCTCGCGCCGGTCGCGCACCTTCACGTAGGCCAGTTCCGCATGGTCGGTGCAGTATGGCTTGCCGGGCACCGATTCCGCATCGCAGAAATGGAAACTCCGCGTGCCCGGCTCCCCGATCGGCCAGCAGCAGGTGACGACCCGGCCATAGGGGCGCGGCGCTACCGCGGCGAGACGTGGTGCCGGAGCGGGCTGGGCGCTGGGCGCGGCCTTCAGCGCGAGCGCGCCAAAACTGCGGGGCTGCACAGTCCCAGATGGTACGCGCGCGGCGCTCGGGGCTGCCCCGGCGTGCGACGTGGGCCGGGTGCTTGCAAGCGGTGGCAACGTGGGGCCGGTGCCACGCCGCGCGAGGGGACGGGAGCGCGGACCCTCGGGTGACGGGCGGATCGGCGACGGCCTCGCCGCCAGGTCAAGCCGGTGCGCCTTGCCGACCACGGCGTTCTTCGAGATGCCGAGCCGACGCCCGATCTCGGCCGTGGAGTATCCCTCCGTCCATAACGCCCTGAGGCGCGCAATGGTCTCGTCCGTCCACTCCATTTTGGGGTCTCCCGTAGCTCGGTACGCTAGATACGGTATCTTGCCCTTGGGTCGCGGAGCAACGGAACAATGCACTCTAGCTAAAGAAACTTGTGGAAAACTTGAGCCTAAAGCAATAAGTCCTTGGAAAGCAAGCCATGTACCCCTTTTTCCCGATTGACCGTCTGCGTGACGTGGAAATCGACCGCCAGCGAGCAGAACTGGTAGGCTTGTTGGCGGGACAGGTTCGTGCGGGCGGTGATGAACGCGATCATTTCGCGCAAGGCCACCTTCATGGCGACGTCCAAATCCTCGTGCATTCCCATGCTGATGAAGTGCGTGTTCGTCTCGGCCCGCGGATAGCGCAGCAGCGGATCACGCGCGCCGCCACCCTTGTGCAGGACCAACGTGAAAGTGCCGGTCAGGCACATCTCGAGGGCGTTGATGCACACCTCGCCGTCGCCCTGGACGCCGTGGCCGTCGCCGGCCGAGAAGTTCGCGCCGGGGATGAAGACCGGCAGAAACAGCCGCGCGCCCTCGCCCAGTTCCTTGTTGTCGAGATTGCCGCCATGGGCGCGCGGCTCGATCGTGGAAATGGTGCCCCACTCAGGCGGCGGGGCGACGCCCATCACCCCGAAGAAGGGCGCGAGGGGCAGTTCGGTGCCCCAAGGCAGCAGGCAGGAGCGACGGGCGCGATCGACCTTGATGTGGCTCAGGAAACGCTCGGGAAAATCCTCGGGCAGCGTTCCGACCAGCGGGCGGAAGCCGCAATAGCCCCAATCGGCGCCCAGCTCGATCCGGTCGATCCGCACTTCGAGCATATCGCCCGGTTCGGCGCCGCGCACCGCGACGGGTCCGGTCAGGATGTGCCCCCCAACGCGCGGCAATCCCGCATCGTGGATCGCCCTCAACGCAGGCGGAACGACGAGGCCGGATTCCGGGGGCGGCATCACCTCCGGCCCGCCGGAGACGGTCTCGATCGTCACGGTCTCGCCGGAGGCGATCGTGACCAGCGGTGGGTACGCCGCGTCGAAAGTTCCCCAGCGCACTTGGCTGGGAGTGGGCGAAAGGCGTTGGGCGAGCATCAACACGTCTCCGTTCGGAGGCCAACGGAGTTCACCCGCATTGCAATGTCAAGCCGCCAGACAACCTCCGGTAATCGCGCCCGGCAGCACCTGGTCAGCCGTGGCGGGCGCCGATGCTCTCGGTTTCGCGAACGGTGGTGGCAGATTGCGGCGCCGCAATCGTGGTCGGGCGCTCGACGTTCGCGGGGGTCATTGGGACATCGTCCTCATCGGCCATGTTCTTCTTGAACGACTTGATGCCTTTGGCGAAGTCCCCCATCAGGGTGCTGACCTTGCCGCTGCCGAACAGCAGCAGAACGACCATCAGCACCACCATCCAGTGCCAAATGCTGAAACTGCCCATGATCCCTCCTGACGCGCGCGGCGCGGGCCTGACCGGCAGCGCACCCTGCTAAGTCATGGCGTGCGCCCCGGCACGACGCAAGCGGTGTTTCGCGGAAAGCGGCTAAAACCGAGGTTACTCGCCCGATTGGGCGCCAGGCAGACCGAGCAGGCCATGCAGCACGTGGTCCGTGTGCGCGCCCGGCGCTGGACCGGTCCAGCCGATCGCCGCCTCTGGCGGATCGCCATCCAGACGGATCGCCGGGCCTGGATGCAGGGTCGGCCCGATCAGCGGGTCGTTCACTGGAAGAACCGATCCGCGGGCGAGGAAATGCGGGTCATTGGCGCAGTCGGCGATATCGTATAGGCGCGAACAAGGCACGTCGGCGGCTTCGAGCCGATCCTGGGCCTCCTTGGCAGAAAGGGTGCATGTCCAGGCGCCGATGACGGCATCGAGCGCACCGCGGCGCGCGCAGCGGTCGGCATTGCTGGCATAGGCCGGGTCGGCGGCGAAGTCGGAACGGCCGATCGCGGCCATCAGCCGGGCGAAGATCAGGTCGGAGTTGCCGGCGATGCAGAGCCATTTGCCGTCGGCGCAGGGATAGGTGTTAGTTGGCGCGGCAGTCGCGATGGCGGCGCCCGCCGGCTGGCGCACCCGTCCATCAAGCGCGTATTCGGGCAGCATTCCTTCCATCAAGCTGAAGACGCTGTCGACGAGGTTGACGTCCACTACCCGGCCACGCCCGGTACCAGCCACGTCGCGCTGCCACACAGCGGCGAGCAGACCAATCGCGGCGTATAGCCCGGCCAGGTCGTCGCTGATCGAGATGCCGCAACGCGGCGGCGGCAAGTCGGTGGCGCCGGCCGGGTGGGCGGTCAGGTGACGGATGCCGCCCATCGCCTCGCCGATGGCGCCGAAGGCGGGCTTGTCGCGATACGGCCCATCTTGCCCGTAGCCGGAGATGCGCGCGATCACCAGGCGCGGATTGGCCGCGTGCAGCGCCTCCGGCCCCAGACCCAGCCGTTCGAGCTGCCCCGCGCGCAGGTTCTCCACGAGCACGTCGGCCCGTGCCGCGAGGGCAAGGGCCGCGTCGCGCTGTCGCTTGAGATCGAGCGTGACGGACAGCTTGTTGCGGCCGTGGATGCTGAACCAGACCGCGTGTCCGTCCTTCGCCGCCCCCCATCCCCGGACTGGATCGCCCCCAGGCGGTTCGATCTTGATCACCTCGGCGCCGAGATCGGCGATGATCCGCGTGCAGAACGGCGCCGCGATGTAATGACCGATTTCCACGACCTTCAGCCCGACCAACGGGCCGGTGCGCTTTGGTATCTGCATGGCTGGCCTTATTAACGATTTAGCAACCAATTCCCACTATACGGGACGGCGCCGCGACCGGCACCCCCCGGCCGCCGGCTTTCCTCCCCAAGTCGCCTCAGGCGACGAACTCCGGGCGGTGCGCCGTGTGCGCGCCGCCCGCTTTTTCATCGGCATGACAGAAGGGGAGCAACGAACCGCCTCAGGTCGCCGCCGGGGAACAGGTGGCTTTCCATTCCGGCCGCCCTGGCGGCCGCAAGATCGCTCGGCTGGTCGCCGACCAGCACGCAGCGCGAGGCATCCAGTTCCCAGACGCGCAGGAGGTCGCAGAGCATCCCCGGCTCCGGCTTGCGCCACGCGCTCGCGCGCCGGTAGGCCGGCAGCTTAGCCTCGGGGTGGTGAGGGCAATAGCGCACATCGTCGATCGTGCCTCCCGCGCGGCGGATCTCGTCGGCGACCCAGGCCAGCAGCGTGCGCACCGCATCCTCGTCATAAAAGCCGCGCGCGACCCCTGACTGGTTGGTGACGATGAACACGTGCCAGCCCGCCTCCGTGGCCAGGCGCACGGCATCGACCGCGCCAGCCACCCAGTCGAAGCGGTCGCGCGTGCCGACATGGCCGTGGTCGATGTTCAGCACGCCGTCGCGGTCCAGGAACAGGGCGGGCCGACGCAGCCGGACCGGCAGCGCTGCTCGTGCGTGCGTCAGATCCTCCGGCACGCCGATATCGATGAACCAGCCCGGCGCCAGTGTGCCGCACAATGCTCCGGCTGCGGCGAGCGCGGGCAGCACGTCCCGCTCCAGCGAACAGATGGGCGTAAGATGGCCGAGAATGCGGCGGTCGAAAGCATAGACGCCGGCATTCACCACGCCGGCCTCGCCCGGCGCCGGACGTTCGCGGAAGGCAGCCACGCGGTCGGCGTGGAGCGTTACGGCCCCGTAGCGTGTGGCGTCTTTGGAGTGCCGCAGCAGCAGGCGGCCCAGCACGGTCGGCGCATCAGCGGCCGCATCGCGCAGCAAGCGCGCTAGGTTGGCATCGAACAGGCTGTCGCCGTTGCACAGCAGGAATCGCTCCTCCAGCCGATCGGCGGCTCCCAGCAGCGCGCCTCCGGTGCCGGCCGGGGCCGGCTCGACCACCACCTCGATCCTAGCCGGCATGGGGAGAAGCGGCGCCAGCGCCCGCACCTCGCGCTCGAGCGCCGTGGAGAGATGGCCGGCGAGGATGAGGAAGCGCTCGATGCCGAAACGCTGCATTTCCCGCATCAGCCAGAACAGGAAGGGCCGGCCGCCGACCTCCAGGACGGGCTTGGGCGTCGTCGCGGTGAGCGCGCCGAGGCGCGTTCCCTGTCCGCCAGCCAGGATGACGCATTGGCGGATCACGCGCGATGACCGCCTCAGCCCGGCGCGAAGTCGGGGAACATGCCCCGCTCAACCAGCGCGCAAAAGAGATGGGCCGCGGTTATATGGAGCTGCTGGACGATCGGCGTCTCCTGCGCGGGCGCCCGGAACAGCTTCTCGCATCGTTCCGGCATCGCTCCGCCGTCTTTCCCGGTGAAGCCGAGGCAGGTGACGCCAGCCTGCCGCGCCGCATCCAGGGCATGGAGCACGTTCGGCGATCGGCCGGAGGTGGAGATGCCGAGGAAGACGTCGCCCATCCGCGCGAGCCCGCGCACCTGACGCTCGAACACACGCTCGTAGCCGTAGTCGTTCGCGGTGGCGGTCAGCGCCGAGCTGTCCGCCGTGAGCGCGATGGCGGGCAGGGGCGCGCGGTCGAACATCAGCCTGGAGATGAACTCCCCCGCGATGTGCTGGGAATCGGCCGCGCTGCCGCCGTTGCCAGCCACCATCAGCTTCCGCCCGGCGCGCATCGCGGCGATGGTGAGCCCCGCCATACCCGCCAGCACGGCTTGCGCCTCCGCGTCGGCGGCCAGCGCGGCGGCGGCGGCGGCCGAGCGCGCGAGGAAGTCGGCGGCATAGCCCTGATCGCTCAGCTCCATGGCGCCGCCTGATAGCGGTTTGTTCACCGTTGGCAAGCTAATCCGTTGCGGGATGGCACGATCATTCACCGCCGGGGTTTGCCGTGATCTCGAGGCCGCGCCGATGCGCCTGGCACGGGCGCGGGCACCGCTGCGGCTGGGCTTGGCCGGGGGCGGGACCGACCTGCCGAGCTACGCCGAACGCTTTGGCGGGGCGGTGCTGAACGCCACCATCGACCGTTACGCCTTTGCCTCAGTCGCCGCCCGCGCCGATGGTTGGCTCGTGTTCGATGCCTGCGATCTGGAGCGCGCGGAGAGACATGTCCTGTCGGCGCGGTTGCACGGCTCGAGCCTCGACCTGCATCGCGGCGTCTACGAGCGCATGATGCGCGACCACAATGCCGGCGTGCCGCTTGCGCTGACCGTGACCACATCGGTGGACGCGCCGCTGGGCTCCGGCCTTGGCTCCTCCTCGGCGCTGGTGGTCGCGCTGGTGGAGGCGTATGCCGCGTTCCTCGGCCGCTCGCTCACGCCGCGCCAGACGGCCGCGCTCGCCTGCGACATCGAACGGCGGGAGCTTGGCCTGGCCGGCGGTCGGCAGGACCAGTATGCCGCGGCCTATGGCGGGGTGAACATGATGCGCTTCCCGCCACGCGCCGACGTGGTGGTGGACAGGTTGCGCCTCGCGCCCGCGATCGCGCGGGAGCTTGAGGCCTCGCTGGCGGTGTGCTTCTCGGGCCAGGCGCGCGCCTCCTCGCGCATCATCGCCGAGCAGGCGCGCAATCTCGAAAGCGACCGTGGCCCGGCGCTCGCCGGAATGCACCGGCTGAAGGAAGGCGTGGGCGAGATGTGCGACGCCCTGCTCTCGGGCGACCTCGCGGCGTTCGCCGCCGCGCTTGACCGCTCCTGGCAGGCGAAGAAGCAGACCGCCGCCGGCATCGTCACGCCCGAGACCGACAGGCTGGAGCGTCTGGCCCGGTCGGCCGGGGCGACGGCGGTGAAGGTGTCCGGCGCCGGCGGCGGCGGCTTCGTGATGTGCCTGGTGCGGCCGGAGCGGCGCGCGCGCCTGATAACCTGCTTGCAGGCCGCTGGAAGCCCAACCTATCCAGTCCGGCTGACGGGGGATGGCAGCGAGGCCTGGGTCGTCCACCGATCCGCCCAATCCCCTCGCATGGAAGAGATGCCACGTGCCCCGTTTGCTGTTTCTCGCCCATCGCATCCCGTTCCCGCCTGACAAGGGCGAGAAGCTGCGCGCGTATCATTTCATCGCCCATCTCGCCGATCGCTTCGATATCCGCCTGGGCTGCCTGGTGGACGACCCGGCTGATTGGGACGGGGTGGCGATGCTGCGCCGGCTTTGCGGCGAGGTCGGCGCCTTCGGCATCAGCCGCCGAAGCCAGCGCCTGAAGGCGCTGCTGCGTGCGCGGCCGGGCCGCTCGCTGATGCTGGACTATTACCGAAGCGCGGAGCTGCACCGCTGGACCCAGGGCCAGCTCGCGCATGGCATGGATGGTGCCCTGGTGTACACGGCGGCCATGGCGCCCTACGTGCTCGCGACCAGGCTGCCCATGATCCTGGACATGGTCGATGTCGATTCCGAGAAATGGGCGATGTACGCGCGCCGGGATCGCGGACCCATGCGCGCCGTATGGCGACGCGAGGCGCGCAACCTGCTCGGCTTCGAGCGACGGGCGGCGGCGGCCAGCGCGGTGACGCTGCTGGTATCCCCCCAGGAAGCCGCCCGCTTCGCTGAACTCGCTCCGGAGGCTCGCGAGGTGATCGACTGGGTCGAGAACGGCGTCGATCTTGACGCCTTCTCGCCGGCACGGGACTGGCCTAGCCCGTTTCCCGATGCCGGTCCGCATCTCGTCTTCACCGGCCACATGGACTACTGGCCGAATATCGACGCGGTCTGCTGGTTCGCCGCCGAAGTGATGCCGCGCCTGCGCGCGCGGCAGCCGGCGCCGCAATTCTGGATCGTTGGTGCCAACCCTTCCGATGCGGTCAAGCGGCTTGCTGGCCTCCCCGGCGTGCATGTGACCGGGCGGGTTCCAGAGGTGCAGCCCTACCTTGCGCACGCCGCTGTCTGCTTGAGCCCGTTGCGCATGGCACGCGGCATCCAGAACAAGGTGCTGGAAGCGATGGCCATGGGGCGTCCGGTGGTCGCCTCGCCGCAGGCCTTCGAGGGCGTGCGCGCGGAGGCGGGGCGGCATCTGCTGGTCGTCGATGGTGCCGAACAGACCTCCCGCGCCGTCGCAGCGGTGCTTGGCGGCGGCCATCCCGGGCTGGGCGAGGCGGCGCGGCGGGCGATGGAACAGGGCTATGCCTGGGGTGCGACGCTGTGCCGGCTTGACGCGCACCTCGCGCGGTGCCTCGGCACCAGTGAGTAGGGTCCGGTATTGCTACGCAAGCGTCGCCGTAGCCTCCATCACCTGTGCGGCGTGCCCTGGCACGCTCACCCGCCGCCAAGCCTTCGCGACGCGTCCGTTCTTGTCGATCAGGAAAGTACTGCGCTCCATCCCCCAATACGTGCGGCCATACATCGACTTCTCGACCCAGGTCGCATAGGCCTCGGCCACACCTCCCTCGTCGGAGGCCAGGGGAAAGCTGAGGCCGTACTTGGCCGCGAACTTCTCCAGTGCCGGCAGCTTGTCCCTGGAGACGCCGATCACGTCGATCCCCAATGGGCCAAGCTGCGGTAGCGCTTCCTGGAAGGCGCACGCCTGCTTGGTGCAGCCCGGCGTATCGGCCTTCGGGTAGAAGTACAGCACGAACGCCCGGCCTCGCATCGCCTCCAGGCTGACCCGACGGCCGTCTGTGGCCGGCATGTCGAAACCGGGCGCCGGATCGCCCTCCTGCAAGCTCATTCCCTGATCTCCCCAACCAATCGCGTGAAGGTCTGGCGCACCGCTTCGGCGGTCGCTTCAAGACGCGTGCGCAGCGCGGCGATATCGGCCGCTCCCGTCGCGCGGAGCAAGGGACGGGCCGAGGCGTCAGGCAGCGCGTCGGGGTGTGCGCGGCCGAGCGTCAGGCGCAGCATTCCCTGGACAGTGCGCCAAAGATGATCGGCGCGGATCAGCAGCGCCGCATCATCAGGCGCCAGGAACCCCGCCTCGGCGAGATTGGCGAGCGCGGCCCGCGTCGTGGGATCACGGATGGCGGCAGCCCCGCGCGCGTGAACAAGTTGCAGCACCTGGGCGATGAACTCCACCTCGACCTGACCGCCAGCGCGCAGCTTAACGTCCCATGGCCCATCAGGCGGCAGGTCGCGCCACATCCGCGCGCGCATGGATGCGGCATCGCCCCTGACCTGGGCGGGATCGCTCGCCTCGAGGGCCTCGGCGATCGCGGCCTCGGCACGTCGCTGCAGATCCGGCGGACCCGCGGCCACCCGCGCCCGGGTCAGCGCCATGCGCTCCCAGGTCCAGGCCGCCTCCCGATGGTAGCGGCGGAACGCGGAGAGCGAGACCGCCACCGGCCCCTTGTTGCCGGAGGGGCGAAGCCGCATGTCGACGGCATAGAGCTGCCCGTCCGCGCCCGGCGCGGTGATGGCGGCGACGAAGGCGTGGGCGGCGCGGACGAACCATTGCGGGGCCGGCAGGTTGCGCGGGCCACCCTGGGATTCGGTCGCCTCGGCCGGGTGGTCATAGATCAGCATCAGGTCGAGATCCGACCCGGCCATCATCTCCCGCCCGCCCGCCTTGCCCAGCAGCACCACGGCCATCTCGCCCCCCGGCACGCGACCGTTGCGAGCGGCGAAATCGTCGAGGACAGCCGGCAGCAGCGCCCCGAGCGCCGCGTCAGCCAAGGCGGAGCGACGCAAGCCGGCAGCATCGGTGTCGATCCGGCCCTCCAGCGTGGCGACCGAGATCGAGAAATCCTCCTCCCTTACCGTCCGGCGCGCGATGGCAACGACGTCCTCAAGGCGACGCGCATCGCGCAGCCGGATTCCAAGCAGATCCGCGGGAGACTCGCCTGCCTCGGGCGACAACAGGCCGTCCAGCGCCGCCGGATAGCGGGCGAGGTGGTCGGCCAGGGGCGGGGCCGCGCCGAGCACGGCGGCAATGCGGTCCAGCAGGTCGGGATTGCGCCGGAACAGCGAGAGGAGCTGCACGCCGGCGGGAAGGCGCGACAGCAGCTCGTCGAATCGGGTGAAGGCGGCATCGGGCTGCGGCTGCCGGGCCAGTGCCGCCAGCATGTCGGGGAGCACGGTATCGAGCAGCTCGCGGGCCCGCTCGGAGCGCAGCGCGCGGAGCCGGCCGATCTTCCAGCCTCGCACCGAGGCGACTATGCGCCCGGCGTCGGCGAAGCCCAGCGCGCGCAGGGCCGCCACGGTGCCGGCGGGTGCGGGGTCGCCGCCGTCGAAGTCAAGCTCCGCGGCCGCTTCCGGGCGATCGGTCTCCGGCACCGCCTCGAAGACCTCCGCATACTGCGCGCGCACGCGGCGGAGCTGACCCCGCAGCGCGCGCGCGAACGTCGGGACGTCGTCGAAGCCGAGGAAGCAGGCGATCCGCTCGAACTCCGCCGGGCGCTCAGGCAGCGCGTGCGTCTGGCGGTCGGCAATCATTTGGAGACGGTGCTCGACGCGGCGCAGGAAGCGATAGGCGTCGGACAGCGCGGCCGCCGCCTCTTGCGTCAGGTGCCCGGAGTGGGAGAGCACCCGCAAGGCACCCAGGGTGGTCGGATCGCGTAGCCCCGGATCGCGCCCGCCCCATACGAGCTGGAGGGTCTGCGCCAGGAACTCGATCTCCCGGATCCCACCCGCGCCCAACTTGACGTCGTGTCCGGCGAGCAGCGCGGGATCGGCGACCTGGTCCAGGATGCCGCCGCCGCCCTGTACCGGTCGATCCGACTTTTCATGGCGTGGATGTCGGCCATCGCCGCGAAATCAAGGCCTCGCCGCCAGATGAAGGGCCGGATCGCCTCCAGGAATCCCGCGCCGGCTACTCGGTCCCCGGCGATCGGGCGGGCTTTGATCATGGCCGCCCGCTCCCAGTTCTGCCCCATGCTCTCGTAATAGGTGATCGCGGCGGGCAGGGAGATGACGGCCGGGGTCACTCCGGGGTCGGGGCGGAGTCGCAGGTCGGTGCGAAACACGTAGCCCTCGGAATCGCGCGTCTCCATCAGCGCGACCAGAGCGCGCCCGAGCCGCGACATGAAGGCCTGGCAGGCATCGCCCGCCGTGCGCGCGGTGTATATGCCCGCACCAGGGTCGTGGATCAGGACGAGGTCGACATCGCTGGAGTAGTTCAGCTCGCGGGCACCCAGCTTGCCCATGCCGAGCACGACGAAGCCGCTGCCTTGGCTGGGGGTCTCCGGATCGGGCAGGCGCAGCTCGCCCGCGTCGTGCGCCGCCCGCAGCAGGTGCGCCGTGGCGCGGTCGAGCGCGGCCTCGGCCAGGTCGGACAGCGCCGCCGTGACCCGCTCCACAGGCCAGATCCCGCCAATATCCGCGATGGCCGCGACCAGCGAGACCACCCGCTTGGCTTGCCGCATCGCCGACGAGACCCGCGAACGGGAGGCAGCGGGGGGCAGATCACGCAGCCTCGCCAAGGTCCGCGCCAGCACGGGATCGGGGCCGACCGAAACCAGCTCCGCCAGGGTGACGGCTTCGCGCACCGCGAGATCAGAGAGGAACGGGCTGTTGCCGCCCAGGGCGCGAAGCAGGCCGACAACCTCCGGCTGGGCTGCGAGCGCCGCCATGTCCGGTCCGATCTCGCGAATGCGCTCGATCAGGCGATCGGCCGCCGTAACATCATACGGAGCCGGCCAGGCGTGTGGGAGGGCAAACGGCGCGTGCGTCATTCCAGCACAGGCTGGCGGTGAGACGGCTCAGCGGTCAAGCGGCGCGCTGGGTATGGGCCGTGCTGCGCCTGCTGCTCGCGCTCGCACTGGGATTCGCGGTCGTGGCCACGGGCGGCTTCGCCGTGCTCGCCTGGCAACTGGCCGAGCACCCGATCGAGATGCCGTGGCTTGCAGCCCGCATCAAGGCCGAGGCATCCGCGGCGGCGGCTCCGGCCGATCTCCATGTCGGGGCGGCGACCCTGGCCTGGGAAGGGTTCCGCGCCGGATTGGGCGCGCCCATCGACATCCGCCTGACGAATGTCTCGGTGAGCGATCCCGCCGACGGGCTGCGCATCGAGGCGCCCCGCGTGCAGCTCGTGCTTGAGCTGGCGCCGCTGCTGCGCGGTCGACTGCGTCCGCGCTCGCTCGCGGTCTTGGATGCGCGGGTCACGCTGGCCCTGGCGCGGCCTCGTCCGGCAGCCGCCAATGCCGAGGGGACCGGATGGCAGGCGGCGCTCCGGCAGCTCGGAGGCCGGGTCGTCGTGCGCGGCGCCCAGATCTCGGCGCCGGGGCGGGGGTGGGATGTGACCCGGCTGGACGCGGAGCTGAGGCGCCAGCGCGACGGTGGAGCGGACGCCAGTGCCGCGGTTACCGCCACGCTCGGCGGGGCGGCGGTAACGGCGTCGCTGCAAGCCGTCCAGGCCCCCTCCGGGACGACGCGGCTGCACGCCGCCCTGGGGCCGATGCGGCCGGCGGTGCTCGCCGTGCTCTGGCCGGCGATCGGTGGATCCGCCTCGATGCTCGACGCGCCGGTTGCCGGCGAGGCGGAGTTGACCGTGGACCACTCCCTGGCGCTGAAGAATTTGCGGTTCGATCTGCACGCCGAGCCTGGCAGTCTGCGAGCGGGTGATGCACCCGTTTCCGTGCTGGGAGGGAGGCTCGCCGGGTCCTGGCAAGCTGGCGAGGTGGCGCGCGCCGAGGCGAGTTCGACCTGCGCCCGCGGCCCGAGCAGCCGGTCACGCGCTTGGGCGCGCGCGGCGAAGCGACGCTCGGTCCTGATGGGGCGGCGGGAGAAGTGGCGCTTGACCTCGATCGCCTGGATTTCGGCGATCTCGCCGCCCTCTGGCCGGTCGGTCTCGGGCGCGGAGCGCGGGACTGGGTGCTGGAGAACGTCACGGCGGGGGTGGCGCATGACGGGCACGCCGTCATCGGGTTCGCGGCATCCCAACATATGTCCGGGCTGTCGGAACCCCATGTGACCAGCGTGAGCGGGCGCGCGGCCGGAAGCGATCTGACCGTGCATTGGCTGCGGCCGATACCTCCGGTCGAGCATGGCGAGGCGACATTGCAGCTCATCGACACGGACACCCTGCGCGTGGATCTGGGAACAGGGCGGCAGATGGCCGCGCGGGATCACGCGGGCGAGCTGTCGGTTGAAGGCGGAAGCGTGCTCATCACCGGTCTGTCCCAGACCGACCAGATCGCCGCCATTCGGGTCAATGTAGACGGCAGCGTTCCCGATGCGCTCGCCTTGCTCGCCCATCCGAGGCTCCGTTTGCTCTCCAGGCATCCGGTTCCGCTGAAGGACCCGCGCGGACAGATCTCCGCGAGAATCTCCGTCTCCCTGCCGCTCGAGGCCGGCGTGACCATGGAGCAGGTGTCGGTGGATGCAACCGGTCATGTTGCCGGGTTGCATCTTTCGGATGTGGTCGCCGGCCGAGGCCTGGACGACGGCGCCTTCGCGCTGGCCGCGACCGGAGATGGGATGACGCTGACCGGGACGGCCCAATTGGCGGCCATTCCCTCGCGGATCACCGGGACGGTGGATTTCCGGGCCGGGCCGCCGGCCCAGGTGCAACAGCGGTTCACCCTGACCGGTCGGGCCGAGGCCCGCGCCCTGGCGGCCGCCGGGCTGAACGCAGGCGAGTTGCTGGCGGGACCGGCCGATCTCACCGCTGCCTATACGCAGCGTCGCGATGGAGCCGCCGATATTGATGTCCGCGCGGGTCTGCGGGATGCGGAGCTGCGCGTTGCTCCGCTCGGCTGGCGCAAGGCCCCAGGCCGCCCGGCTACGGCGCGCGCCCGACTGGTATTGGATCGCGCCAGCCGATTGCGCCGGATCGACACCATCGAGGCCGACGGCGTTGGGCTTCAGGTGCGCGGGCGGGCGACGCTCGGAGGTGAAGGCGGGGCCACCCTTACGCTCGACCGGCTGATACTAGGGGAGACCATAGCGCACGGAAATTTGCGCATCAGCAACAACGCGAGCGTGATCCGGGCAAGCCTATCGGGGCCGCGTCTCGACGTATCGGGCCGGTTCGCGCCGCCTCCCGGGAGCACACGCCCAGCCGGAGGCGGCACGAGAGCCGACACGACGGCAGGAGATGCGTCTGATTGGATGGTCGATGCCCGTTTTGGCGAGGTCGTGCTGGCTCGCGGGCGGCTGGCCAACGATCTGAGCCTGCACGCGGAAGGCTCGGCGAGCATTCTGCAAGCGGTGCGGTTGTCGGCCCTGACCGCATCGGGGCGGCCGGTCGCGGCCTCCATCATTCCTGACCGCGGCGGTCGCCTGGTCCATGTCACGGCGGCGGATGGGGGCGCCGTGCTGCGCGACCTTGGCGTAGTCGATAGCATTGATGGCGGTCGGTTGGCCGTTTCGGGCCGCTACCTGGACCGGCGCCCGGGTCGTCCGCTGTCCGGCGTAGCGACGCTCGACGGCTTCAAGGTGCGCGGGGCGCCCTTGCTCGCCAAGGCGTTGCAAGCGGTGACACTGTATGGGCTGGTCCAGGCGGTCGAGGGGTCGGGGATGACATTCGATCACCTCACGGCGCCTTTCAGCTACGCTGGCGGCGTGCTGGCCCTCGATGACGCACGAGCTTTCAATGCCTCTCTCGGGTTGACCGCGAAGGGGCGGATCGATTTCAACGCCGAGCGCCTCGATCTGGAGGGCACGATCGTTCCCGCCTACATGCTGAATACGGCGCTTGGCCGCATTCCTCTGATCGGACGCTTGTTCAGCCCTGAAAGGGGCGGAGGCGTGATCGCCGCCCGCTACGTTGCGCGCGGTTCCCTTGCCGATCCGGCGGTGCGGGTCAACCCGCTGAGTGCGCTGACCCCTGGTTTCTTGAGGGGAATTTTCGGGCGTTGAAGGCGATCACGGCGCCGTGACCCGAACCGAAGTAGAAGCGCACCCGTTGCGCTTCCAGCAACGAGGGTTCGATGCTGGCCAGTCTTGTGACCTGGGTGACGCTGTTCGCGTTTTACCTGCTGTTCGCGGGGCAGGCGAGCGGAGCAGAGCTGTGCGCCGGCGCTCTCGCGGCGGGAGTGGGCGCCGGGTTGCAGGCCTATTTGCGTGCCCGCGGCGAGCGTCCCGTCGCCATCGACGCACCCTGGGGCCGGCTGGCGGGCCGCGTCGCAGCGTCATTGGCGCGCGACACGGCAGCGGTGGCAGGCGCGCTGGTCCGGGTGAGCGTGGGACGGGCGGTGCATGGCCTCACCCAGCGGCAGGATTTCCTTGTGGGCGGGCCCTCGCAAATGGCCGCCGGGCGCCGGGCCGTGGTGATCCTGGCGGCTTCCGTGGCGCCGAATGGCTTCGTTGAGCAGCTCGTGCCCGGAGACCAAGCGCTTGTCGTGCATCGCTTGGTTCCCGCAGCCCAGAAGGAGGATCATCGGTGGCCAATCTGAACCCGCCCTGGCTCGCAGCCGGCATAGCCACGATCCTTGCCCTGGCGCTGCCGGTCGGCGCCGCGCTGCGCGGTGGTGTCGGCCATCGGCTGGCTGCCGTGCAGATGGCCTCGGTCGTCGCGTGCTGGGCACTCGTGGAATTGAGCTTCGCCTTCGGTCAGCCCTCGTTCCTCGACCTCGCGCTCACGCTCGGGCTGCTTTCGCTTCCCGGCACGCTCCTGTTCGCGATGTTCCTGGAGCGCTGGCTGTGACCATACTGGCAGACGTGCTGCTCGGGGTGGCGGCGTTCTCCGTCTGGCTCGCCTGCCTTGGCTTTGTGCGGCTGCGCGAGCCGCTGGACCGCCTGCACTGTGCGACATTCGCCGCAAGCACCGCGGGACCGGCCGTTCTCCTGGCCGCATTCGCGAGCCAGGGCGGCTCGCCTTCCGTGGTCAAGGTGGTTTTCCTGCTGGCAAGTCTGCTGCTGTCCGGGGCGGCTCTGTCGCACGCCGTCGGACGCGCCCTGACCTGGCGCGATCGGCAGGGAGCCGAACCGTGACGGCCCTGCTGTTCGTGTTGTTCCTCCTCACCGCCATGGCCGGGGCGGGGGTCGTGCTAAGCCGCGACCCGCGCCGTCAAGTGCTGGCGATCGCGGCAAACGGGCTGGTGCTGGCGCTGCTGTTCCTGGCGCTACAGGCGCCCGATGTCGCCTATTCCGAGCTGGCCGTCGGCACCGCCGCTATCCCGCTGCTGTTCCTGGTGGTCCTGGCAGCGATCCGCACTGATCGAAAGCCAGACTGAGCCGTGCCCCGGACGGCCCGCCTGCTGCTATTCCTGGTCTCGATGGGCGGGCTCGCGGCGGCGTTGCCCTTCGTGGTCGCGGCCATGCCACCCTTCGGCGCGCATCCGTTGCCGTACGGTGACCTGATCAACCGCCTGGCGCCAATCCAGCGCCACGTCACCAACATGGTGACGGCGGTGAACTTCGACTATCGCGGCTTTGACACGCTGGGCGAGGAAATCATGCTGTTCGCCGCCGTCACGGGCACGGCGGTTCTGCTGCGCGGCCGCCGAGAGGATTTGCCCACCGATCGACCGGCGGCGGCGCCCGGCCGCCCGTTCCCGGGACGCAGCGACGCAATGGTGCTGATCGGGCGCATGTTCGGTCCGGTGATCATGGTCTTCGGCATCTACGTCGTGCTGCACGCGCAACTGACGCCCGGCGGCGGGTTCCAGGGCGGCGCCATCGTTGCCTCCGGCCTGCTGCTCCTGTTTCTCTGCGAAGGCTATCCGGCCTGGCGCAGGCTGATGCGCACGGGCCTGCTGGACGCCATGGAGGGCGGCGGGGCGGCCATGTACGCGGTGGCGGGCCTCGCCCCCATGGCCGTCGGCGCAAGCTACCTGGCGAACGTGCTGCCGCTGGGGCAGCTTCGAGCCCTGCTGTCCGGCGGGATGATCCTGATCCTGAACTGGGCGGTGGCAATCGCCGTGGTGGGCGGGTTCGGCATCCTGTTCGTCGACTTCCTGAAGGAGACCCGCGCGGAGCAGGACGGGGAGGATGGGTCATGACCGTGCTCGTGAACGCTCTGCCCTGGGCGGTGACGGCGTGGCTCTTCGCGATCGGGATGTACGGCGTCGTCACCAGCCGGCACTACGTCCACCTGATAGGGTGCATGTCGGTCGTGCAATCCTCCACCTACGTCCTGCTGCTGGCGGCGGGATTCCGCTGGGGCGCTGGGGCGCCGATCTTCTACGACCACCCGCCGGGCACGCCGGCCGTCGATCCCGTGGTGCAGGCGCTGGTGCTGACGGATATCGTGGTGGGCGCTGCCGTCACGGCGCTGCTGCTTGCTCTGGCTCTGCAACTGCATCGGAAACGCGGTACGCTCGATCCGGACGAATTGCGGCCGATGCGGCGATGAGCGGTTTCCTGGGCGGCGCCCTGCCGCCGCTGCCGGTCGCGGTGCCGTTGGCAGTCGCCGGCGTGCTGCTGCTGTGCAACCGCCTGCTGCCGGGGCGCGTGCCCGACATCGTGGCCTTGCTCGCCGCCTTGTTCGCCGCCGCGGCGTGCGCGCTTCTGCTGCGCGACGCCGCGGCCGGCCCGATCACCTACTGGTTCGGCGGCTGGACGCCGCGGCAGGGCCAGGTGATCGGCATTGCGTTCGTGATCGGCCAGGCGGGCGCGCTGCTCGCGCTGTTCACGGCCGGGCTGACCGCGCTGACGCTGATCTTCGCCTGGGGCTTCTTCGCCGAAGTCGGGACCGAGTTCCACGCGATGATGCTGGTCTTCATGGCGGCGATGATCGGCTTCGCCCTGACGCATGATCTTTTCAATATGTTCGTCTGGTTCGAGGCGATGAGCGTGACCGCCTTCGCGCTGACCGCCTATGCGCTGAACGAGTTGGCGCTGGAAGGCGCGCTGACCTTCACCGTGACCAACGGGATCGGCAGCTTCCTGATGCTGGGCGGGATCGGCCTGCTGTACGCGCCCGCGGAGGCGTTGGATTTCGGCGCGCTGGAATCCTTCGTGCGCGGCGCCCCGGGCTCACCGGTCGTGGCGGCGGCGTTCTGCATGATCGCGGCGGCATTGCTGATCAAGGGCGCCATGGTGCCGCTGCATTTCTGGCTGGGAGACGCCCACGCCGTCGCGCCGAGCCCGCTCTCGGTGATGTTCTCCGGGATCATGGTGCCGCTCGGCCTTTTCGGCCTCATGCGGCTGGTCTGGACGGTGTTCCTGCCCGACCCCGCCGTGCAGCATCTTGTACATGGGCTGCTGCTGTGGCTTGGCGCACTGACGACCATCCTCGGCGGCATGGCCGCCCTGGAGCAGCGGCACATCAAGCGGATGCTCGCATTCTCCACGGTGTCGCACATGGGCGTGTTGCTCATGGCGCTCGCGCTGGTGACGCCGGCCGGAATCGCGGGGTTCCTCGCCTATCTGATCGGCCATGGATTGGTGAAGGCCGCGCTGTTCATGATCGCCGGCATTCTTCTCGCGCGACTGGGCAGCGTCGATGCCATTGTCCTGCGCGGCAAGGGCGGGACGCTGTGGCCGGCGGGCCTGGCCTGCGGACTGGGAGGGCTCCTGCTCGGCGGGCTGCCGCTTGGTGTCATGAACGAGGGAGCGGCCCTCATCGACGCCGCGGCGACCGCCGCGGGACTTTCGTGGCCCGCGGCCGCGTTGGTGCTCGGCACCGGCCTGACGGGCGCCGCGGTGCTGAGAGCGACCGGTCGCGTCTTTGCCGGACTCGGTTCCCAGCCTGGCGAGGAGAAGGAAGCGCCGCGAGAAAACGAACGGGAGCCGGAAAACCGGCCGCTCTGGCTGATGCTCTCCCCGGCGGTCGTGCTGCTTGGCGCAGCGCTCGTCTGGAGTGATGGAGTGGGCGAGCTGGCGCGCGCGAGCGCGCGCGGCTTCCTGGCGGTTGCCGGCCAGGCGGGCACATCGGTGCCGCTTCTCGAACCGCCGCATCCGTTCCTGCCCTGGCTGTCGCTCGGCCTGACGGTCGTGGTTGCCGCCTACGATCTGTGGCGGGATCGCCTTCCGGCATGGCTGGTAAGCGCAACCGGCCGGCTGAGCGCACCCGTGTTCGGCGCCATTACCCGCCTGCATAGCGGGATAATCGGCGATTACGTGGCCTGGATCACCGCTGGCCTGGCGCTGTTCGCGGCCGTGCTGGGGCTGCGCTGAACGCGGCTCTGTGATAAAACGGCACGCGGCCAAGCCCGTTTGCCGTGCATAAGCCCGCAACAAAAGGGAAGCGAGCGTGAGCGATCTTCGTCCACCGCAGGAGCAGCGACGACAGCCCGGGCTCGAAGCGGAGATGGAGCCGCGGCCCCAGTCGAGCATGGCGAATTACCGAGCCGCGGCACGACTGGAAGGCAAGATAGCCCTCATTTCGGGCGGCGATTCCGGCATCGGTCGCGCGGTGGCGGTCGGCTTCGCCAAGGAAGGCGCCGACATCGCCATCACGTATCTCGATGAGCACGAGGATGCCCAGGAGACCGTCCGGCTGATCGAGGCGGAGGAGCGCCGAGCGCTGGCCATCCCCGGCGACATCGGCAATTCCGATTTCGCGCGCGAGGTTATCCGCCAGACGGTGGCCGCCTTCGGCCGGATCGACGTCCTGGTGAACAATGCCGCCGAGCAACATGTCGTCGAGAGGCTCGAAGACCTGAGCGACGCCCAGCTCGAGCGGACCTTCCGCACCAACATCTTCGGCCAGTTCTTCCTGACGCGCTCGGCACTCCCCGAGATGCCTGACGGCTCGGCCATCATCAACACCGCTTCGGTGACGGCCTATCGCGGCAGCAAGCAGCTTGTGGATTACGCCAGCACCAAGGGCGCCATCGTCGGCTTCACGCGCTCGCTCTCGAAGCAACTCGAGAGCCGGCGCATCCGGGTCAACGCGGTGGCGCCGGGACCGATCTGGACGCCGCTTATCCCGGCGAGCTACCCCGCCGAGCAGACAGCGAAGCACGGTGAGCAGACCCCGATGGGGCGGGCGGGGCAACCCGACGAGGTCGCGCCCAGCTACATCTTCCTTGCCTCGCGGGATGCGGCGTACTTCTCCGGCCAGGTCCTGCATCCGAATGGTGGGGAGGTGGTCAACGGCTGACGGTCCGGCCCGGCGACCGGCCGATCGGCGGGAGACGATCTTCGCCCTCGCGAGTGGCGCTGGGCGGACGGCGATCGCGGTCCTGCGGGTCAGCGGGCCGGCCAGCCGGGAGGTGCTCGCCGCAGCTGTGTCGCGACGTCCCCGTGGCGCGGCGGGCGTCGTTGCGTCGCTTGCGCGATGCGGCGGGAGCCGAACTTGACCGGGCGGTGGTGCTGTGGATGCCCGGCCCGGGCAGCTATACCGGCGAGGATTCAGCGGAACTGCACCTGCATGGCGGGGCGGCGGTGCTGGAGGGTGTGGCCTCGGC